>DAIDEE010000065.1 GCA_027308685.1 Acidocella sp.
GATCGCCCAAGGTGTCGAGTTCGACGTCTGCATGAACACCATCAACACCATCACCCGCGACACCGGCCACACCCCAGAGCTAAACCCCAAAGCCATCCCCGTTCCCTATGGCGTTGGCCGCATCATGCAACTCGTCGAAAATGGCTACATTCTCGACCGACCATAAAAAAAACGCAGGTAATAAAACCTGCGCTTTTTACAAAGTAAACGGAAAGAATTAAGCTACACCCATCACATAAGTGCGCAGGCTATGCACTTCATGAGCCTGCTGATCAATCCATGCCTTTACAACATCACCAATACTCACGATGCCAATCAACTGCCCATGCTCCATTACCGGCAGATGCCTAAACCTACCCTCGGTCATGATCTCCATCACCTGCTCAATACTGACTCCAGGATTGGTGACAATCGGATTCTTTGTCATCAGGTCAGCCGCCGTCAGGGTTACTGTTTCGTTTGCTTGCCGGGCCAAGCTACGCACAATATCGCGCTCACTCAGTATCCCGATCAACTTGTTGTCGTCGTCGACTATCATCACAGCACCAATGCCTTTGTCGGCCAGCAAAATGGCGACCTCAGAAATTTTCATGTCAGCCCGCGCGGCAATAATCGCATTCGGCTTAGCTTTTAATAAAGCGTGAATGGTCATTTAATTTTCTCCTCTCCTCACGTATCTGCTGGTCGCGTCCTACCCCGTCTCACGACTCATAACTTATGTCTCAGCTTGCAGGGGCCCATATCTGACACCAAGCGGTGGGGCTGATCGGGCCTGAAACTGCCTTGCAGAGACCGTTAGCAGTTGCCGGGGTGCCCGGAATATACAGCGAGCAGTTAGAGCATTGGTGCGTACCGCTTGGATGATCAACATAACCAACCGAAGCCGGGGACATTGAGCCGCCGTCAGCTTTGGCGGTTTCTTTCATCGCAATACCCGCAACCGCTGCGAACCCCATGATTTGGGATGCCTTCTTCAAAACTTCACGACGATTACCATTGTAGGTCTTCATTGGCATTAGCTCCTTCATATATTCATTTTTTCATTAAGTGAGTAAATCATACTGCACAACCAACTTATTTGCCAAGGGGCTTTTCGCAAAAATTCATTTTTAAAATCATAAATATGAGTAAAGTTTTATTGAAACTAGGCAAGCTTTTGATGCAATCGACGTTCAATATCCAAACATGTTTCGTCTCACATGGACAAGAAGATCGAATGGTGCTTGCCGTGCCGTCTCCACCTCGCGTTGGCGAAGTTGCGCTAATATTGCCCATTGTTCGCGCTGGTATGCGGCCCGACGTTCCAGTGTTGTGCTTTATCCTTCAGAAGTCCCCACTCGCTTTGATCGCGACCCTTCAACATCAGCGTCAGCACATTGATCAGCAATCCATTGTGAGTCGCTGCCGCCAACGCACGATGAAAGGCATCGTCCCAATACTCAAACTGTTCAACGCCCTCAACTTCATCCGCATTGCAGCAGCATTGTTCGAGAACCGTGAAATCAGCACTATTAGCGTCGCGCACTGTCAGATCAGTTATGCCTGGTTCAAAAATTAATCTTGCCTCCATCATCTCTGATTTCGCCCCCTACCTACCACTTTCCTAACTGTGATGATCTCCGCATTTGGCGACCAAAAAAATCACCCTGAGCCACGTTAAGTCTTGCAGCCGCCATGGCCATCGTCTGTCTGATTGTTTTTAGCTGGCTGCTGCGAGTACAATTCCCTTTGTTCATCTGGGGTTAGCATGAACGCTTAATCCAACTTCGGCCTCTGGCATGGCTTTAGCGTCGCGATTCAACCAAAAAATCTTATCTGGTCACTTATCGGCGTCATAGTTGGTAATTTCATCAGCGTCCTACCAGGCAGGGCGGCCCTTTCGGCTATTTCCATGCTACTGCCACTTACCTGTGCCATGCACTCTGGGCCGGTCCTGATGCTCGCAGGCATTTTCTGTGGCTCGCAATATGGCGGTACAAGCGGCGCCTTATTGCTCAATCTTCCCTTCCATCCGCCCCAAGCCATCACCTGCCTTGTTCGCTACCCGCGCACACGGCAAGGCAAAGCCGGAACCGCCCTCGGCATCACCATGCAGTGTTCGGTGGTCCGGCTGAGGAGCCAACGACCAACGGGATTATTGCAAGCGCAAAAATAGCCGGCGTCAACTTCATCGATACCGCCGATAGGTATTGGGAAGGTAAATCTGAGGACATTGTCAGCCGGGTCATCGCACATGACCACCGTCACTGGATTCTCGCTACCAAACTTGCCAATCCTACCGGATCTTGCCCCAATGATCGCGGTCCCTCAAATATTCACGCCGCCAGAATTGATCGTCTGATGGTCAACCAGCCTTACAACAATGCTGTCAATCGTGAACCTGAGGTTGAACACGTACCCGCCTGCGCTCATTATGTGGTCTCGGCATTATTCCCCACAGCCCCCTCGCACGCGATGTACTGAGGCCATGCTTCAACACCTGGTTACAGCCATCCTGCGTACGCCATTAAGCGCCGCGTGCCGCTTTCATCTGTCCGTTGGCGAGATCGAAACCGAGGGCCTGGCAATCATGCCGAAGGATATGGGCGCTGAGTGCTGGGGCCTGCCTGATGTGGAGATCATCCACGCCGAGGATTAGATGCACCCCCGGCGCCATTTTGAATTCGCGATGGACCGCTAAATTTGCCTTAGATACCCCTATCGAACACCCGCCAGCCCACAACAAACAGGCGCTTATAACTTATAGTTGTATATTTTACGGATGTCTTTAATATAAGCATCCAGACACGGGTTCATAAAGACCAATCAGATATCAAGATTGATCAATTAACATCGCGTGTGAAAATCGACGATCAAATCCTGCACCGCTGTATCGAACGAGTATCTTCTCAGCATACAAACAGGGATCTGCTTTGAATAACATGTCTCGAATCACATCTCGATATTCAGGTAAGTCAATCAGGTCTGCGTCGCGTTACCGGCTGACCCCGTATGCCTTGGAGACCATCAAGGCCAATTCTGGCTTCATACAGCTAATCGATAGTGGACCAAACAAAAACATGGAATCCTGGCACGCACAACTTACCGCCGTACCCAAGGATACCTTGGATAACGTTACTCATGAACAAATCTTTGCACGTTAATCCTTTTTTTATCAAATCAGGGGATAACAAACCAACTTTGGACACCAGTGCAAATTTTTTAGGATTTGTCGGCGATGAAGAAAGTGCCGACATATTACGTGAGGCTCTATCACCCACCTTTCCAGAGGGCCTCCAGCTTTATACAACCGATTTTCAAACATCTCTGACAATGTTGAGTAAGATGAAACCACCACGAGTCGTGCTGGTCGACATCTCTCAGGAGGAACGACCACTCAACGCCATGATGGACCTGGCTGAGGTGGTCGCACCAGAGACGTCCGTTTTTGTTATCGGCGAAGCAAATAAAGTCAGCGTCTACCGAACCATCACCAAAGACCTGGGTGTAAAAGAGTATTTGGTTAAACCGCTGACTGTCGAGACCATTCGCAAATGTTTTTCAGGTTTGACCGAAGGAACAGGCAAAACTGAAGCCCCAGCCGACACGATACGTAAAGGAACAATGATTGCAATTGTTGGTATGCGCGGGGGTATCGGTTGTTCAACAATCGCTATCAATCTCGCTTGGATGATCGGGGTCGAAATGCGCCGCCACACACTCCTGCTTGACGCGGATCTTTATACCGGAACCGATGCCCTATACCTCAATTTACACCAAAACATGGGGCTCTGCATGGCCCTGGAAGCGCCAGACCGGGTTGATAGCCTGCTGGTCCAACGTTCGGCTCAAAACATTGGGACCCGACTGCAGGTGCTGTCGTCCAATTCCGAACTTGAGCGAGAGATGTTATACAGCCCGAAAGGTGCTTCTAGCCTGCTCCAGACACTGACGTCTCGGTTTACATCAACCGTAGCTGACACTGGTCACCAATTCCTGCCGTTCGCCCGCGATCTCCTTCAATTGGCTAACCAAACAATCGTCGTTATGGACCCAAGTAAGGGCTCAATTCGAAATTGGCAGCGCTTTGAAGATCTGCCTCTAGGGCCGATGCAGATGCGTCGTAGGATACTGTTGTTAAACCGGGCAAACCGTCCTGGAGGTTTGAGTCAAAGCTTCATTGAGCAGGCGATCGGACGGCCGTTCGACGTTATTATCCCTGATATGCCACGCATTTTGCCACATGCCACACAATTAGGTACGCCAGCGGTTGAAGGACGTGGTCCGTTCCGCGATGTCATCAGCAAATTAGCAAACTTGGTAGCGGTCTTAAAGGATGATGCGGGGAGAGGATAGATAAGCCATGCAACCAAATAATCGACGAATAAAGCGGCAGCGAGTCGTAAAAATGGGCAAAATTATCTTTGGCGTATCTGACATAACAGTCGATTGCTTAATTTGCGACGAAACACCAGCCGGTATATTGGTGGAAACTGAAACGCCAGTGTCCGTACCAGAGGAAGTAAAAATAAAACTAACCAACGGCGGCACCTTTCTAGCCATGCGCCGCTGGGTATTGGGCAATAAAATTGGCTTCGAATTCATCG
Organism: Acidocella sp.; assembly: GCA_027308685.1. Taxonomy (GTDB): domain Bacteria; phylum Pseudomonadota; class Alphaproteobacteria; order Acetobacterales; family Acetobacteraceae; genus Acidocella. The sequence continues at coordinate 4,587 of DAIDEE010000065.1, forward strand.
GTGCCCGCATTAACGACACGACGACTTCCGATAGTATGAACGCTATTTATGATGTTTTACAGAGACAAGGTATAACGCAAGCTCTTGTGAGTCTGAGACGATCCAGATTTTTTGATAATGATGAACTTCGGCAAATAGCTGAAGAAGCAGAGACCGCCACAATACGCCTTGAACGGTTGCTTTTAAATAAATAGTATGGGACCCGATCACACGACCGCTACAAAAACCACTTTATCCGCAGCAAAATTTCGGTCGATGAAGCTCTTTAAATCTCAATTTTCAGTTCATCGATCATTGCCTCACGCATTTTATATTTCTGAAGCTTACCGGTCACCGTCATAGGCAGTTCCTTTACAAACCGTATATAACGAGGAATTTTTTGGTGTGCGATCTGTTCACGGCAGAAATCTCGTACATCCGCGTCAGTTAAATCTGTGCCATCGCGTAGTATAATCCAGGCACAAAGTTCTTCACCATAGAACCCGTCAGGAACACCAAAAACCTGAACTTCTTGAATTTTAGGATGGCGATATAAATATTCCTCAATCTCTCGTGGATATAAATTTTCACCACCTCGGATCACCATATCCTTAATGCGCCCGACAATGGTACAATAACCATCGTCATCAAGTATGGCGAGATCGCCCGTATGCATCCAACCCTCGGTATCCTTGGCTTTGGCAGTTTGTTCGGGTTCGTCCCAATACCCTAGCATCACGGAATAGCCGCGCGTACAAAGCTCGCCCGGCGTATTGCGTGGAACAATACGGGCTTCAGCATCAATCAGCTTCACTTCGAGATGTGGATGAATACGCCCTACTGTTGAGACGCGCCGCTCCAGTGGATCATCTACACTGCTTTGAAAACTAACAGGGCTGGTCTCGGTCATGCCATAGCAGATCGAAATATCGCGCATATGCATAGCTTCTACAACCCGCCGCATTACTGCAATTGGGCAGGTGGCGCCGGCCATCACGCCCGTGCGTAAATGATGCAGGTCAAATTCAGCAAAGCGCGAATGATCAAGCTCTGCAATAAACATAGTAGGCACACCGTACAAAGCCGTACAGCGCTCAGCCGCCGCAACTTGCAATGTGGCAAGGGCATCGAAACCTTCGCCGGGAAAAACCATAGCAGCGCCATGCGTGATGCAGGCTAGATTACCTATAACCATGCCGAAGCAGTGATAAAGCGGTACCGGAATACAAACGCGGTCCTGCGGTGTCAGCGCCATGGCCTGCCCGATGAAGTAACCATTATTCAAAATATTGCGGTGGCTGAGTGTAACGCCTTTCGGGGTTCCTGTCGTGCCTGACGTAAACTGAATGTTAATAGCATCGCTGGGCATAAGGTTGAGACTCACAGCTGTGATTGCCGCGCGCCCGGCCTCACGGCCCACCATCTCCAATGCATCGAACGAAACAGCGCCCGGCATCGTCTGTTCACCCATCTGCACCACCATCCGCAAGTGTGGCAAACGCCGGGCTCGAAGATTGCCACGCGTCCCTTCGGCCAATTCAGGGGCGAGCGCCATAATCATGCCCGGGTAATCGCTCGACTTGAACGGCGGCGAGATCACCAGCGCCTTGCAAGCAACTTTGTTAAGGGCGTACTCAAGTTCCAAGAGCCGGTACGCAGGGTTAACTGTCACCAAAATCAGCCCAGCTTTTGCGGCAGCAAATTGCGTAATCGTCCATTCAACCCTGTTAAACGACCAAATGCCGATGCAATCGCCAGGCTTCAACCCGCTGGACAACAAGCCGGCAGCCACATCGTCAACCCGTGCCTGCAACGCCGCCCACGTCAGCCTGACCGATTGCGCCGCGCAGACCAAGGCTTCTTGTGTGGGCCATTTCGCACATGCGCTATCGAACGCTTGGCCAATCGTAATTTCCAAAAGCGGTGGCTCTGTTGCACCGCGCACGAAGCTATCGGTCATTTGAATCCTCCTGCAGCTTTATTTACCAGACAAAATCCGCCGCGCTTGTTTGAGATGCGGCTGGTCAAGCATCTTTCCATCCAACGCCAATACGCCGGCCCCTGGGTCGGCTGCAAATAAATCCACGATGCGACGAGCAAACGCAATCTCGTCGTCAGATGGCGTCATCACCTGATTGATGACTAAGACTTGTGAAGGATGAATTGCCATCATCCCAACAAACCCTTCCCGCCGCGCTGCGGTCGCTGACATCCGTAATCCCGCTAGATCGCGAAAGTCGGGATACACGGTATCAATCGCGGGCACCCCGGCATTGGCCGCCGCGGCCAAGCAAAGTGACCGCGCAAGGCGGCAGAGGTCAGTCAACGTACCGTCGTCTGTACGACCGGAGCTTGCGCCAATGGCGGCCGGTAAATCTTCCGCCCCCCAGGTGAGGCCGATCAAGCGCGGACCTGCCGTGCCGTAGCTGGCAAGACCAAAAAGTGACGCCGGTGTTTCGGTCGCAATCGGTAAAATTTTAGTGCTACCATGAGAAATATTTGCGGTGGCTTCAAAAGCATCGAGATAATGCGATAACTTAATAACATCCGTCGCCGAATCCGGCTTTGGCAAAACAATGCCCGCCGGCCCGGCCGGGACCACGGCAGCAAGATCACCGAGAGCAAAGCCTGAGGTCAATGGATTGATGCGAACCCATAATTGCGGAAAATTAGCCCGCTCAGCATGATTAAGAGTAGTGGCAACGAGACTGCGCGCCTCATCCTTACGTGGCAGGGCAACAGAATCCTCCAGATCAAAAATAACAGCGTCTGCTCCGGAACCAGCAGCCTTCGCTATTTTGGCCGGTGAGTCACCAGGTATAAATAACCATGACCGTGGAGTCATTGCGGCATCCTTTTTAGTAAGGCCGTTCGTTTACATTGACAAACCATCTCATCACGTTGGTTGAACATTCGGTGCTCAAAAATAACGAGCCCCGCCGCCGGGCGCGATTTGCTAGCACGCTTCTCGAGTACCGTCGTTTCAGCGCGTAACGTATCACCAACAAATACCGGCTTCGGCATAACCACCGCATCATAACCCAGATTGGCAACAAGTGTAGCAAGGGTGGTATCGGCAACCGAAAGCCCAACCATCAGACTAAATGTAAAGAGACCATTTACTACAATTTTTCCAAATTCCGACTGGGCTGCATATTCCGCATCAAGATGCAGTGGCTGTGGGTTGTGCGTGAGGGTCGTAATCAAAAGATTGTCCGTCTCTGTGACGGTACGATGTAACTCATGCCTTAATATGTCACCAAGTTCAAATTCTTCAAAATATTTTCCGGCCATGATCAGTCTCCGGTCTGCAAACGTAATAGAATAACACCTTCGGCGACCCGATCACCTGCCTTGTTCCTCAGGCCCGTAATGTAGCCATCTATGGGGGCGGCAAGTGTTATTTCCATTTTCATGGCTTCCATAACCAGTAGCGCCGAACCTTTCGTCACATAATCACCCTCGCAAACCTCTACCGAGAGAATATGACCCGGCATCGGCGACAATACCGCACCATCACTTGCAACAGCCGTGTTAACACCGTAATCGGTTGTGATTTCTGAAAATACGTAGGATTGACCACCCGCAAAAACGATGGTCTCGTCTCCATAGTTAGCAACCGTATAAACCTGACCATGCGCAGACGGATGCACCTTAATGATATGAGCTTCGTCCCCGTACTGCAGGCGTACCTCAATATGCGGGTTCGCATTCAGGCGAAACCCGATGAGAGCCGCGGGAATGTGATAGGCATTCAGACGTGAGAGCGCAGCAGCTTCTAAAATTTTTCTATCAGGGTTCAACTTAGCAACAAGTATATCAAGATGAGCATTAATAAATCCGGTATCCACGCTGCCCGCAATAAAATCGGCATTCGTAAGTGCGTTAGCAAGAAACGCCGCATTCGTTTTGACAGGCCAAATTTCTGCCATACGACATGCCGCACCGAGACGGTTGGCCGCTGTTACGCGATCAGGCGCATGCACAATTAATTTAGCAATCATCGGATCATAAAACGGTGTTACTTCACAGCCTTGTTCAACAGCGCTGTCGACCCGTATGCCGTGAGAGGCGAGTTTGAAATGGCGTAACGTGCCAATCGATGGCAAAAAACCAGTCTCAGGGCTTTCCGCATAAAGCCGCGCTTCAATAGCGTGACCAGTCATGGTTATCTGGTTCTGCAAAAGTGGTAATAATTCCCCGTTAGCTACACGAAATTGCCATTCCACCAAATCCTGCCCGGTGATCGCTTCAGTGACAGGGTGTTCAACCTGCAAGCGGGTATTCATTTCCATGAACCAAATGCGGTCCGCCCGCAAACCATTCGACGCATCGGCAATAAATTCAATGGTTCCTGCACCTTGGTAATTCACCGCCTTAGCGGCCTTCAAAGCCGTTAAGCATACCGCCGCACGCACGCTCTCCGTCATACCAGGCGCCGGTGCTTCTTCGATAATTTTCTGATGCCGGCGTTGCACTGAGCAATCGCGTTCAAACAAATGTACAATATTTCCATGCGAATCGCCAAAAACTTGCACCTCAATATGGCGAGGCTGAGCCACATAAATCTCAAGTAAAACGCGATCATCGTTAAACGCCGCCTGGGCTTCACGGCGGCATGACACCAAAGCAGCCGGAAATTCTTGTGCGCAATCCACCTTGCGCATACCTTTGCCACCTCCACCTGCTACCGCCTTGATAAGAACAGGATAACCGATACGTTGCGCCTCCGCCGTCAGTCGGACATCTGATTGATCATCGCCCACATAACCTGTGGTCACCGGAACGCCAGCCTGAATCATCAACGTTTTTGCTGTATCCTTAAGCCCCATGGCCCGGATCGACGAAGGATGTGGACCGATCCAAATCAGTCCCGCTTGCAAGACCGCTTCTGAAAATTCAGCATTTTCAGACAGAAAGCCATAACCTGGATGAATGGCTGTCGCACCACTTAAATGCGCGGCAGCGAGAATTTTTTCAATGTTGAGGTAACTCTCGCGCGCCGCTGGCGACCCTATTGCGATAGCTTCATCAGCCTCAGCAACAAATGGGGCGGTTGCATCGGCATCAGAATATACCGCGACGCTACGCACACCCATGCGCCGCGCAGTACGTATAATACGACGGGCGATTTCGCCACGGTTAGCAATGAGGACGGAGGAAAACATGGCCATCACATTCTAAACACGCCAAAACGTGGCGTCTCTGGGATTGGCGCGTTGAGCGAGGCGGAAATTGCAAGGCCAAGGACGTCGCGCGTTTGCAACGGATCAATGATACCATCATCCCACAAGCGAGCAGTCGCAAAATAAGGGCAGCCCTCAGCTTCATATCGTTCCCGAATAGGAGCCTTGAAGGCGGCTTCTTCCTGTGCTGACCAAGTACCTCCCTTGGCTTCAATACCATCTCGCTTGATGGTGGCTAGCACACTGGTAGCCTGTTCGCCCCCCATGACCGAAATACGACTGTTGGGCCAGCTAAACAAAAAACGCGGCGAATAAGCCCGGCCACACATGCCATAATTGCCAGCGCCAAAACTACCACCAATCAGAACCGTGAATTTTGGCACAGTGGCGGTGGCGACCGCAGTCACCATTTTAGCACCATCTTTCGCAATACCTCCAGCCTCGTACTTACCTCCCACCATGAAGCCGGAAATATTTTGTAGAAACACCAAAGGTATCCGACGCTGACAGGCAAGTTCAATAAAATGTGCAGCCTTTTGTGCGCTTTCAGAAAACAATACACCGTTATTCGCCAGAACTGCCACGGGAAATCCCCAAATGCGGGCAAAACCCGTGACGATGCTGGCGCCATACAACGGCTTGAATTCATGAAATTCCGAGGCATCAACAAGGCGCGCAATAATCTCGCGGACATCATACGGTGCACGCACATCGGCCGGAATGATCCCATACAGGTCAGCAGCATCGTACCGTGGCGCAACAGGCGGTTTTACATCAATATCAATCCGCTTAACCTTATTCAGGCGGGAGACAATATCGCGGACGATCGCAATGGCATGTGAATCATTGGCGGCCACATGATCCACCACACCGGATTTACGAGCATGGGTATCGGCACCGCCAAGTTCGGTGGCACTAATGATTTCACCAGTCGCAGCCTTCACCAACGGCGGCCCCGCAAGAAATATTGCACCTTGGCTTTCAGCTCCCTCACCGCGAACAATAATTGTTTCATCGCTCATGGCAGGCACATAGGCACCGCCAGCAGTTGAAAGCCCCATGACGCAGGCGATTTGGGCAATTCCGCGAGAACTCATGGTGGCCTGATTAAAAAATATTCTGCCAAAATGCTCTTTATCCGGAAAAACATCGGCCTGATGCGGCAAATTCGCACCACCGCTGTCAACCAAATAGATGCAGGGAAGTTCGTTTTCGAGCGCAATCTCTTGCGCCCGCAAATGCTTTTTCACCGTCAGCGGAAAATATACTCCACCTTTAACGGTTGCATCATTGGCGATGATCATCACCTCGCGCCCATGGACCTGGCCAACACCGCAAATAAGCCCTGCACCGGGCGCTTCGCCATCATACATGCCATTGGCTACAAGTTGCCCTATTTCGAGAAATGGCGCCCCTGAGTCCAACAGTCGTTCGATGCGCTCACGGGCCAGAAGCTTACCACGCGACACATGACGGGCGCGGACAGACTCAGGGCCACCCAGCGCCGTAGCAGCTACTTTGTCGCGCAATTGCGCAACGAGCGCACGGTTGATCGCGACATTACGCTGGAAAGCCTCCGATGAAGAATCGATGTTACTTACTAAATGCATCATGCACCAATCAATTCGCGGCCTATGAGAAAGCGGCGTATTTCATTTGTTCCCGCACCGATATCATAAAGCTTGGCATCGCGCACAAAGCGCTCCACTGGATATTCTTTTAAATAGCCAGCCCCACCAAGCGCCTGAATTGCCTCGAGCGACACGCGCACGGCATTTTCACTCGCCAGTAAAATCGCACCCGCCGCATCAAAGCGGGTGGTTTTGTCCGCATCGCAGGCCTTGGCTACAGCATACACATAAGCCCGCGCCGAGTTCAGCGCCACATACATATCAGCAATTTTACCCTGCATCAGTTGGAATGAGCCAACCGGCCGGCCAAATTGCTTGCGCTCACGCACATAGGGTAACACCACATCCAGACACGCTTGCATAATGCCCAAAGGTCCGCCTGCCAGAACCGCCCGCTCGTAATCAAGCCCAGACATCAACACCCCCACCCCACCATTGACTGGGCCCATCACATTTTCTTCTGGTACTTCACAATCCTCAAAAATAAGCTCACTCGTATCCGAACCCCGCATCCCCATTTTATCGAGTTTCGGACCAGTCCTAAAACCTTTGAAGTGACGCTCGATGATAAATACCGAAATCCCTCGTCCAGCATCCTGCAAGGATGTTTTTCCATAAACGACGAGCGTATCTGCAACCGGAGCATTAGTGATCCAGAATTTAGATCCATTCAGTATATATTTATCGCCCCGCTTCTCCGCCCGCAATTTCATCGAGACAACATCAGAACCAGATTCCACCTCAGACATCGCAAGCGAGCCGACATGCTCACCAGATATCAGCTTCGGCAAATATTTTCGCTTCTGCTCAATGGTGCCCCAACGGCGGATCTGATTGATGCATAAGTTGGAGTGTGCACCATAAGACAACCCAACGGATGCCGAAGCTCGAGAAATTTCTTCCACGGCTACAACATGCTCCAAATAACCTAAACCGAGGCCACCAAACTCTTCCTCTACCGTTATACCGTGCAGACCAAGGGCGCCCATTTCGGTCCATAATGAGCGCGAAAAGCCATTATTGCGGTCGATCTCTGCGGCGACCGGCGCAATGCGCCCGGAAGCGAAGCGGTGCGTGGTATCACGAATGGCATCGGCGGTTTCGCCCAAAGCAAAATCCATCGAGAGACCCGGTTGATTGGTCATTGACTCCCCTTACCTTCTTGATGGAGGAACTCTAACAGTTGAATTTCAATATGTGCAATCGGAACGTCTCAGCAGGTCTACCGCCACCTCACATCCGCCTAAATTCAAGGCCGCCATAAAATGCCGCCATTGCGGTCATCGGGTGCCATATTTAGGGTAGCAAATGTACAGCCCGTCAAAAGGGTCCGCGAAAGCTTTGCCAAAAAAGGGATGAACCAGACAAATGACCGCCATTTCCGAACCACGCCGGGGCCAAATCCCGGCCTATAGTGACGCCTACGAAAATTTCCAACTTGAGGACATTGAACACCTGATGAGCGGTTCGCTTACGGGTGGGATCAACGCCTGCGTTGAATGCTGCGACCGCCACATTGCGCCTGGTAAAATCGCGCTCGAGTGGGAGGACCAATCCGGCCAACGCGCCAGCTATACATTCGAGCAGCTGCGCGACCTTTCGGCTCAATTCGCCGGATTTTTAACGTCGCAAGGCATCGGTGCGGGCGATGTCGTCGGCGGCCTGTTGCCCCGGATCCCTGAGCTTCTGGTCACTATTCTTGGCACCTGGCGGGTGGGGGCCGTATATCAACCTTTTTTCACCGCATTTGGCGCCAAAGCGATCGAGCATCGGCTAAAAACCAGCAACGCCAAGCTGATTGTGACTGATCTGGACAACCGCGCCAAACTTGATGACATTTCTACCGCCCCTAAAGTGGCCGTCGTCAGCCACAATCAGCCCGTGCGCCCGGAAGATTTTGACCTCGCCGCAGAACTGACAAAGCAAAGCACGGCCTTCACCCCGGTACTACGCCAGGGCAACGACTTATTTATGCTGATGTCCACCTCCGGCACCACCGGCATGCCAAAGGGAGTGCCGGTGCCATTGAAGGCGCTACTGGCGTTTCGCGTTTATATGACCGATGCCATCGACCTGCAGCCAGCCGATAAATTCTGGAACATCGCCGACCCCGGCTGGGCGTATGGCCTGTACTATGCCGTCACCGGGCCACTGCTGCTCGGCCACGCGACCACGCTCTATAATGGCCCGTTTACCGTTGAGAGCACGTATGCCATCATCAAAACGCACGGTATCACCAACCTAGCGGGTGCGCCCACTGCATATCGGCTGCTTATCGCCGCCGGTGCTGAAGCCGCCGCCGGCGTAAAAGGCCAATTGCGCGTCGTCAGTAGCGCCGGCGAGCCGCTGAACCCGGAGGTGATCCGTTGGTTCGCCGCCAACCTCAGCGTGACGATCCACGACCATTACGGCCAGACCGAAACCGGTATGGTGGTAAACAATCATCATGGTCTCGCGCACCACGTGCAGCCTGGATCAGCGGGCTTCCCCATGCGTGGACACCGGATGGTGGTGCTGGATGATGGTGGCCATGAACTTCCCGCAAACACACCAGGCACGCTGGCGGTCGATATAGTTCAGTCGCCACTTATGTGGTTCACCGGCTACCTCAACCAGTCCACGCCAGCGATTGAAGGGGGCTACTACCGCACCTGGGACACTGTGGAATTATCCCCCGATGGATACATCAGCTTCGTCGGCCGCCATGATGATGTGATCACCTCATCCGGCTACCGCATCGGCCCATTCGAGGTGGAGAGTGCCCTGATCGAGCATCCGGCGGTCGTTGAGGCAGCGGTGGTTGGTAAACCAGACCGAGACCGCACGGAGATCGTAAAAGCCTTTGTGGTTCTGCGGGATGGCATCAGACCCTCCGATGAACTTGCCGAGGCATTAAAACTGCACGTCCGCAAGCGTCTTTCCGCCCACGCTTATCCGCGCGAGATCGCCTTCGTCGAGCAATTGCCCAAAACCCCGAGCGGCAAAATTCAACGTTTCATTCTGCGCAACGCGGAAAAAGCTTCTGTGGCGTGAAAAAGGGAACATAATCATGCTTATCAAAGACCATGTTTTTCTCGTCACCGGCGCGGGGTCAGGCCTTGGGGCGGCGGTGGCAACGCTGTTGGTGGCAGCGGGCGGGTGCGTGGTGCTGGCTGACATCAATACTGCCGCAGGCACCGCCAAAGCCACCAAGCTCGGCAAATACGCCAGTTTTATCACCACTGACGTCACCAAAGCTGAAGACGGCGAGGCTGCCGTTGCGCATGCCGTTACACGATTCGGCCACCTGCATGGGCTGATCAATTGTGCCGGCATCGCCCCTGGTGAAAAAGTGCTGGGGCGCGATGGACCGCACAAGCTGGAGAGTTTCACCCGGGCCATCAACATCAACCTCATCGGCAGTTTCAACATGATCCGCCTGGCCGCCGCCGCGATGGTCCAAACGCCCCCGGGCCCCGAGGGTGAACGCGGTGTCATCATCAACACCGCCTCAATCGCCGCCTTCGACGGCCAGATCGGCCAAGCTGGTTACGCCGCGTCTAAAGCAGGGGTGGTGGGCATGACGTTACCAATCGCCCGCGAACTGGCCCGTGACGGCATCCGGGTTGTTACCATCGCCCCCGGAATTTTCGAGACGCCAATGATGGCAGGGCTGAAGCCTGAGGTGCAGGAAGCTCTGGGCCGCTCCGTTCCCTTCCCACCGCGGCTCGGACGCCCGTCGGAATTTGCGGACTTGGCGCTGCATATCATCGGTAATGTGATGCTGAACGGCGAGGTTATCCGCCTTGACGGTGCCCTGCGCATGGCCCCGCGTTGAACAATATTTTACAGAGATCATTATGAACACAACAAACCCCATCGTTATCGTCGGCACCGCCCGCACGCCCATGGGAGGCTTGCAAGGCGATTTCGCCAGCCTCACCGCCGCCGAACTCGGCGCCACCGCCATTCGCGCCGCCCTTGCCCGCGCGGGGATACCCGCGAACCACGTTGATGAACTGCTTTTCGGCTGTGTGCTTTCGGCCGGCCAGGGCCAAGCGCCCGCCCGTCAGGCATCGCGTGGCGCCGGACTACCTGATGCGGTGGGCTGCACCACCGTTAATAAAATGTGCGGCTCCGGTATGAAGGCGGCGATGCTGGCACATGACATATTAGCCATGGGCAGCCAGCGCGTGATGATCGCCGGCGGCATGGAGAGCATGACCAATGCGCCCTATTTGCTGGAAAAAGCCCGCACCGGGTACCGCCTGGGCCACAACAAATTACTCGATCATATGTTTCTCGACGGGCTGGAAGATGCCTACGAGCCTGGCCGCCTGATGGGCAGCTTTGCAGAGGATTCTGCCCAAACCTATGGCTTCAACCGTGAGCAGCAGGATGAATTCGCCCTGGCCTCGCTCACCCGCGCCCTACGAGCCAACCAGGATGGCAGTTTTGCCAACGAAATCGCCCCCGTCACCATTACGGGCCGCCTAGGCGAGATCATTATTACCAACGATGAACAGCCCGCCAAGGCACGGCCCGATAAAATCCCCGCCTTGAAACCGGCTTTTCGTGCCGGCGGCACGGTGACGGCGGCAAATTCTTCCTCAATCTCCGATGGTGCGGCGGCTTTAGTAATGATGCGGCACGCAGAGGCTGAACAACGCGGCCTAAAGCCGATGGCCGTCATTCACGGCCATGCCACATTTGCCCAGCAACCCGCTCTTTTCACCACCGCCCCGGTTGGCGCGATTAACAATGTGCTGGCCCGCGTGGGGTGGCGCAAAGACCAAGTTGATTTATGGGAAATCAACGAAGCCTTCGCGGTGGTGGCCATGATCGCGATGCGCGAGCTTGACCTGCCACATGACAAAGTAAACGTGCACGGCGGCGCCTGCGCCCTCGGCCACCCGATCGGCGCCTCCGGAGCCCGCATCATCGTCACGCTAATAGCCGCACTTCAAAAATATGGCCTGAAGCGCGGCGTCGCAGCGGTTTGCATCGGCGGTGGTGAGGCAACGGCGATGGCGTTAGAGATTGTCTGATCATCATCCCTCAAATTTGGAATTCGCGGGAATCTCTATCTAAAAATTGAGTGATATTACCGGGGCGCGAATTGCCCAACTTCGCCCCTGCCCCGCAGTTCCCGCACCCAGAAACTTGGTTTAAGAGCCCTCAACCACTCTGGCCCCTGAGGACTAAATGATTCGCCTGGATAATATCAGCAAGCAAAACGGCAGCCGCCTGGTGTTCATCGAGGCCTCGGCAGCTTTGCAGAAAGGCGAGAAAATCGGCCTGGTTGGCCCTAATGGTGCGGGCAAAACTACACTTTTCCGCATGATAACCGGCCAGGAAGAACCCGACGAGGGCCAGGTGCTGGTGGACCGTGGCGTGACCATCGGCTTTTTCAGCCAGGATGTGGGCGAAATGGCCGGCCGGAGTGCCGTGGCCGAGGTAATGGAGGGCGCCGGGGCGGTAAGCGAGGTCGGTGCCGAATTGGCCACGCTGGAAGCCGCGATGGCCGACCCAGACCAAATGGACCAACTTGATGCGATCATCGAACGCTTTGGTGATGTGCAAGCCCGCTTTGAGGAACTGGGCGGCTACGCGCTGGAGGGCAAAGCCCGCGAGGTGCTGGATGGCCTGGGCTTCAGCCAGGAAATGATGGACGGCGATGTCGCAAAACTCTCCGGCGGCTGGAAAATGCGTGTGGCGTTGGGCCGCATTTTGCTCATGCGTCCGGATGTGATGCTGCTCGATGAACCAAGCAACCATCTAGACCTTGAAAGCCTGATATGGCTGGAAACATTCCTCGGCGGCTATGACGGCGCGCTGCTGATGACCTCGCACGACCGCGAATTCATGAACCGCGTTATCAATAAAATTATCGAAATCGATGGCGGTAGTCTGACCAGCTTTTCCGGCGACTATGAATTTTACGCCCGCCAGAGTGCATTGAATGAAAAACACCAACAAGCACAATTTGAACGCCAGCAAGCGATGCTTGCCAAGGAGATCAGCTTCATTGAGCGCTTCAAGGCCCGCGCCTCACACGCAGCGCAAGTGCAAAGCCGCGTGAAAAAACTTGAGAAGATCGACCGCGTTGAACCGCCAAAGCGCCGCGAAACATTAAGTTTTGAATTTCGTCCTGCCCCACGCTCCGGCGAGGATGTAGCGAATTTTCGTGGTGTACATAAACGCTACGGCAACCGCGTTATTTATGATGGACTTGATTTACTGGTGCGGCGTAAGGAGCGCTGCTGCGTGCTGGGCATTAATGGCGCTGGTAAATCAACTTTACTAAAACTGGTGGCTGGCACAACCGATCCCGATGCAGGCTCAGTTACCTTGGGCGGTAGCGTGAAAATGGGCTATTTTGCCCAGCACGCCATGGATTTACTCGACGGCGAAAGCACCGTGTTCGAAACACTCGATGCTGCCTTCCCGCACGCCGGGCAAGGTGCTTTGCGTTCACTGGCGGGGGCTTTTGGCTTCTCCGGTGATGAAGTTGAAAAACGCTGCCGGGTACTTTCAGGCGGTGAAAAAGCCCGTCTGGTCATGGCGCTTATGCTGTTCGACCCACCAAATTTTTTGGTACTGGATGAACCCACCAACCATTTGGACATCGCCACCAAGGAAATGCTGATTACAGCTTTGGCACAATATGAAGGCACCATGCTGTTCGTCTCGCATGACCGGCATTTCCTCGCCGCCCTCTCCAACAGGGTTCTGGAGTTAACCCCCGAGGGCATCCACCAATATGATGGCGGCTACACTGAATATGTAGCACGAACCGGCCATGAAGCGCCCGGCTTGCACGCATGAGTTATTTTTTTATCAATCTCTCCATCTGCGGTTGATGGCCGTTCTTCCTTCATTCCGTCGGCCACAAGCGGTGAATGCAGGGGTCCTGATCCTCAAACTCGATCTGCTCGCCACCATCTTTAATGCGATCTTTTAGCAAGCGACTGTTTCTCAATTATCGCAACGTTTTTTCGTGGTGGTACACTAAGCGGATGTTATGCTTTCCCCTAGTGCATATAAACGCCACCATCCACCACCAGAGTCTGGCCAGTCACAAAATCGCTGTCGCTTGCGCAGAAAAACGCCATGGCTCCAACCAAATCTTCCGGCAACTGCGTCCGTGCTAGAGGACGCTTATTCGCTTTGCCCTCACGCATTGCCTTAATCTCTTCTGTAGCATTCTCTTCACTCAAAGTGCTGCCTGGCGCCAGGCAATTGACATTGATATTGTAAGCTCCAAGGTCATTCGCAAGTGACTTGGTCAACCCAAGCATACCAGCTTTGGAAGTCACATAATGTATCCGGCCGCCGGTCCCCTTAAACGCCGTGCCTGAGGCGATATTAATAATCTTCCCGTACCTCTGTGCCTTCATCACAGGTGCTACAGCCCGAACGGCTAACCACGAACCCTTCAGATTGACATTCATCATCCGGTCCCATTCATCGACACTTATCTCGTCAAATGGTAAACGTGACATCGGAATCGTTGCGAAAATCGCTGCATTATTTATCAGAATATCAATTCGACCAAACGCCTCTATCGTGTTGGAGACCATGTGAGCCAAACTCTCCTCATTCGAGACATCGACACGGAACCCAATTGACCTCCCCGCCCCTGGTCTCGCCGATAATGTTGCAGCCGATGTTTCCGCGGCCGGTCCATCAATATCTGCAATAACGACATGAGCACCTTCATCAGACAGACGTTGCGCATAGGCTTTACCGATTCCATGAGCGCCACCCGTAACAATGGCAACGCGCCCAACCAGACGGCGACATATAAAATTTGCGATATCCGTGTTCATGTCACGTCAATTCCCCAAACAGTTTTTTAACTAAAACCAAAAAAACTACTGTAAGTGCGTAATGATGGATTTTTCCTGCGTATAGCTGAGCAGGTCAGACAGGTCGCCTTCTTTACCTAGCCCACTCATCTTATAGCCACCAAAGGGAACACCAGGTAAGCGGCCGCCAGCACCATTAATCCAAACCAAACCAGCCTGCATCAGCTTCGCTGTTCTATTGGCAAGCGTCAGGTCGTTCGTCCAGATATTTGCTGTGAGACCAAATTCTGTACCATTGGCTTGTTTGATTACAGTTTCATAGTCGCTCCATTTAAGAACACTAACCACCGGGCCGAAAATTTCTTCCCGTGCAATCCTCATCTCTGTCGTGACATCAGTAAACACAGTGGGTTCAATATAATAACCCTTGATAAACTGCGATGGTCGAACACCTCCAGTTAAAAGTTTAGCACCTTCGGTCTTGCCCGAGTCAATCAAACTCATGATCCTATCATAATGCTTCTTATGGTTGACAGGTCCAATAACTGTCGTCTCGTGGCGGGGATCTCCGACCTTCAGTTTCGCAACCCGTTCAACTAACTCAGCGATAAACTGATCATAAATTTTTTCATGCACAAATACCCGAGAATTAGACTGACAAGACTGCCCCATACTTCGCGCCAAGTTCATGCCTTTTATACAACCTCGCGTTGCCTTAGCGATATCAACATCTGGAAATACAATCATCGGATTCTTACCGCCCAACTCGAGCGACAAGCGCTTCATATGCTCGGCTGCATCACGCATAATTGCTTGGCCAGTTGGTACACTTCCGGTGAATGCAACCCGCATGATCTCAGGATGTTTAACGATAGCCCGGCCCACTGTATGACCATAGCCAGTCACCACACTAATCAGACCTTTCGGAAAAATATCCATGGCCATTTCACCAAACTCTAGTGCCGACAGTGATGTTGTTTCACCTGGTTTCAAAATCACCGCATTGCCGGCGGCCAGACCAGGTGCCACTTTCGCCGCGAACCGGTATGGATGATTAAACGGAATTATCCGTCCTACAACGCCAAATGCCTCACGCACCGTAAAGCACATAACATCATACGGTGTTTCAAATGAGGTACCCTTCAACTCTGAGGCCATATTCGCGAAATTTCGTATTTCAGCGGGAGCTTTTTTGGCATCTTCGATCATGCCTATCAGCGGATTACCCGAATCGACAACGTCAAGCATAGCAAAATGCTCAATTCGATTTTCCATTCGATCCGCTAATTCGTACATTTTTTTCTGTCGTTTAGCGGCACTAAAACTGCGCCATTCCGCAAAGGCCGCCTTACCGGCTTCAACGGCATCGGCTACGTCTGCATCTCCTCCGTCTGGCACCGTGGCGATCACCTCTTCATTTGAAGGGTCAATACTATCGATTGTTGTACCTACCTTGGAATCCCGCCACTCGCCTCCAACCAGCATCTTATATGCTTTTTTGTTTGTATCGGCTTTCTGTGCCGGGGTTATTGCCAACTCACTCATTGCTCTATTCCAACTTTTGTAAGGTCATTTCGAATACAATAAATCTTCCGAGGATTGTCAGACATCATTACGTTAATCTGAGTTTCACTTATGCCACGCTGCCTGAGTAAAGGCAGAAATTCTGAAAAACTTGTTGCATAGCCCACACCACCGTTCGCCCGTAACCGAGACTTTCTGGCAATGTCGGAGGATAAAATTAATTGGTTGGATAGGCCGTTGTCGATCGCACGTACCACGATATCCGCCACCTGCTCGATCGTGGGTCCTTTTTTAAAACCTATTTGGTCGATGCCAATAAAAGCTCCACGCTCCGCAACTTTGAGAATCTCAGTGAAATTTTTCATCTTATGCAAGTGACTTATCAGAACATGTGATAAATCTACGCCAGCATCTTCGAGCACATCCAACTGCCAAAGAGCTTGCTCAGGCTCTGTGGTATGGGTAACTATTGAAGTTCCGGTCATTATGGACGCCGCGGCAGCAGCTCGAAATATTTTCTCGAATATGCCACTCGGCTCTGTTTGATCAGTACCAATTTTAATCGTTCCGCAGCGCAGGTCTGTTTCACCAATACCTCTCGTGATTTCGCCAATCATTATATCGCGTAAAGCTGCCAACGAATTTTTTATCGCAATGTCAGGGACAGTATCCCAGTAAAATCCCGTCGCACAAATCACATGCAACCCTACTTGTTGAGAAATGCGCGCCAAAATTTTTGGGTTCCGGCCACCACCAGGAACACTCAAATCTGCTACCGCCTGTAACCCATATACGTCTTTCACATAACGTAAATCATCAATGATGACCGATTCTTCATCGAGCGACAGAACATTATCCTCACCTTTGTTATGCGAGAGATCAATCTGCAGATGCTCGTGAGCAAGTATCGGTCCATCGGATAATTCGACATCACCAAAAATGGTTCTGATCAATCCTTGTACCCTCTCGTTTTCAAATGACAGGCCTTCGCACGCCCAGCACAAAAACATTGTGGCCAACAAGGTTTGTGGAACGTTGCCCAACAGACACTTGAAGCTCTACCGCCCGCTTTTGCCATCCAGGCAAAATCTGTTCACATCGTCCACTCTCATTTCCCAGCTGGATAAATCCAGGCATCGACCATTATTTTTATCATAAGTCTTAAGGTTAAACTTTATCGTGAGATGCGTCGCTGTTCAAACAGAGCACTTTTCACAAACCTCAGAAGTTCACACAGCGAACGATTGTTATATTATAAGGTTATTGAAGCATATTCTGCCTGTCAATGGTTCACATCTCTATTTATTATTGGGCCTACAAAACCGGGCCGGAAATCATCCCGCCGATTCCGGTCACGCTACCAGAAATAAACGCCTTTTTGGCGTTGCTGATAGCCACCAACATGCGGAGTGCCGGCGATCAGGCCAGTGTTGGTGAAACTGTCACTTTGGCTGGCATTGTTCAGAACGGCGTTAGTCTGGGCGCTGTTGCAACAGCCACGCGGGCCGCATGAGCGCTGAAATACGGCAGAAGCGCACCCACAACAATCAACGGGAGGATGGAAACTCCGGTCCGCACTACGGTACGCAAATGCCACCGGCCTCTCTATTCGGCCGTGTATCGTATAAATTCCATTATGGATTCTTTTTTCGAGCGTCAAAGTCTAAGTTAATGAACCGTTGACCATACCTTATTTGCAATAATTATGGTCGAAACAATGGCGATTTCCAGGCCGATACCCAGCGAAAACCTGGGCAATTACGGCTGATCAGCAACAAATTAACAGCATTGAAATTTATCTGATATTTATGTTGTAAAATTGATACAATTCTCCAAATCGATCAAACGTCGTCCTACGAATGTGAATTTTCAATGCCCTGACGCTGGCCTGCGTGGAGGCATTACGGCTCGAACCCAATGATCGCCCCTGACCAGTCTAACATCGGGCTAAATCTGCCGTCTCGTTCCTAAGTTCACGTTTAGATAAAAAATGTGAAGGTCAACTAGGACTCTAGCCCCAAAACCATCATCTCGGCCTAATTCAAGGCGCTGACGCCAACCTCACAGGAAAGTGACGTCAACCCGTCCAGCACTTTACGTCGCGAAACATTGGACCCCGCCCCTCGATGCTGCAATGCATCATTAAATTGTTGTTGCAGGCGGGGGTTTCATAAATCATAATTTCTTTAGGGATCAAAGAATCCCAAAACACGAGAGGAAATACCATGAAACAAACATCCAAACGCCGGGTGATACGGGCTCTTGGCGCGTTAGCAGCCACCACGGCGCTCACCGCCATAGCCATGCAGCCTGTTCGTGCCGACACGCCGGCACCCATTGAAATCGGTATCACTGCCTCGCTTTCCACCATTCCAGGTGCTGCCATTGCCAATGCCGCCAAGCTCGCCATAGCCGACATTAACGCCAAAGGCGGCGTGAACGGACACCCGCTGGCGCTGGTGATCGAAGATAATCAGACGTCTGCCACCAATGCAGTCAGTTCGTTTCAACGCATGGTCAACCAGGACCATGTTGTTGCGGTCGTCGGTACGTGGATTTCTGAAGTCGCACTGGCGCTGGAACCATGGTCGGCGCGGCTGCACATGCCGTTCCTGGTTACGGGGGCCGCCAGCAACGATATCTCAGCTTTCGTCCACAAGGATTACGCCGCCCATAAATACGTCTTTCATGCTTATTTTCCGTCAGCCTTCCTGGCTGAAGGCGTATGTGACCTCGCCCATGATGTGCTGGCGGATCAGTTGCACATGAAATCCGCGGTCGTGATCAGCGAAGACGCCGCCTGGACCAAACCCCTGGATGCCGGCTATGCCGGTTGCCTGCCCGGTGCCGGACTGAAGGTTCTCAAAGAGATCCGGTTCTCGCCCGACACCGCCGATTTTACGCCGATCTTCCAGCAGGCCGAGGCGCTAAACCCAGACATTATTATCTCCGGCTGGGCACATGTTGGCGTGCAACCCACCGTACAATGGGCTGATCAAAAAGTACCGGTGCCACTGGCGGGCATTAATGCCCAAGCCGGCAGTTCGGCCTTCTGGAAGGCCACCAATGGTGGAACCGAGGGAGTGATCACCACCAGCACCTCAGCACCTGGTGTGGCCAACACGCCGCTCACAATTCCCTTCACCGACGAATACCAAAAAGCCTATGGCATCTCGCCAGCTTACTCGGCGTACTCGACCTATGACGCGATCCTGGCGCTGGCCACCGCGATGCAAGCCGAACATTCAACCAAACCGGATGCCATTGTCGCTGGATTGGAAAAAACCGACATCACCGGCACGCAGGGCCGTATTACGTTCCTCGGGCAGTCATCACCCTACACCCACGCCTTGCGCTTTGGCCCGGGCTACGTGACGGGTGTGGCCATTCAATGGCAAAGCGGCACACAAAAATGCATCTGGCCAGCCAACCTTGCAAACGCCAAGCCAGAATTCCCGGGCTTTGTGAAGCTGCCCAAACTGGCCTCCGCAAACTAAACTGGCGTGCACCGCTTTACGGCAGAGCGTTCTTCGCGCTCTGCCGTAAATACGGCTCTTTGGTCTAGCCACGCTTACACTCAGCGGAGTTTTCCGGTTGATGTTAATTCTGCAAATTCTGATCGATGGCTTTGCGATCAGTGCACTCTACGCTTTGGGTGCACTAGGATTTACGCTGATCTTCGGCGTCTCTGGCGTGCTCAATCTGGCGCATGGCGCGGTACTGGTCACCAGCGCGATGGTGGCCTGGTATGTCGGCACCAATGAAGCCGCCGGCGCTCTGGCCGGTGCTGCCAGCGGTATAGTGGCCGGCGTAATCACCTCCTTTGTCACCTACGCCGTGGTGGTACGCCCTATCCAACGTTCCAAAGCCATCCCTGAGGTTGAGCGCGAGCTGTTTGTTCTGACCGGCACATTATTGTGGGGCGTAATGCTGCAAATTGGGCTCGGCTATATTTTTACCACCACACCCGTCACGGTGCATCAACTTGTATCAGGAACCGTGAATATATTGGGTGTCAGAACGCCTACAAATGAAATCCTGATCGCGGTCATTTCATGGCTGACACTTGGCCTGTTGTGGCTGCTGGTCAACCGCACACCGGCGGGCAAGCGGTTGCTGGCGGCCTCGATCAATCCGCGCGGCCTCACACTTATGGGGGTTGAACTCGACCAGGTTCATCTGCTCGCCTGGGGAATTTACGGCGTCATCGCCGGAATTGCGGGCGTGCTGCTCGGCAGCTTTCTAGGAACCAGCTCCGCCTATATTCCCGCCCTCACTGGCACCGCCTTTTCAATCGTTGTCCTGGGTGGTTTAGGCAGCGTGACCGGAACGGTTATTGCGGCGTACGTGGTCGGCTACATCGAAACACTGACCGCCTATCTCATTTCGCCCTCACTGCGCGCGGTGCCGGCGCTAATTTTGCTGGTGCTCGTATTGTATTTTCGCCCACAGGGCATTCTGGGGCGCCGATGAAAAATCAACGTATCATTGTTGCGATCGTACTCTTAGCCCTGGCGGCAGCGCCCTGGATCGGCATCTCCGACTACATCATTGGCGTCCTAACAATGATCTGTTTTTACGGCGTGTTTGCCATGTCGTGGGATCTGCTCTTTGGCTATGCCGGGGAAGTTAATTTCGGCCCATCATTTCTTATCGGGCTAGGAGCCTACGGGGCTGGCCTCGCCGACGCCGACCTTGGCTTGCCCTTGCCGCTATGCGTGGCGCTGGGCACACTAGCGGCTGTTCTAGGCGGCTTGCTGCTGGCGATCCCGGCGTTGCGTCTGCGCGGCCCCTATTTCGGCTTGATCACCTTAGTCGCTGTTTTGCTGCTGCAGGACGCAATCGTGATTTTTGCCGGGACTACGGGCGGCGAAATCGGATTGTCGGTACCCGATATTTTATCGGTCAATGCCACGGTGAATTTTTATTATGCCCTCGGGTTGCTGGTGATTGCGGGAACAGTCCTTCTGACCGTTGCCAATTCTTCATTTGGCCTGATTTTGCAGGCCGCCGGGCAAGATGCGATTGAGGCACAGGCTCTGGGGTTCAATGTGGTCAAATATAAAATCGCGGCATTTGTGCTCAGCGCGTTTTTCTCAGGCCTGGCAGGTGCCATGCTGGTGTTCTACCTCGGCACCGCCTCAGTCGATGCGATGGTGGACATCGCGGTTGGCATTCAGGTGATCATCGCCGCAGTTTTGGGCGGACGCCGGACCATCATCGGCCCCGTTCTGGGTGCAGCATTTCTGATCGGTGCCGGAGAGATTTTACGCCCGCTTGGCCAAGTCTCCGGTGTGGTTGTCGCTGCAGTAGCGCTTGGCACGATTCTAATTTTCCCCAATGGATTTTTGGGATTATTGCGCGGGCGGCACAGCGCATGACGGGGCTGCTTGAAATCTCTGGCCTGACGAAACGTTTCGGCGGCTTGGTCGCCGTCAATGACGTATCATTCGACGTGCGGCCTGGTGAAATTCTTGGCCTCATCGGCCCCAATGGCTCGGGCAAATCCACCGTCATGAAGCTCATCATGGGGATTGAGCGCCCGAACGCTGGCAAAGTGCGGCTCAATGGCGTTAATCTCGCCGGCCGGCCCACGTATGAGATTGCCCGGGCCGGAATTGGCATCGTATTTCAACACTCCCGCCCGCTACACCGCCAGACGGTATTGCAGAATATTCTACTGGGCTTACTACCTGACCGCCTGACCGCCATGCGTGCTGGCGCGGACGCCATCGCGCACGCCACCGCCATCGCTGGGCGCGTAGGGCTAGGGCACGTACTGCAATGCCTGCCAGCAACATTGCCATTCGCCGACCTACGCCGCATGGAGCTGGCAAAAGCCATAGCCCGGAATCCGCTGGTGGTTCTAATCGACGAGCCATTCGCCGGACTAACCTCAGGCGAAGTGAAAGATTTCTCTGACCTGATCGTAAGCTTTCGCGATGAAGGCCGCGCCGTTCTACTGGTGGACCATAATGTAAAATCAGTTGCCGCCATGGTTGACCGCGTGATCGCACTGTATCTCGGCGAGATCATTGCGCAGGGACATGCCGCAGATGTTATGGCTGATGAAACTGTCCGACGCGTTTACCTCGGCGGCGGCATCACCACCCACGAACGGCCGGTGGCTATTTTTGCAAATACGCAACCAATCCTGGCAGTAAAAGATCTTTCAGTTTTCTATGGTAAAGCACAAGCACTTGAAAAAGTTGACCTTACCCTGCATCCAGGCGAATTTGTTTCTGTTGTCGGGTTAAATGGCGCGGGTAAAACCACCTTGTTCAATGCAATCTCGGGGTTTGTGGCGTACGACGGCGCCATTCACTGGCAAGGCCGCGCAAGGACAGGTCAATCCGCTGCCGCCATCGCCCGCGCCGGGCTCGTACACTGCCCCGAGACCCGTGAATTATTCGGGGACATGAGTGTTGCGGAAAATATCGCGCTAGGCGGACAATTTTTGCCAGGCCCTGAACGGCTTGAGCGACAAGCTTGGCTGTTCGAGCTTTTCCCGATTCTCAAAGCCCGGTTGCAACAATCCGCACGTACGCTCTCCGGCGGCGAGCAGCAAATGCTCGCCATAGCACGCGCGTTGATGATGAATCCGCAGTTACTAATTCTCGACGAACCAACCCTGGGTCTTGCACCCGTGATTCTCGGGCAACTTTCCGATGCGCTGAAATATTTGCGCGAACAAACCAACATCACCATTCTCCTGGGCGAGCAAAACGTCACCTTCGCGCTCCCCCACGCTGACCGGGTATATGTGCTGGAACACGGAAGGATGATCTGGGAGGGCACACCCACACGCTTTGCCGGTGAGATGGCTGAGAATTTTCTGCAGGCATAAACCCTGACCTCAACGGGGAGAACATCAGATTAACCACGAGTGGTCTGGTGTTCCGGCCTCCATCATCAGGTGCCGCAAGGCCTGGATTTGATTTATGTCAATGCGACGTACAATTTTGACCGTCAATTTATCTTGACATTTGGAATGACGTCACAATGCGCATTCTTCTCATTCATCCAAATTATCACTCGGGTGGCGCCGATCCGTTTTGTGCAGTTTATACTCAAACGTCTGCCGCCATATCTTGCCGCCAAAATGCTGGTATCAGCCATCCGTCGTCATGCCTGGACATTTGTCGGCTCTGGTCGCTTCAAAACCTACACAGTCATACCGATCATCCTCGAAATTGCCGCGAACCCTTTGTGTAGTGCGCATCCAACCAACGAACCCGCCTGTTTCTGGCACGTCGCGGTCTTTCAAAGGCTATTCCAGGTTCTCATCTCCCCCCGTTCCACTGTGGTGGAAACAGAATGTGAATCCGCCGGATGTGATTGCTGCCGCTTTGTTGTTAATTGGCCCGGGCGCCGCGGCATCACTGCTTTGATTGTTTAACCTCGTTATGCGGGGGTAGGTCGTTTACTGCTACCCTCACAGCACAATATTCTCTCATACTGCGCGGTTCCCGAGCCTGCCATCACAGCACGGCGGCATTAAAGTAATACGGCACTCGCGAAAATCATTGGCAATACCTCCGAACTAATGCTTCAGCAAAGCGATGCCCCGGCACAAACAATGACCCCGGATTCGCCAAACGCGACGTACCAAGCTGAGATGCAACGGAAGCTCATGGCGCGCCAAAACCTACTTCAGAAACCCAGTTGAGATCCATGGCACCGCGGCAACGATAATCAAACCTCCCAGCAACGCGCCTAGATACGGCCAGATACGGCGGAGCCCTTCATCTGGACTGATCCGTGCAATCGAACTTGCCGCGTAATAGCCAAGGCCGAAAGGCGGTGCGAACAGGCCAATGCCCATGGCCAGCACCAGCACAATCGCGTAATGTACTTGATTGACACCAAAACTCACCGCAATCGGAAATAGCAATGGTCCGAAAAGCACCATCGCGGGAATTCCTTCAAGCACACTACCGAGAAAAACCATCACCACGATCGTCGCAGCCAAAAATCCATACCGCCCACCGGGAACTTGTCCGAGGAAGGTAGCAATCGCCTGCGAAAAATTCGACTGTGTGAGCGCCCAGCCCATCGCCGTGGCGCATCCGATAATGAATAAAACAGCGCCGGCAAGCGACGCCGTTTCGACCAGCATAGGATAAAGCCGATGCCACTCGAAACGCCGATAAATCAACAACCCAACCATCAGGCTGTAAGCAACGCCGATGGTGGAAACTTCGGTGGCAGTCGCAACCCCATCCATCACAGCAAAACGGATAACAAAGGGTAATGCCAATGCTGGCAAAGCCAAAACAAGACGGTACAAAATCGTTTTCAATTTGGCGCGTGGGGGTAAATTTGTATCCGTCGCCGTGCGCCACCGCGCCACGAATGCCAGCGCCAGTGCTAGCACGATGCCAGGCAACAGTCCGCCCGTAAACAAGGCCGCCATCGAAACACCGGTTACAGAGCCGATAATAATCAGCACGATGGAGGGCGGTATGGTTTCAGCCATGGCGCCGGAGGTGGCCAGCAAAGCCACGATCTCACCAGGGTGTATATCACGGCGTTTCATTTCAGGGATCAGTACCGGTGCGACCGCAGCCAGATCAGCCGTCTTGGCTCCTGAGATGCCCGACACCAAAAGTACCGCTGCCAGAAGCACATATGACAACCCACCCCTTACATGGCCAAGCGCCGCACTTAAAAATTCAACGATATATGCTGCCATACGGGTGGAAACGATGAGATGACCCAGCAAAATAAATAGCGGGATCGCAAGCAGAATAACTGCGCTCATACCCTGGTCCATCGCCCCGGCCACCACCGCCAACGGGGTGGTGCTCGTGTCAAGCAGATAAGCAATGGTGCATAGGCCAAAGCAAAAGGCTATTGGCACCCCACTCAGAACACCCGCCGCCAGTAATACCACAAAAAATACAATAAGATTATCATTGCCTATGGCCATCAGCACCGGCGAAGCAAAATAAAGCGCCGCGGCAACAACCAAGAGAATACTGAATGCTGCAAATATATCCCGCGGCGCGAACCTGGCTAGCCTTAATATAGCTGCCAGAATCATCATCGTGATTCCCACAGGCATGGCGGCAGCACGATATGTATCTGGCAGGCCTAATACGGGCGTCTGCACATTCCATTGGTTAACAGCATAACCGATGGCTGGATTAAGGAGTAACACCAAAAACAAAATGGGAGCCAACAGGCCCAGCGCATTCAAACGCGGTTGCCAGACTTTCGGGGCCAACCCGACCAAGGTCGTCATCCGCATATGTTCGCGCCGACGCAGCGCCCCGGCTGCACCAAACATGGTAAGCCAGAGAAAACACGTGGTGATCAGCTCGTCGGTCCACTCCAGCGGATGGTTGAACACAAAGCGGGCCATCACGCCGGTAAAATTCATCACCACCTCAGCCACCACCAGAGCCGCAGCGGGGGCATCAACCAGCCAGCCAAAAGCATGATCGATCCGCCGCAAATATGCATTAGCAATTTTGGTTGGTGGATCGACATGGCCGGGCAAAATTTGCCCAGCCATTAACATATCCTCCAACATCAGCTGAGTTGCCCAACCGTCTTTTCCAACAAACCCCATGCCTGATCACCGAACTTCTGTTTCCAGGTCGCATAGAAGCCAGAAGCGCTTAGAGCATTGCGGAATTTCGGTTTGTCAACATCAATGAACGTAAGTCCCGCAGCGGCCATTTTCGTTTGCAATGATGTGCTGAGCTCTTGCGAAGCCTGACGTTCCGCCAGAGCGCTCTGGTTGAACTCCTTGAGCACGATCGCCTGAATATCTGCCGGCAACGCCTTGAAGGCAGCAGGATTACCCAGAATCCAGTAGCCATCCCATACATGGCTTGACAGACTACAATATTTTTGAACTTCGTAGAGTTTGGCTGTATCAATAATCGCCAGCGGATTTTCCTGTCCATCAACCAGATGAGTTTGCAATGCTGTGTAAACCTCACTGAAATCAATTGGGGTCGGGTAAGCGCCTAGCGCTTGGAACACGGAGGTAAGCATTGGTGCGGGCGGAACACGGATTTTGAAATTTTTCAAATCCGCAGGATTTTTGATTGGCTTTACAGCAGACGTGATCTGACGAAACCCATTATCCCAGCTCTGTCCCACCGTCATCAGGCCGGCTTTACCAATTTGAGCGCTGATAAAGGTACCAAGCTCACCATCCATCGCTTTCCAAACCTGATCATAATTATTGAAAGCAAATCCAACATTCACAATTCCAGCGGTCGGCACATAGGTTGCCAAAACTGATGATGCGAGATTGATAAACTGCACGCCACCCAGACGAACCTGTGACAGTAATTGCGCGTCGGTCCCGAGTTGTGCCGCCGGAAACACATCAATTTGTAAACGCCCACCAGTGGCTTCCAAAATTCGTGCAGAAGCCGCCTTCGCTTGCACGTTAACAGGGTGAGAGGGCGCTTGCCCTGTAGCAAGCTTGTAAGTGAATTGTGCTGCAGCTTGAGCCTGGTGTGTAAGAATACCAACAAGTGGCAGAGCCGCTCCAGCTTGTAACGCAAAACGCCGGGTGATAGATTTTGTCATGTTGTTTCCTTCCGTTTGTTATTCGTTTGTACTTTGATATTGATTTAAAAATTATCTCATAACCAGGCTTTAATACTGGCTACGACGGCCTCAGCGGAAATACCGTACCGATCATGCAATGTGGGTAACGCTCCTGCATCAAGAAATTCATCCGGTAGCGCAATTTGATAAAATACTGGTGTAATTCCATTGCGCAGCAAAAGCGTCGCAACCGCTTCACCCAGCCCGCCAATGACTGTATGATTTTCTGCTACGATCACGATACGCCCCGGCTTGGCAGCCTCAGCTAAAATTTTTGCTTCATCGAGAGGCTTGATCGTCGGCACATGCAACACTGCCAACTTTACGCGGTCAGCCTCCAGCACCGTTGCAGCTTCCAACGCACGCATTGTCATAAAGCCAGATGAGATCACTAAAGCATCTGTACCATCGCGCAGTAAAGCTGCCTTACCAACCTCGAATTTATAGCCATACTCATCCAGCACAATAGGTACATTGCCACGCAACAGCCGCATGTAAACTGGTCCGTCATGCGCCGCAATGGCAGGCACCGCCTGCTCAATTTCCAAGGCGTCGCACGGATCGATGATGGTCAGATTTGGCATTCCTCTGAATATTGCAATATCCTCAGTCGCCTGATGGCTCGGCCCATAACCAGTGGTCAGACCCGGCAGCGCACAAACAATTTTTACATTGAGTTTTTCTTCAGCGATAGCCATACAAATAAAATCATAAGCCCGCCTTGCTGCGAACACCGCATAGGTTGTCACAAACGGCAAAGCTCCTTCGCGGGCCAGCCCTGCCGCTGCACTCATCAGCAACTGTTCGGCCATGCCCATCTGGTAGAACCGATCCGGATAGGTTTTGGCAAAAATATGTAAATCAGTATATTTCGATAAATCTGCGCTGAGGCCGACGATGTCCAACCTGGTTGCTGCAAGCTCGGTAAGCGCATGACCAAACGGCGCCGCCTTCGTGCGCTGGCCAGGTGCCGCGAGCGAGGCAATCATCGCCGATGTGGTAAGGCGCTTTTTTGTCACAGCTTGGCTCATGTCGGCCTCCCATTATCGAGCACGTCGAGTGCTTTTTGCCATTCATCAGCATCGACGCGCAGGAAATGATTCATCTCGCGAGCCTCAAGAAAATCAACGCCCTTCGCCATTTTGGTATCGCATATGATCATGCGCGGCTTGAGCCCATCGTACCGCCGCGCGCGGTCAAAAACCTCTACCAGTGCTTCAATATTATTGCCGTCAACACGCTGCGTGTACCAACCAAAAGCCTCCCAGCGGTCTACCTGCGGCTCACGCGAGGTCATCGCCGCCGAAGGTCCGTCAGCTTGCTGTCCATTCACATCAACGATGGCAATCAAATTATCCAGCTTCCAATGGCTAGCCCCCATGGCAGCCTCCCAGGTCGAACCTTCGTTCAATTCGCCATCTGAGAGCAGATTATAAATGAAGGATTTTGAATTTTTACGCTTAAGTCCCAGCGCCATACCAACTGCAATTCCAAGCCCATGGCCTAGCGAACCACCGGTGATTTCCATGCCCGGCGTGTAGGACGCCATACCAGACATCGGCAGACGGCTATCATCCGAGCCATAGGTTTCTAATTCGGCTTCGGGTAGAATGCCGGCTTCAATAAGCACCGCATATAGCGCAATCGCATAATGCCCTATCGAAAGCAGAAACCGGTCCCGCCCTTCCCAATGCGGGTCTTCCGCATAATAGGTCAGTGCATGAAAATAACTCACCGCCAGAACATCGGCAACACCTAATGCCTGCGCGATATAACCCTGACCCTGTACCTCACCCATGCGTAAAGCATTGCGGCGGATCCGGTACGCCCGCTCATCGAGCGCTACATTGCTAAGTGTCTGGCTCAATGGATCAGCATCCCCCCATTTACATCAATCACCGCGCCGGTGATATAACCTGACAATTCCGATGCCAGGAATAAAAAGGCATTGGCTACATCCTGGGCAGTACCCAAACGGCCTATCGGAATATTCTTTAAAATCTCGGTACGGATCGCATCTGTCATCATGCCACCGGTAATGTCGGTCTGTATCAGGCCAGGTGTGACGCTGTTGACGCGAATGCCATCTGGCCCCAATTCCCGCGCCATAGCTTTGGCAAGCCCGAGCACGCCGGCTTTGGCAGCCGAATAATGCGGCCCGCCGAAAATACCGCCGCCACGCTGAGCGGAAACTGACGACATACAAGCAATAGAACCCGATTTGCGCGACCGCATATGGGGAATGAAAGCCTGGCTGAGATACAGCACACCACGCAAATTAACATCCAGAACACGGTCCCAGTTATCGGGTTTGATATCCATGATCTTAAGCGGCTGCGTAATACCCGCGTTGTTGATCAGAATATCGACATGGCCAAACACCTCAACAACCTGGACAGCCGCACGGACGCAGGCCGCCTCATCAGTTACATCGCAGGCGATACCAATATGCTGGCTACCCAAACTTTGCGCGGCCGATGCAGCGGCAATCTGGTCAAGGTCGAGTATCGCCACTCTGGCGCCGTGTTCGGCGAATAACCGGGCGGTTGCCAAGCCAATTCCAGCCCGGCTGGCAGCACCGGAAATGACGGCAGTTTTACCGTTAAGCAGCATGGGTTCCTCCAGAACATTGCTATTGTTCGGGTCCAATGCACCCCTCCCGCACCTCTGACAAAGCCATTCTTTACATCGATTAGTGAATGTGGCTCACTAATGTCATGCTTCATAAGATCCCTCTTTCGGTGTTGCGCAGCTTCGAGGCAGCCGGGCGCAGCGGTTCATTCCGTATTGCCGCTGACGAGCTAGGGTTAACGCCTGGGGCCGTCAGCCACGCCATTGCCAAACTGGAGGATGCACTAGGCGTAAGCCTATTTACCCGAACCACCAGAGCCGTAGCGCTGACCCCCGAAGGCGAGACACTGATGCTTCATGTCGAGCGCGGCTTCAATGAATTGCGACAAGGTCTAGAGCGCGTCTCCGCGCGCGGTCAAAGACTACTGAGGCTGCATGCCGCACCCAGCTTTGCGGCACAATTCTTAGCACCGCGCCTGCCACGCTTCCTGGCGGCTCATCCCGACATTGAAATCCGCCTCGCCGCAGGCACCGACTACGCCCGTTTCAAAGCCGATGAATTCGACGCCGACATTGTTTATGGAAAACTGCCGGTCGCCGCCGGACTCTTGGCGGTTCATCTGACCCAGGAAATGGTAACCCCGTTGTGCGCACCCGCCTTAGCTGCAGCTATCCACACACCGCGTGATCTATTAACACAAAAACTTATCCACAGTGACAATAAGCAAATCAGATGGTCCGATTGGTTTGGTGTCAACAACATCAAAGCACCAACACCGCACGGCTTGCGTTTTGACCGCAGTTTTCTCGCCATCAGTGCTGCTGCTGATGGACAGGGCGTGGCGCTGGAATCCACCCTTTTGGCGCAACGGGAAATAAAACAAGGCCGACTGATGGCTCCGCTTGCCGGATTGGCGCAAGACATCACCTATATCGGACATCATTTCATCTACCCCCGCGCACGCCAAGGTAGCCCCTTAATTGAAACATTTTTAGCTTGGCTGCTGCAGGAACTCGACCAACCGCCCTAACTTCTAAAAAAGATCTGGCCAGAGGTTTGGCTGCAATCCACCAAAACTCTGATTGCAAATGCTTGCTTCATTGTCAAAAATTCGCTTAACTCTAAAACCTACAGATGCGCTAAGCACTCCGGTGACGCAAGCCGCAAAATGTCTAAAATTTTTGAGACGGGCAGGCAATGAAACCACAACAACGCGTGATTCCACAACGAAGGCACTACAACAAATGGGTCGGCGACCAAACTGTCGAAGATTTTGCACTCCGATATACCGCACAAAAAGCCCGTCGTTGGTCGGCATTTCGGGTCGGCAATACCGCGCTGGGCGCCGTATCCTTTCTTGCCTGTGAGGCGATTGGTGGATCAATAACCTTAGCTTTTGGTTTCACCAATGCCATAGCAGCTATCGCAGCAAGTGGCACCGTCATGTTTCTGGTAGGGTTGCCCATTTGCATCTCGGCAACCCGCAATGGCGTCGATGTCGATCTACTAACCCGCGGTGCTGGTTTCGGCTATATCGGGTCTACAATCACGTCCCTAATCTACGCGATGTTCACCTTTATTTTATTTTCTATCGAAGCCAGTATCATGTCGACAGCCATCGTTATGGTTGTGCACCTACCGCTTTGGGTTGCCAATATCATCAGCGCCCTCGTCGTGATTCCCATTGCAGTATTTGGAGTCCGCGCGATCAGCCAAATGCAACTTTGGACGCAACCAATCTGGCTTAGTTTACAATTTGGCCCACTTATCTACCTTGCATGGCGCGGCCTGCCTGATTTCAGTGCATGGACTCAATTTAGTGGTACCCAGGGAATTAATAGATTTTCTCTCCTGCCATTTGGAATGGCGGCCTCGATTCTATTATCTTTACTCCCACAAATTGGAGAGCAAGTTGATTATCTGCGCTTCATGCCAGACCGCCAAAACACCAGTGCCATCAGCCGGTGGAGCGCAATGCTCTTTGCGGGACCAGGTTGGATACTCACGGGTTGCGCCAAGATAGCTGCCGGTTCATTTCTCACCTACCTCGCCATTCAACGCGGTATCGATTGGGACAGCGCAGCACAGCCCGCAATCATGTTTCGTATTGCTTACCTTGAAATCTTTCATAATCCGGCGCTCGCGTCGGCACTTATGCTAATATTTGTTGTCACGTGTCAGATTAAAATTAACACCACCAATGCCTATGCTGGTTCTATCGCCTGGTCGAACTTTTTCTCCCGCTTAACCCATAGCCATCCCGGACGTGTGATATGGGTTGTATTCAATGTTTTGTTAGCTCTGCTCCTTATGGAAGTTGGTATTTTCCGCGTTATACAAAGTATCCTTGGCCTGTATGCAAATTTTGCGGTGGGCTGGATGGGCGCACTTGCAGCAGACCTCACCATAAACAAGCCGCTCGGGCTAAGCCCACCGGGTATCGAATTCAAACGAGCCAATCTATATGACATAAATCCAGTCGGTGTGGGTGCAATGGGGCTATCGGTTCTCATCTCAACCGCAATGAGCTTTAATGTATTTGGTGCTAACGCCCATGCTCTCGCACCGTTCGCAGGGCTCATAGTGGCCTTTGTCGCAGCGCCAGCTATCGCGCTTTTGACCAAAGGAAAATATTATCTGGCACGCGTAACCTCATCCCCAAAATCATCTCATAAATGTATAATATGTGAAACAAAATTCGAAGGCGCAGATCTTGCAAGCTGCCCTGCCTACGGTGGCTATATATGCTCACTTTGCTGCTCACTCGATGCACGCTGCCATGACCTTTGTAAGCCAGATGGACGCTTCTCGGCGCAAATGGCATCTCTGACCAAGCCACTTATACCTAAAGCAATATATGAAAAGCTCGACCACCGGCTTTTTCACTTTACCGGCGTTTTTCTACTTCTCACGGCAATCATTGCTGCTCTCCTGAGTCTGACTGGCTTTGAGTACGGCAATATAGATCCTGCTCATCGCCCCATAATCAACGAAACGTTGCTAGTTGTCTTCTTGATCCTCTTCATCCTCTCGGCTTTGGCTGCGTGGCTATTGGTGCTGGCTCACACGAGCCGGCGCGCCGCCGAAGTTGAAATTACCCATCAAACAACTATGCTTATGGAAGAGATTGCGGCTCACGAAAAAACCGATACAGCATTGGAAAAAGCTAAAGCAGCTGCTGAAGCTGCAAATACCGCAAAAAGCCGGTACCTAGTGGGTGTTATCCATGAGATCAGGGCACCATTGAATGCCATATTTGGCTATGCACAGTTACTCGAAAACAGCAGCAGTCTGCGACCAGAAGACGCCGTGCGTACAATTCGGCGTAGCGCCGAACATCTGTCCAACATGGTCGATGGATTGCTTGACATTTCACAAATTGAAACTGGGTCTCTGCAATTGCACCGAGATTTGGTCAATTTCCCCGAATTTCTTGACCAAATTGTTGATATGTTCAAGCTACAGGCCGCCGCTAAGCGGATTGGCTTCTTCCATGAACGTATCGGCTACATTCCCGAATTTATTTATACTGATGAAAAGCGATTACGGCAGATTCTTATCAACCTTCTGTCAAATGCGGTAAAATATACGGATTTAGGTAGCGCGACACTGCGTATCCAGATACGTGGACAAGTAACAGAGTTCGAGGTCATCGATACGGGTCATGGCATCCGACCCGAAGATATCGATACCATATTCGAGCCGTTCGAACGCGGACATATGGCCGCAACAAATGCAATGCCTGGCACAGGACTGGGACTAACCATTTCAAAGCTACTGACCCAGATACTAGGAGGAGAAATATCAGTCGAGAGCTCTCCTGGAGAGGGAAGCCGCTTCAGAGTTCGTCTGCTCTTGTCCGAAGCCCGAGATATTTTGCGCCCGCAAACCGAACGCCGCATTACAGCCTATGAGAACACACGACGTCACGTTTTGATGGTTGATGACGACCACGACCACCTCGATCTTCTGACCGAAATATTACAGCCCCTGGGGTTTACTGTCACGACAGCACCTGACGGTTCCAGTTGTCTCAATATTTTTGATAGCCATAAATTTGATCTCGTTATTTTAGACATCGCAATGCCCGGATTGTCAGGTCTTGAAGTGGCGGCACAGATCAAATCACGCAGCTCCCACACCAAAATATTGATCGTATCAGGAAATTTTCATGATGCAAAACGACTTTCAGGGCCGACCTCAGCTAAATGCTATGATGCATTTTTAACCAAACCGATTGACATCAAGGCCCTTCTGACAAAAATCAAAAACCTACTCGGCCTCAATTGGATCTATGAAGTTCCCCCATTACCCGCAACATTAATATCCGACCCTCTTGTAATGACCCGCCCTGAGCGCAGGCACCTACTTGATCTTCTTCAACTTGGTCAAATTGGATACATCCGCGGTATCGAAGCAAAATTAGATGAAATCATAATAGTCGAGCCAGAAACCCTTGAGTTTTGCGATTATCTCCGTACGATGATACGAGCGTTTGAATTACACCGATATAACAAATGCCTCGAACAATTGCCCGAGTTGATCCCCCATGAGTAGCACTAGCCAACGCGATATTGTTTTAGTCGTCGATGACACACCTGAAACGCTAGGGTTTTTAACCGAAGCGCTAGAACACGCTGGCGTTACCGTATTAGTTGCAACCGATGGGATGAGTGCCGTAAAACTACTAAGTCATATCATTCCGGATTTAATACTGATGGATGCCGTAATGCCCACCATCGATGGTTTCATGACATGCCGCCTCATCAAAGCTGATCCAGCACTATCGCACATACCCGTGATTTTTATGACAGGTCTGTCTGATACAACGCATGTTGTAAAAGGCCTGGAATCCGGGGGTGTCGATTATGTCGCAAAACCACTTGTCATTGATGAACTTCTCGCGCGTATCCGGGTACATCTTAGCAACGCCCGCATCGCAAATCGTACAAAAATTATGTTGGATGCGACTGGAGGTTATCTGCTGGCCGCCAATGAAGCTGGCGAATTGCGCTGGTGTGCACCGCAAGCCGAAAAGCGCTTAGCCAATGCAATTGAAAATTTTCAGGCAGACAAATTTATGATTCCACGAGAAAAAGTGATCGCAGCACAAGGTCGTGAATTAAAATTTCTCTTTTTAAGTCGTACTGGTCCGAATGAATATTTATTCCGTCTCACTGAATCAGGGGGAGGCCAAGAAGAAGCATTTCTTCGACAATATCTTTCATTAACCATGCGCGAGGCAGAGGTTCTGGTATGGATTGCCCGCGGTAAATCAAATCGTGATATCAGCGATATTCTCGGGATTAGCCCTCGCACAGTCAACAAACATCTTGAGCAGGTCTTTACAAAACTTGGTGTTGAGAACCGCGCGTCAGCCGCAGCCCTAGCTGTCAACGCTCTCGCAACGCGGCAATAACATCAAATATTGACTAAATGAGCAATCTCCGCTGCGGTTTCATTATGTGTGCTACCTTGACGCACAATCTGGCCACGCTGCATGACATAATATTGCTCAGAAAACGACCAAGCAAAATCAAGATATTGCTCAACAATAACGATGGTAACACCAAGCTCCACACGAATCCGCCGTAATGCCTGCTCAATCTGTTTGACGACGGAAGGTTGAATTCCCTCTGTCGGTTCGTCGAGGAGCAACAGTTTTGGCTGTCCCGCCAAAGCACGGCCAATCGCAAGCTGTTGCTGCTCGCCACCCGATAGTAAGCCAGCTTTACGATGACCGATTTGCTTCAGCTTCGGGAAAAGGTCAAAAATATGGTCTGCGATACCATATTGTGTTACGTCGGTTCGGCCACTCAGTGCCGCGAGTCCAACGGTAAGGTTTTCAATAACCGATAATTGTGGAAAGACATGCCGTCCTTGTGGCACATATCCAATGCCAGCGCGGGCCCGGCCATATGCAGGCAACACTGAAACATCCTGATCACGAAATACAATCCGGCCGGAAGTTAGTTTTTGTACACCAACAATACTATTCAGCAATGTTGATTTTCCAACACCATTTCGGCCAATTAAAGCCACGGAGCTACCGTGTTCAACAGTCATGTCAATATCCCAAAGCACTTTACTCTGGCCGTATGCTGTACAAATTTTTTCAAGTTTCAATAATGTGGTCATCATCTGATCTTCCGAGATAAACGGCGCTTACTTCAGGGTCTGCACGAATTTCAGCAACCGAACCCTCCTTTAGTATCTGCCCCTGGTGCAGTACCGTTACATATCCGTTTAATGCCTCAACAAAACTCATATCATGATCGATCACCAATACTGCATGGCGGCCAAGTAGCGACAAAATTAGTTTCGCGGTGCGTTGTGTATCTTGTGGTCCCATTCCAGCAGTTGGCTCATCTAGCAGCAGTAAATCGGCGTCCGTTGCTACGACCATCCCGATCTCAAGCCATTGCTTCTCACCATGCGCAAGGTCCGCTGCAAACACATCGCGGCGCTCCTGTAAACCAATCTGCATCATAATTTCCTCTGCCCGCAAAATCTCTGTCACGCGGGAAGACCTTGTGAATGAACGCCACCAACTGCGATCCTTCTGTGCAGAAACAAGAAGATTTTCAAATACCGTGAGCGTTGGCAGCACACCAGGCGTTTGAAATTTTCTACAGATTCCGAGGCGAACAATTTCTTGCTCTGGTAGGTCTGTAATCAATTTATCTTTAAACGTAATTTTTCCAGCAGTTGGTCTTACGCGCCCGATAATCGTATCACATAAAGTAGATTTTCCAGCTCCATTAGGGCCTATTACGATACGTAAATCTCCAGGCGTTAGCGAGAGAGTAATATTCGTGAGCGCAAAAAAACCATCAAAATCGACAGAGATATTTTCCATCAACAAAATAGGAGCGGGAATTGCGTTCATTCGGCGGAACTCAACTTACGGCGTGTTAAAAAGCGGCGCACAATTCGGTCTTCACTACTTCCTGCGCGAAATATTCCAGCAATCCCCGCCGGCAAGAAGCTCACTGAAATAATAAAAATTGTACCGAGACCGTACAGCCACAGCGATGGTAAAGCTGAACTTATCAGATCTTTGGCAAAATTAACCAGCAAGGTTCCAGCAATGGCACCCCAGAGGATATTACGACCGCCGACAGCAACCCAAACCACCATCTCAATTGATGGCACGACACCTACCAGTGCAGGAGATACCACCCCCGCATGCAAGGTGAATAGGGCACCTCCAACACCTGCAAGCATGGCTGCGATTGAAAAAGCTATCACCTTATACGGTACCGGATCATACCCCAAAAATCGTACGCGATTTTCACCATCACGGGTGGCGCGCAGCATCATGCCATATCGAGAGGCAAGCAACCAGCGTAGGAAAAAATATGCCCCAACCACAAGAACGAAGGTAATCCAGTAAATCACTTTCGCCGCACCTGTGGTTGTTATACTCTCACCGAACATGGTTGAATAATCGGTGAGGCCATTGAAACCCCCTGTGTAGGCTTGCTGACTAATCAATAGCGTAGAAAAGGCCAGAGCGAGCGCCTGGGTAATCAAGGCAAAATACACGCCTCCAACCCGACGGCGGAATACGAGCCAAGAAAATACGGCAGCAAACGTACCCGGTACGATAACAACACATACCAGCGAGAAAATGGGGCTGGCAAAAGGGTACCAAAATGCCGGCAGCTTACTAACGCCACTCCATACCATGAAGTCAGGCATATCACCATTTGCCAGATTAAGCCCTTCTAGTTTCAAGTGAAGTGCTAAGCAATATCCACCAAGTCCAAAGAATACGCCCTGCCCGAGAGAGAGTATGCCAGCCTCACCCCACGTTAGCATTATTCCCATGGCCAAAATGGAAAGCGCCAAAAAACGACCAAGCAACGATAGCTCGTAAGTGGAAATAATAAATGGTGCTGCCGTCCCCGACAGTAATACGATAACCCCGATCACATATTTCGGTTGCATAGGCTATCCTTCCAGCGCTCGTGTGCGTATGCTGATGACACCCTGTGGTCGGATTTGAATAAACAATATTACAAAGACCAATAGCAGAACTTGTGCTACACTCACATCAACAAATATTTCAATCAGCGCGGTAAAAAGACCAATGATAATTGATACGATGGTCGTTCCAACCAAACTACCAAGCCCACCCAAAATTACAACAAGAAATGCCGGAACGATGTAACTTTGACCAACAGTTGGCGTCACCGGCCCCAGTAATGCCAGAATGACGCCCGCTAACCCAGCAACGCCTGTACCCAAGGCAAATACTAACAAATCGATTCGTCGAGCATTTACTCCCATTGCGGCAGCGGTTGGCCGGTCTTGATTCACAGCACGAACATAAAGCCCTAGCCGGGTTTTATTAAGTACTAATGCAATGCCGCCAAGTACCAACGCAGCAACGATTAAAATAAAAATTCGAGTAAACGGTAGATCCAGCCCTTTGAAGAAACCTGAATCAACTGACACTGTGTGATTGAGCCACGTTGGCGCAACAACTTCAACTCCAATCGCACCGAACATGTTACGAGCCGCTTGCTGCAGAACTAGGCTTACACCCCAGGTTGCAAGCAGCGTGTCTAATGGCCGCGCCGAAAGACGGTGGATTACCGACCATTCCAATATGCCACCCAATATCGCAGCGCCTAAAAATGCCACGGGCATTGCTGCCAATATGCCAAGTGGACCCGGCACGACTTGTAGCGTCATGTACGCCAGATATCCGCCAAGCATCAGCATTTCACCATGCGCCATATTGATAACACGCATCAAACCAAAACTAAGTGCTAACCCTAATGCAGCAAGAATAAACAATGATGCTACCGAAAAGCCATTAAACACCTGCCCTAAAAGATAAGCCGACTCTTGCATCGCATCAATGCTCCTTGCCAGACCAGTCAGGAGGTTTACACCCCCTGACCTCTCGAGAGACTCTTTGAACTTAGAAACTGGTATGTAGTTTACAGCTCTTGCCTGGGAATGTGAGCGGGTCATAGGGCTCTGGCTGGATCGCACCAGGAGACTGCCAAATCACTTTGAATTGACCATCCGGCTGCAGTTCACCAATATAGCCGGTCTGAACCATACTCTGGTCACCTGCAAACTTTACGCTTCCCAATGGGCTATCTTCAAAGCCCAGTGCCACCGCAGCATTACGCACAGCCTTCGGGTCAAATGTGTTGGCTTTTTTCACGGCGGCCGCCCACTCATACACATCGACATACCCATGAACCATCGGGTCATCAACCACCGCATCTGCACCGTACTTGGCCTTGTAAGCATCGACGAAGGATGCGTTGGTGGCTCCTGGTAGACTCTGGAAATAATTCCAAGATGTATAACTTCCGGCTAACAAGCTCGGGCCCATGGCTTTGGCTTCAGGCTCTGCTATCGAAAAGCTCATGACCGGCAACTTATCGGGCGTCAACCCGGCAGCCGCCATCTGCTTGAAGAACGAGACGTTGGAATCACCGTTGAGCGTATTGATGATTATGTCCGGCTTAGTCTGCTGAATTTGTGCAATAATGGATGAAAAATCTGTACCACCCAACGGCACGTACTGCTCACCCGACAACGTCATACCATCATGCGCGATATGTTTCTTGAGAATCAGATTCGCCGTGCGTGGGTAAACGTAATCAGACCCGAGCAGAAAATAGCTCTTGTAACCTTTTTCTTCAGCCCAGGTAAGTGCAGGTAGCGCCTGCTGGTTTGGCTGTGCACCAGAATACATAATATTAGGCGAGCACTCATTCCCCTCAAACTGGACCGGGTACCATAGCAGATTATGCAAACGCTCGAATACCGGCAGCATCGCCTTACGGCTTGAAGATGTCCAGCCGCCAAACACCGTCACAACCTTGTCTTCCTCAATCAGCTTGGTGGCTTTCTGCGCAAATGTTGAGGGATCGGATGCGCCGTCTTCCTCAACTGGTACAATCTGCTTGCCTAACAAACCGCCCGACGCATTAATCTGAGAAATCGCAAGAAGTTCTGCGTCCTCAAGGGGCACTTCAGAAATCGCCATTGTACCGCTCAATGACTGCAACACACCCACTTTCACAGTACCATCGGCGCGCGCACCGGTTGCCGTGGTCAATATTGTGCCGGCCAGCAAAGCCGCTGCAAAACCTATTTTTTTCAAGCTCATCAAAAATCTCCCAATCGTGGCGGCATTGGCCGCGCTGTTACGATTGGTAAAGACTAATGGTGTTACATTGCGTTGCACCATGAGGCATTTGACGTATATGCGGCTTATAGCCCCCCTACACGTTCAATAAATGCAGCAATATCAGAGACACCATGCCCTGCCTTGATATTTGCAAACACAAAAGGCCGCTCACCGCGCTGTTTTCGGGCGTCACGGTCCATTACGTCCAAACTAGCTCCCACCATCGGCGCCAAATCAATTTTATTTATGACAAGCATATCACTTTTTGTGATACCCGGCCCACCCTTACGAGGAATTTTGTCACCAGCCGACACATCGATCACATATATCGTCAGGTCTGCAAGGTCTGGCGAGAATGTCGCTGCCAAATTATCACCACCGCTCTCAATAAGCAGCAGATCAAGGTTCGGGAACTTCTTGTTCAGGGCAGCAACGCCTGCAAGGTTCAAGCTGGCATCTTCGCGGATCGCAGTATGCGGACAACCGCCGGTTTCAATTCCCATAATTCGCTCTGGGGGCAATGAACCGGCGCGCGTCAAAAATTCAGCATCCTCCTTGGTATAAATATCGTTGGTAATAGCCGCAATCTCGATTTTATCACGGAAATATTTGCATAAGGCATCCATCAGCGCAGTTTTGCCAGTGCCAACCGGGCCGCCAATGCCCACGCGCAGCGGACCATTTTTAGATTTATTCATGACCGAAAAAGCCTTGTGTATTGGGTTTCATGATTCATAGCCGCGATATCGGCAGCCCAACTGGCGGTGCCGATATCGTCGAGCGTAGCATGTGCAGTACGCTGCGCCGTATCGAGACAGGTTGCCTCTAACGCTGCTTGAACGCGCAAGCCAGCCGCCTGACCAAGGGGGATAAGCCGAACCGCAGCAGAAATATAATTTGCCGTGCCAGCATGCAGATATGCCAAGGCGGCATCATCTTCATCAACCTGCTGTGCGGCTGCCAGTACGCCAACGGCGATGGGGTAGGGCAAAGCCTCATCCCCCCAATTAGCCAGCACGGGCACCGGCCACGATATCGCCGCCAGGGCAAAAGCCGCGCCCTGCGCTGTTGTTTCCAGCAAACGTTCGATCGATGATGCCGATGCCACTGCGAGAGCCACAAGCGCATTAAGCTGATCCGGCGCGGCACGGTACGCATGGCGAAGCAAAATTACATCCTGCCACAACGACCCATACATCAGCATATCATGGCACCAACCAACCAAGGCCGCTTCAGAGGTCACATCCCCGCGTTCCACGCTCCATTCCAATCCGTGCGAGTAGGCAAACCCGCCAGTCGGGAAAGCCGGCGACATCCAGGTAAGAAGCCTCAGCAGGGCGGGCGCGTTAGCCATGGTCGTAGGCACCTGATTCCGGGTCGAACGGCGCCATCATTTTCTCAACCAACCCACCAAGCGACAATACCATCGCGGCTATCACATGGTCATCTAAAATTCGTAGCGCACCAGGACAAAATTGCACAGCCAGATGGCGGTTTCCCAGATGCCATGCCAGCCTTACTAAGGCTGCCTGATCAGTGGCACGCACTTCTAATAAT
Organism: Acidocella sp.; assembly: GCA_027308685.1. Taxonomy (GTDB): domain Bacteria; phylum Pseudomonadota; class Alphaproteobacteria; order Acetobacterales; family Acetobacteraceae; genus Acidocella. The sequence goes on from DAIDEE010000065.1 coordinate 45,566, forward strand.
GCTTCAAGTGCGGCATCGATTTCAACATAACCGCCATCCTCCAACATCAAAGCATCACCTTGTTTAAGGTGCACCGCCTCAGGCAAATCCAACATTACATCAGCACCCGCGCGCGTGGTCACCCGCAGGCGGCGCCGATGGCGATGGTCATAATCCAACGTCACATCGTCGGATTTTTCATCAATGACCCAGGTTCCTGCTCGGGCGATGCGAGTCGCACGCAACATTAAAATAAAAAATACCGCTGAGTCATGGGTAATGATTCCGCCGGCTCACACACCAGCAACTCACCATCGGCGCGAACCTCATAGGTTTCAGGATCAACTTCGATATGTGGTGTTGCATCATTGTGAATCATCGATTTTTTGGAGATACCACTCCGCGTATTGTTCACCGCCACCAGTTCACGGGTCAACCCCAGTCGCTTCCCAAGCCCAGCATCGATGGCAGCGCCCGAGACGAACAGCAGCGAAGATTCCACGAGCGCACGGCCATAGGCCCCGAACATTGGACGGTAATGCTCGGGCTGCGGCGTGGGAATGGAAGCATTGGGGTCACCCATTACCGCCATCGCAATACTACCCGACTTCAACACCAGATCAGGCTTCACACCAAAAAACGCTGGTGACCACAACACCAGATCAGCAAGTTTCCCCGCTGCAACCGACCCGACATGCGCGCTCATGCCCTGCGCGATGGCAGGGTTGATGGTGTATTTAGAAATATAGCGTTTGACCCGCTGGTTATCCGCCCGGCCATCGCCCGTCAGCGGGCCACGCTGCGCTTTCATTTTATGGGCCGTCTGCCAGGTACGAATAATCACTTCACCCACCCGCCCCATCGCCTGACTGTCGGAAGACATCATCGATATAACACCAAGATCATGCAGAATATCTTCCGCCGCTATAGTCTCCTTACGAATTCGCGATTCTGCAAAGGCAATATCCTCCGGAATGGTTGCATCGAGATGGTGGCAAACCATCAACATATCCAAATGCTCATCGAGTGTATTCACCGTATAAGGCCGGGTAGGGTTTGTGCTGCTCGGCAGCACATTCAACAACCCTGCAACTTTGATAATATCCGGTGCATGGCCTCCGCCCGCCCCTTCAGTATGGAAGGCATGGATGGTACGGCCTTGAAAAGCTGCAATCGTGTCCTCCACAAACCCGCTTTCATTCAGCGTATCAGAATGGATCATCACCTGCACGTCGAAACGGTCCGCCACGCTCAGACAACAATCAATCGCAGCGGGTGTAGTACCCCAATCTTCATGCAGCTTCAGGGCCGCCGCGCCAGCCCGAACCATTTCTTCTAATGCTGCCGGTTGCGAGGCATTGCCCTTACCGCAAAACAACAAGTTCATCGGGAAGGCTTCAGCCGCCTGTAACATCCGCGCAAGGTGGAACGGTCCAGGTGTACAGGTGGTGGCGGCAGTACCGGTAGCCGGCCCGGTTCCGCCACCAACCATCGTTGTAATGCCCGAGGCCAGCGCTTCTTCGATCTGCTGCGGACAAATAAAATGGATATGTGAGTCAATCCCTCCAGCGGTAAGAATTTTGCCCTCACCGGCAATAATCTCAGTACCCGGTCCAATGGGAATATCCACACCGGGCTGAATATCAGGGTTACCAGCTTTGCCGATCTTACTGACACGACCACCGATAATGCCAACGTCCGCCTTCACAATGCCCCAGTGATCGATAATGATCGCATTGGTAATCACAGTATCCGCCGCACCTTGTGCGTTGGATAGCTGCGACTGACCCATGCCATCGCGGATCACCTTGCCGCCGCCGAACTTCACTTCTTCACCATAAAGCGTAAAATCACGCTCGATTTCGATGATCAAATTTGTGTCCGCCAAACGCACCCTGTCCCCGACCGTGGGGCCAAACATATCTGCGTAGGCCTGGCGCGTTATTTTTGCCATTATTCTGCTCCGCCCATCACGAGACCTCTGAACCCTATAATCCGCCGGCTGCCACGCAACGGAATCAAGGCCACATCGCGGCTTTGACCCGGTTCAAACCGTATTGCGGTACCGGCAGCAATATCCAACCGATGACCATGCGCCGCCACCCGGTCAAACTGCAAGGCCGCATTGGTTTCAGCAAAATGATAATGGCTGCCTACCTGTATCGGTCGGTCACCTGTGTTGGCAACAACCAGCGTGACCACAGGACAACCCACATTCAACTCAATTTCACCATCCTCAATAAAATACTCACCAGGGATCAAGCGGCCGCTCATCGGATGGGCTCGTGAACAGTGACCAGCTTGGTACCATCCGGGAAGGTCGCCTCAACCTGCACATCGCTTATCATTTCCGCCACCCCCTCCATCACTTGCGCACGTGTCACCACATGGGCACCGGCTTCCATCAACTCCGCCACACGTTTGCCATCGCGCGCCCCTTCCACCACAAAATCGGTAATCAGCGCCACGGCTTCCGGATAATTCAACCTCACACCGCGCTCCAGCCGTTTGCGTGCCACAATGGCCGCCATGGCGATCAATAATTTATCCTTCTCTCGCGGTGTAAGCTTCATCGATTGCTCCTCTCCTTTAGCCTTGCCACACGCGTGGCAGCGGGCGACCGTCGCGGCACAGTCCCAAAACAGCAACAGCAACCCGGCGCAACGACGCTGCATCCGGCGCCAATAATCTGACCCGTAACACGTCATTGAACGCCGACGCGCCAGCCAGGCAACCAGCCCCGCCCAAATCCTCACGCACCTTCAACAAGCGAGTCGCCGCATCATTTCCGGCATAAATAATATTCGCCGTAGCAATATTGCCATCGGCAACTGCTTTACGGCTCAGCATCGCGTCAATATTACCTTCAATGCGTGTGCTATCCTGCAGCAGCAACACACCCTCCCTGCGCAGGCTTACAGTATCGTGGAGGCTGCCGGTCATCACCCGCTCACCATGCGCTTGCCGACCAAAAACGACGCTTTCAATCCCCACGAACAAGGCATCGGCGGCAAGGTCCACAGTAAGGCGCCTGCGCAACGCAAACCCATCAAACACAATCGTCTCTTGCGGGAGATACTCCAGCAATGCGCCGCCTCCCACCTGCACAGACGTTACAATTTCCGATGGCACGTCATCCAGTGCCCGATAAATTTTTTCCGCCGATTGAGATGCAATGCAAAGCTTAGCCTGAGGGTCTAGTACAACCTGAGTAGAAAGCTGGTCACCGCTGGCTACCCCACCTGATATATTCAACGTGACAACCTCAGCCGTCGTGGCGATCTGGGGCCGCGGCAACCGGGCTTTCAAGCAGCCTTCCTGGAAAAACCTCACCACACGGGTAGTGCCATCGGCTTGATCACAGGCAAATCTCAACGCTAACTGTCCGTGTGCACGCTGCGGCGTGGCAGGTTCAGCGTGCCGGATCGGCATATAATTCATGCCTTCCTCTTAGGCCGACTATTTCGGCAAGCCATACGTCGAATAACGTAGTCCATCATCACGGCGGATATAACGCCTGCCAATGACGCGCGATCTCAATTCGTCTTGCCACCCACACACGCTCATGCGCCTGCACATAATCCAGAAACCGCGCCAATGCCGCGATGCGCGCTGGCCGGCCGATAATGCGGCAATGCAGCCCCACCGACATCATTTTCGGCATGGTTTCACCTTCAGCATACAGGCTGTCAAAACAATCCTTCAAATAATTAAAAAACTGCTCACCAGCATTGAACCCCTGCACGGCGGTAAAGCGCATGTCGTTGGTATCCAGCGCATAGGGCAAAATCAGTTGCGACCTGCCGTGTGTGCGATCGTAATACGGCAGATCATCCGCGTAAGAATCCGAATCATAGGCAAACCCACCTGCTTCCACCACCAACCGCGCCGTGTTGGGGCTGCTGCGGCCGGTGTACCACCCCAAAGGCCGCGTGCCGGTCAAAGCAGTGTGAATCTCGATCGCCCTGCGCATGTGGGCACGCTCGATCGCTTCCGGCACATGCTGGTAATTAATCCAGCGATAGCCATGGCTGGCAATTTCCCAACCGGATTCCAGCATCGCGGCCACCGCCTCCGGATTTTTCTTCATCGCCAGCGCGACGCCAAACACGGTGAGCGGTAAATTACGGTCATCGAACAGCCGGCGGATACGCCAGAATCCGGCCCGTGCGCCATAATCATACAGGCTTTCCATACTCACATGCCGCATCCCTGAAATCGGCTCGGCATTCACAATATCGGACAGAAACGACTCCGACGCCGCGTCGCCATTTAAGACGGTATTTTCTGCGCCTTCTTCATAATTGAGCACAAAACTAATAGCGATTTTCGCCTCCCCCGGCCAGGCGGCGTGCGGCGGCTGCGCACCATACCCGATGAGGTCCCGCAATCTCTCATCCGCCCCGATAGGTGGAATAGCCAAACGCGCCGAGCACCAACGGCACATGATAATGCGCGGCGGGGTCACTGACGATAAAGCGCACCGGAATCATATCGTAAAAACCAACATGGCCTTGATACGCTCCAGCGTGAAACAGAATTTCATAAGATCCTGCCACAAGTTCCGCCAACAGCACCGCCCGCCCGCCATCATCCAGCACGGCCTCAGCCTTGCCATGCGGCCCGGTCACTTCAACCTGCATCCCCGCCGCACCACCGCCGCGCACAATATCCAGCACATGGGTCGTCAGGCTCATGGCAGCAAATCCCCAAGGCGCAATTTGGTGATTTTACCAATCTCGGCCAAAGCCGTCGCCCGTTCATCGCTCGGACTATTATGCAACCGCTGCTCAAACGCCGCTAAAATCGAATCCTTGCTGTGCATCCGCACGCAGATGATGAAAGGAAACCCAAATGTCTCCCGGTATTCTTTATTCAGCGCCGCAAATCTCTTAAACTCCGCCTCGCTCAGCGCCTTCAGCCCGGCGCCGTCCTGCTCGGTGCTCGATGCCTCGGTCAGCGCCACTTTGGCCGCCAGTTCCGGGTGCGCACGGATCAGCGCCAGTTGCTCATCAATTCGGGCAGACTGCACCACCTGCATCATTGCCCCATGCAACGCGCTGGCATTCTCAAACGGCCCCAGCACGTGCGCCCGCTGCACCACCCAAGGCGAGTGCTCGAACAAATGTTCAAGACTGGCTATATCAATCTGCAAGCTGTCTGCCATGCCGCTAATAGTTCGTGCGCTTGTCATTATCAGCCCAGCTCCGGTAGCAGGCCAGTGCTTCGTCATAACAGGTTTTATCCTGCACCACCGGGATCGCCCGCTCCGCCAGCGGCTTGGCGAGCTGGCGGTAAAATTCCTGATCATCAAACCCGATCGCCTCGGCATCCGCCGCATCGCAGGCATAATGAATCTTCTTAATCCGTGACCAGAAAATCGCCGACATGCACATCGGGCACGGCATGCCGTTCACATAGATTTCGCAATCGGACAAATCAAACCGCCGTAAATTTTTCGAGGCATCACGAATCGCCGTCACCTCGGCATGGGCGGTCGGGTCCAGCGAGGACAGCACCCGGTTATGACCCTGCCCGATAATCTCGCCATCCTTCACCACCACCGCGCCGAACGGCCCGCCATGGCCGCCGGCCATGCCCTGATAAGCCAGCGTAATGGCGTGGCGCATGAAGGCGGCGTGGTCGCTGTCAGCGGTCATGGTTGCCCCTTTGTTGCTCCCCGGCATAGTGTCGCAAGGACCTTTGCACCGCAACACGGATTTTCATGACCGACCTGATGCAGCGCCTTGACACGCTGGCCACCGCCAGCGACGCCCCGGATAATCTAACCAGGCTGTTTTTATCGCCTGCCCATAAACACGCCATCGGCCTGGTGGCCGGCTGGATGCAGCAGGCCGGGCTGCGCACCGAGATCGACGCCATCGGCAATCTGGTGGGCCGCAGCGCCAACCCGTCCGGCGGCAGAATCCTGCTGCTGGGCTCGCATATCGATACGGTGCGCAATGCCGGCAAATATGACGGTAATTTCGGCGTACTGGCAGCGATTGCCGCTCTGAGCCAAGCCGGGCCACTGCCTTATGGTGTGGAGATCATCGCCTTCGGGGACGAAGAAGGGGTGCGGTTCCCCCAGACCCTGTCCGGCTCCCGCGCCGTTGCGGGACGTTTCGCCGCCGCCGCGCTGGAGGGCTGCGATGCGAAGGGCGTCAGCATGGCCGCGGCCTTGCAGGAATTCGGCTGCAACCCGGCGGATATCCAAGCCATCGCCCGCGACCCGGCAACAATCGCCGCCTATGTTGAACTGCATATCGAACAAGGCCCGGTGCTGGAGAACCAGAACCTGCCGGTCGGCATCGTCACCGCCATCAACGGCGCCAGCCGTTACGCCGCCACCGTCACCGGCCGGGCTGGCCACGCCGGCACTGTGCCGATGGCCATGCGGCGGGACGCGCTGACTGCCGCCGCTGAAATGGTGGTGGCGGTCGAAGCGACAGGCCGGGCCGCGCCCGATCTGGTGGCCACCGTCGGCACGCTGAGCGTACAGCCCGGCGCACCGAACAGCGTGCCGGGACAGGTCAGCTTCAGCATCGATATCCGCGCCCCGTCCGATGACACCCGCATCGATGCCGCCACGGCCATTTCGGCGGCCTTTGAGCGTATCGCAGCCTCCCGGCAGGTCGATCTGGATATCATCCAGACCCATGACGCGCCCGCCACCCCGTGTGCGCTGGCACTGCGCGAACAACTGGCAACCGCTATCGCGGCGCAGGGCATCGCGCCGTTCCACCTGCCCAGCGGCGCTGGACATGATGCCATGGCGATTGCCGCACTCTGCCCGGTGGGTATGCTGTTCGTGCGCTGCAAAGCCGGCATCAGCCACACGCCAGAAGAATCCATCACCGCCGCCGATGCCAGCACCGCCGTTGCGGTATTGGCCGAATTTCTACGCCGCTTTCAGCCCGCGCTTTCAATATAAATGAGCCCCATGACCGAACAGAATCTGCATGACTACATCGCCGCCCACGCCAAATACGCCGAGGCATTTCTAACGGCGTTGGTGAAAACCCCATCCGATAATCCGCCCGGTGATTGCGCGTCGCACGCGCACATCACCGCCACCTTACTGGAAGGTCTGGGCTTCACAGTCGAGAAGCATAAAGTGCCGGACGCACTTGCCCGCGCCAACGGCATGGGGAGTGCCACCAACCTCGTCATCCGCCATCGTTTCGGCCCCGGCCCAGTGGTTGCGCTGAATGCGCATGGCGATGTGGTGCCGCCCGGCACCGGCTGGACCACCGACCCTTATGGTGCGGCGATCATCGATGGCTGGATGTATGGGCGCGGCGTAGCGGTTTCAAAATCCGATATCTGTTCCTACGCCTTTGCCCTGGCCGCCTTACGCGATTGCGGCACCGCACTGAACGGCACGGTCGAGCTGCACATAACCTACGACGAAGAAACCGGCGGCGAGATCGGCCCCGCCTGGCTGCTGAGCGAGGGCATCAGCAAGCCGGATTTCGCCATTGCCGCGGGGTTTTCCTACGCCGTGGTGAACGCCCATAATGGCTGCCTGCATCTGGAAATAACCGTGCACGGCAAATCCGCCCATGCGGCGCAACCCGCAACCGGGGCCGACGCGCTTGAAGCCGCTACTGGGATTCTGGCAGCACTTTATGCCAGCCGCCGCTCGCTCAGCGCACGGGTTTCGGCAACGCCGGGCATCGGATCGCCGCAAATCACTGTTGGGCTGATTGAAGGCGGCATCAACACCAATGTGGTGCCGGACCGGGTTACCTTCCGGCTCGACCGGCGGATTATTCCAGACGAAAATCCCGGCGTTGTGGAAGCGGCCTTGACCCGGCTTATCGAAGCCGAAGCGGCAAAATATCCCGGCATTTCGGTCACCATCAAGCGCATTCTGCTGGCCTTGCCGCTGGTACCGCTGCCGGGCGCCGAGCGTCTCACCGCCATCATCACCCATCGCGCCGGCCAAATTTTCGGCGAGCCGATCACCGCCAAAGGTGCGCCGCTCTACACCGACGCCCGCCACTACGCTGCCGCCGGCATCCCCATTGTTCTGTATGGTGCTGGGCCGCGCAGCATCGAGCTTGCCAACGCCCATCGCGCCGATGAGCGGCTGGACCTCGCCGACCTGCCCCGCGCCACCGAGGTGATCGCGCTCAGCCTGTATGATTTGCTAAAGCCGCCCGCGTAACCGCTGAGCGGCTGCGTTATGGGCCGCCATCAGCCCGGCCACATCCAGCCCTGGAATCGCCCCGTCGATCACCCGCCACTGGCCCGCCACCATCACCCGATCAGCCCGGTGCGCACCGCAGGTGATCAGCGCCGCCAGCGGATCATCGGCGCCGGAAAAGCGCAATTCATCGAGCTTAAACAGCGCCAAATCCGCCTGCTTACCCACCGCGATCTCACCAATATCATCCCGCCCGATGCAACGTGCCGAGCCTAGCGTCGCCCAGCGCAGTGGGTCACGGAAGGTGGCGGCGTCAATCCCGCCGCCCGCCCGCTGCAACAACATGCCCTGCCGCAATTCCTGCATCATATTGGACCCGTCATTGGACGCCGACCCATCCACCGCCAGCCCCACCGCCACGCCGGCTTCCTCCAACGCCACCACCGCGCAGATACCGGAGCCCAGTATCATATTGGAACTCGGGCAATGCGCCACGCAAATGCCGGCCTTGCCCATCCGCCGCATCTCATCGCGGGTGAAATGGATGCCGTGCGCAAACCAGGTGCGGTTGGTCACCCAGCCCAACTCCTCCAGATAATCCAGCGGGCGTTTGCCAAAGCAGGCTTCACAATAATCATTCTCATCCTTGGTTTCGGCCAGATGCGTATGCAACCGTAAGCCCAGCCGCGCCGATTGCTTGGCCGTCTCGCGCATCAAATCCGCCGAGACCGAAAATGGTGAGCAAGGGGCCAGTGCCAGTTGCGTCATCGCCCCCGGCCCGGCCTGATGCCAGCGCGCCGCCAGCCGTTCGCCGTCCGCCAAAATCACATCGATCTTCTGCACCACTGAGGGTGGCGGCAACCCGCCATCCTCGGTCGAAAGATCCATCGAGCCCCGGCACAACGTCACCCGTAGCCCCAGTTTCGCCGCTTCCTCAAACTGAATATCGATGGCATTTTCAAGGCCCGAGGGGAACACATAATGATGATCCACCGCCGCCGTACAGCCCGAGAGCAGCAATTCCGCGAGCGCCAGACGGCAGGCGATGCGAAATTCAGCTTCATGCAACTGCGCCCACACCGGATAGAGCGCCACCAGCCAATCAAAAAGCTTTTTATCCAAAGCCGGCTGATAGGCGCGGGTAAGGGTTTGGTAAAAATGATGGTGCGTATTGATCAGCCCCGGCAGCACCACATGGGCGCTGGCGTCAAACACCTCATCACATGCCGGCACCTGCCCGGCGGCCACGAATTCGGCGATGACACCGTCTTCCGCCACCAGCCCGCCCGCCGCCCCTTCCGGCATCCCGGCCAGCGGCTGTTTCACCCATAGACGCATCACCTGTCCCAATCAGCTGCCCCATCAGCTTGCCATGGCGGTGAACGCGCCGTCCACCAGTCCGCTTGCGAAAACAACTGGTTCACGTTTAGTCTGAGTGCTTGGCCTAAAAATTGCTTGGTTTTTCTATATGGATTCGACGACTCCGCCGCCCACCGCAGCGCCCGCTTCCGACCCGTTGCTGATTCTGCGCGGTATCGTCAAACAATTCCCCGGCTGCCTGGCCAATGACCATGTGGACCTCACCGTTGGCCGCCACGAGATTCACGCCCTGCTGGGCGAAAATGGCGCAGGAAAGAGCACCCTCGTTAAAATTATCTATGGGGTGATGAAACCTGATGCAGGGACGATCACCTGGGATGGCAAAATTGTCACCATCGCCAACCCCGCCCAAGCCCGCGCATTGGGCATCGGCATGGTGTTCCAGCATTTCTCGCTGTTTGAGGCACTGACGGTGGCCGAAAATATCGCGTTGGGGCTGAACAACCCCGAGGACCGGGTGGGGCTGTATGACCGGATTGTGGATATCTCCACCCGCTACGGCCTGCCTTTGGACCCCAAACGCGCGGTGCACGACCTTTCGGTCGGTGAGCGCCAGCGTATCGAGATTGTCCGCTGCCTGCTGCAAAACCCGAAATTGTTGATCATGGACGAGCCCACCTCGGTGCTCACCCCGCAGGAAGTGCAAAAATTATTCGGCACGCTGCGGCGACTGGCGGCGGAGGGATGTTCGATCCTTTATATCAGCCACAAGCTTGAAGAAATCCGCGCTTTATGCGAGCGCGCCACCATTATGCGGCTGGGCAAAGTCACCGCCCATTGTATCCCATCCGAAAAAACCGCCCGCGAACTGGCTGAATTAATGATCAGCGCCAAGCTGAAAACCCAGAATTTTGGCGCGCGTGCGGTCAGCAGCCACGCCCCCCGCCTGGTGCTGGACCGGCTAACCATTCGTTCCAACCAGCCCTTCGGAACGGACTTGAAGGATATCTCCTTTGCAGTCGCCCCCGGCGAAATTCTCGGCATCGCGGGCATTGCAGGCAATGGCCAGACAGAGTTGATGGAAGCGCTCTCCGGAGAAATTCCCGCCGGCTCCCCCAAAAACATCCTGCTGGATGGCATCGAAATCGGTCATGAGGGTCCGATGGCGCGACGCAAACGCGGCTGCTGTGCTTTGCCCGAAGAACGCAACGGCCACGGTGCGGTTGGCGGCATGACGCTGTCAGAAAATGGCTTTCTTTCGGCCAACATGCGGGGTGCCTTGCAGCGCCTGGGTCTCATCAACCGTAAACGCACGCGCGCATTTGCCGCCGGTGTCATTGAACGTTTCGATGTTCGCACGACCGGACCTGAGGCCGAAGCACGCTCACTCTCCGGTGGGAACTTACAAAAATTCCTGATCGGGCGGGAGGTTGTGCAGCAACCAAGCGTGCTGATCTTAAGCCAGCCCACCTGGGGCGTGGATGCGGGCGCCGCTGCCGCCATTTACGAGGCACTGGTGGCGCTGGCCAAAGGCGGCACGGCGATTGTGATCATCTCACAGGATCTCGATGAAATTCTTATGCTGTGCGACCGGATCGCCGTCATCGCCGCGGGCCGCATTTCGCCGCCGGTCAAAGTAATGGACGCCACCATCGAGCAGATCGGCCTGCTGATGGGCGGCAGCCGACATCAGGAGCCAGAGCATGTTCCGGCTTGAACCGCGGGGCGAGCGCTCAACCTTCTGGACCTATGGCTCACCCGTCCTGGCGGTGCTGCTCACCATCCTTACCATGGGCGCTATTTTCGCGGTCATGGGTGCGCCTCCAGTTACCGCCATCGAAACATTCCTGATATCGCCGATCACTTCCGTCGCCGGGCTGTCCGCACTCGCCGTCCGGGCAGCCCCCCTGATTATAATTGGCGTGGGTTTGGCCTTTTGCTACCGCGCCAATGTGTGGAATATCGGCGGCGACGGGCAATTCACTCTGGGTGCCATCGCTGGCGGCGGCCTCGCACTGCTTTTTCCGAACGAGGCGTTCTGGTGGTTCTATCCCGTGGTGCTCGTCACCGGCATTCTTGGCGGCATGGCCTGGGCCGCGATTGTGGCGGCACTGAAACTGCGCTTCAACGCCAATGAAATTCTTACCAGCCTGATGCTGGTCTATATCGCCCAACTGGTGCTTGTATGGCTGGTCACCGGCCCCTGGCGAGACCCGCATGGCTTCGGCTTTCCGCAATCGGCGATGTTCAGCGCGGGTGCTACCACACCGATGATATTTTCCGGCACCACCATTCACCTGGGTTGTTTGCTGGCACCTTTGCTGGCCATCGTGCTCTGGCAAGTCATGGCGCGTTCCGTGCTGGGCTTCCAATTACGCGTGGTCGGCCAGGCCCCGCGTGCCGCTCGCTATGCTGGTTTCAGCAATGCGCGGCTGACCTGGATTGCGCTGCTGGTCAGCGGCGGATTATCCGGCCTCGCCGGCATTATCGAGGTCACGGGCCCGGTCGGCCAGCTCACCACCAGCATCACGCCAGGCTATGGGTTCACCGCCGTCATCGTGGCGTTTCTCGGCCGGCTGCATCCGGTGGGTGTTATTTTCGCCGGGCTGTTGCTGGCACTTTCCTATCTCGGAGGCGATGCGGCCCAGATCAATCTCAACCTGCCCAACGCCATCACCGGCATTTTCCAGGGTGTTCTGCTATTTTATCTGCTCGGTGCCGATATTCTCATTCTCTATCGACTCAAGCGGGTCAACCCGGCCGCCCCGGTTACGGAAAACAGCTAAATGGATTTATTTTACATCACCAGCTTCGTGCTCAGCATCATCAGCGCCTCCACACCCCTATTATTAGCTGCGTCGGGTGAATTGATCACTGAGAGGTCGGGCACTCTGAATCTGGGGGTCGAAGGCATGATGCTGATCGGCGCAATCGCCGGGTTCGCCACCGCACATGATACCGGCAGCGCGTTGCTCGGCGTGCTGGCGGCCGCCGCCGCTGGAATCGCCATTTCGCTCATTTTTGCTGTGCTTACCCAAACCTTCCTCGCCAACCAAATTGCAGCTGGTCTGGCGCTGACCATTTTCGGCCATGGCTTCGCAGCCTTACTAGGCGCGGGCTATGTCGGCATCGCCGCGCCCACATTGCCAAAACTCGCATTTCCGCTCCTCTCAAAAATTCCGTTTTTCGGCCCTGTATTATTTAACCAAAATATTCTGATTTATTTTTCATTTGCCATTCTGGCTTGTATTTCATGGTTCCTACGTAAAACCCACGCCGGGTTAATTCTCCGCGCTGTGGGTGACAACCATGATGCCGCCCATGCCATGGGCTACGCGGTTTTGAAAATCCGTTACGGCGCAATAGCCTTTGGTGGCGGCATGGCGGGCATCGCAGGCGCGTATCTCTCACTCTATTATTCCCCGCTCTGGTCGCAGGATTTGGCTTCCGGCCGTGGCTGGATCGCCCTGGCGCTGGTGGTTTTTTCAGCCTGGCGGCCTTACTGGCTGCTCGCTGGCGCCTATCTGTTCGGGGGTATCACCTATCTCTCATTATATTTGCAAGGGCTGGGCGTACTCATCCCCGCACCGCTTATTTCCGCCCTGCCCTATTTCGGCACCATCATCGTCCTGGTGTTAATCTCACGCGACCGCCGGCGCACCCGTCTCAACCAACCAGCCTGCCTCGGCAAATCCTTCCACGCCGTGGTCTAAATTTCAAAAATGACAGTTCAACAAGGAGAGTTTAGAATGACGACAATTAAACGACGCGGATTTACAGCCCTATTGGGCGGTGCCGCCCTAGCCGCCCCTGGTATCATGCGCGCCTCCCGCGCCGACGCACCATTAAAAGCGGGTTTTGTCTATCTCGGCCCGGTGGGTGATTTTGGTTGGACCTATCAGCATGACGTAGGCCGCAAGTTGGCAGCCAAGGCACTCGGTGCTGCCGTTACAACCAGCTACGTCGAAAACGTCCCTGAAGCGCCGGAATGCCAAGCAGTGTTCCAAAATCTGGCGTCATCCGGCCATAAAATCATCTTCGGCACGTCATTTGGTTATATGAACTACATGCTGAAGGTAGCCGCGCAGTTTCCGGATATAAAATTCGAACATTGCACCGGCTATAAACAAGCGCCCAACCTCTCCACCTATGACATTCGTTTCTATCAAGGCCGCTTTGTACAAGGCGTGATTGCGGGCAAACTCTCCAAGGCTGGTGTTGCAGGCTACATCGGGTCGGTGCCCGTGCCGGAAGTGGTACAGGGAATGAATGCGTTCCTCCTTGGAATGCAAAGCGTCAATCCAAAAGCTCAGCTTAAGTTTATCATGATCGATAGCTGGTACGACCCCGGCAAGGAAGGCGATGCCACCAAGGCGTTGATCGACCAGGGATGCGATATCATCACGCAACATACTGACAGCCCAGCGCCACTGCAAACTGCTGCGGGCCGTGGTATCAAGGCATTTGGTGAGTCCACCGACATGATCAGCTTCGCGCCGAAATTTCAACTTTCAGCTTCAGTGAATGATTGGGGCGGCTACTACATCAAACGCATGAAAGCTGTCCTAACCAAGGATTGGGCAAGCGGCGACACCTGGGGCGGCTTTGCCGAAGGAATGCTTACCATGGCACCCTTCCGCAATATGCCAGATTCTGTTGCGGCACTTGCAAAATCTACAGTATCTGACATCAAATCTGGCAAAAATAAAATCTTCACCGGCCCCCTTACAGACCAAAACGGCAAGGTTTTCCTCGCCGCCGGCCAGACCATGGATGATGGAACACTTTCCGGCTTGCAGACGCTTATTGCGGGCATTGAAGGCAAGCTCACATAATCGGCAATCCATGTCGAAGCCCGAATCTGCGGGCTTCAACATGCCAAAAGGAAGGTCTCATGCATCTCGCCAGCTTCACATACGGCAAGGCTCGTGTCCGCATCATGCGCGTAAAGCGTGACACCGCGCGGCATGAGGTTCGTGAACTCGAACTACAGGTGATGCTGGAAGGTGATTTTTCTGCCAGCTTTTTGTCGAATGATAATTCCAAGGTCGTCGCGACTGACACGATAAAAAATATCGTCAACATCGTAGCCTGCGACAACACGGCCTTGGAAACCGAGGATTTCATCGCGGCCATTGCAGATTATTTTTTTAACCATTATCGCCATATTCATAACATTAAAATATCCGCACTTGAAACAAAGTGGGCCAGACTCAATATCAATGGTGAGCCGCACGACCACGCCTTCCTGAAGGATGCCAATGGCCGTAATCATGTGACCCTCACCACCACCCGCGCTACCAGACAAATTGCATCCGGTGTTGAAAATTACACCTTCCTGAAATCGACGGCATCCGGTTGGGTAGGATATTGGATGGATGAAGCGACCACTCTGAAGGAGACCACCGATCGGATTTTTTCCACCTCGATGGATGCCTCCTGGGTATGGTCAGCGGCACCGGCCAATTATCCGCAGACTAACGAAAAAATTATCGTCGCTATGATGAAAACATTTGCCAGCATCTATAGCCCGAGCGTTCAGAACAGCCTGTTTCTGATGGGAAGCGCCGCCCTGGCAGCGGTACCTGAAATTGGCACCATATCACTCGCCTGCCCAAACAAGCATTACCTGCCAATCAATATGGCACCGTTTCACCGCGAAAACCCAAATATTATCTTCACCCCTACCGACGAGCCGCACGGGCAAATCGAATGCACAATCGTCCGTGACAGTTAACGTGACATAACAATACCGCCATGGACCTCAATAGCATCGAAAATATTCTAATCCCCAGATCGCGATCCGAGATTCCAGAATTAACCGAGAGAGACGCTTTTCTGGCAGGAGGAACCTGGTTATTCTCTGAACCGCAGCCAGCGCTAAACCGCCTCGTTGACCTCACAAATATGAACTGGGCTCCCTTAACTCTCACGGCTACCCACCTGCAAGTCAGTGCTACCTGCAAAATCGCAGCACTTGCCGCCTTTGAACCTCCACATGACTGGCTGGCTGGCCCGCTCATTCTCAAATGCTGTCGTGCTTTGTTTGGGTCGTTCAAAATCTGGAACATGGCAACCGTCGGCGGTAATCTGTGCCTTGGCTTGCCTGCTGGCCCGATGACCGCACTGGCCATTGCGTTGCACGCCACATGCATAATCTGGCGGCCAGATGGTACGGATTATACAATACCCGCCGTACAATTCGTAACCGGTCCACAACAAAATGCGCTCGGTCCCGGCGAGATACTTAGGCGCATCGACATCCCAATAGCCCATCTGAAGCACCGCTTTGCATTTCGACAGATCTCATTAACGCCTGAGGGACGCTCAGGAGTTTTAGTTATCGGTATGATTAATCAACCAAGCCGACTAATCCTCACAGTTACTGCTGCCACGCGCCACCCCAAGCAAGTAGAATTCTCGACCTGGCCAGATGACAATACGCTCACCAGCAAATTGACCAACGAGATCCCAGATCATCTCTATTACGACGACATCCACGGTAAGCCTGCTTGGCGCAAACACATGACTGGCATTTTTGCTAAATCCATCTGCACGGAACTTTCCAACCCATGAAGCTGCAGATAAACGGTAAATATTTTGAAACATCGACGATTAAAGGGGAATGTTTACGTACTCTCCTGCGTCAACTTGGCCTCTTCGGCACAAAAAAAGGCTGCGATGCGGGCGATTGTGGAGCCTGCACAGTGCATGTGGACGGTATCCCCGTTCATAGTTGCCTGTATCCTGCCGCCCGCGCTGCAGGCCACGCTATTACCACCATCGAGGGGCTGGCTGATGAGCGCGGCTTACACCCAATGCAAAAAGCTTTCCTAGAAGCTCAAGGGTTTCAATGCGGCTTCTGCACAGCCGGCATGATCATGACAGCCAGTTCGCTCAACCAAGCCCAACGTGCAGAATTACCCGTCGCGTTAAAAGGAAATCTCTGCCGTTGCACTGGCTACCGAGCAATTTCCGATGCAATCGCCGGCGTATCTCACACCCAGCATTCATTAACTGATAAAATCTGTGGGGCCAATATCATGGCTCCCGCCAGCGAAGATATCGTAACAGGTGAAGCACGCTTCACATTCGATCTCGCCATTGATGATCTGCTCCATATCAAAATTTTACGCGCGCCCCACGCCCACGCACGTATCATTGCAATTGATAAATCGGCCGCTGAGAAAATTCCTGGCGTGCACACTATCCTCACCTATGAAGATGCACCGCCGCGTAAGTTCTCAACCGCCCGGCACCAGGACCCCGCCGATGATCGGGCCGATACCCTGATACTCGACCGCATCATCCGCTTCTCCGGGCAGCGCGTTGCCGCTGTCATTGCAAATAGCGAGAAAAACGCTGAGGCTGGTTGTAACGCCCTGAATATCACCTACGCAATTCTACCTGCCGTTACCGATCCGTATGCAGCCACCCAACCTGGTGCGCCGATGGTCCATGCCGATATGCCAAACAACATCGTCGCTGAAATAAACTCCCAAACCGGTGATATCGACGCAGCATTCACCAGCGCTGACCATACTTACCAAGGCACCTATCACACGCAGCGCATTCAGCATGCTCATCTTGAAACTCACGGGGCTATTGGCTGGCTCGACCAATCAGGTACATTGCGCCTCCGTTCCAGCACGCAAACTCCGTTCCTCACCCGCGATGCACTGGCAACCTTATTTGAATGGCCGCGCAATAAAATCCACATCACATGTGGCCGGGTCGGTGGCGGTTTCGGGGGCAAGCAGGAAATGCTGGTGGAAGATATCGTGACATTAGCGATCCTCAAAACTGGCAGGCCCGTGAAATATGAAATGACCCGCGCCGAACAATTTGCAGCCTCCACCTCCCGGCATCCCATGGAAGTAAGCGTCAAGTTAGGCGCCCGCGCCGATGGCGTGTTGACCGGCATTGAATTGAATGTGCTTTCCAATACCGGCGCCTATGCCAACCATGCGGCTGGAGTTCTGTTCCATGGATGCAATGAGTCCCTCACGATCTATCGTTGCGCCAATAAACGGGTTATGGCGCGCGCTGTACACACACATACTTTGCCGGCCGGCGCCTTCCGCGGCTACGGCCTGAGCCAAACTAATTTTGCCATCGAGTCCGCGATGGATGAATTGGCGCGACTGACAGGGTTGAACCCATTTAGCATCCGCCGCCTCAACATGATCCGCGAAGGCGACCCGCTTGTTTCCATAAGCACTGACCCACATGATGTAGAATATGGCAGCTACGGTCTTGATCAATGCCTCGATCTCGCCGAGCAAACGCTCGCGGCAACCCCCATACCTGCCCTGGCAGGCTGGCGCATCGGAAAGGGTATTGCCATGGGCATGATTGATACCATCCCACCGCGCGGCCATTTTTCAACCGCCGTGATTCGCCTTACCGAAACCGGCGATTATGAACTCGATGTCGGCACGGCTGAATTTGGTAATGGTACCAGCACCATCCATGCTCAACTTGCGGCAGCAGCACTATCAACACGACCAACCCATATCAAAATCCAACAAGCCAATACCGAGCGCCTCGAACACGACACCGGTGCCTTTGGCTCGACCGGAACAGTGGTGGCAGGGCTGGCAACTGAGCGCGCCGCTCGCGCATTGGCCTCCAAAATTATCACCGTTGCAGCCGAATACGCCGCAGTTTCCTTAAATTTTTGTCAATTACACGCTACCCATGTTGTCGCCGGTAATCTTGAAGTCCCACTGGCCGAGTTTTTTTGTATTGCAAAATCTCTCGGCCGCGATCTTTCCGCTACCGGCCATGTTACTGGCAGTCCACGTTCCGTCGCATTCAATGTTCAGGCATTCCAGGTTGCCGTAAATCCAACAAGCGGGGTAATTAACATTCTACGCAGCATTCACGCTGCGGATGCCGGACGTGTCATTAACCCTATGCAATGCCGCGGCCAAATAGAAGGTGGGGTGGCCCAAGCCCTCGGTGCCGCTTTATTCGAACAACTACAGTTTAACGAATCTGGCGCTGTCTCCAATCCCAGCTTTCGTAACTATCACATTCCTGCAATCGCGGATGTTCCCACTACAACCGTGTTGTTTGCCGACACCTATGACCGCTTGGGTCCCTCCGGTGCCAAATCAATGAGCGAGAGTCCTTTTAACCCCGTTGCCGCAGCACTTGGTAATGCCATTCGCGATGCAACCGGCATTCGGCTTACAGCAACACCATTTGCCGCTGACGTTGTGTTTAGTCATTTTTTAGATAAATAAAGTGGTACGCGTTGTACCGTGAATTTAAGGCATATTCACGGGTATAATTTAATAATTCAGTCGCGCCACCTTACGCAACTCATCCGGATTCGAGGTTCCAAAACCAAAAAATTCGAGATAAGCGGGAATTTGCTCAAACAACATATCGGCCCCTGCCTGCACACCACAGCCTTTTGCCATCGCTGCCCGCAGCAGCGGTGTGTATCGTTCCTTCATCACAACTTCGCCAACAAAGGCAGACGCCTTGAGCGGTTCAATATTAAACGGTAGCGGGTCACCATCATTCATGCCAAGCGGCGTCGCATTGACCACAATATCAAATCCAGCCGTATCTTTGGAGCCAGTCGATACAACCAATCGTGGATAATGGCCCCGCAACCGCGTCGCTAACGCCTGCGAAACGGCTTCGTCCCCATCATATAATGCCAATTCTGAAACGCCTGCCGCCGCCAACGACGCCGCAATTGCTGAGCCAACGCCGCCATTGCCTACTACCAGTGCTCTCTGCCCAAAAATCAACTGGCCTTTATTTTTTACACCACGCACAAAGCCCTCACCGTCGAACAAGTCGCCGAATAAAGTCCCATCGGGCCGGCGGATAATGGCGTTACATGATCCAGCCACTTGAGCCGTTACTGAAAGCTTATCGATGAGTCGCGTCGTCGTCACCTTATGCGGCATCGTTATCAAGGCGCCTATGATGTTCTTCGATGTGAAGAGTGGCCGCAAGACCTGCGGATAATCATACGCATCGATACCTTTCATCTCAAACCATGGGTTATAAATCATCGGAGATTTGAACTGTTCGCTCGGATAGCCGATATGCGCGATGATTTTTGTATGGCCGGTAATCATATGTCTTGTTCCAAATTTTGTCTGCCCTGTCAGCGTGAACCTCAGAGCCTGTGCACGCTGTCCGATTTACGAGGAGCAATTAACCGTGCTCGGCTCCCCGTACCTTGATATCCAAAACCCGAATGTCTCCGATAATGAATATCCACGAGACAGCACCTATAGCCGCCACAACGCCGATAAAAGCCAGAGCGCCAACGTAAGTCCCTGTAGCTTGCACGATAAAACCAATCGCAATCGGCACCACAATACCCGACAGATTGGCTGCAAAACTAAAGAATCCACCCACTAAACCCAACAGCCCTTTCGGTGCAATTTCCGATAGCACCGTCCAACCAGACGATGACATCGCCTGGCCGAAGAATGCCAACGAGAGAACCGCCAGAATGGCATTATTATCAGACATAAAATTCACTGAAAAAATGGTAGATGCCAAGAGCAGACCAACGATCACCGGCAATTTACGCGCTATGTTCAGACTGGTGCGCTTGAGCAGATAATCTGACAGAAAGCCCGCGAACAAAATCCCGAAGAAGCCTGCGATATAGGGTACGCTGGCATAAATGCCCACTTGGATGAATGCCATGTGGCGCTGGGTGGCAAGATATGTCGGAAACCAAGTGAGAAAGAATACGAAGGTAGAATATACCGAGAATTGTCCGATACAAAGGCCCCACATCTGCCGGTGCTTGAATAATTCACGAACATTTTCAAGGCTGAACTTTGTGCCACTGGCGTCCTTGGTGGTTAAACCACCACCTGCTTCAATATAGCTGAGCTCCGCTTTATTAACGGATTTACTATCATAAGGATCGCGGTAAGCAGCCCACATCACTAACCCGATCAAGACGCCGATCGCGCCTGTTGCCAAAAATAATGACCGCCAGCCAAAATTACCCAACAAGAGGAACAGCAAAGGGCTGAGGAACCCCAGGCCCACGTATTCTGCCGCCGTGTAAACGCCGATCGCACGGCCGCGCTCACTGCGCGGAAACCACTTACCCACAATATTGCTGTTGGCCGGAAAGCAGGGAGCTTCAAAAAACCCCAGACCAAGCCTAGCGACGGCAAAACTAATGACACTACCGGAGAAGCCCTGCAGCACTGTGAATAATGACCACCCTATGAGGGCAAAGCTATAGACCAGCCGATTACCAAGACGATCCAGCGCCACACCGCCAGGAATTTGGAAGAACAAGTACGACCAGGAAAACACCGAGAACACCAATCCCATCTCGGACGGGCTAATACCAAACTCACTACGGATCGAGGGCGCCGCAATACCTAAAATGGCGCGATCAAGATAGTTGATAACGACCGCGAGCACGACCACAGCCAGCATCCGTGTCCTCACATTGGTTTTAGGCTGGCCCGCGGCAGAGCTGTCAGCGTCGGAGATTGATGTCGTATTCATTAGAACATTTCCCTTTTATACTTCAAAAAAACACGATTTTAATTCGGGCCCCACTCCCGTCGCCGGTCATCGGCGGACGGGTCCAGAAATCATTGCGTGCCGGTGCGCTGCGGGCCTGCGCCGCAACAGCAACACTAAACCCTGCCATCACAGTGGCGCTCCCCAGAAAAATCGCCTTCAAGCGCACACAAGCCTTGGCGTATGTATCCACGCCTCGCTTTTTTCGATCGTCCTCGTTATTCAAGTGTTTTCGCTCACGTTTTACTTTATAATTTAGTGATCACATTTATATAACGTACTAGATAGTTAAATGTGTCAAGTATTTTCTCTGCTTCATCGGATTTATAAATATATATCCATTGAAACTGCCCAAAATCGAGTACAACCTCACTGAGCCCGAGCTTAAGGAGCATCAGTGCAGGGTGTTCACGAATACCCTCACCTTATGCAAGGTGTGTCACGACTCAAATGCGATAAGGTCAGCCCTCAACTTCGCGCTGCCGGGTCATTGCCGCCAGCCGGATCGGGGCATTACTGGCTCCGTACCCTTGGTATCCGTGGCGCTCCAGCAATTCAAAGAAAAACCGCCCGGAGAAATGCGGTGTGTAGGCATGGCGAAAGTCACCGTAAGCATCGCGGTCGTACAATATTCCCAGCCGCTCCAATTCATGCAGCGTCGCATCATCCAAACCAAATCTGGCCGCCAAATCCTCGTAATAATTCGCCGGTATCGGCACCGCCTTCAACCCGGCCTCACGCGCCTGCGCAGTGGCCAGCATAATATCGGGTGTCGCGAAGGCCA
Organism: Acidocella sp.; assembly: GCA_027308685.1. GTDB lineage: Bacteria > Pseudomonadota > Alphaproteobacteria > Acetobacterales > Acetobacteraceae > Acidocella. Next base: position 67,336 of record DAIDEE010000065.1, read on the forward strand.
CATGATGCACACCAGGCCCCGCCCCCCTGGCAACAAAACGGGCGGTCTCGGTGGCCGGGCTTTCAGAGATATTCAGGGCAATCCGCACATTGCCGTTAGCACTTTTCATGGTGCGCGATCGGATCAGCCCAAAACGATCCGCAAACTCAATCGTCGGATCAGCGGTCAAGCCAAACAACGTCCGGTAAAACAGCACAAATCTGTCCATCGAGCCCGGGCTGAGCGCCTGCGCGATATGGTCGATCTTAAACGCCCCCTCAGCCGGCAGCTCCGGTGCCGGGTCAAGGTCAAAATCCTGCTCCCACATCTGCGCGGCAGCCTCAGGCTCCACCAAATAAAGCAACGTCCCATCTGGTTCACGAACCGCCGGTATCCGGTGCTCACCCGGGCCGGTGCGCTCAGCCCATGTCGCCGAAAGCAGTGCGGTGGCGCGTGCCAGCGTAGCGCTCACGTCGTCAATTTTCAGGGCCAGGGCACATACCGAGGCGCCATGGCGAACAAAATGCTCGGAAGCCGCGCTATCCGGCTCAGCATTCAAAACAATGTTTACTTCGCCATGCCGATACAGGCTCACTGCCTTCGATCGGTGCCGCCCGGTATGGCGAAACCCCAAGGGGGTCAGGAAATCCGCCAACCGTTCCGCCGAGGGCGCATCCACCGCGAATTCAATGAATTCAAACCCATCCAAGCGTGGTACCGGCGGTAATTCGGTCCGGCCAGCCTCCGATTCCACCCAGATCAGCGAACGCAGCCCATCCAAGGCGAGGGGTCTGGTCGGCCCCGCGCGAAAATCATCGTTGAAAATTTCCAAGCTGAGGGGGCCACGATAGCCGGCATTTAATGCATCACGCACAAAACCAACCACATCCAAATCACCCTGCCCCGGGAAATTTCGGAAATGGCGGCTCCAGGAGAGCACATCCATGCTCAAGCGCGGTGCATCAGCCAACTGCATGAAAAACAACTTCTCAGGCGGCACCTCACCAATGCCGGTAAGTGAGTCGCCTAGCGCCAGCGTGTGAAAACTATCCAGCGTCAAGCCAAACGCAGGATGATCCACCCGCTTGATAATATCCCAGGCCTGCCGCCAAAATTTAACATTAGCGCCCCACGCCAGCGCCTCATAAGCCACCTTGAACCCACGCGCCCCGGCGCGTTCCGCCAGCAACCGTAAATCAGCCGCCGCCCGTGACGGGTCATTCACTGCCGACGTCTGGATGTTACTGCACAGCAAAATCAGGTCGGTGCCCAGTTCAGCCATGACGTCGAATTTACGCTCCGCACGAACCAGATTACGCTCTAGCTGGGCAGGCTCCATGCACTCAAAATCGCGGAACGGTTGAAAGATCGAAATCCCAAGCCCCAGGTCACTCGCCAACCGCTTCACGTCACGCGGTGTGCCGTCGAAGGCCAAAAGATCAGCCTCAAAAATTTCAACCGAGTCAAACCCTGCCGCCTCCGCCGCCTCCAGCTTATCGGGCAACGTCCCGCTGAGAGACACCGTGGCGATGGATTTAGGTAAGGCAAAACCGGATGGCATGAAGCAACATGTCCCTTAAGATGCGCCGCCACCAAGCCTGCGGCCATACAAGGCATAGAGTAAAGTTTATGGTCTGTATAGTTAATTAACAAGACTCAATGCGGCAACATCGAAACCGGCACACTTTCCTATCGAGTAAACACCATTATATCAGCGATAGTCCGAACAATATCGTTCGCCTATCTTGAAAGTGCCCGCATCTTTGGTCGACGTTACCAGCCCGCCCCGCCCAAACTTAGTGCATGACGACAACCTTGATGACGTGCTTGCCGAGGCTTTTCGACTCTTCGCCCGCGGTGTCGCCGACCGGCGCTCGGCATTTCGCACACCGAGCATTGCAACCATCGGACCGGACAATACGCCGCACATCAGAACCATGGTGTTACGCCAATTCGACCCAACGACGCGGCGCCTGTTGCTGCACACAGACCGGCGCGCAGGCAAGCTGGCCGACCTTGCCAATGTCCCCCGCGCCGCCGTCCATGTTTACGACGCCCGGGCCGCGCTGCAGGTGCGTCTTTCCGCTCATGTGCGTGTGCACACCGATGACCCGGTGGCACAGGCCGCATGGGCGCATGGTGCCGCCGCAAGCCATGTTTGTTACGCCATCAACCCACCTCCCGGAACCGCGGTGCAGGCACCACCACCAGCCGCCACCGACCAGGACGCCGGGTTTGCCAACTTTGCCGTGCTCGCCCTCACCTTCAATACACTCGAGTGGCTTTGGCTTTATCACGGCGGCCACCGCCGCGCCCGGTTTGTGTGGACTGCCGAAGCCCCGCCCCAAGCCACCTGGTTAGTCCCCTGAAACCGACACGCGCCGCCGGCCTCGCACGCCTTGCCGACTTCACGCCGCGTATGGGCGCGGCTTACGCGGCGCAGCGCAATGACGATGCCGGACCCAGCGCACACGTCGCTGTCTCACGCCTGTCGCCCTGGCTTCGCCACAGGTTGTTGACCGAGGATGAAGTCATCGCAGCTGCCCACAAGGCGCACGGCCCGGGCCTCTCGAAAAAATTCGTCCAGGAAGTGTTATGGCGAACGTACTGGAAAGGCTGGCTGGAGCAGCGCCCACGGGTCTGGCAAGATTATCAGGCTGATTTAGCCTCCCTATTGCCAGGCACAGCCGACGAAGTGGCCACTGTCGCCGCCGGACGCACCGGCATCGCCTGTATGGACGCCTGGGCGAGCGAACTGGTGGAAACCGGCTACCTGCATAACCACGCCCGCATGTGGTTCGCCAGCATCTGGTGCTTCACGCTTCGCCTGCCATGGCAATGCGGCGCAGACCTGTTCCTGCGCCATCTGCGAGACGCCGACGCAGCCTCCAACACGCTTTCATGGCGATGGGTCGGCGGGCTGCAAACCCGCGGCAAGCATTACGTGGCGCGCGCAGAGAATATTGCCCGCTTTACCGGCGGGCGCTTCAACCCCGTGGGTGAGCTTAATGAGGCACCAGCCCCGTTACCTCCCACAACGCTTGAACCCTTAAAACCACTGGCTTTCCCTTCGGCACCCCCGGCAGGCAAAGTTGCGCTGTTGCTGCACGAGGATGATTTATTGCCCGAAACCCTGCCCTTGGGCCCCTCTCACGTGGTCGCTATAGGCGGCTTCGCCTCACCTGCGGCCCGTTCCCCCCTGGGCTGCCCGTCACTCGCGGCTGACTGGACCAACGGCGCATTGACCGACGGGCTTCGTCGGGCCTCTCACCACTTCAACGTCCCCGCCCGGCGTATCACCGACATTGCCCGATGGGCGGAGGCAACAGCCTGCAAGATTGTGGTTACACCGTACGCGCCGGTTGGATGGACCGCCGACAGGCTGACAACCATCGAGGGTCAACTGGCCGCACGCGGCATCAGATTGCACCGAATACTTCGTCCCTGGGACTACGACCGCTGGCCCCACGCCAAAGCCGGCTTTTTTGCATTCTCGGAGGCGGTCAGCCACGCGGAATTCAATACCAGCAAAACCCAGGTCAGTATCGAGCCGGACTAAGGCTGCGGGGCAGTCGTCCCGTGAATTTTGAACAAAATATCTACCCAAGGGTGTCAACAATACTTGACGTATTTGGATAATAATCCAACAATGATAACTGTTATGGGGCTGGGTCGAACGCCTAAAACCGCCTTGGTCCCATAGGCAGTGAACGAACAATAAGCGGGCTGCAGGCATAGGCGGGGTTTGTATTCAGCTCCACCGCGGCAATGTGACCCAATGATCCAGTGGGGGATTTTTCTTGGCACAGGCTGACCGTACAACTGATACTTTGCTGTCGTTATCCGGCGCTGCGTTCCGCAACGATTCTAATTTAAGCTCCTTGGTCTACCGCAGCCGTGCCAAAATAACGCTCTCTGACTATCAGCTTTATGAGTTGGTTCAGGCGGCCCAGCGCCGCAACGCCGCCGAATCCATTACTGGCCTGATGCTTTATGACGACGGCCGGTTCTACCAATGGCTCGAAGGACCGGCGGCAAATGTCGCGGGGCTAATGCGGTCGATAAGCGCTGACCACCGTCATACGGATATTGAAATTCTCAGCGACAAGCCCGCAACGCAACGGCAGTTCGGCGACTGGAAAATGCGGCTGGCAACACGCGGCATCCGTTCGATGCATTCAATCAACAACGTTGTCGTGCCCTCTGTTGAAATACTGAGTGATATTCGCCGCCACCCAGATCGTGCGCCTGGCTTGCTTGCCGATATGTCGCAGCCGACCGTGCCCTCACACGGCCCCGACCTGACAAACTTACCGCTGAAAGGCCCGGCTGGTTCAATCCTTAAGGATATCTTGGTGACGGTTGTGCTGCCAGAACTGCTGGTACGGCACGCTGGGGAGAGCCGCAAAACCCCCTGGCCGATCGACCACCGCGCCCGGGCGCTGGCGGACCTGCTGATCGGAGCCGACACCGAAGCGGCCACGGACCTGTTACGGGCCTTGCAAGATAGCGAAGGCGCAATCCGCCATCTCTATGAAAACCTGATCGAGCCTGCAGCCCGCCGTATGGGTGACTTATGGGGGGCGGATTTATGTAGTGAACTCGATGTGACACTCGGACTCAGCCAGTTGCACCGGGCAGTCCGGGTGCTGAATGACGAAATGCAGCAACCCACAATCCCAAAAGGAGTGTTTCTCCCTGCGGTACTCATCGTTCCAGAACCTGGTGAGGCCCATATGTTAAATTCGGTACTTGATTCCGACGCGCTCTCCAGCATTGGTTGGGACCCGCTAACTGAATTCCCCGCCACGGATGAAGCGCTGCAGGACCTGATAGCCGATACATGGTTTGACGCCCTCGACCTCTCGCTCAGCCCTGCATTCCGGCGTGAAAGTTGGCTCCCGCGCGTCACCCATACAATCGCCCTGGCCCGTCATGCCTCGCGCAATCCAGCCCTGGTGGTGGTGGTCGGCGGCCGGATTTTCTCCGAAGACGCCACGGCCGGCTCACGCGTCGGAGCAGACAGCATCAGCACCACCGCACTCAGCACAGCACACGTGATTCAAGAGGAACTAACCAAAAAGAAAAACGGCTAACGACCCGCCTGCCGTCACAATCATACCAACGGGGTTGCATCGAAGATTACAGCGCCTCGCCCATTCTGGTATCGTCGCATTAGGTTTGACGGCGAGGTTGGATTTTGCCGCCACATACCTCATATCACTATCCACATATCCCTGTGGCTCCCGGTACAATCCCGGGTATGCCGTCTCAAACCGGAGCAGACTATGGACTATATCAAACTCGGGCGCACCGGCCTCGACGTGTCACGCATCTGGCTCGGCTGCATGAGCTACGGCGTTTCCGATCGCGGCACCCACGCCTGGACGCTCAATGAAGAGCAGAGCCGCCCGTTCATCCGTCACGCCCTGGAAGCCGGGATCAATGTGTTTGATACGGCAAACGTCTATTCTGACGGCACCAGTGAAGAAATTGTTGGCCGAGCGCTGAAGGATTTTGCCCGCCGTGAGGAGGTCGTAATCGCCACCAAGGTTCATGGCCGAATGCACAAAGGGCCGAATGGCGCAGGCCTGTCGCGCCGGGCGATCATGCAGGAGATTGACGCCAGCCTGCGGCGCCTGGGCACTGAGTATGTCGATCTCTATCAGATTCATCGCTGGGATTATGAAACGCCGATCGAGGAAACACTTGAAGCGCTGCACGACGTCGTGAAGACTGGCAAGGCCCGCTATATCGGCGCTTCGTCAATGTTCGCGTGGCAATTCGCACAGGCTTTGGCAGTCGCCGAACGGCATGGCTGGACCCGGTTCGTCAGTATGCAGAACTACCTCAACCTACTGTACCGCGAGGAGGAGCGCGAGATGCTGCCGCTGTGCCACGCCGAAGGGATTGGCGTCATACCGTGGAGCCCGCTGGCCCGCGGCCGCCTGACCCGTAACTGGGACGAAGCCAGCGCCCGCTCGGAGACCGATGAGTTTGGTAAAAGCCTCTACAAAAGCACCGGCGATGCTGACCGCAAAATCGTGGACGTGGTCGCCGCGATTGCCGCCGAGCGCGGCGTTCCACGGGCGCAAGTCGCCCTTGCATGGGTGCTAAAACAAACCGGGAATTACCGCTCCCATCATCGGCGCCACCAAGCTCGCGCATCTCGATGACGCCATAGCCGCGACCAAACTCACACTCAGCACCGACGAAGTCGCTCGGCTGGAAGCGCCCTACGTGCCTCATGCGGTCGTGGGTTTTTCCTAACCATCATATAACACCCTAACCGGCCTCACATCACAGCGCCAAACCCGCTCCCGCCCATCGGGTACAAATATCGGCTTGCCGTCTGCGTGGCCACATTCGCGGCCGATACCGGCGGAAAATGCGCCAGCAGCCGCAAGGTGGCAGCTGGCCCCAAAGTGAATGCATTGCCCGCCACCGCAAGGCGTGCACCGGCTGAATCACCTCGCTTGATCGCCTGTGCTGCCCCCACCAGCCCATCAATAACATCCTGACAATCAGCATCGGGAGCCACCCCCAGAACTAGCCGCACATCTGCCCGGGCGTTTAGCATCTGCACCTTCGCCAGACTATTCATGTCGCTCCAGCGGCCAACGGTTGCAAATTGCCCGGCCATCGCCTCCAGCGATGCTATCGCCAACGCCATATCCGCCGGCCGACCCTGCATCGCATCGGGATGTGCAAACGCATATGTCGCCGCACTCATCGCTGCGATCGCCGGGTCTTCTCCCACCACGGAATCACCAAACGTATCAGTCGGCAAATAGCCCACTTCGCGCGCCGACAGATCGCTATTAAACCTCTGCGCCCCTGCACAGCCGGTTAACGCGAGCGCCGCAACCATCACCTTCCGCCGATTCATCATGCCCAGAAATATGGCACAGATCGCGAAATTTTCCATGCCTAATGCTCTAAAATGAGAGGTATCTGCGCCTCCCAGCTCGCGGACCGCGAGTTCCTCCATGATCGGATTTCGGACGCCGACCAAGTGCGCGCGGATGGCGCCGGGCAGGTCGGCATCCGAAATCCTTCATCAACACGGTCATTGTCGGTCGTTTTATCGATGTCCGAAGCAGACCTTCGAAGAGGTGTAATCGGGGCAAGACCACCCTGACACTAAGCGGGTTCTGAGACACCAGCAGACTTGCATTATTTTTATTGTAACACCTTTCCACAACACATTGTTTTTAGTGATTTATAGACATATTTTTTAGCGTGGGTTAAGGTTCCTTGATGTGTATTGTGGGGAGTTCGTAAATGACGCTGGAGCAACTCTGTAATCCGCTTCGCCCAACTGCCGCTCTGTGCGCGGTGCTTTTGCTTTTCCCAGGTGCAGCAAGAGCGCGGTTAAACCGGCAATCTACGGCTAATCATGTGGTAACCCACAAAATACAGACCGTTGAGCCCTCGTCAAAGTTTGGCCCAACTTCAGGAGGAATAAGCAAAATAGTCATCGACGCGATGTCGGGCGCAACCATTGCAAGTAAAGGGGCTGATGTGCCGCGCTACCCGGCGAGTCTAACCAAGTTAATGACGCTTGATCTTGCGTTTCAAGCGTTGCGCACGGGACGGATTACTTTGAAAACTAGATTGCCTGTAACGCGACACGTTGCGTATGTGGAGCCCGTCAAGCTAGGCCTTAGACCCGGCAGTACCATCGGCGTTCACAATGCCATTCTCGCTATGACAACAATGTCTGCTAACGACGCTGCGACAGCCTTGGGTGATTATCTCGGTGGGGGCAATGAAGCGCGTTTCGCGCATATGATGACTTTGCGTGCGCATGCTTTGGGCATGGTGCAAACGCATTTTAGCAATCCCTCTGGTCTTCCGAATCCTAACCAAGTCACTACCGCGCGCGACATGTCAATTCTCGCGCGTGACATCGTTATCTCGTATCCAGAATACGCTGCTTTTTTTATGGTTCAAAAATTCAACTTTCGTGGTCGTACGATCTACAGCAATAATCAAATGTTGAAACTTTACCCCGGCACAACTGGGCTGAAGACGGGCTATACTGATCTTGCGCAACACAACCTAATTACAAGTGCCAAGCAAAATGACCGCACGCTGATCGGTGTAGTTTTGCACGACAAATCTTGGCCATCAATCTATCGCCGGATGACAGCAATACTGAATACCGGATTTAGTGTAAGTTTACATAATCATACAATGATCGCAACAAATTCTCCACCACAAAAAGTCTTTCCTTCCCCTGGATCAGGGTTCTCATTCATACCTTCGGCCGACGCGGCTATAACTCAGCCTGCAGCGCCTGTGGCTAAGGGCTTGGTTCGACAACCGGTGACCACCAGACGCATAAAGAAAAATGTGAGTTTAAATTGGAAAGCATTAGTGGGCAGTTATAACTTCATGAAGTCTGCTCGGACTCAAGCCGTTAAAATTCATAGACTGCGCGGTATTGGCGTGCCTCGAATTGTCAGGGTGGAAAGTCACCGAAAAATTCTCTGGTCGGCACAACTGACCGAACTAAGCCGCGCGGCTGCCGTTTCTACGTGCAGTATGCTAAAGAGAGCGGGGCAGTCATGTTTGGTGATTTCATCGCATAGAAACCGCTAGTCAAAAATTGAAAAGACCTGGCGTGAATCAAAGATCTCATTCGATGCCCACATCAGCCTCTTTAATCGACAATCTTGATATTTTTGGTCTGGCCAGTGATCTGGCGGTTGACGGGAGCGGATATCAAGTTTTCACCGTTTACCTTTCGCAGGTGACCTGGACGAAATCAGTCTTGGTTTCAAGTTTCGTCATGACGCCGGATTTACTGGCGAGCTCCACCGGCATTGCGGGCTGGATTTTAATGTAACCATAATTGACGAAATGGAACTGATGCGCTCCCATGGGACTATGCCAAACCCAAAAAAGAGTGCGCGCCGAGAGCGGTATCATCTTTGGTGATCATTTCAGGGGTTTCGCCAAACGGATACTTAGGCAGGTCATCGACATTGGGGAGGTATGGCCATACTGGTGCTGATTACGTTAACTCTGGCACGGTATGACAATACCGGAAACTGTGGAGCACGATGCGGATATTGGTGAAATATTTTTGCACTTTATTGATGTTTTGCCTGGGGCTTGCTGCACACAACGCGGCGGCGCGCGGCTTTGTGACGGTGCCGTTGATGTTCGGACTGAGTTTGCCCTATTACGCCTCCTCGGTCGCTCAGAGTCCGAATATTCTGATCGTGGTGCATGGTTATGACCATGACGCGAACCGGACATTCGACGCTGCGACGCGGGCAGCGGCGGAAGCCGGGCTTGCACTCGACACTCTGATTGTAGCGCCTGTATTCGAAATGCCGTTGGCGGAGGCACGCAAATGCGGTTTCAAGGGCGTACCGAAAGCAGTGCGCGGCGATGCGGTGTGGCGCTGCGGCACCTGGGCCAGCGGGGGTAAGGCCGCGAATGGCAATGTGACGTCTTTCCAGATGATGGACCGACTGATCGCCATGCTGGTGAATGAGGATCGGGCAGCGCGGATTGTGACCGTGGCGGGATTTTCGGCGGGTGGGCAATTTGTGCAGCGCTATGCTGGTTTCGCGAACTCGCCTACGGGGGTATCGATGCGCTATGTGGTCAGCGATCCTTCAAGCTTTGTGTATTTCGATAAATTCCGGCCAGAGCCCGGAACGGCGTCTTGCCCGCGTTTTAATAACTGGAAGTTCGGGCTGGATAAATTGCCGGCGAATTTGGGCCGGGACGGCGCGGCGGCACGGCAAGCTTATGCAGCGGCGGATATAACGTATCTCGAGGGCGCGCTGGATAACAGTAATGGCCCTGGCAGGGCTGAGACGTTGTTGGCCCATGATTGTGCTTCGCAATTACAGGGGCCTTTCAGGCTGCAGCGCGGCCAAGCCTATGCAGAGTATGATGCAAAATATCTGGCTCATGGCAAGCATAAATTAGTGATCGTACCGGGATGCGCTCATACCGTGTCCTGTGTGTTCTCAAGTCCTGCTGCGCGGGCGGCTTTGTTTCCGTGAGAAGCCGGCGACAGGATATTCGGATGCAGTATCTCGCTGAAGGTGAGTGTGGGGCACAGGCAGCCGATTCCAGTTCTGACGACGGCGACAACGCCGCAACTTTTAAGGTAGCGGACGTGGTGATTGGCACTTCAGAGGCTGGTTTTATGGCTCATGCCTTACGGGACCAAGCCGCTAAGTTTCATTGGCTAGGCGTTCATGCTTAACTGTTGATCTTACCAAATGGTAATAAGGACAGCTGTCCTGGGGACTATGGTACCCACTCTCTGCGTTAGACCAAGGCATCGATTATTCACAAACAAAGGGGTAATTTGCGGGCCGTGCAGATTTCTTTAGGCCACACCAAACTTGAAAATGCTGTTTAATATCTGGGCGTTGATGTCGAGGATGCGCTCCCACTCGCATAACGCATAGAGATTTTAGACGCCTTGATCTAAGCCTCGACGAGCAGTCCATTGTCTTTGCGGTTTGTGCCGGCGCTGATATCTTTGCCCTGAAAATTTGATGATTTGGTTAGTTTAGGCGATAATGCTGAATGTCCTATTGCTCGCCGCAATTTCTGCTGCCACCTAATAGCGCCGTTTTCCTGGATATTGATGGCACGTTACTCAATCTGGCTGCAACGCCCAATTCGGTAATTGTTCCGCCCCACCTGCCTGAATTGCTAAGACGGCTCAGCATACGACTAGGCGGCGCATTGGCCCTGATTTCAGGCCGCTCCCTGACCGATATCGACGCCATGTTTGGTCTTGGCCTGGCCGTAGCGGCCGAGCATGGGGCGATTTTGCGTGATGCGGCCGGGCGGGCACTATGGACCACGCCGGTCGATCCGGCTCTCGCCAGCCTGATCGGGCCGCTGCGCGCGGCTGTAGCGGCCCGGCCCGGCACTCTGCTGGAGGAGAAACGCCTGGGATTGGCCCTACATTGGCGCGGTGCGCCCCATTTTTCCGCGAGTCTTACGGCCTCGGCAATCGCGCTCGCCGCCCCGCATCCGGGTCTGCTACTGCAACCCGCGCATGAGGCGCTGGAAATCCGCGTACGCGGCCCCGGTAAAGCTGTTGCGCTGGATATGTTCATGCGCGAGCCCCCCTTCGTCGGGCGCCTCCCGGTGTTTGTTGGCGACGACCTCACAGACGAACCCGCCATCGCCCGTGCCGGGGAACTGGGCGGGTGCGGTCTGCATGTCGGGCGCGATTTTACCGGTGGCCCCGCCGCCGTCATTGCCTGGCTCGAGGCCGGGTTCACAGAAATAGGAAATAACGGCCATGCTTGATCTCAACCTTGCCGTCATCGGCAATGGCAGCATCGCCTCGCTGATCAGCCAGGACGGAACCCATCAGTGGTGCTGCTGGCCACGCTTGGATGGCGACCCGATTTTTCACGGCCTGCTTAGCACCGACAACGCCGCCGGACGCTTTGCCATCACTCTCGATCATCAGGTTAGCGCCACTCAGCGTTACCTGCCCAACACGGCGATTGTTGAGACGATCCTAAACGACGCGGGTGGCAATGCCCTGCGCATCATCGATTTCTGTCCCCGCTTCCGCCAATACGGGCGCATCTTCCACCCGCCGATGCTGATCCGCCGGATCGAACCGCTCGCTGGCATGCCGCGTGTCAAGGTTTCGCTGCATCCTGGCTTTGGCTATGGTGCCCAACACCCAACGGCTGCCATGGGCAGCAATCACTTGCGCTACTCTGGACCGCATTTCGCACTGCGCGTCACGACTGATCTGCCACTCGTCCATATTGTGCATGAGCATAGCTTTACGCTCACGCGCCCCGGCACACTGGTGCTCAGCGCCGACGAGCCACTTGAGCAGGCACCCGACACATTATTCAACCATTTTTATAACGAAACATTATCTTATTGGCATAGTTGGGTCAACGAGCTGAATATCCCGTTCGACTGGCAGGAAGCTGTTATCCGCAGTGCCATCACGCTGAAACTCTGCTCCCATGACGACACAGGCGGCATTGTCGCTGCTCTCACCACATCTATCCCCGAAGCACCTGGTTCCGGGCGGAACTGGGATTATCGTTTTTGCTGGCTGCGCGACAGTTTTTTTACGATCGGTGCGCTCAATAGGCTTTCTGCTACCCGCACCATGGTCACGTATCTAGGCTTCGTTCTGGATATCGTAAATGGCCAGGAAGCCATCGAACTTCCGCCTCTTTTCCCGGTAGCGCCCGGCATGGATATGGAAGAGCGGATCGCGCCGGATTTGCCAGGTTTTGGTGGCGACGGCCCGGTGCGGGTTGGTAATGCCGCTGCGACACAACGCCAGAACGATGCCTACGGCGCCATCATCCTTAGCCTGGCTCAACTGTTTGTGGACCTGCGCTTAACCATGCGTGGCGACGCCGCACTATACGAACGTCTCTGCCCGCTGGGGGAAACCGCCGCCCGGGTGGCGCTGGAACCCGATGCCGGGATTTGGGAATTTCGTGGTCGCGCCCGCGTTCATAGCTTTTCTGCGGCCATGTGTTGGGCTGCATTATCGCGTCTCGCGTTGATTGCCAGCACCATTGGGCGCGAGGCTGAAGCTGCCGCATGGTCCGCCCGCGCCGCCAAGCTGCGCACCGAGATTATGGCGCGTATTGTTACCAAAGATGGCTGGCTGTCAGCTGTGCTGGATCAGGCGGTGCGCGACGCCTCAGTGCTGATTTTGCCAGAAATTGGCTTCATCTCTGCAGATTCACCAGAATTTCTTGCTACCCTTGACATGATCGAGACCCGGCTCATACATGGCGGCTTTGTGATGCGTTACGAAGATGCCGATGATTTTGGCAAACCGGAAACCGCCTTTATGCTTTGCAGCTTCTGGTACGTTAACGCACTGGCACTCGCCGGGCGGCGTGATGAGGCGCTGACATTATTCGAGCGCGTCCTTGCTGCACGCAACCATGTTGGGCTGATGTCTGAGGATTTGGCCATGCCTGAAAAAGGCGAACACCCCAGGCTATGGGGAAATTTTCCACAGACCTATTCTCAGGTGGGGTTAATTCTGTGCGCGATGCGCCTGTCGCGCACATGGGAGGCTGGCCTTTGGCGCGCCTCGTAATTGTCTCGAACCGCGTACCCGACCAAGCTGAGCTTGCCGGTGCTCGCGCCGGCGGGCTGTTAGTGGGTCTGGCTGACGCGCTGGTACCGGGCACGCTATGGTTTGGCTGGTCAGGCCGCCGTGCCGAGCAGACGTCCACCACAACTCGCGGCATGGAGGTCAACGGAATCACCTATGCCACCATCAATCTCGGCGAAGGGGACTATCAGTCATTTTACCTCGGTTTTTCGAATGGCACACTTTGGCCGCTGTTCCATATGATGCCAAGTCTCACTGTCTTCGACCGCGAGCAATACACGGTATATCGTAAAGTCAACAAAGCCTTCGCAGCCGCTTTACTGCCGCTGCTAAAGCCTGGTGACTTGATCTGGATACACGACTATCAACTCCTCGGCGTTGCGGCGGAATTGCGGGTGCTCGGCGTTACCAACCGGATTGGCTTTTTTCTGCATATTCCTTTTCCAGCACCGGCCTTACTTGAAATTCTTCCGCCATCCGACGAAATCTTGAAGGCGATGCTGGCGAATGATGTGATCGGTTTCCATACCGAGCGTGACCGGGCGCATTTCCTGGGTGCTGTCGAAGCGGTTCTGGGTATTGGCGCCACGGCACATGGTGTTCTTACCCTTGACGGACATGTCACCAAGGTCGTCGTCACACCGATCGGCATCGATGCTGACGCATTCACCGCCCAGGCCATCCGCGCGTCACGCCGCGTTGCGACAAAGCGCATGGTCGAAAGTTTGGCTGGCCGGGCTCTGATGGTCGGTGTCGACCGGTTGGATTATACCAAAGGGCTGCCAGCGCGTCTCGACGCCTATGGCCGCTTCCTCTCTACTTACCCGGAACATCGTCGTCAGATCAGCTTTCTGCAGGTGGCAGCCCCCTCTCGTGAAGAGGTGGACCGCTATCGTGCTCTACGCGAGGAACTGAACTACAAGACTGGTGCGATTAACGGTGCCTACTCAGACTTTGATTGGGTCCCGCTGCGCTACATGAACCGCACGGTGAGCCGTTCGTTAATTGCCGGATTCTATCGTACCGCCCGAATTGGCCTCGTCACTCCACTGCGAGATGGTATGAATTTGGTGGCTAAGGAATATGTTGCGGCACAAAATGCCGCGGATCCGGGTGTACTAATACTCTCCCGGTTTGCAGGTGCCGCCGCCGGTTTACAGGAAGCGTTAAAAGTCAATCCGATCGATATCGATTCCGTGGCAGAAGCGATCAACAGGGCTTTAATAATGCCCCTTGACGAGCGTCAAGCCCGTCATGTCGCCTTGTTGGAACGCGTCCGCGCTGCATCCGCCAGCGTCTTCTGCCAAACTTTCACCGCCGCTCTCACAACGTAAGTGGGCGCCTCAGAAAGTGATGGAGCAGACTCACACTCGCGCCCTAGCTGAACAGGGTGCATGGAACATAGACTTTCTTGGTGGAAATGCTGACGAAATTCTTTACTCCAATGGCCACAACCTGCCACAAGACCACCACCCAATTCAAATCTCGTTTTAGTAACGATCAATCGAGAATACGCCCCACCCAACCTGTCAAAACTCATGGAAGGCCAGCCGAGGGCGGTATCGGTGCAGGCATATTCTTACGGTTTGCGCTGCCGGACTGGGGCTTTGAAATACATTTAACGGGCGATGTCACGCTTACGAAACCATCGCAGCATTGTGCGCGATACTGGCAGAATGAAGGCTATCGCTGAGATAGCAAGCAGAGTTCCGCTCATGGGTTGCAAAAATGGTGATGTCCAGTCGCCATGATGCACAATGACGCTACGCATGAAATTGCTTTCCCCGATTGGACCCAAGATAGCGCCCAGCACCATTGGCGCAATCGGAAAATTGTATTTCTCAAATAAATAACCAACGATCCCGAAGATCAAAATCATCCAAACATCAGATAGTGAAGTCCGATCGGCGTATGCGCCAATCAAACAAAATAACACGACGATGGCATTGAGCAGATGTTGTGGAACCCGCAATACTTGCACCACCACCCGTATCCAAAAAAAACCGACCAAACACATGCCCACTACGCTGACGAACATCGATGCGAGGATTGTGTAAACGATGGTCCGGGAAGCCGGATCGGCCAGTAGCATCGGCCCCGGTTGCACCCCGTGCAGCAGGAATGCTGCAAGAATGACAGCCGTTGCGGCACTGCCTGGAATACCCAGCGTCAGCATCGGGATCAAATGGCCGGCGACAGATGCAGTCGAGCCGATCTGCGGTGCTACGATGCCGCTGGGATGCCCGCTACCGAGTGCGCGACGGTCACGGCCATATTGTTTTTCAGTACCGTAACAAATGAACGACGTTATGGTGGCGCCTGCCCCTGGCACAACACCCAGGAATGTGCCGATGATGCTGCTCCGAAGGATAGTAGCCCTGATATTCCAGACCTCCCGCCATCGCGGAAAATCGGTCTGAATATTTGAAGATTGGTCTTTGGAAACTTTTTTAATGGCAAGCCCTTGTCCGAGCCGCTTAAAAACCTCGCCCAGCCCATACATGCCGACCAGAACCGCCACGAGCTGTACCCCATCACCGAGTATAGGGACACCAAAGGTAAAGCGGTTAACCCCGAAGATACCATCCACGCCAATACATGCCACCAGCAAGCCCAGACACATACTCATCACTGCCTTGGCCGGCGCATTCCCCGCCAACGTTACAACCGTGGTGAGACCAAGTACGATAGCAGCAAAATAATCTTCCGAATTGAAACGCAGCGCAATATCAGTCAATGGTTTGGTCAGTGCCACCATCGTCGTAGATGACACCAACCCCCCGATCAGCGCCGCGACAAGCGCCCATCCAAGCGGCTTGGCTACGCCTTCCCGCTGGCCCATTTTATAGCCGTCCCACAGCAGAGGAACGTCATTGGGCTCACCCGGAATCCGGTAGAGAATGGTGGTGAAACAACCGCCGTAGGTACCGGAGAAATAAATGGCGGTAAGTAAAATAATCGCTGGTTCAATTGGCATTTTGTAAGTAAATGGCAGGGCAAGGATCACGCCCATCACAAAGCCGAGCCCCGGCATGATCGATACCAGCATACCTACAATAATGCCGACCATCAGCATAAGCAGATTGTACGGTTCAAAAACATGCGCAAAGCCAATCGCAAGGTCATACCAGATGGTCATATCAATGCACTCCAATCACCTTGTAGATCGTCAGCGAAATGACCCTGAACCAACCTTCACCCAATGGTAGGGCGACATAAACGATGCGAAGAAATATGAAGGTAAAAACACAGGTTAAGCCGAACCCCGTGGCAGGCACCCATACCCAACGTCGCATTCCGCCGATCACCAGTAAGGCCATCGTCAAAAATATGGTCGCCACAAAAAAACCGAGATGCGGCAGGACGAGAACATAAAGCCCAACTGTGGCCATCGCGATCCACACCAACTCTGGGTTTGTTTCAGGCGGTGAGAGCGCTTCTTCAATTTCAATCTCGCCCTCGGTTGCCGCTGCGGGACCTTCGAACAGCGCCCCTATCATACCAATCAACGAAGTCACACCCAGCAGCACACAAACCATCCTCGGCCAAAGATCAGGACCGGGACTGCCTGGCTGGCTAACAACATCGAAATAGCCAGCCAGGATATAAAAAAACACCGCCAATGCCATTGCGATGACATAGGGAAGTACACGATTCAAAACTGCAACCGGCATCAGCCGCTCCATTCATCAACTTAAAGGCAAAGGGCCAACTCGCAAGCTGGCAGCGCTGCGTCAGAGAGAGCGCTTGATGGTATCCTTCGCCTGCGCAAGCCAATTTTGCATGAATCCTGTAGCACCTGCCATATCGATATAACTGTTCGGGTCAGCATATTGCTGCGACAGGTATGCCTTAAACGAATCGCTTGCAGCCACATCCTTTAACGTTTGTGCGAGCAGCTTTACCCGTTCCGGTGGCGTATCGGATCGGATCACGACAGCACGGAATTGCGGGAGGGTAACATTATAGCCTTCCTGCACTGAGACCGGGACGTTGGCGAAAGCGGGGATTGGTACCGGCTTCGGATAAAAGAACAAAACCGGGCGGAATTCGCCGGCATCGAAGTAGCTTCGCACGTCTCCAGTTTGCTCATATACAATATCAGCATTACCGCCAAGAATTGAACTGTAGCGTTGCCCTGGTTTCGCAAACGGTACTGATTGCAGCTTCAGCCCTTTAGACGCCAAATAACGCGTCGTGATATCGTCAGCACTTCCAAAGCCTGTAACGGCTACCGTGAGCGTTCGTGTCTGCGCGGCGGCCTTAACATCCGCCCAGGTTTTCCAGGGTCCCTTGGCATTCACCCAATAACCGGAAGGCTGCTGAATCATGATTGCGAGCGGGATAATCTGATCCATTGTAAAAGGTGGATTTTTCCCCGAAAGGCGGGCGAATGTATCACCGATCAAAACCGCCATGGTGCCGCCATCGGCCGGTGCATTCAACAACTCCGTCATACCAACCACACCATCCGCACCGGGAACATTGATTACGGGTACGGAAATTCCAAGTTTTTTTGCCATGATGGTCGAGGCAGTTCTCGCTAACAAGTCTGCGCCACCCCCTGCCCCCCAAGGCACGATGAAATTGATCGGATGGTCAGGATAATCGGCATAAGCCAAAGGTGGTAACAGAGCACTTAATGCGGTTGCAGCCGAACCGGTAATAATACGTCGACGAGTCGCGCTCATCCTGGGGCCAGCAAAACTATGACTTATTGCATCAATTTTTTCGTTTTTGGTCATTTTAGTTTCCTCCATTATCAAATTATTTGACAGTATTTGACTTTTTATTGGGCGAGTCACCGGTAAACTATTTTTTAACTGGAGTTAGCCGCCTTTTTGGATATAAATCAACCGTATTTTTAACCATCCGGCGGGCACCGTGGTCATTTATGTGGCGAGTTTGTTGAGTGCCACTGAGAATTGACCCTTTAGGCGCGGAATTTTCACTGAGACCTGACCCATGTTTTGACCCCTCCCTGGCTTTGATCAGGGGATTTAGGAGTGATCGACATGGCGTTATTGAGCGTAATTCGTCGCTGGCA
>DAIDEE010000067.1 GCA_027308685.1 Acidocella sp.
CTGATATTCTTTGTCCGTCAGCGTCAGGGCCGGCGCGACCGTGATAGAATCGCCGGTATGCACGCCCATCGGGTCGATGTTTTCAATCGAGCAGATGATGATGCAATTGTCGTTTTTGTCGCGCACCACCTCCATCTCATATTCTTTCCAGCCGAGCACGGATTCTTCCACCAGCACTTCATCGGTGGGAGAGGCATCAAGCCCCGAGGCCACGATCTCGAAAAATTCCTCGCGTTTATAAGCAATGCCGCCGCCGGTGCCGCCGAGCGTGAAAGAAGGCCGGATGACGGCGGGCAGGCCGACAAGTTCCAAGGCCGCCGCTGCTTCTTCGCGGTTATGCGCAATCGCGGATTTTGGTCCGGCGATGCCGATTTCGGCCATGGCGTCACGGAATTTCAAGCGGTCCTCAGCGCGGTCGATCACATCAGCCTTCGCGCCGATCAACTCCACGCCCAGCCGTTCCAGCGTGCCGGATTTCGCCAGCGACATGGCGGTATTCAGCGCGGTTTGCCCGCCCATGGTAGGCAGCAGCGCATCAGGCTTTTCACGGATGATGATTTTCTCCACCATCTCCGGCGTAATCGGCTCGATATAGGTGGCGTCCGCCAACGACGGGTCAGTCATGATGGTGGCGGGATTAGAGTTTACCAGAATCACCCGGTAACCCTCCTCGCGCAACGCCTTGCAGGCCTGGGCGCCGGAATAGTCAAACTCGCAGGCCTGGCCGATGACGATCGGCCCTGCGCCGATGATCATGATGGATTTTATGTCGGTGCGTTTGGGCATAGGGAACTCGATTCAATGGATAGAAGTCGTGGATACCGGCCAGGGCCGGCGTGACGGGAGCCGTCAGGCCATCATCTCGACGAAGCGTTTGAACAGGTAGGATGAGTCGCTCGGCCCCGGTGAGGCTTCCGGGTGGTACTGCACCGAAAATACCCGTTTGGCCTTGCAGGCGATGCCTTCGTTGGATCCATCGAACAGGCTCTTATGCGTCACGTCCACGCCCGCCGGTAGTGAGGTTTCATCGACGGCAAAGCCATGGTTTTGCGAGGTGATTTCCACCTTGCCAGTGATCAAATCCTGCACTGGCTGATTGGCGCCGCGATGGCCGCGCTCGAGCTTGTAGGTTTTACCACCCAAAGCTGTCGCTAGTAGCTGATGGCCCAGACAAATCCCAAAAATCGGCACACCGGCAGCCATCACGCCCTGAATGGCGGGTACGGCATATTTGGCAGTCGCCGCTGGGTCGCCGGGGCCATTGGAGAGGAACACGCCATCAGGTTTGTGGCGCAGGATATCCTCAACGTTGGAGGTAGCAGGCACCACGATCACCTTGCAGCCGGCCGAAGCCAGGCTGCGCAGAATATTGCGCTTGGCACCGTAATCGACCGCCACCACCAGCTTGCTGGTATCGGGGGCGGCAAAGCCGCCCTCCCAACTCCAGGTGCCAGCGCTCCATTCGTAGCTCTGGGTGCAGGAAACTTCGCGGGCGAGGTCCAACCCGTCCAGCCCACCCCAGGCTGCCGCCCTGGCAGCCAACGCAGCCAGGTCAAACTTACCGTCAGCGGGGTATGAAAGCACGGCGTTCGGTGCGCCAAGGTCGCGGATACGCAATGTGAGGGCGCGGGTATCAACCCCCGCGATGCCCGGAATATTCTGCTTTTTCAGCCAGGTATCGAGGTTGCTGGTGGCGCGGTAGTTGGAAGGTTCGGTCGGGTCCTGCCCGGTTACCAGCCCGCGGGCCGCGATGCTGAAGGCTTCCAAATCTTCATCGTTGGCACCCACATTACCGATATGCGGGAAGGTAAAGGTAATAATCTGCCCGGCAAACGAGGGGTCGGTGAGGGTTTCCTGATAGCCGGTCATGCCGGTGGAGAAGCACAGCTCAGAGGGCTTGCTGGTGCCATGCGCCCCAAAACCGCGCCCCCAGAACACCGTGCCATCAGCCAAAACCAGGGCGGCGGTGGCGCCGGGCGGGGTGTCGGTTTCCATGGCGGCTCCTGGCAAATCTTCGATGTTTAATCCGGTTGCAGCCATAATCGCCGGCCAATGGCGCGTGGGAATCGCGTTAGCGCTGCGCCATTTGCGTATCGCTTCGGGCGAAACCCCTGTTAGAGTGGCGGCAGCATCCGTGCCGCCAAGACGGTCTAGTAGGTCGGTGATGGATATTGGCATAAAAATAGTGTATCGGAATTTATTTCCGGGTTCAATGTTTTTGTAAAAAACCGGAATTACTGTCCGAAGGGAAGACTGATGAGTTTGCGTGAAGATATTACCGCCGCCGTAAAAACCGCCATGCTGGCCCGCGATGCTGAGCGCACCTCCACGCTGCGGATGGTCCAGGCCAAACTGAAGGACACCGATATTGCGGCCCGCCCGAAGGGCATCACCGCCATCCCGGATGACGAGATTTTCGCCATGCTGCGCTCGATGATCAAATCCCGCCGGGACGCTGTGGCGCTGTACCGCCAGGGTGGCCGTGAGGAACTGGCTGTGAAGGAAGAGGCGGAAATACTTGTTATTGAAAAATTTTTACCGCAAACCTTGTCAGGCGATGCGCTTACCGCCGCTGTCGCCGCCGCCATCGCCGAAACCGGTGCCACCACCGGTAAGGACATGGGCAAAGTGATCGGCGCGTTGAAGGCCAAGCATGGTGCGGCGCTCGATATGGGCGCGGTCTCGGTGGCCGTGAAAGCCGCTCTTGGCTAGTCTCTCGCCCGCGTTTCTGGACGAGTTACGGGCCCGTACGCCGATCGCGGCGTTGATTGGCCGCAGCGTGCGGCTGACCAAATCGGGGCGCGATTCAAAAGGCTGCTGCCCGTTCCATGGCGAGAAGACCCCATCGTTCTACGTCTATGACGACCATTTCCATTGCTTTGGCTGTGGCGAGCATGGCGATGTCATCAGCTTCGTGATGAAATCCACCGGCGCCGGTTTTATGGAGGCGGTGGAAACTCTGGCCGCCGAGGCCGGGCTGGAAGTGCCGAAAGCCAGCGCGCAGGCCGCCGAGGCCGAGCACAAACGCGCCGGTATTGCCGAGGTGCTGGAAGCCGCAGCCGCGCAGTATCAAAAATGGTTATTATTACCGGAGGGCAAACCGGCGCTGGACTATCTGCGCGGGCGTGGCCTTAGCGATGCCACCATCACGAAGTTTCAGTTGGGCTGGTCAGGTGAGGGCCGAGGTGCACTTGCGAGTATGCTTTCGCGCCAGGGCATCAAGCCCGAGCAACTGATCGAAGCCGGGTTGATGAAGACCAGTGATCGTGGCCCGGTCGATATGTTTTTCTCTCGCGTTATGTTTCCCATTACCGACCGCAGAGGCGGAAAAATTAGCTTTGGCGGGCGGATATTGGGCGATGGCCAGCCGAAATACGTCAACGGCCCGGAAACCCCGGCCTTCTCCAAGCGTCGTTCGCTCTACGGGCTTAATTTTGCCCGCGAGGCTGTGCGTAAGGGTGAACCGCTGATCATTGTGGAAGGATATATGGACGTTATCGCCCTGGCGCAGGCGGGCTTTGGCGGAGCGGTCGCCCCGCTTGGCACAGCGCTGACCGAGGAGCATCTGGAGGATATTTGGCATCTCAGCCCCGCGCCGGTCATTTGTTTCGACGCCGACAACGCCGGCCGCCGTGCGGCCATGCGCACGGTGGAACTGGCGTTAAGCGGCCTGGCACCAGACCGCACCCTGAAATTTTTACGCCTCCCGGAGAAAGAAGACCCCGACAGTTTGATCCGCAGCCAAGGCCCGGCCGCCTTCAAAGCCCAACTCGCCGCCGCACTTCCGCTCTCGGCCATATTATTCGATATGCTGGCTGAAGGTGCGCTGACTGACACGCCGGAAGGCCGGGCGGCGCTGCGGGGGCGTTTGGTCGAAATTTCAGGAAAAATCCCTGATAAAGCCCTGGCAGGCGAATATCGCGCCATCCTGCTGGACCGGTTTTTTGCTGAACGGCCCCGCACCGGTAGCAAAATCGGGAGCAAAAAATTTGGCTCGCCGGTAAAAACGTCTTTGCTGCGGGTGCCTCGCCCCGCCATCAACCCCGCCACTGCCGATATTGAACGTGGCAAAATTCTCACCGCGATTCTGCTCAACCACCCACAATTACTCCCCGATGTTGAGGAAGCCTTTGCCCTGATCGATTTACCGGCTGATTGCGCCCGGCTGCGAGAGGCGTTCTCAGCCTATATGGCGTCGGGTCCGGACTTAAAATTGCATCAGAGCAATGAAAGCCTTGACTTACAAGGCCACCTCACCCACTTACCCGAAAATGCGCTGCGCATTGCGGCGGCGCGGATTCTCGCCATGTCTCCCTTGCCGGCCGGTGCCGCACCGGGTGCCACGTTGGCGGAAGCTGCTGACCTATGGTGGGAGATGTTCGGTTTGATGAGGTCCAGCCGTTTGAAGTTGCGTGATCAGAGGGATGAGCAGCGCCAGCGCTACATGGCGGCCCCTGATGACCCGGAGACCGTGCAAAAATTTATCAAGCTCAATGCGGCGCTGTCCCGTGCCGAGCGCGCAGAGCGGGACCCTGATTAGAGCCCTTCAACCGCGACGTTTCATCACCAAGTAAATCTGTCCCGCCGACCCGGAGTTTCGCCTCATATGGCCATAAAGCCCACGCCCGCCGCCGAACAACCCGCCCCTGAGGCTGAAGCTGATGCCAATGTGCTCGACACTCAATCAGCCTCCGTCAAACGGCTGATCGCCAAGGGCAAGGAGCGCGGCTACATCACATTCGATGAGCTGAACGCGGTTTTGCCCGCCGAGCAGAATTCCTCTGAGCAAATTGAAGACATTATGGCGATGCTCTCCGAAATGGGCATCCAGGTGGTGGAATCCGAGGAGGGTGAAGACCCCGAAGCTGCCCCGGTTGCCAAGGAAGAAGCCGCCGAGGACGAGGATAGCCCGGCCGGCAATATCAGCGAGAACTCGGTTTCCCGCACCGATGACCCGGTGCGGATGTATTTGCGCGAAATGGGCACTGTTGAATTGCTCTCGCGCGAGGGCGAAATCGCGATCGCCAAACGTATCGAGGCTGGCCGCGACATGATGATCCGCGGGCTGTGCGAAAGCCCGTTGACCTTCCGCGCCATTATTGCCTGGCACGAAGCCCTCAATAACGGCCGGGTGTTGCTGCGCGACGTGATCGACCTGGAAGCCATGCAGGCCGGCAACGAGCCGGTGCCGACCGAGGGCTTCCAGACTCAGGAAGAAATTGAGGACGATGAGGATAACGAGGGCGTGGGCATGTCGCTCTCAGCTCTTGAGGAAAAGCTCAAGCCCGAGATTTTTACCTATTTTGAGGATATCGAGAAGCTTTACGAAAAACTGGCTAAAATTCAGCAGAAGCGGCTTGATAACCTCACCGCCGGTGCGGATGTAAACACCCGCTCGGAGAAGAACTACGAGAAGCTGCGCGATGAATTGGTGGCCAAGGTTGAGCAGGTGCGCCTACATAACAACCGCATCGAGGAGTTGGTGGCGCAGCTCAAAGTGCTTAATCAGCGCCTGAATGGTCTCGAGGGGCAACTTCTGCGCCTCGCCGAGGGGGCAAAGGTTAGCCGCGAGGAGTTTTTGCAGCATTACCGGGGCCGCGAGATGGACCCGAACTGGTTGAATGATGTTTCCGCCTTGCCGGGCAAGGGCTGGAAAACCTTCGTTCAAAAATACATGCCGCAGGTGAGCGAACTGCGTGCCCAGATCAGCAAGGTTGCCAGTGAAGGCGGCCTGCCGATTGAAGAATTCCGCCGCGTTTATTCCACTGTTTCGCGCGGCGAGCGCGATTCCACGCGCGCCAAGAAGGAGATGATCGAGGCGAATTTGCGTCTGGTGATTTCCATTGCCAAAAAATACACCAATCGCGGCCTGCAGTTTTTGGATTTGATCCAGGAAGGCAACATCGGGCTGATGAAGGCGGTGGATAAGTTCGAATATCGCCGTGGCTATAAGTTCAGCACCTACGCCACCTGGTGGATCCGCCAAGCGATTACCCGCTCGATCGCTGACCAGGCTCGCACCATTCGCATTCCGGTGCATATGATTGAGACGATTAACAAGCTGGTACGCACCTCGCGCCAGATGCTGCATGAAATTGGCCGTGAGCCGACGCCGGAAGAATTGGCTGAGAAGCTCGGCATGCCGCTTGAAAAAGTCCGTAAGGTGCTGAAAATCGCCAAGGAGCCGATCTCGCTTGAAACCCCGATCGGTGACGAGGAAGATTCCCATCTCGGTGATTTCATCGAGGACAAGGGCGCGATTATTCCGCTCGATGCCGCCGTGCAGGCGAATTTGCGTGAAGCTGCGACGCGGGTGCTCTCATCGCTCACCCCGCGTGAAGAGCGCGTGCTGCGGATGCGTTTTGGCATTGGCATGAACACCGACCACACGCTTGAGGAAGTTGGCCAGCAGTTCAACGTGACGCGCGAGCGTATCCGCCAGATCGAGGCGAAGGCGCTGCGCAAGCTGAAGCACCCATCACGCTCGCGCAAGCTGCGCAGCTTCCTGGACGACTAAGCCCGTGGATTATGCTCGCTTGGCCCCGGGTGAGCAGGCCGACCGGATTGCGGTGATCGTGACGTTTTTACGGCTGAATGCCCGCAAGCCGGCACCGCCTACAATCTTCCCACCGGGGGTTAGCCTCGCCACCGAGCAGTTAGATGTTGCTGCGTACCGGCAGATTTATAATGAGGTTGGTGCCCCGTGGGTGTGGTGGCTGCGGCGTTTGATGCCTGATGATCAACTGGCTCGCCATCTCGCCAGCCCGTCATTGTGCATTAAAATTTTGTGGGTAAACGGCGAGATTGCAGGGTTTTTTGAGACCGATGCGACGCCGTGGCCGGATGTGAATTTGAATTATTTTGGCTTGTTGCCAGGCTTTATTGGTCAAGGCCTCGGCGGGTTACTCCTGGCGGCCGCCATCGACAGCGTGTTTATTCAAGCCAGCCCATTGCGTGGGATGACCGTGAATACCTGCACCGCCGACCACCCCAGGGCGCTACCGAATTATCTGGCTGCCGGGTTTGTTGAAACGCGCCGGGTGCGTGAAATATGGGATATTCCACGCCGCCTGGGGCTGGTGGTGCCTGAGCATCTACGGGTGTGACTCCCAGTATCCTATTCACCAGCAATCGCCTGCTCATCATCAATAAACCTGCCGGTCTGCCGGTTTATCCGGGCCGCGCCGGTGGCCCCAGTGTCGAGGATTTTTATCCGGTCTGGGGGCACGGTAAAACCGGCCCCTGGGCGGCGCATCGGCTAGACCAGGACACTGCCGGGTGTCTGGTCATCGCCTTAAAAAAAGCGGCTCTGCTGGCGGCCCAGGCGCTGTTTGCGTCCGGCGGGGCTGAGAAAACCTACTGGGCGCTGGTGCGTGGCAATTTTCGCCAAACCAGCGGTGTGGTCGACCAGCCTTTGGCAAAGCAAACCATTGCCCGGCATTGGAAAATGGTACCCGATGCGAAGGCGCCGCCCGCCGTCACCAAATGGGAACTCAAGGGGCAGGGGGCAAATATGGCGTGGCTGGAACTGCACCCTAAAACCGGACGCACCCATCAAATCCGCGCCCATTGCGCCGCTCTCGGCTACCCGATTGTGGGTGACGGGATATATGGCGGCGGGCATGGGCCGCTATGTTTGCTGGCGCGGCACATTCATTTGCCTCTCGACCCCCCTGTTGCCGCCACCGCGCCGGTGGCACCTCATATGCTTAATCTCATGCGGGAGTGTGGTTATGATCCGAAGTGAATTCGAGCCTGGTAACTATGTCTGTAATCCGCGCCAACCGGATTGGGGGCTGGGGCAGGTGCAATCCGCCATCGGTGAAAAAGTCACTGTGATGTTTGAACATGCGGGTAAGGTGGTGGTGAACACCAATCAGGTAAGCCTGGAGCGGGTTGACGAGCCTTAAGCAAACAAAAGGGGGAATAGAGTGACATCACAAACCGTCACCAGCAGCCACCCGCGTGGAATTGCTCTCAATTCCGGCCAGTTTAACTTGCAAGCCTTGCAGGTGTTTTTCGTTGGCCTCGTCATCGGCATGGAGCGGGCGGTTCTGCCCTCAGTCGCCCGTGAGTTTGGGGTGACACCGGGGGCATTTTTGTTTCTGGCCAGTTTTGTGCTCTCGTTTGGGCTGGTGAAAGGCCCGCTTAATCTGGTCGCGGGTGGGTTGGCTGATCGGTTTGGCCGCAAGCCAGTTCTCATCATGGGCTGGTTGGCCGCCATTCCGGTGCCGCTGCTTATTTATGCAGCGCCCAACTGGTGGTGGATTGTGGTGGCCAACATGTTCCTAGGTGTTTCCCAGGGGTTTTCCTGGACCATGACCGTCACCAGCCAGATTGATCTGGCTGCCAGTCACCAGCGTGGCCTGGCGGTGGCGGTTATTATGGGGGTTGGCATTGCTTTACCCGAACCTCATCGCCGCAATGTCGGATCGCGCCCCACCTCTGATCTGTGGCAAGGCGCTGGGAACCTATCGATTCTGGCGTGATGGCGGCTACGCCATCGGAGCGCTGTTGCTGGGTGGTGTTGCCCAAATGACCCATACAATATTGCCGGTTGTCTTTCTCACTGCGGCCCTCACCGCGGCCTCCGGCGTTTGGCTGGTGCTGGCATTGCCTTAACCCCTCTTGCGTTTACGCCCCTGGAGCGCGAAGTATCCGTTATGATTGATCCTTTTGGCCGCGCCGTAACGTACCTGCGCGTTTCCGTAACAGACCGCTGCGATTTTCGCTGTGTGTACTGCATG
Organism: Acidocella sp.; assembly: GCA_027308685.1. Classification (GTDB taxonomy): domain Bacteria; phylum Pseudomonadota; class Alphaproteobacteria; order Acetobacterales; family Acetobacteraceae; genus Acidocella. Next base: position 8,748 of record DAIDEE010000067.1, read on the forward strand.
GCCGAGGACATGGTGTTTCTGCCCAAAAAAGACCTGCTCTCGCTCGAGGAGCTTAATCGTTTGTGCGGTGCTTTTATCCGTCACGGTGTGACCAAGCTGCGCCTCACCGGCGGCGAGCCGTTGGTGCGGCGCGATGTGATGTGGCTGATCCGTAAACTGGGTGAGCGCATTGGCAATGGGTTGGACGAGCTTACCATCACCACCAATGGCAGCCAGTTGGCGAAATACGCTGATGACCTGATGGCTGCCGGTGTGAAACGCATCAATGTCAGCATCGATACGCTGAATGCGGATAAATTTGCCGAGATCACCCGCTGGGGCAAATTGCCGGCGGTGCTGGAAGGCGTGATGGCCGCGAAGACGGCTGGCCTGAAAATTAAAATCAATGCGGTTGCGCTGAAAGGCGTGAACGAGGATGAATATGACAGCATGATTGAATGGTGCGGTGTGCACGGGTTCGATTTATGCCTGATCGAAACCATGCCGTTGGGTGAAATTGATACCGACCGCACCGAGCAATATCTTCCACTTTCCTTGGTGCGCTCGCGCCTGCAACGGCGTTGGACGTTAAGCGACTCCAATTACGTAACCGGTGGCCCGGCGCGTTATATGCATGTTGCTGAAACCGGCCAGCGGATTGGTTTCATTACACCGCTCACCCATAATTTCTGCGAAGGTTGCAACCGTGTGCGCCTTACATGCACCGGTACTTTGTATATGTGCCTCGGCCAGGATGATGCTGCGGACTTACGCACCCCGTTGCGTGCCACTGAGTCCGATGTAGCCCTTGATGCGGCGATTTTTGAAGCGATCGCGCGCAAGCCGAAGGGTCACGACTTCGTGATAGACCGGGCCAAAGCGCCTCCAGCGGTGGCACGGCATATGTCGGTTACGGGCGGTTAAGCGCCTCGCAACCGCTTAAAAATATATCCACGGCGTTGCGAACCCGGTTTTCCAGCACAGCTCGGCTAGGCGTTGAGCGGAATCCGATCAAAGCGCCGAGCAAAAATTCGCCAATCGCCATGCCAAATAACATGCCGGACATCTCGCGCACATTGCAGATGTTACAGCCGTAGCGCGCGGCAATGTCAGCGAGGCATATTTCCAGCTTGGAGCGGGCTTTCTGGACGCGCTTGAGGTGAAACACCCTGCCCAGGTCAGGGCTGTGCGTATATTCAGCCATAATCAGCCGCACAATGGCGATTTGTTCTTTTGAAAGCAGGAACCTCGCCAAGCATAATAAATTGGCGTTCAGAATATCGCGCACTGTCCAGCCGGGTTGCTCAGCAGGGAAATTCAATAATGATTGATGGTGGGCAAGCAGTGCTGCAAACAGCTCGGCTTTGGATTCGACAAGTTGGTAAACGGTTTTTTTCGACATGCCGGCGGCTTTGGCCACATCACTCATGGTTGCAGTATGATAGCCCTTCAGCAGAAATATATCCTCGGCAGCATCAAACAGCTTTAGCATCCGGGCCGAACTTAAGGGTTCCCCCCGCAGTGAGGGCTTCGCGGCAGCCTTACGGGGCGCGGTAGAAGCTGGTTTGACGTTTTCACCCCTGACCATAACCCTTTATAGGATGCACATGGAAACTTACAAGTTTCCTTTTTTGAAATTATTGAATTATTGTTCCTTGACGAAGACAAAATTCCCTCGTAGCTAGCGCTTATGAAACCAACGGGTTTCCTTTTTTCGTCGGCTTTACTAGGCACTGTTCTGGCTCTGAATGCTTGTGCAGTAGGGCCTGACTATCATGCGCCAGTCGCCCCGGCGGTTGCCTCCATCACACCATCGCCACTGCCGCCTGCCACAATACGGGCTGGAGGAACGGCGCAACATTTTGTATCGGGCGTTGATATTTCAGGTGAGTGGTGGAGCCTGTTCCACTCCGAGGAATTGAATGCGCTGATCAACGCGGCGCTGGTAAATAACCCTACCTTGCAAGCCTCACAGCAAACGCTGGTCGAGGCGCAGGAGAATGTTCGGGCCGCCTATGGCCAATTGATCCCGGCCTTCTCAGGTAGCTTCCAGAGTGAGCGGCAACAAGCCTCTTCCGCCTCCTCAGCGGCGTTTGGTGGCAGCGCTACGAAATCAATCGCGCCCTATACGCTGTATAATGCCTCGTTGAGCGTCTCCTACGGCCTTGATATCTGGGGCGGGGCGCGCCGCGACGTTGAAAGTTTGCAAGCGCAAGCAGACTACCAACGCTATGAATTGGAAGCAGCTTATCTTTCATTAACGGCCAATATTGTAACAGCATCGGTAAGTGAAGCCTCACTTCATGCGCAAATTGACGCGACCAACGCCATCATCGCCACCGAGCAAAAACAACTTGATATTCTCAACCGGCAATATGCGCTGGGCGGCGTGCCCAAGGCCAACATCATCAGTGAGCAGGCCACGTTAGCGAGCACTCAGGCAACCTTGCCGCCGCTGCAATCGCAACTAGCTCAAACTCGTAATCAATTAGCAGATTATGTCGGTAAGTTTCCATCGGATTACCACGAGGCTGACTTTACGCTGGCTAGCTTGCATCTGCCTGATGATCTGCCTGCCAGCTTACCGTCGGCGCTGGTTGATCAACGTCCCGATATTCAGGCTGCAGCCCAGCAATTGCATGAGGCGTCTGCCAATGTTGGTGTCGCAACAGCGCAAATGCTGCCGCAAATTACAATTTCGGCCAGCATCGGTCACGATGCGTTGACAACCGCCAGCTTATTCACCCCGCAAACCCTGCTTTGGAGTTTGATAGCCGGTGTTACCCAGCCGATTTTTCAAGGCGGTGAGTTGGCAGCGAAACGTAAGGCATCGATTGCAGCTCTGCATGTTGCCGGTTCACAGTATCAGGCAACAGTCCTGGCCGCTTTTCAGAATGTTGCAGATGCTTTGCAGGTGTTGCAGTTTGACGCCCAAACGTTGCAGGCGGCGCAGTTGGCGGAAGCTTCATCGGCCCAAAGTCTGGCAGTGTCTCAAAGTCAGTTCAAATATGGCAGTCAGCCGTTCACGGCAGTTCTCACTGCACAGGCTACATATCAAAACGCATTGATCGCTCGTGTGAAAGCACAGGCGGCGCGTCTGGCGGACACGGCGGCATTGTTTCAGGCATTGGGCGGCGGCTGGTGGCATCGAGATGATGTGAATGAAGCAGTTAAAACTTGTTGCGGGATCATTCCATGATGAATTTAATAAAGGCGTTGCCATGATCAAGCGTCTTATTATCATGCTGCTGGCAGTGGTGCTGGTTTTTGGCCTCATCTTCGGGTACGGTACATTTCGTGGCATCATGATTGGCAAGTTCCTTGCCACACTTTCAAACCCACCACAGACGGTTTCAACAGTTACCGCCACCGAGTCCGCCTGGCAGTCTTCTATCAATTCGGTTGGCAGCGTGGTCGCGATCAACGGGGCTAATATTTCCTCGGAAGTTGCCGGTATCGTCAATACTATCAATTTTAAATCTGGCGAAAATGTTGCAGCCGGCGCCTTGCTAGCGACCTTAAGGCTTAATAACGACAGCGCCATACTCACTCAGTTGCAGGCTACTGCGAAGCTCAATGCGATTACGTATCAGCGTGACTTAAAGCAGTTGCAGGCAGATGCTGTGAGCCAGGCGCAGGTGGATACTGACAAAGCCACGCTCGATGCAGCCGAGGCGCAAGTGCATGCGCAACAGGCTCTCATCGATGAAAAGCAAATCAAGGCACCGTTTGCTGGAACCCTTGGCATCAGACAGGTGAATATTGGGCAGTATCTTGGTGCAGGCACCCAAATTGTTACATTGCAGCAGCTAAATCCGCTATTTGTGGATTTTTATGTACCCCAGCAGGCGTTGGCGCAAGTGAGTGTCGGGCAGGCGGTAACAGTCAAGGTGGATACCTTCGCTGATCAGACTTTTGCCGGCAAAGTTTCATCAATCAATTCAGCGGTCGATACCACGACCCGCACAGTGCAAGTGCGAGCAACAATCGATAACGATAAATTGTTGCTGCGACCTGGCATGTTTGCCACCGTAACGATCGACGTCGGGGCTCCCTCTAACCTGATCACGCTGCCGCAAACCGTGATCGCCTATAATCCGTATGGCGATACAGTTTACACGGTCAGTCATGGTAAGGATGCCAGTGGCAAGGATAAATTGTTTGCCCATCAGGTGTTCGTGCAGGTAGGCAACACACGTGGCGACCAGATTGCCATTATCAAAGGTATAAAGGCCGGCGATGTTGTGGTCACGGCAGGGCAGTTGAAGCTCCACAATGGGGCCATCGTGAACATCAATAATGATATCGCGGTGAGCAACAGCCCTCATCCAAATCCGCCAAACGAATAGAGCCTGGTCCGATGAAATTTTTCACCGACCTCTTTATCAGGCGTCCCGTGCTTGCCGTTGTGGTGAGCACTCTGATCCTTGTGCTTGGTCTGAAGGCGGTTGGCTCTTTGCCGGTGCTGGAATACCCGCAAACTGAAAATGCCACGATTACGATTACCACTACCTATCCGGGCGCATCGCCCGATGTGATCGCGGGGTTCATCACCACGCCGCTGGAAAATGCGGTTTCGCAAGTTAACGGTATCGATGACATCACTTCCAGCAGCTTAACCAGCCAGAGCGTCATCACCATCAATCTGGTGCTGAACCACAACGCGGATTCCGCCCTCACGGAAATTAGCTCGAAGGTCAATTCGGTTCTAAACCAGTTGCCCACGGGCACCCAACAACCGGTGCTGGTGCTTACCGTGGGGCAGACGATTGATGCGATGTATATCGCGTTCCGTAGTTCGGTGTTGCAGCCAAACCAAATCACCGATTACGTGACCAGGGTGGTGCAGCCGCAATTGCAGGCGGTCAATGGTGTGCAAACCGCTGAGATCCTCGGCCCCCAGAATTTTGCCATGCGGGTCTGGCTCGACCCTACCAAACTTGCTGCCTACGGCTTGACAGCTTCTGACGTGAATGCGGCGCTAGCAAATAACGACTTCATCGCGGCCCTAGGCAACACCAAAGGCCAGATGACACAAATCTCGCTGACAGCTTCTACTGGGCTGCACAGCGTAGCGGAGTTTGAGAATCTAATCGTTAAGCAAGCCAATGGCGCCATTATCCGCTTGAAGGATGTAGCGAGAGTTGAATTGGGTGCTGATGATTACGATCAACACGTAACGTTTGATAATAAAAGTGGTGTGTTCATCGGAATCCAGGTGGCCCCAACGGCAAGTTTATTAAACGTTATTGCCGGCGTCAAAAAAGTGTTGCCCACAATTCAGGCACAGCTCCCCACCGGCCTCGAGGCTTCAGTTCCCTACGATTCCACGGAGTTTGTAAACGGCTCGATCCATGACGTGATCATGGCATTGATCGAGGCGCTCGGGATCGTGACGTTGGTGGTATTCGCGTTTCTGGGTTCGCCGCGTTCTGTTATCATTCCCGTCATAGCCATCCCACTTTCGTTGATCGGGGCGTTCGCGATGATGGCCGCGCTCGGCTTCACCATCAATTTGCTGACACTGCTGGCGCTGGTGCTGGCAATTGGGCTGGTGGTTGATGACGCCATCATTGTCGTGGAAAACGTCAACCGTCATTTGGATAACGGCGAAACACCATTCAATGCCGCGATCGAAGCCGCACGCGAGCTTGGTGGCCCGATCATCGCGATGACCGTAGTGTTGATCGCAGTATATGTGCCGATCGGCTTTCAATCAGGCTTAACCGGCGCATTATTCACTGAATTCGCCTTTACGTTGGCGGGTTCTGTAACGATTTCGGCCATCATCGCCCTGACTCTGACCCCGATGATGAGCTCAAAAATTCTGAAGCCGATCAATCGTGATCATCCATCGTGGGACAGCAAAATCGTCAGCTTTATCGACCGCCAGTTCGGTAAGGTGCAGAGGTTTTACAACAGGCTGTTGCGCGGCAGTGTAAATAACGTTCCACTGGTGATGATATTTGCAGTTGCTATTTTCATCAGTATTTACTTCCTCGCCAAAGGGGCGACCGCCGAGTTGGCCCCGCAGGAAGACCAGGGGATTGTGATCATGTTCGCAACCTCCGCTCCGAACGCCACCATTCCCCAAAAAACCATGTGGGATGAGCGTTTGAATGCCATGATGCTTGCCCATTCTGAAGCCGCGGGAACGTTCCAGATCGATGTTCCGGGCCAGGATATTCTGGGCGTAGTGATGAAGCCTTGGGATCAACGCACCACCAGTTCAACGCAGTTCCAGAATGCTTTACAAGCCGAAGCGAACGCTAAAATTGCCGGCCAACAGGTGGTGGCGTTCCAACCACCTTCGCTACCTGGTTCCAACGGTTTGCCAATCGGATTTGTGTTGAAAACCACCTCGGATTTCTCACAACTTTACCCGGTCTCGCAAAAATTTCTGGCGGCTGCCTTAAAGACTGGCAAGTTCATGTTCCTGCAAAGCGATTTGAAGCTGGATCAGCCGCAGGCCACGGTGACAATCGACCGTGCGAAAGTCTCTGAACTCGGGCTGACAATGAGCAGCGTCGGTGCTGCGCTCTCAGAAGCTCTCGGTGGCGGCTATGTGAATTACTTCAGTCTCGATGGTCGTTCGTACAAGGTTATCCCGCAGGTCCAACGCAAGTTTCGCCTCAATGTCGCTGATTTGAATGATTACCCGATCACCTCGGTCAACGGGGTCAACGTGCCGCTGTCCTCGGTTGCCACCATCACAACCTCGGTGATTCCGGAATCGATCAATCATTTCCAGCAACAAAACTCTGCTACCATCCAAGGCGTTGCGGCTCCGGGCGTTTCCGAACAGGAAGCGCTGGCCACATTGCAGCAAGTGGCAGCCCAGGTTTTACCTACCGGCTATAGCGAGGATTACGCCGGGCCGTTGCGGCAATATGTACAGGAAAATGCCAGCTTTATTGTCACCTTTGGTTTTGCGGTGATCATTATTTTCCTGGCGCTTGCCGCATTGTTCAATTCGTTCCGTGACCCACTGATCATCCTGGTGTCGGTGCCAATGTCGATTGCTGGGGCTTTGGTGTTCATCTATCTCGGCTTTGGCGGCGTATCATTGAACATCTATACCGAGGTTGGGCTGGTGACGCTTATGGGCCTGGTCAGCAAACACGGCATCCTCATGGTTGAGGTGGCGAACGAGGCCCGCTACGCCGGCATGTCGAAACGCGCTGCCATCGAACACGCGGCCAACATCCGGCTCCGGCCAATTTTAATGACGACGGCGGCGATGGTGCTGGGCGTGTTGCCCTTGGTGCTGGCCAGTGGGGCAGGGGCGGCGGCGCGGGTAAATATGGGCGTGGTGATCGCTGGTGGCCTCTCGATTGGCACGATGTTCACGCTGTTTGTGGTCCCGGCGGTGTATATGGTCCTCTCGGGTCCCAAAACCCCAATCGCCACGGCTAACTCAACCATCTAGCCCCCTTCTCAAACCCCCCTGTTTTATGGCACGTTAAGATTGTGTCATGAAAAAAATTACAACCAATGGTTTCTCAGATGCGACGATGTTCAGCACATTATCGCCCGAAATCCGCCCCATCCTCCCAGCCGCTAGCCTTGCGGGGCACCGTGAGCGGCTGCGCTCCCGGCTGATCAGCGCCGGGCCGGACTCCCTGGCTGACCACGAGATGATCGAGATGGTGTTGTTTTTGGCCATTCCTCGGCGCGACACCAAGCAACTGGCGCGCTTCCTGATTGCCCGGTTCGGCAGTTTCGCGGCGGTTATTTCCGCCAGTGTGCCAGATTTGCTGGCGATGGAAGGGCTGGGGGAGGCGGGCGTCGCCGCGTTGAAAATCGTGCAGGCAGGCTCACAGCGCCTGGCCCGCGCCGAGGTTCTGTACCGGCCGGTGTTGAGCAATTGGGAACGGCTGATGGAATATCTGCAGGCGGTGCTGGCCCGCGAAAAAATCGAGCAGTTCCGGATTTTATTTCTCGACAACCGCAACCGCCTGCTGGCCGATGAACCGCAGGCCAAAGGTACTGTGAACCACACGCCGGTTTATCCGCGCGAGGTGGTAAAGCGGGCGCTGGAATTGCATGCCACCGCCATTATCCTGGTGCATAACCACCCGAGCGGTGACCCTTCGCCCAGCACCGACGACATCGACATGACCAAGGAGATCAAGAAAGCTGCCGCCACGCTCAGCATCGTGCTGCACGACCATGTGATCGTAGGCAACGGCCAGTGGCTGAGCTTCCGAAAAACCGGGCTGTTATGACGCCCAGCCGGTCATGATCGCCATTCGCAGGGTGGCCATGTACCGGCCCTGGCGCCTGGGAAGTTGTTCGAGTGCGGTTGGAAACATCGCTCGGGGCGGAATTTTACGGGAACGCGCCTGCACCGCGTTGGTCTCGCCGGCTTGGCGCAGCTCGTGCAGCAAGGCCAACGGGCTGGCGTACAAAAATTCAATTTCCTCAACATCAGCCACCGGCAAAGCAAAGCCGGCCCGTTGCAGCAATCCGGCGCAGTCGCGTAAGTCAGGAAACGGCGAGACGCGTGGGTTGACCGCGCCGGTGAGATCATGCTCGGCCTCCAGCAGCGCGGTGCGCAAATCCTGCAATGTGCCCAACGTCGGCATACTGGCTAAAAACAACCCATTGGGGCGCAGCGCCCGGCGTAGCTGGATGAGCGTGCCGGGCAGGTCATTTATCCAATGCAGGCTCAAATGCGCGACGATCAAATCGAATGTCTTGTCGCCAAATGGCAACGCCTCACCATCGACCGCTAAAGCCATGCCACCCGCCCGCGCTGCCATGGCGCCCGATAGATCGGCGGAGACCACAGCCATGCCGCGTGCGGCCAATGAAGGCGCCACGCTGCCGCGGCCACCAAAATCCAGCGCCGTTTTAAAAGTGGTTTTGGTATCATCCAGCCGGTCCAGCAATCGCGCCGCCAGGTCATCAAGCACCGGCGCCAATGTGGCTACGGTGCCCGCCGCCCGTGCCCGGTGCTGCCGGACCGCCCGCGTATCGAAAATTTCAGCACCACTCACAACATGACCCTTATCGCGTTCATCAAACCCATTGGCCGGGCGATCCTCGATACCCTGCTGCCGCCCAATTGTCTCGCCTGCGACGCGCCGGTGGAAACCGATGGGCAATTTTGCCTGCCATGCTTTCGCAAAACCAACTTCATCTCGGCTCCTTTATGCTATTGCTGCGGCGTGCCGCTACCGTTTGGGGAGGCAGCCGGGCAGGGTGGTCTTTGTGGCGTGTGTGAGGCGGTACCACCGGCTTTCACCCAGGCCCGTGCCGCGTTGCGTTACGACGATGCGACCAAACATCTCATCCTGCCTTTCAAATACGCCGACCGCACCGAAACCGCCCGCGGGCTGGCCATCCTGATGGCAAAGGCCGGTGCCGCGCTGCTGGCTCGTGCCGATGTGCTTATCCCAGTGCCGCTACATATCTCACGCCTGCGGCAGCGTCGCTATAATCAGGCGGCGTTGTTGGCAGAACAACTCGGACGGCTGATCAAAAAGCCGGTGCAGCCGGATGCTTTGATTCGTAACCGCATCACCGTACCGCTTGGCCCGTTGGGGTTCGACGCACGGCGGAGCGAAATGCAGGACGCCATTTCGGTGCGGGCGAAAAATATTGGCGGCAAGACGATACTATTGATCGACGATATCTTAACCTCCGGTGCCACCGCCAACGCCTGCGCTCGGGCCTTGCTGGGGGCGGGCGCTCCGCGGGTGGATGTGCTCACCGCCGCGCGCGTGCCTGATCCGCGTCTCACGTAACGCCCTCTTGCATCCGGCGCGGTTCCGGCTAGATGACGTAACGGAGACATTTATGCCAAAAATTGAAATCTATACCCAGTATTTCTGCCCCTATTGCGCCCGCGCTGTGAAGCTGCTGACCGATAAGGGCGTAGAATTCACCGAAATTGACGCCCCCAACGGCTCGGCCGCTCGCAAAACGGCTACGGAGCGTTCCGGCGGCCGTACCACCGTGCCGCAGATTTTTTTTGATGGTCAAGCCATCGGTGGCTGCGATGAGCTTGTAGCCCTAAACCGCGCCGGCAAACTGGATACGATGTTAGCCGGATGATCCATTACCAACTCCGCTGCGCTGGCGCCCACGAATTCGACGGCTGGTTTAAGGACAGTGAAAACTTTGAACGCCAGGCCAAGCGCGGCTTGATTACATGTCCCACCTGCGCCAGCACGAAGGTGGACCGCGCCCTGATGGCGCCACGCCTGCGCAAAAAGGGCAGAGTGATCGACCACGACCCCCAGCCGGAAGTTGCGCCGGTGCCCGCACTGGTTGAGTCAACGCCGCTGCAATCCACGGCGGGCATGATCCCGGACCAAGTACGGGCGGTGCTGCATAAGCTACGCGCCGAGGTGGAAAAAAGCTGCGATTACGTGGGCAATGAATTTGCCTCCGAGGCCCGTAAAATCCACCACGGTGAGGCCGAGCCACGCGGCATTTACGGTGAGAGCACCGAGGAAGAAGCCGAGGCATTGGCGGAGGACGGTATCGACGTGGCGCGCATACCATGGCTGCCACGGGCTGACAGTTAGAAGTTTAGTGCATCAACCGATGCATCGCGGCGTCTAGTCCCTCCAGGGTCAGCCCATACATCCGGTTCTCGAACATCTCGCGGATGATTTTGGTGCTCTGTGTATAGTTCCAGTGTTTTTCGGGCACCGGGTTAATCCACACCGATTTCGGAAAAGCGGTAACCAACCGCTGCAACCAATCCTGGCCAGATTCGGTGTTCCAGCTCGAAATGCCGCCACCAGGTTGAATAAGTTCGTAAGGACTCATTGCCGCGTCACCGATGAAAATGAGTTTCCAGGTGGCGTCGTATTTGTTCAGAATATCGTGAGTTGGCACGGCATCGGCGCTGCGAAAGCGTGCGTCGGTCCACAAAGTATCATACGGGCAATTATGAAAATACAAATGCACCAGGTGCTTGAACTCACCCTTGGTGGCGGAAAATAATTGTTCACAAAGGGTGATATGGTCATCCATCGAGCCGCCGATATCGAGCATCAGCAGCAATTTCACCGCATTATGGCGTTCTGGTACCATTTTGAGGTCCAAAAATCCGGCATTACGCGCCGTTGAGCCAATCGTATCGGCTAAATCCAATTCCTCAGCCGCCCCTTCGCGGGCAAACCGCCGTAGCCGGCGCAGCGCCACTTTCATGTTGCGAGTGCCAATCTCAACATCCGATGCGAGATTTTTAAATTCGCGCTGGTCCCACACCTTCACCGCCTTGCGGTTGCGCCCGGTTTGCTGGCCGATCCGCACCCCTTCAGGATTATAGCCATTCGCGCCAAACGGCGAGGTACCGGCGGTGCCGATCCATTTGGAACCTCCCTCATGGCGGGCTTTCTGTTCTTCCAGGCGTTTCGCCAGGGTTTCCATCAGCTTCTCGAAGCCGCCCATCGCTTCGATCTGGGCTTTTTCCTCATCGCTCAGCAGCTTTTCGGCCAGCAGTTTGAGCCATTCCTCGGGTAAGTCCTGCGCTTCCACGCCATTCAGCGCTGCCGGTTTGGGCTGTAAAATGCCCTTGAAGGATTCCGCAAATACCCGGTCGAACTTATCAATAAACCGTTCATCCTTCACCAAAGTGGCGCGGGCCAGGTAGTAGAATGTATCGATATCATAATCCCCAAGCCCGGCCTGCATCGCTTCCTGCAAGGTGAGATACTCCCGCAAGCTGGCCTTCACCCCCGCCGCCCGCAACGCCAGGAAGAAGCCGATGAACATGATCAGACCGACACGGCTTGCTGTTGAAGCGCTTGGCGGTTCAACGAAGCCGTAAAGTTGATCGACAACAACAAGTCAGCCTCCACGCCGATGGATAAAGGCCAGACGCTCAAATAAATGCACATCCTGCTCGTTTTTCAACAGCGCCCCATGCAACGGCGGGATCAGTTTCGCCGCCGATTTTTCGCGCAGCAATTCCGGCCCGATATCCTCGGCCATCAACAATTTCAACCAATCCAGAAATTCCGATGTTGAAGGCCGCTTCTTCAACCCCGGCAATTCGCGCAATTCATAAAACGCCGTCAGCGCCTCGCGCAGCAGCAATGACTTCATGCCGGGATAATGCACCTCCACAATCCGCTCCATCGTCTCGCGGTCAGGGAATTTGATGTAATGGAAAAAACACCGGCGCAAAAACGCATCCGGTAATTCCTTCTCATTGTTTGAGGTAATGATAATAACCGGCCGCTGCCTGGCCTTGATCGTCTGCCGCGTCTCGTAAACAAAGAACTCCATCCTATCGAGTTCCAGCAGCAAATCATTCGGAAATTCAATATCGGCCTTATCAATCTCATCAATCAATAATACCGGTGCATTCTGCGCCTCAAACGCATCCCACAACTTGCCGTGAATAATATAATTGCCAATGTCATGCACCCGCGCATCACCCAACTGGCTGTCGCGCAACCGGGACACCGCATCATACTCATACAAACCCTGCTGCGCCTTGGTCGTCGACTTAATATGCCAGGATATCAAATCCTTCCCCAACGCCCGCGCCACCTCCTGCGCCAGCACCGTCTTGCCTGTCCCCGGTTCACCCTTAATCAACAACGGCCGCTGCAACGAAACCGCCGCATTCACCGCTACCTTCAAATCCTCAGTCGCCACAAAAGACGATGTACCCTCAAACCGTGCCAAAACGCGCTCCTCAGTTGCAGTAAGGCAAAGGGGCTCTGCCCCTGTTAACCCCGCTAAGGGCTGAGCCCTTAGAACCATTAAGGGTTATGAAAGACGGGCGCCACAGGTGTTTCAACATCCAGGAGCGTCCGCCTTTCATAACCCTCATAAATGTTGCCAAAGGCTGCGCCGTTGGTCGAGGGCCAGGGGGCAAAGCCCCCTGGCCTTGCTTCCAACTCAGGCCGCCTTGAGCGCGGCTTCGGCGTATTCGTAGTTGGCGAGGTTATCGATCCAGTTTGTGAGGTAGTCGGGGCGGCGGTTGCGGAAGTCGAGGTAGTAAGAATGTTCCCACACGTCGATGCCGAGCAGGGCTTTGCCTTCGCCGGTGGCGAGCGGGTTGGAGCCGTTCGGGGTTTTGGTAATTTTCAACTTACCGTCGGGGCTAAGGACAAGCCAGGCCCAGCCGGAACCGAACTGGCCGATCCCGGCGGCTTTGAAGGCATCTTTGAAGGCGGCGACGGAGCCGAAATCGGCGGTGATTTTGGCCTCAAGGGCACCGGGAATTGTGCCGCCGGTGGGGCTCATGTTTTGCCAGAATAGAATATGGTTCCAATGCTGGCCGGCGTTGTTGAACACTGGCGCCAGGTCGGGCTTGCCATGCGAGAAGGCGACGATTTCTTCCAGGGTTTTGCCCTTCAGCTCGTCATTTTTCTCAACGAAGCCGTTCAGTGCGGTGACATAGGCTTGGTGGTGTTTGCCGTGGTGCAACTCCAGGGTTTCCTGGCACATGCCCTTCGAGGCCAGAGCAGAGGCAGCATAGGGGAGGGTGGGGAGTTCAAAAGCCATCGGGCGGGTCTCCATGGGTTGAGGTTTTATTTCGTCGTGATGAGTAGCTATGGACTGTGCATGACATCGTCAAGCGAACTTCTTATTCATATTCGCCGGGCCGACCCGGACCGGTTTTTTACCACATTATTCGCCCCGGCGGATAAGCGTGAGGCGTTATGGCTGTTATATGCGTTCAACCATGAGCTCGCGCGGGCGCGGGAGGTGGCTTCCGAGCCGACTCTGGCGCTGATCCGGCTGACCTGGTGGCGTGAGGTGGTGGAGGGGGCGTGGCGGAGCCACGAGATCGCCACGCCACTTGCCAGGGCGCTGAACGAGGGTGTGTTCAAGCGGGCGGATTTGCTTGCACTGATTGATGCGCGGGAGGCTGAGGCTGCCGAGATAGAAGATTTCGCGCGGTTCATGGCTTATGTTCGCGGCTCTGCGGGTAAATTGGCGCGGATTGCCGGCAATCTGTTGGGCGTGGATAGTGACGCGGTGGAGGATTTAGGCACTGCTTACGGCATTTCAGGTGTTCTTCGGGCATCGCCGTTCCTGGCCCGCCAGGGCCGCAGCCTGCTCCCGGCCGATGGCACGGTTGAGGAGCAATTGATTGCCACCGCTCAAGCACTTCTCAAAACCCCACCGCCGCGGGGCGCCATGGCTGCCTGCCTGACGGCGGTTTACGCCCGGCGCGATTTGGGTAGGCCTTACCGCCCGCGCGGGCTGGGCGATAAATTAGCCGTAATGAACGCCGCGATACGGGGACGTATTTAACCCGCCAGACTCCGCGCCGCCGAAACGGCGAAATAGGTTAACACACCCGAACACCCAGCCCGCTTGAAGCCCAGCAGGCTCTCCAGCATGGCACGGTCATGGTCCAACCAGCCGTTATTGACCGCCGCCATAATCATCGCGTACTCGCCGGAAACTTGATAAGCAAAAACAGGAACTTTGAACTCGTCCTTCACGCGGCTTATGATGTCCAGATACGGCATCCCCGGCTTCACCATAATCATGTCGGCACCCTCCGCGATATCCAATGCCACCTCATGCAAGGCTTCATCGGAATTGGCCGGGTTCATCTGGTAGGTTTTTTTATCGCCTTTCAGCGCCCCACCGGAGCCGATGGCGTCCCGGAACGGACCGTAAAAAGCCGAGGCGTATTTGGCGGCGTAGCTCATCAGGCGGGTATGAATATGCCCGGCCTCGTCCAACCCGGCCCGCAACGCCCCAATCCGCCCATCCATCATGTCCGAAGGGGCAATGATATCCACGCCCGCATTGGCCTGATTAACCGCTTGTTTTACCAGAATTTCGACGCTTTCGTCATTGGCCACGTAACCATCGCGCAGCACGCCATCGTGCCCATGGTTGGTATAGGGGTCGAGCGCCACGTCGCCCACAATGGCGATTTGCGGAAATTCCGCCTTGAGAATCCGGGTGGCCTGGCACAACAAATTGTCGGGGTTTAGAGCCTCCGTGCCCTCAGCATCCTTTTTCTCCGCCGGAGTGGCCGGAAATAGTGCAATCGCCGGAATTCCCAGCTTGGCGGCTTCCTCGACATGCTTGGCCAGCCCGTCCAGCGCCGTGCGCATCACGCCGGGCATCGAGGCTATTTCCACCGGCGCCCCGGTGCCCTCGCGGATAAAAATCGGCCAGATCAAATCATCCACCGAGAGCTTGTTTTCAGCCACCAGCCGCCGTGTTGCATCATCAAAGCGGTTACGGCGCATCCGGGTCGCGGGGAATTTTGCATATGTCATGGCGGGGACACTAACCGGCAATGCGCTGCAAACCAAGATGTCGAATAGCTAGGGCGATTTTGCCACCCTGCCATCAGCCTGCCTTTGACGAGGCTTATTTCACATTGCCAAGGCGCATGTTAAACCCCCCGTATGACACGTTCTCTGATTGTGGCCATTGGCGCTGACCATGGCGGCGTATTGCTTAAAAACCGGCTGGCTGCGGTGCTGGCCAAAGCTGGTCATCAGGTGCTGGATTTCGGCACCGACGGCCCGGCGAGTGTTGATTACCCGGATTTCGCTCAGGCGGTTTGCGGCGCGATCAGCCGCGCTGAAGCCGATTTGGGCGTTCTGGTGTGCGGCACTGGCATCGGTATGTCGATCGCGGCTAATCGCCACCCGGCCATCCGCTGCGCCTTGGTGCATGATGTTACTACCGCCCGGCTTACCCGCGCCCATAACGATGCCAACGTCATTGCCATGGGTGCGCGCATTATCGGCGAGGAAGTAGCGCTGGATATTCTCAACGCCTTCCTGACCACCAAATATGAAGGCGGGCGGCATGACCGCCGGATTGCCAAATTAAACCTCGAAAGTGCGGAATAATCCTATGAATAAAGCCAATCTCTCGCCGAGCTACGACCGGTTTTTCACTGCCCCTCTCGCGGAGACCGACCCCGAATTAGCAGGCATTCTAAGCCAGGAATTGACCCGCGAGCAGGATGGGATCGAACTGATCGCCTCGGAAAACATCGTCTCGGCTGCGGTGATGGAAGCGCAAGGCTCGGTGCTGACCAACAAATACGCTGAAGGCTACCCCGGCAAGCGCTACTATGGCGGCTGTGGCCCTGCCGATCTAGCTGAGACGCTGGCCATTGAACGCGCCAAAAAGCTGTTCGATGCTGGTTATGCCAATGTGCAGCCCAATTCCGGCAGCCAGGCCAACCAGTCCGTTTTTCTGGCGTTGCTGAACGCCGGCGATACGATTCTGGGTATGTCGCTCGCCGCTGGCGGGCATTTAACCCATGGTGCTGCGCCTAATTTGTCCGGCAAATGGTTCAAGCCGGTGCAATATGGCGTGCGCAAGGACGACGGCCTGATTGATTATGATGAAGTCGCCGCGCTGGCGCATGAACATAAGCCCAAACTCATCATTGCTGGTGGTTCGGCCTATCCGCGCTTCATCGATTTCGCAAAATTCCGTGCCATCGCCGATGAAGTCGGCGCGTTTTTCATGGTCGATATGGCGCATTTCGCCGGCTTGGTGGCGGCGGGTATTTATCCATCGCCGCTGCCGCATGCGCATGTGGTCACCACCACCACCCATAAAACTCTGCGCGGCCCGCGCGGCGGCATGGTGCTGACCAACCATGAGGATATCGCCAAAAAAATCAATTCCGCCATTTTCCCCGGCCTGCAAGGCGGCCCGCTCATGCATGTCATCGCCGCCAAGGCGGTGGCGTTCGGCGAAGCGCTGCGTCCGGATTTCCGTACCTACCAAAAGGCCGTGGTGGAAAACGCCCGGGTGCTCTCTGAAACCTTGGTGGAGCAAGGTCTCGCCATTGTTACAGGCGGCACGGACAGCCATTTATTGCTTGTTGACCTGCGCCCTAAAAATGTTACCGGCAAAGCTGCTGAGGCTAGCTTGGAACGCGCCCATATGACCGCGAATAAAAACGCCATTCCGTATGACCCGCAAAAGCCGTTTATCACCTCCGGCATTCGCCTCGGCACCCCCGCCGCCACCACGCGCGGCTTCGGTGCCGCGGAATTCCGTGAAGTGGGGTTGATGATCGGCGAAGTGCTGGATGGTTTGAGCAAATCCAACGATGGCTCGAATGATACCATTGAACAGGCGGTTGGCGCCCGGGCGAAGGCGCTATGCGCTCGCTTCCCGATCTACAGGTAATTTAAAAAATGCGTTGCCCCTTCTGTGGCGAAGCTGACACCCAGGTAAAGGACAGCCGGCCCACCGAAGATGGCAGTGCCATCCGGCGTCGGCGTTTTTGCAGCGTGTGTAGCCAGCGCTTCACCACCATTGAGCGCGTTCAGTTGCGTGAGCTGACTGTGGTGAAGTCCGACCAGCGCCGTGTTGCCTTCGACCGTGATAAACTGGCGCGGTCGGTTCGTACTGCTTTACGCAAGCGCCCCGTTGATGACGAGCGTATCGAGCGTTTAGTAAATGGCATCGTCCGGCAACTTGAAGCCAGCGGCGAAACCGATGTGAAATCCAGTGAGATCGGCGAGCGCGTGATGCAGACCCTTAAGGACGTGGATACTGTCGCCTATGTCCGCTTCGCTTCGGTGTATCGTGATTTCCGCGAGGCTAAGGATTTTGAGATGTTTCTCGATTTGATGGCGCCGCCGTCCAAACCGGATGCGCCTAGTGAGCGATGAGACTCTCATGCGCGGGGCGTTGGCGTTAGCGCGCCGTGGGTTGGGTGAAACCGCGCCGAACCCTTCAGTCGGGTGCGTGATCGTGAAAGATGGCCGCGTGGTTGGCCGCGGCCGCACGCAAATTGGTGGCCGCCCGCACGCTGAAACCCAAGCGTTGGGCGTGGCGGGGGCAGCGGCGCGAGGCGCCACGGCTTATGTGACTTTGGAACCTTGTTCGCACACCGGCAAAACGCCGCCATGCGCTGTCGCACTCGTGGATGCGGGGATTGCCCGAGTGGTGATTGGCACGCTGGACCCCAACCCAAAGGTGAATGGCCAAGGTGTTGCCATGCTGCGTGAGGCCGGCCTGCAGGTGACTGAAAATTGCCTAGCTAAAGAGGCGCGAGCAGTTATCAGCGGGTTCCTGAAGGTGATTGAATCTGGTCGGCCCCTGCTGCGTCTGAAACTGGCCTCGTCGCTCGATGGCCGTATCGCCACCAAAACGCGCGAAAGCAAGTGGCTGACCGGTGAGCCCGCCCGCCGGGCCGCGCACGCTATTCGCGGCCGCCACGATGCCGTTTTGGTAGGGGTTGGCACCGTGCTTGCTGATGACCCGGAATTGAACTGCCGCATTGAAGGTTTTCGCAGCGCGCCTTTGGTGCGGATCGTCGTGGATAGCCATCTGCGCACGCCGTTGATGAGCAAGTTGGTGCGCGGCGCAACGGTTGAACCGGTTTGGATTTTGCATCGCGATGGCGCTGATGCCGCCCGCAAGCGGGCGCTGGAACAGGCTGGCGTGAAATTATTCAACCTTCCAGGCTGCGCTGCCGGAGTTGATTTGCCAGAAGCCTTGAAATTGCTGGCCAAGCTGGGCCTCACGCGCATTTTGGTGGAAGGCGGCGGCACCATTGCAGCGGCACTGTTGCGCGACCATCTGGTGGACAGATTGGCCTGGTTCCATGCGCCGGCGATTATCGGCGGCGATGGCTGGCCCTCGGCACAGGGGTTTGGAATTATGAGTCTTGCTGACATGCTGCGTTTCATTCCGGTGACGCAGGAGCGTTTGGGTGCTGATATGCTGAGCACCTTCAGGGTGGCGGCCTAATGTTTACCGGATTGATCACAGGCGTTGGTACCGTGCGCGAGGTTCTACCAATCGGGCAGGGCAGGGATGCCCGCTTTGTCATCGCAGTGCCGCCGACCGGCGAATGGGCCGCCATCAACGCTGTGAAGCTCGGGGCCTCCATTGCTTGCTCCGGTTGCTGCCTGACCGTGATTGAGCGCGGCGATGATTGGTTTGCTGTTGAAGTTTCGGCGGAATCACTGGGCCTAACGACTTTGGGTGCGTGGAAACCAGGCGCCAATATCAATCTGGAAGGCTCGTTGAAATTGGGCGATGAACTCGGCGGGCACCTGGTTTCCGGCCATGTTGATGGTGTGGCCGTGGTGATCGAAATGACACCGGAAAATGGCTCGACCCGCTGGCGCTTTGAACTGCCGGTGGCGCTGGCAAAATTTGTTGCCCCAAAAGGCAGTATCGCCATCAACGGCGTTTCGCTGACGGTAAATGAAGTTGACGGCGTATGCTTTGGCGTCAACATCATTCCGCATACCACGCAGCACACCAACTTTGCGACGTTGGCGGTAGGTGACGCTGTGAATATTGAAATTGACATGCTGGCCCGCTATGTCGCGCGGCTTAGGGAGTTTGCTTGACTATGGATGGCATGAAAACCTCAACGTTGCGCGATTATATTTCGTCAGCCGTCGAAATTATCGAAGAAGCGCGGGCTGGCCGGATATTTATTCTGGTCGATGACGAAGACCGTGAAAACGAAGGTGATCTTGTTATTCCCGCGCAATTCGCCACACCCGATGCGATCAATTTTATGGCCAAGCACGCCCGCGGCCTGATTTGTCTGGCGATGACCAGGGGCCGCTGTGAGCGCCTTGGGCTGCCGTTGATGAGCCAGTCCAATGGTTCACGTCATGAAACCGCCTTCACTGTTTCCATCGAAGCCCGCGAGGGTGTGACCACTGGCATCTCAGCGGCTGACCGCGCCCGCACCGTTGCGGTGGCGATCAACCCCGAGTTGGGCCGTGATGATATTGTAACACCTGGTCACGTATTTCCTTTAATGGCGCGTGAGGGCGGCACGCTGGTGCGGGCTGGCCATACTGAAGCAGCGGTTGATATCGCGCGGCTTGCTGGTTTAATTCCTGCTGGCGTGATCTGCGAAATTATGAATGACGATGGCACCATGGCCCGCCTGCCGGATCTCATCTCGTTTGCGCAACGCCATAATCTCAAACTAGGCACCATCGCAGACCTCATCGCGTATCGTGGTCGTACCGAAAAACTGGTCAAACGCAAAGAAACCGGCATCGTCTCTGACGGCCACGGCGGCACCTGGCGGATGATCGCGTTCGAGGACTCGATTGAAAAAATTGAACATCTGGCCTTGGTCAAAGGCGATATTTCAGTACCGGCCCCGGTGCTGGTGCGGATGCACGCGATTGATTCTATCGGTGATATTCTGGGCGGCGCCCACCTCGCTACCTTGCAGGGCGCGATGGCACAAATCCGCGAGGCTGCGCGCGGCGTGGTTGTGCTAATCCGCGAGTCAAAACTCGACGCCGTATCATCGCGCATCCGCCAGTTGAGCAACGGTGTTCGCTTGACACCGGCCCTGCGGGACTATGGCGTGGGTGCGCAAATTCTTACCGATCTGGGCATCAAGGATATGATTTTGTTGTCCAACCATAAGCGCACCATCGTCGGTCTTGAAGGCTACGGGCTGAACATTGTCGAGCAGCGTGATATCGTGGTGCCGGATATAAAAACCCCATGAGCACAGCCGACGCTCCGTTACCCGCTGCGCCAAATTTACTAGGTGCCGCGCCACATATCCTCATCATCAAGGCGCCGTATTATATCGGCGTGGTGAATGGGATGGAGCAGGCAGCGCTCGAAATTTTCAAAGCAGTATCTGCAACCGTTGAGACCGCAGAGGTGGCTGGTGCGTTTGAATTACCGCAGGCGCTTCGCATTGCTGTGCGCGGCCGTAAAAAATTTGATGGTTTTATCGCGCTCGGTTGCGTGGTGCGCGGGGAGACCGACCATTACGAATTCATTTGCGCCAGCGCAATGGATGGATTGATGCAGGTGGCTTTGCAATTTGGTATTTGCCTGGGCACAGCTTTGCTGACCGTTGATACTTTAGCACAGGCCGAAGCAAGGTCGCGTGAAACTGGCTCCAATAAAGGTGCTGAAGCCGCTGTGGCGTGTCTGAAACAAATCGCGCTCGCGCGTACATTGGAAGCCGTATGACTGAAAATAACAAACCGCGCCCACGCACCCTCTCGCGTGTGGCAGCCGTGCAGGCGCTCTACCAGGCCGAGCAAGCCGCTCAAAGTCCCGAGACCGTGATAGACCAGTTTGTCCGCCATCGAATCGGCAACATACCGGGCCGCGGTGGTCTCGATGACGGCCATCTGACGGAAGCCCAAGTGCCGTTGTTCGCCCGTATCGTGCGCATCGCCACTGAACAGCAGGATGTCATCGATAGCATGATCGTGCAGGCGCTGCCGGATTCCTGGCCGTTGGAGCGCCTTGACCCCGTGTTGCGTGCCCTGCTGCGTGCGAGCGGTGCCGAGTTATGGATGGCTGATGGTCCACCGGCGAAAGTGGTCATCAACGAATATCTCGACGTCGCGCACGGATTTTTCGCTGGTGAGGAATCGCGTTTAGCCAACGGTGTGCTGGACCGCGTGGCCCATTTGCTGCGCCCGGCTGAATTTTCTCCCGCCGCCTGAAATGTCATGGGTGATGAATTCTCCCGCATCGCCCGCTATTTAGCCCCGCTCGCCGGACCAGAAGGGCTGGGGCTAATCGACGATGCCGCATTATTCACCCCGCCTTGCGGACAGCAATTGGTTTTTACCACTGACCAAATGCTTGAAGGCGTGCATTTCATCCCCGGTGATCCACCATCTCTGATTGCCCGTAAATTATTGCGCCGTAACCTATCCGACCTCGCGGCGATGGGCGCGACACCGCTCGGCTATTTGCTGACAACCGCGCTGCCACCTGGGACTGATGAAAGCTGGCTGGCGGAGTTTGCGGAAGGTTTAGCAAAAGACCAAGCCGAGTTCGGTATTAAATTATTCGGTGGGGATAGTTCCTCAGCCCTAACCCATATTTCACTAAGCGCCACGCTCATCGGGTTTGTAGCTCCCGGCGAGGCACTACGCCGCAGCGGTGCAAAACCTGGAGACGATATTTGGGTCACCGGCACCATCGGCGATGCGGTTTTGGGCTTACAAGCGCGCCAGGGCACGCTGCATGATCCTTCAGGGTACCTCACCGATCGTTCAATGCTGCCGACTCCACGAATGGGCTTGAGACTGGCTGGTATTGTCAGTGCTGCTATCGATGTCTCAGATGGCTTAGTTCAGGACCTGGGTCATATCTGCCGGACATCAAACTTAACTGCCAGCATTCACGCGCACCTCGTTCCAAAGTCTCCTGCGGCAGCTTTGTTAGGCGAAAACTACCTCGAAGCCAGGCTCACCGGGGGCGATGATTACGAACTACTTCTTGTGGCCCCGCCCGGTAATGCTGACCGTCTAGTCACCGCATGCGGCGTCCTCCCCATCACACGCATCGGCTCCATGAGTAGGGGGGTAGCTCATGTTATAACGCTTGACCAGTCTGGGAGTTTAATAAGCATACTCCAACCTGGCTGGCAGCATTTCTAGATGTGTAAAAACATGTTGACGCCATAGAAGTTTTCCTTCTATGCGGAATTATGATCTATAAAGAAATAAAATCTCAATGTAAGAGGTTTAATTTAAAAAACTATATTGCAATAATTTTTATGTTACCGTTTATCATTGGCAGTATTCGTTACATTTTACATAAACACCATTGGTTTGTTGATTTTGAGGCACTCTCATGCGCTGGCGCGTCAGTAAGCTATAAATTATCTCCGTACACACAGCCTGTATCCTGCGCCAACGCTCAGCCTACAATTTTTGTCTATCCTCCTGCTGTCGCAAATTTTCTTTCGTTAATCCAAACGCATTTTGGGTTGACGTTAGAAATTGCTGCCTATGGTTTTATGTTTTTTGGTATAATATTCTACATTTTGCGTCGGCTAATCCGGCCCGATGAGTACCTATCTCTTCGAGCTCCTTTTTATGGCGAGATTCCCGGAAGCGCTTTACCATCGGGAAATATCTCAATTTTTCTGCATGGTCTGATATTTTTGCAAACCGTTTACTTTGGCGCGAGGCCAATTCTACTGGTACCGATCATTGTTTTAGCCACAATCATCAAGCCAACATTTGCCGTATATTTTGGCTTATTTTTATTTATAAATCACCCGATACGGCAACGGCTTTTTTTAATCTGCTTAGGTTTAACCTGTACATCTATCTATTTTTTACAATTCGACCTCTTTGACCACGCAACCTTTATCACGTGGCAGTTGGCGGCACATAATTCCGCATTTTTTGCGGATCACGGAAATTCATTCCTTGGCTTGCCATTTATAGAGCAGATAAAATCATTGGGCCTTCTGCTTTTTTTATACAGCATTTTTGTAATCATAATATTAAGTGC
Organism: Acidocella sp.; assembly: GCA_027308685.1. Taxonomy (GTDB): domain Bacteria; phylum Pseudomonadota; class Alphaproteobacteria; order Acetobacterales; family Acetobacteraceae; genus Acidocella. The sequence continues at coordinate 31,935 of DAIDEE010000067.1, forward strand.
CGGACTGACCATCTCGGAACTTTGCCTCAACGATCAAGTAAAAAAATATCAACTTGGAATTACAGTTTGCCTGTTGTTGTACCCGCGTTTGATGAGTTACGACCTTTTGACACTACCATTTGGTTTAGCAGTTGCCTTGGGGTGCTTTAAGCAGTTTGGACGCTTTAGAGACATACATGTGGCGCCCATTATACAATTAGTCTGCGGTATTTTTATCATAATCGGTGGGCGGGCTGGTGAGCGACTGTTATTTGATTTTTATTGTATGTTGATTTTGAGCTTGGCAGCCTTTGCTATTTACATAAAATACCAAGGTGAATCTCCATTGCAGGAGAGTAATTCAATCGGTATCATTAGTCTGTCGCTTTGAAAATTGTCGCACTGCCGTTCATATATTTGGCGTAACTTCAGGTTTGAATGAAAACGGATCACTAGGGTTACGCTGCGCCAAAATATCCTGCATCCGCAACTCAACCGAGCCCAGAATCTTCGGGTGCGTCAGACAATAAAACCGATTTTCCTTGATGCACTGAAAGGTTTTTTCAGCCACGTCAGCCGCTGTCAGCCGTCCGGATTCCACCGCCTTCATGGTTGCCGCTGCGGCAATCTGCTGGCTTTCAGTCAGGGGCGCATGATCTTGCATATCCGCCGGCCGGTTACGCTCAGAGGCTGCAATCCCCGTGCTCACAAAGGCCGGACATAACACTGTCACGCCGATATTGGCATTCGCAACGCGCAAATCCTGATACAAAGTCTCTGAAAGTGTCACCACCGCGTGCTTGCTCACATTATAAACACCCATGGTCTGAGCTGATAATAATCCAGCCACCGAGGCAGTGTTTACAATATGGCACGCATCACCCTGCGCCAGCATTTTGGGCACAAACAGCCGGATGCCATGGATGACGCTCCACACATTCACCCCCAGCACCCACGCCCAATCCTTGACGGAGTTTTCCCACACAAAGCCACCAACGCCGACACCAGCATTGTTGAACAATAACTGCACGCTCCCGAAACGCTCGAAGCTCGCTACCGCCAGGGCTTCCATATCCTCCGCCCGGCTCACATCGGTACGCATCGCCAGCACGTCCGCTCCCTGTGCCCGCATTTCCTCGGCCACCGCAGCCAGCGCCTCGGCATTGATGTCGGCCAGTACCATCTTCATGCGCAGCGCCGCCGCTTCCCGTGCAAATTCACGCCCGAAGCCGCTACCGGCGCCAGTAATCACCGCCACTTTGTCGGCAAATTCCTTCATGGCCGCACCACAATTTTACCAGTCACTTTCCGCGCCGCCATATCCTGCAACGCTTGCGGAACCTCGTCCAGACTATAGGTTTTAGAGATCAGCGGTTTAATTTTACCCTGCTTCATCCAGCCTAGCATCTCAGCCATGCCCTTCAAATTATTTTGCGGCTCGCGCCTGGCAAAATCGCCCCAGAATACGCCGACGAGCGAAGCCCCCTTCAACAACGCCAAATTTAATGGCAGGGCAGGGATATCGCCTGCGGCAAACCCAATGATCAAATGCCGTCCGCGCCAGCCAATCGAGCGAAATGCGGCTTCGGTATATTTGCCTCCCACCGGGTCATAAATCACATCCGGCCCGCGTCCGCAGGTGCGCTTAATACCCTCGCGTAAATCCTCGGTGCTATAATTAATCACGTCATCCGCACCATGCGCCAGGCAGATCGCGCATTTTTCATCGGATGAGGCTGCCGCTACAACTTTAGCGCCAATCGCCTTGCCGATCTCGACCGCTGCCAAGCCCACACCACCGGCAGCACCTAGCACCAGCATCGTCTCGTTGGGCTGTAATGCCCCCCGGTCACGTACCGCGTGCCACGATGTACCATAGGCCAGCATGAAGCCCGCCGCGATATCGTAACTCAAAACATTTGGAATCTTCACGCATTTGCCAGCATCAACTGTCACGGCCTCAGCGAACCCGCCCAGCGAACACAACGCCGCTACGCGGTCTCCCACCTGTAGCGCCGTCACGCCCTCACCAACAGCCATCACATCGCCGCTGATTTCAGCACCCGGCGTAAAAGGTAATTCCGGCTGCACCTGATATTTTTTCTGGATCATCAGCACATCAGGAAAATTCACACCAGCAGCGCGGATTTTCACCATCACTTCGCCAGGCTTTACCGAAGGTGCAGGTATTTCCTGCACGCTCAGCAATTCCGGCCCGCCCCAGGCCGAGCACACCACTGCCCGCATTAAATCGGCAACCCTGGGTGAGAAATCCCATCAGCCACCATCACATCGCCCCAACCGCCGGTGCGGGCCGGGTCGGTGTTGGCCCACCGCTTGATCTCCATGCGGCCCAACTGGTCACGATGCACCTCGTCTGGTCCATCAGCAAAGCGCAACGCCCGTTGCCAGGTGTGCGCCGCCGCAAGCCAGGTGTCGGCCATACCGCCGCCGCCGAACGACTGGATGGCCCAATCGACGATTTTATAGGCAATGTTTGGTGCCACTACCTTGATCATCGCAATCTCGGCCTTCGCGTGCTTGTTGCCGACTGTATCCATCAAATGCGCCGCGTGCAGGCACAGCAGCCGCGCCTGATCGATCATGATCCGCGACTCCGCAATCCGCTCGCGCCACAGGCTTTGCTCGGCCACCGGCTTGCCGAACGCCACACGCTGGTTAAGCCGCCTTATCATTCTCTCCAGCGCCCGCTCCGCGCAACCAATCGAGCGCATACAGTGGTGGATACGTCCTGGCCCCAAACGCCCTTGCGCAATTTCAAACCCGCGACCCTCGCCCAACAGCATGTTGGAGGCCGGCACCCGCACATTCTCAAATATCATTTCGGCATGGCCATGCGGCGCATCATCGCCTCCAAACACCGGCAACGCCCGTTTCATCGTCACACCTGGATGCGGGTTCGGCACCAGAATCATCGATTGCTGCTTATACCGATCGGGGTTCGTCGGGTCTGATTTCCCCATCACGATCAGCACTTTACAGCGTGGGTCCGGCGCACCCGAGGTCCACCATTTGTGTCCGTTGATTATATATTCATCGCCATCTCGAATGATTGAGGTTTCGATGTTGGTAGCATCCGACGACGCCACATTCGGCTCAGTCATCGCAAACGCTGAGCGGATTTCGCCGGCCAACAGCGGCTTCAGCCAGCGCTCCTTTTGCTCAGCCGTACCATAGCGCACGAACACTTCCATGTTGCCGGTATCGGGGGCCGAGCAGTTGAAAGCCTCTGGCGCAAATGGCGAGCGGCCCATGATCTCCGCCAGCGGCGCGTATTCGGTGTTGGTTAGCCCGGCGCCCAACTCGCTCTCTGGCAGGAACAGGTTCCACAAGCCCGCCGCCTTGGCCTTCTCCTTGATCTGCTGCAGCAAAACCAACGGCTGCCACCGGTCGGTTGCCAGGTGCGAGGCCTCAAACAGCGCGTTTTCGTTCGGGTAAATATGCTCGGCCATGAAATCCAGCAGCCGTGCGCGCAGGGCTTCAACCTTGGGTGAATAAGTCATCGTCATCGTGCGGGTCCCTCGGAGGTTATCGTTAACGTCACTTTGCGGCGGTAATAGCCTCAACGCAAGCCCGGCGCACCACCTATTGACAGCACGCCCTTCCCCCCGGATTTTGAGGCTATAACGATTAGGGAAACCTCCAGATGAGCAATTTATTCCGTCTCGACGGCCAAGTGGCCATCATCACCGGCTCGTCGCGCGGCATTGGCCGCGCCATTGCTGAAACCATGGCGGATATGGGCGCCTCGGTGGTGATTTGTTCTCGTAAGCTGGAGCCCTGCGAGGCGGTGCGTGATGGCATCATCGCCAAAGGCGGCAAGGCCATCGCGCTGACATGCAACACCGGCCGGAAGGATGAACTTGCAGCTTTAATCGCTGCCACTTTGGCGGCTTTCGGCAAGCTCGACCATGTGGTGGCCAACGTCGCGGTAAACCCGCATTACGGCCCGCTCTCCACGGTTTCCGATGAAGCCTGGGATAAAATCATGGCCGTCAACATCAAATCAAATCTGTGGCTGGCGAATATGGCAATGCCGGAAATCGCCAAACAAGGCGGCGGCAGTTTCACAATTATTTCATCGATCGGCGCGCTGCACGGCAACACGTTGATCCCGGCCTATAATATTTCCAAACTAGCAGATGTGGCGTTGGTGAAGAATCTCGCGGTGGAGTGGGGGCCAAAGAAAATTCGCGTCAATGCCATTCTGCCCGGCTTGGTGCGTACCGACTTTGCCAAAGCTCTCTGGGAAAACCCTGAAACTTTGAAAATCACCGAAGCCCACACGCCGCTGGGGCGCATCGGCGAGGTCGAGGACCTCGGCGGCGTCGGCGCGTTCCTTGCCACCCGTGCGGCGGCTTATATCACCGGGCAATCGATCGTGGTCGATGGCGGCACCGTTACCACCAGCCGCTTTGCATGAGCAGCGCCCCCCAACTCATCGAGCCATTGGCGGCGCACCGGCTCGATACGGCAAAATTATTTGAATATCTGCAGAGCCATGTTGGTGGTTTTGCTATGCCTGCCAGCTTGCAACAATTTCAGGGTGGGCAATCCAACCCTACCTACCTCATCGCCACACCCACCCAAAAATATGTGCTGCGGAAAAAACCTCCCGGCCATTTGCTGCCTTCCGCACACATGATCGACCGCGAATACCGTATTCAAAAAGCCTTAAACGGCTCTGGCGTTCCGGTTGCCAAAATGTTCCATTACTGCACCGATATCGCCGTCATCGGTACGGAATTCTATGTCATGGAATTTCTCGAAGGTCGGGTATTCTCGGATGTGATGATGAGCGAGTTGCAACCGGCGGAGCGCGGCGCCATCCAGACGCAGCTTTTTGATACCATCGGTGCTTTGCACGCTGCCGATTATACCGTGCTCGGTCTCGCTGATTATGGCAAACCCAGCAACTATATCGCCCGCCAGATCGAGCGCTGGAGCAAGCAATATATCGCCTCCTGTACCGAGGATTTGCCGGCGATGAACAACCTTATCGGCTATCTCTCCGCCAATATTCCAGCCGAAGAGACCACCTCGATCGTGCATGGTGATTTCCGACTCGGCAACATGATGATCCACCCTACCGAACCGCGTATCATCGCTGTGCTGGACTGGGAACTCTCAACCCTCGGGCATCCACTGGCGGATTTAGCCTATTGCTGCATGGCGTTTCATATGCCCGATAAAGCCGGGCCCGCCTACTCGGGCTATGCCAGCGTCAATCTCGCCGAACACGGGCTAAAATCCGAAGCCGAAATGCTGGCAATTTATTGCAAACGCACCGGCCGCGCTGGGATTGAAAATTGGAACTTCTACCTCGGTTTCTCGATGTTCCGAAGTGCGGCCATCGCCGAAGGCGTGTACGCCCGCTCGCTCGCCGGCAACGCCGCCGATGAACGCGGCAGCAAATTCCACGCCATGACCAAACTGACCTCGGAGACGGGGTGGGAGATTGTAAATCGCAATGTGGCTAGTTAAACGTCTTGCGTAGTCCATCTGCCAAGGGCGTTGGTTGAATTTGTAAAATCTGACGCATCGGTTGGATATCGAAGTTTTTATCTTCGAGCAGCCGCTTGATTTCATCGCCGCCGACATGTGGCATTTTGGGAATAAAACGCAAAGCTGGCGCCAAGCTCTGTAATAGCCATACGGGCAATGGAATAATCCGCGGTGTGGCCAGTGTGGCAGCGCTGGCCACACCGCGGACGAAGTCAGCATAAGTGACGGCCTCAGGGCCCGCGATCACCATTGCGTTCGGACCAGACCATCTGTGAGCAAGTGCGGCTAATATCGATTTTGTGACATCATCCTGGTAAATTGGCTGAACCAAGGCCCGACCAGCACCCGGCAATGGAACGACAGGCAGCCGGCTTAGCAAGTGCGCCAATCGCTGCACGTTATTCTCACCATCGGCGCCATAAATCATCGTGGGGTGCAGCATCACACCGCGCCGGTCCGAGGTAAGAAATGCGTGCTCACCTTTTAAGACTCCGTTACCATGATCATCCGGCCATTGCGAAAATTTGCGGGTGCTGCCGAGTAATACCAAGGTTGCATCGACGGGCGCAGCTTTTATAATCGTTTCAGCGTATCTAGCATGGGCTCCCGAAACGATATGCGTTGCATTTGCGAGCGCGATGGTCAGCGATGCAATATCGGTTAAATCTGCAATGAGTGGTTTGACCGGTAGCGCGGTAAAGCGTGCTGCATTCCGTACCACTGGGATGACATTGATGTTCTGAGTGGCCAAGCCAAGGCATAATGCGCTGCCGGAGCGGCCCGATGCGCCAATGACATGAACAGTTTCTAAAAGATGTTTTACCACAGTGAACGCTACCTTCGGAAAATTACAACTAATCTCTGGTAATCATTTAACCACCTGCAGGCAAAGGCCCGCAATGCTTCCGCTGTTATTTGACAATTTCTTTGCTTCGGCCTTGCTTCTCCCATGAAACAACCAAAACCCGCTGGCCACCGCTCTATGTCAGCCGCCCAGGCAGCCAAGTTGCAAGGGGCACCGGCGAAGCTGGTCAAGAGCCTGGCGAAGGGCGCAGTGGTGGAGCCACGCAATACTGAGGTGGAGACGCTAACCACCGCCTCTGCGCCATGGGAGGTGCGTGAGGCCACGGGCCGGGCGTTGCGGGCGCATAACCCGCGCGAATCCCACGTCGGCTGGCAGCCCGCCCGGCACCGGCCAGACCCGCTTGAGCTGATAAACGCCAGCAACCAAGGCCGGGTGCCGGAGTTGGTGAAAATCCGCATGGAGCGCATGGCTTCTTCGCCTTTTGCCTTTTTGCGCGGGGCGGCGGTGGTGATGGCCTGGGACCTGGCGCAAACCAAAACCATGGGGCTCGATGTGGTGGTCGATGGTGATTGCCATGTCGATAATTTCGGGCTGTTCGGCACCGCGCAGGACCAGGTGGTGCTCGACCTCAATGATTTCGATGAAGCCACCATCGGCCCTTGGGAATATGACCTCAAACGTCTGACCGCCAGTATAAATCTTTCAGGCCGTGAAAATGGTTTATCGCGGAAGGAACGCAAAAGGGCCGTGATGGCCGCGGTGAATGGATACCGCTTCTCGCTCAACCGCTTGCAAAGCCTGCCAGTGCTGGAACTCTGGAATCGCCATACCGTGCCGGAGCGGATGGACCAGCGGCAGATGAAGCTCGATAAAAAAACCGCCGCCATCATCCGCAAATCGGTTGCTAAAGCCCGCGCCACCAACAATACCACCTTCCTGGAAACCGCCGCCGAGCGCGATTGCAACGGCAGATGGCACATCAAGCTCGACGCCCCGATCACCACGGCGGTTGAGCCTGCCTTGAAAGCCCAAATCGTCGCGGCGTTGCGTGACTACATCGAAACACTCGCCCCAGAGCGCCAATACATGATCCGGCGCTATCACATTGTGGATATCGTCCGCCGCGTGGTTGGCGTGGGCAGCGTGGGACTGCGCGCCTACCTCATCATGCTGATCGGCAATGGCGATGATGACGGGCTTTTTCTGCAATTCAAGGAAGCGGCACCCGCCGCCCTGGCACCCTACCTGCCGGTACTGCCCAAGCCTTACAAGCACGAAGGCCAGCGTGTGGTGTACGGCCAGCGCCTGTTGCAAGCCGCCGGCGACCCGCTGCTAGGCTGGACCACCATGGACGAGCGGCCGTATTACGTCCGACAGATGCGCAACTTCAAAGGCGCCATCCCCACTGAATTTCTCTATGGCCAGCCCTTCAATTTTTTCGCCTTCGGTTACGGCGCCCTGCTGGCCCGCGCCCACGCCCGGGTGGGCGATGCCGCCGTTATCAGCGGCTATTGCGGTGCTTCTGAAACGCTCGACCTCGCCATGGCCAGTTGGGCGGAGGCCTATGGCGACCAGACCGAGGCCGACCATAAAAAATTCGTAAAGCAGTTAAGCGGCAGCGGGCGAGCGCCGAAAAAATAGGGCTATCCGCCGTTCGAGCGTTTGGTTGATCAGCAAGGCGCCACTCTGCGCCACGGCCAGCACTACAATTACGTAGGTTACGCCAGCCAACTCTGATGTTAAATGCAAATGCCGCCATAGAATTGAAAAACTACGGATCACGAACGGATGGATCAGATACATTGCGTACGACGCATCCCCCAGCCGTACCAGCCAGCGCTCAAGCGTATTCAACACCGCCGGCGAACGCCCTAAACACGCAGCACCAACCATCAAGGTTGCCGGAGCCCCAAACGCCAGCGCCCGCCACTCCAGTGTCCGCCCGGCGTTAAAATGCAGCGCGATGACGGCCACCACGATCAACAGCGGCCGCAGCCATTCTGGCAGCCGAACCCCTCGCGCAAACACCAGCGCGATCATCATTCCCGCGCAGAATTCTAAAATAATCAGATTAGACCAATAAGAAAATTGAACATTATGAAAATGCATCAATTGTCCTGTTAGCACGAACAAACCTAACAGCGCCACCGCGCCCGCTACCGCTTTATAGCGGGTGAGCAGCAGAAACGGCGTGAAGACCAGGTAGAAAAACATCTCATAGTTCAAGGTCCAGCCGAGTCCGTAGGCCGGTTGTACCATGCCGTCAGGACGCATCATGGGAATGAAAAAATAACTGGCGAAGCAATATAAAGGGCTGCCAATGTCACCATGAATTTCGTGCCGGTCCAGCAGTAATATCAGGAGGAAACCACTGCTGACGATCCAGTAAAGTGGCACAATTCGTGCCAGTCTTCGGCGCAGGAATACCAGTGGCCCACGAGCCACTCCGAACAATGAAGCCGAAGCGTGCACGATCACAAAGCCGGAAATGACGAAAAAAATATCAACCCCGGCCACCCAGGGCATGAAATTCATAATGGCGGTCAAAACCCCAGAAGGGTCGCCGCCATTATTCACGGCATCATATTCAACATGACTAAAAGCGACCGAGAAAGCCGCTAATGCCCGCAGCGCCTGAATCCAGGGCAGAAACCTCTGCGGCAACCGAGCCGTTGGCAGCGCCGGGCCGCTTGAGCGCAAAACCTTACTTGATTTTGGCTTCTTTGAACTTCACATGCTTGCGCACAACGGGGTCGTACTTGTTCAGCTCCAGCTTGGTGGTCTGCGCACGCGCGTTCTTTTTGGTCACATAAAAGTAACCAGTGTCCGCGGTCGAAATAAGCTTGATTTGAACTACGTTAGATTTGGCCATGATATCGATCTCCAGTCGCGGGCGTATGCCCCATCGGGGCGGCTTTGGTCAAGGGCTGATTACATTCAGGGCGGCAGCAATGCAGCGTTGTAGGCCGTTTTGGAGGCTAAAAGTGCCCGCGCTGCTGTGAAATCGAGGTTCCCGCCAATATCGGCGGGACACTGGTTGCGTATGTCCAGAATTTTATCGACCCCCAGCGGGGCCCGTGCCGCTCGTGAGGCCGCCAGGGCAGGGGCTAGCTTGTTCACCCCGCGGTACAGCGCCGCAAGCTGGCCATGCAAACCAGCCTCGCCGAGGCTGGTGCACACCTGCGGCAAAACACCCAGGGTCTGCAACGGCCAGCCGCGTGGCGCCAAAACCCGGCTCCAGGTCACGTAAAGCTCACCACCATCGGGCAGCGACGTGACGGTTTGAACCAGGCCCTTGCCAAGCGTCGCACTGCCTACCACCACGGCGCGGCGGTCATCGGCCAGGGCGGCGGCCAGAATTTCGGCGGCACTGGCAGTTTGCCCATCCACCAAAACCACCATCGGTAACCCTGCGGTTAAATCGCTCCCTTCGGCGGTGAAATTCTGGTCAGCATCAACATCGCGCCCTGCGGCTTCAACAATTTTACCGCTCGCCAAAAGGGAGTCGGCAATCAGCACAGCCTGGCGCAACACACCGCCCCGGTTGCCACGCAAATCCAAAACCAGGCTCGCTGGGGCGGGGGACATACTCAGCCCCGACTCCAGCGCGGCTGAAAACTGGTCACTGGTGCCTTTGTTGAACCCGGCGATTTTTAACACCAGCGCTCCTGGTATGGCGCTGTCCTTGGTCTCATCAAACACCGTTTGCGGTGGTACCAGCGCCCGGGTGAGCGTGATGTCACTGCCGGCGGCGGGGTTGTTCGCATCAGCCACCCGTAGGGTGATGCTGCTGCCCTGAATACCGTTTAACCGGCTGTTCAATTGCGTAATCTGGCTCGCGTAAGCGGGCTTACCGTCAATCGCGAGCACTGTTGATCCCGTCGCCATTCCTGCTTCAGCGGCAGGGCCGGCAGCGGCAACGGCGGTGATCACAACCTTGTTGTCCTGACGGCCCAGCGTCAGCCCCGCCCCGGCAATGCCGGTGATCATCAGTTGGTCCTGTGCGGCCTGCAAAGGCGGCTCGTAACGCGAATAAGGGTCGAAATGGTTGAATAATTCATCAAAAAAGCTGCCAATCACACCCTGCGTGCCCGCCTGCTGCAACCCCGGCGAGGCCGCATAAGCCGCCTGTGCCACCGCCGCCGCCGCCTTTCCCCAACCTGCCGCGTCATTGGGAGCCGGTGCCGGTACCGCGATCAATAATTGTTCCGGGCCGTACAGCCGTATCTGGTTATCCTGCAAGGTCGCGTTCAAATCCGGGTCCAGCGCGGTCAAGCCGTTCAGCCCCCACAAGGTCATTTGCGGTACGCTCAACGGTTCAAGCGAGCGTGGTGCGATATATGATAGCGCCGCCCCCCACACCGAGGCCGCCGTCGCCGTATCAAACGCGGTCGCTGCCAGGGCAGGCTTCGCCCAGCCCGCCATTGGCAGAGCAATAATCAGCAGCAGCAATATGGCGCGGCGGCTCACCTTCGGCGTTTCGGTTTAGACTTTAGTGGTGGAATGAAGCGCTTTGGCACCCGTGGTGCGCTGGCGGTGGCGCCGGTAATAATATTGAACAGTAAACCGCCGGTTACCGGCTTGGCTTCCGCCAGCCGCACTTCAATATTTTGGGCCAATTGGAACGAAAGACGGGTGCGCTTACCGATCAGGCTCTGGCTGGCCTCGTCATGCACCCAATAATCATCCGGTAAACTCGCCATCGGCGCAAACCCACTCGCCCCTGTTTCTGATAAAGTGACGAATAAGCCGAACTTCGTCACCCCGGAAATCCGCCCCTCGAACAACTCTCCCACGCGGTGTTGCAAATACAGCGCAAGGTAGCGGTCGGTGGAATCGCGCTCCGCCAGGGTGGCGCGGCGCTCAGTGGCGGTAATATGCTCGGCGGTGTCTGCAAACTTCGCGATCTCGGCCACCGTCAGACCGTCCTTGCCCAGGTTCAGCCCTGTGATAAGCGCACGGTGCACCAGCAAATCCGCATAGCGGCGAATCGGCGACGTGAAATGCGCATATTTCGTCAGTGCCAGGCCAAAATGCCCGATGTTGTCCGGCCCGTATTCCGCCTGAGACTGGCTGCGCAACATGGTCTCATTCACCAGCACCGCCTTATCCGTTCCGGCCACCAGTTTCAGCACATGGTCCAAGTCACGCGGGTGCAACTGGTCGGCGGCCTTTAGCGAAATATCCAAAGTCGCCAGGAAGCTGCGCAGATTATCAATTTTCTCCGGGCTGGGCGGCGCGTGCAGCCGGTACATGCAGGGTAGTTTGTGGTGCTCCAACTCCTCGGCGGCGCACACATTGGCCAAAATCATGAATTCCTCGATCAGCCGGTGGCTATTCAGCCGAGGTCGGGGCGCGATGCTCGCCACCTGACCATCCGGCGTCAGCTCAACCTTGCGCTCCGGCAAATCCAAATCCAGCGTGCCACGAGCGGTGCGCGCGGCCGACAGAGCTGCGAATGCCGCGAACAAATTGGCATGCGCGTTTGGGTGCGCATCGTGCTCGGCCTGCACCTCCTCATAGGTTTTACGCGCTGCCGAGCGCATCAGCCCGCGCCCGAACTTATGCGATTGTTTACGCCCCTCGGCGTTGATGACCATCTCGACAAACAAGCACCCCCGGTCCTCATGCGGCTTCAAGCTGCACCAACCGTTCGAGAGCGCTTCGGGCAGCATCGGCACCACCCGGTCGGGGAAGTAACAGGAATTGCCGCGCTCGCGGGCCGAGACATCCAACGCCGAGTCAGGCTTCACATAATGCGCCACATCGGCGATCGCCACGATCAGCCGCATCCCCTTATCAACCGGCTCCGCGAACACCGCGTCGTCAAAATCTCTGGCATCAGCGCCATCGATCGTAATCAGCCCAACTTCGCGCAAATCAGTCCGCTTGCCCAACGGTGTGGCTTTGGCGCGTTCGGCTTCCTTCACCGCGGCATCAGGAAAGTCCACCGGAATTTCATGTGTTGCAATCGCAATCAAACTGACCGAGCGTGCATCCGTCACCTGACCCAGGCACTCGGTCACCCGCGCAGGCTTCGGCCCATAACCGGAGCCGGGCAGGGGTTCGGCCCTCACAATCTCACCACTGGTCGCGCCCATCGTCTCGGAGGCAGGCACCACCCATTCGGCCTTCTGCTTCTTATCGGTTGGTTCAATCCGCCCGCCGGCCCCCTCGGCGCGAAACACCCCGATGATACTGCCGGTTTTTTCGGTGATGCGTTTGAGCGTGCGGCCTTCGTATTTATCCGGCCCCACCCGGCGCAGCCGCGCCAGCACCCGCGCCCCAGGTGCCAACGCCGGCTGCCCGCGGGCTTCGGCCATCATAAAGATAATCGGCGGTCGGCCTTGGCCTTCCCACACCACGGGCCGCGCCAGCGCCTCACCTTCACGGTCGATGCCAGTGACTTCCACCACCGCATTTTCAGGCAACCGTCCGGCCTCGCTGAATTGCTTCGGTCCCACCCGGTCCAGCCCACCATCGGCCTCCAGCGACTTCATCAGCCCCCGCAACGCCTTTTTATCATCCGGCCCAACCCCAAACGCCCGGGCAATCTCGCGCATGCCCACCTTGCCTTTCGCCTCCGCCAGAAAACTTTTTACGGCATCACGAGTCGGCAGCTTTTGCGCCGGTTTGGTCCCGGTTTTGGGCAGCTTTGGACGGGGTTTTTTATGGACTGTCTTCATACCCCTAGTATGGGGCTTCGAAGCCTTACCGACAAAGGGTTATAGAGCGATCAACAGCGCCGCGACGCTGGCCCACCCCATCACCACCCAGGTCAGCACGACACCACCAAACCGGAATGGGTTGGGGGCAGGACGGCTCATGCCCACCGGATGCGCCACCCTGGCCACCACCAGCAGCACCGCCTGTAATGTCACCATCCAATGCGCCGCCCCCGCTGCCTCGATGCCGCCCAGCAGAATCAGCGCTAGCGGCACATATTCAGCGAAATTGGCGTGGCATCGTACTGCAATCTGTAATCTCGGGGCTTTGGCTTCTTCTCCCAGCAGAATTCGTCCATCGGCATCGTCGCCTAAGCTGATATTGGTCTTGGCGCGCGCCATCACCACCCGCGCCGACAGCGCCACATATAGCAGGCCAAGCACACCAGCCGTCAGCAACGTGATGGGAATATTGCTCATATCAAATTTCCTCCACTCCAATTTTTATTGTTCGGTATTCTCAAACGCACCGGCCCAGGCCGAATGCTACCCGCTTGTTCGACTGAGGCAACAATCCCCCGGCGGTTTTTGGCGGATTTCACGAACAACAAATCGAGATCAGCCTGCCCCGGATAATGCGCCGCCACTTCGCGCCCCGCAAACCGGCAAGGGGCGTTGTCGCCTTCGTTCACCAGCGTTGCACCGTTTTCAAAAAACAGCCGCGTGCCCCAAGGGATATTGGTAAAGTCCGGCACGCCTTGGATAAGAATATTGGCGCCAATCCATTCCGGCTTCATATCATGCAACTCCATTGTCCGGGCGATCAACGCGAGGTCCTCAACCGAAACAATTGTTAGCTGCCGGCCACTGCGCATTGCCATTCCAGACGGATACCATTTCTCCCGCGCCCCGGCAGCGCGCGTGAAACCATAATGCCGGTCGCCGGGAATTCCTTGCAGGTCCAGGTTGAGAGCTTCAACACGCTCGGTGCGGAAATGGCCGGCGTGAGGCGTGGCAAATACCGCAACAACAGTGGCTGTTATGGTGCTCATATTCTTTGCCCCATATTGGTCATGACGCCAGGATCAGGGTTTGGCCTTAGCTTTCGGTTTGGCCACAGCCTTGGCCTTTGGTTTTGGCTTAGCCTTCACAGCCGCCTTCGCCTTCGGTGCTGCTTTGGCTTTTGCCTTAGGCTCCTTCACCAGCGCGGCGGCTTTCAGCTTTGGCGCGGCCTTCTTCACCGCCCCCTTTTTGCCCTTCGGCACCAGCACTTTGCCCTTCTCAGCTAACAACGCCACCGCCTCATCGAGCGTAAAATCCGCCAACTCGGCGCCGCGCGGCAAATTCGCCACCATCTTGCCCCACTGCGCATACGGGCCAAACCGCCCCTTGCGGGCCACCACCGGCTCGCCATCCTTGGGGTGCGCGCCCAGGCTGCGGATGGAATCCTGCTTCTTGCCGATCAAATCCATCGCCCGGTTCAGCCCGATGTGCAGCACGTCGTCATCGCGGTCGAGCGAGGCATAGATCGCGCCCATTTTCACAAACGGCCCAAACCGTCCCACGCCTGCCTCAATCGGTTCCTTGGCTTCAGGGTGAATCCCCACCAGCCGCGGCAGTGAGAGCAGCCCCAGCGCGTCTTCCAAGGTCAGCGCATCCGCATCCATACCCTTGGTTAATGACGAGCGCTTCGGTTTGGATTTTTTATCGTTGGGGTCAGCTTCGCCGAGTTGCACATACAACCCATAAGGCCCGCGCTTGAGGGTGATATCCTGTTCAGTCTCTGGGTGCTTGCCCAACACCCGCATGCCATCTTTGAGCGAATCATCGGGGTTATCACCGCCATCAATCGCCAGTTTGCGAGTATATTGGCAGGCCGGGTAATTTGAGCAGCCAATAAAGCTGCCAAACTTGCCCAGCCGCAGCCCAATCCGCCCGGTGCCGCAGGCGGGGCAGGAGCGCGGGTCCGAGCCATCTTCGCGCGAGGGGAAAAAATGCGGCCCCAAATCAGCATCCAACGCATCGATCACGTCGGAGATTTTCAAATCCTTGGTCTCGGCAATCGCCGCCGAGAAATCCGTCCAGAATTTGCGCAGCACTTCGCGCCAGTTGGCCTTGCCCTCGGCAATGTCATCCAGCTGTTCTTCAAGGGCGGCGGTAAACCCGGTATCCACATAGCGGGTGAAAAAACTCACCAGAAACGCTGTCACCAACCGGCCGCGATCTTCCGGAATAAACCGCCGCGCTTCAAGCCGTACGTAGTTACGGTCTCGCAACACTGTCAAAATCGAGGCATAGGTTGAAGGCCGGCCAATGCCAAGCTCTTCCATCTTCTTCACCAGCGAGGCTTCCGAATAGCGCGGCGGCGGCTGGGTGAAATGCTGGGTGGCCTCTACCTTGTTGGTCTTCGCGGCATCACCCTTGTTGATCGGCGGCAAAATCCGCGCATCGTCATCATCCGACGCATCATCCTGGTCTTCATGATAGAGTTTCAAAAACCCATCGAACGCCAGCACCGAGCCGGTGGCCCGTAAAATCTGTCCCTTGCTATCGTTCAAATCCACAGCCGTCTGATCCAGTTCAGCCGACTGCATCTGGCAGGCCAAAGCCCGCTTATAAATCAGCTCATACAGCCGCGCCTGATCATTCGAGAGCATTTTGGCAACCCGCGCCGGCACCAATGTAATATCGGTTGGCCGGATCGCCTCATGCGCTTCCTGGGCATTTTTCGACTTCGAGATATATTCGCGCGGTGCGCCCGGCAGATAATCCGGCCCAAACTCCGATTTTATCTGTTCGCGCATCGCCAGCACGGCTTCCTTGGCCAACTGCACGCCGTCGGTCCGCATATAGGTGATCAACCCCACCGTTTCGCCACCAATTTCCACACCCTCGTAAAGCTGCTGGGCGGTGCGCATGGTCTGCTGCGATGAGAACCCCAGCTTGCGGCTGGCTTCCTGCTGCAAGGTGGATGTGATAAATGGTGGCGGCGGATTGCGCTTGCTGCGTTTTTTCTCAACAGCGGAAACTTCAAACGCGCCGGCCTGCACCGCCGCCTTGGCCGCCAGTGCCTTGGCTTCATTATTTAAGTCAAACTGGTCAAGCTTTTTGCCCTGATAATGCGTCAGCTTGGCCGCAAATGGTGCCCCGCTCGGCGTGGCAAATCCACCCTCAACCGTCCAATATTCCCGCGCCTTAAAAACCTCGATCTCGGCTTCACGCTCGCAAATCAGCCGCAACGATACCGATTGTACCCGCCCGGCGCTCTTGCTGCCCGGCAATTTGCGCCATAGCACCGGCGAGAGGGTGAACCCCACCAGATAATCCAGCGCCCGGCGGGCCAAATAGGCTTCGATCAGCGGCTGATCTAACTCGCGCGGTGCCGCCATCGCGGCCTTCACGGCGGTTTTGGTAATTTCGTTGAAGGTAACGCGCAGAACATTCACGCCCTTCAGAGCGTTTTTATCCTCCAGCATCGCCCGCACATGCCAGGAAATGGCCTCACCCTCGCGGTCAGGGTCAGTTGCCAGATACAGGGTTTTGGCCCCCTTAACGGCCTTGGCGATGGCGGCCATGTGCTTCTGGCCGCGCTCATCGGCTTCCCAGGACATTGCGAAATCATCATCCGGACGGACCGAGCCATCCTTCGGCGGCAAATCGCGCACATGGCCAAACGACGCCAGCACGGTGTACTTGTCGCCCAAATATTTGTTGATTGTCTTGGCCTTGGAAGGCGATTCGACGACGACGATATCAGTCAAACGACCATCCTATTCATTCAGTAGCGACACGCGCCACCCGGTTACCAACCAGCATTTCAACCCTGCCTGCAATCTCTAGTTCAAGGAGGACCGCCATTGTGGCGGCTGTGGACAACTGGCAGCGCCGGGCTATCTCGTCAACCATTACCGGGTCAGAACCCACCAAATCCGGGATTTTTCGCCTCCCTAAGGTCATTTCAGCCTCGCTGGCGGCCTCCCAGAGCGTCGGCTTTTCGGCAAATCCGCTCCGGGCATGCACAAACAGCGGGTCTCGCGCCAGGCCCTGGCGGGCCGGATGGTCCGGCAGATTGGCCAGCACATCGGCGGCGGTCTCGGTCAAATGCGCCCCTTGCCGGATTAAATCGTTCGAGCCTTTGCAGCGCGGGTCCAGCGGCGAACCGGGTACGGCAAATATCTCCCGCCCGGCTTCATTGGCCATCCGCGCCGTAATCAACGAGCCTGATCTTACCGCGGCTTCGATCACCACCAGTCCCAAAGACAACCCGGCAATTACCCGGTTGCGTTTGGGAAAATGCTTCGCCATCGGGGCGGTTCCAAACGGCGCTTCGGCCACCACGCAGCCATTTTCCGCAATCTGCGCCTGCAGTTTTTCATTTTCCGGCGGGTAGGGGATATCAATGCCGCCGGCGATCGCGGCAATGGTGCGTCCGGTGGCCATCGCCCCCTTATGAGCCGCCGCATCGATGCCCCGTGCCAGACCGGAGACCACGGTTAGCTTCTGTTGCGCCAAATCCATCGCCAGTTGCTCGGCCGTCCGCATGCCGTTGGCCGAGGCATTGCGCGCCCCTACCACGCCCACGCAGCGGGTTGAGAGCAATTTAATATCGCCCAGTACCGCCAAAACCGGCGGCGCATCGGCCATATCGGCCAAAAATTCCGGATATTCCGGCGTATCGACAAAAATGAACCTGCCGCCGATTTTGCTCAGTTGCGTCAGTTCGCGCTCAACATCGCCACGGCTGGGAATTTTCGTCGCCGCCCGGCCACCCGCCCGCGCCAATTCGGGTAATACGGCCAGCGCCTGCGCCACGCCACCAAACCGCGCCATCAGCCGCCGGTAGGTGAGGGGGCCAACACCCTCTGTCCGGATCAGCCGCAGCCGATCAAGCAAGTCATTCAAGTTTTTTGGCCGATTTTTGGTTCTGTTCCGGCCCGCAACCGGGCGATATTGGCGCTATGTTTCCAGAACACCAAACCGGCGATCAGCATCGCCAGCGCCGCCAGCCTGAAATGCCCCAGAACCACTGAAGCAAAAGGCGCTACCGCAAACGCCATCAGCGCTGCGGTCGAGGAGGTACGCATCAGGAACGCTGTCCCCAGCCAGGTGGCGCAAGCAATCAGGCCAACCGGAAAAGACCCCGCCAGCAATACGCCAAGGCCAGTGGCCACGCCCTTGCCGCCTTTGAAACCCAGCCAAATTGGAAACAAATGCCCCAGCAACACCGCCAGCCCCACGCCGTAGGGGGCAAAATCGCCAAACTGCCCGGCAATCAACACCGCCAGATAGCCCTTGAATCCATCCAGAAATAACGTCGCCGCCGCCAGCTTTTTATTGCCGGTCCGCAGCACATTGGTGGCACCTATATTGCCCGAACCAATGGTTCGAATGTCCCCCAAACCCGCCTTTCGTGTTAGAATAAGACCAAAAGGTATTGATCCTAAAAGATACCCCAGCAAACAAAGTATCAGAATTGTCATCCGAACACCCGCCGTCCGGCCTTCCAGGTGCCCAGCACCCGGCCCTCCAGCGCCCGGCCATCAAACGGCGTGTTTTGCGCCTTGCCTGGCAATTTACCGGCTTCTACCAGCCACGAACGCTCCGGGTGAAACAGGCATAAATCTGCCGCAGCACCTTTACGCAGCACCCCGGCATCCAGCCCGAGCCATTTCGCGGGTTTCTCGGTCAACAATGCCAACGCCTGCATCATACTGAGTGTCCCTGCCTGCACCTGCGCCAATGTTACCGCCAGCAAGGTTGCCAGCCCTGCGCCGCCCGACGACGCCTCGGCAAAGGGCAGGCGCTTATCATCCGCGTCGCGCGGTTGATGGTCTGAGGCAATCGCATCAATGGTGCCATCCGCCAGCGCCGCCAGAATTCCCAACCGGTCGGACTCCGCCCGCAGCGGCGGCGAGAATTTCGCGTAAGTGCGGAAATCGCCAATCGCGGTCTCATTCAAATCAAAATACGGCGGGGCCGTATCGCAGGTAACTTTAAGCCCCCTATCCTTGGCCTGGCGAATGAGCACACAGGCCTCGGCGGTGGTGATGTGAGCAAAATGCACTGCCCCGCCGGTGAGTTCAGCCAGGCGAATATCGCGCGCCACCATGATCGCTTCCGCCGCCGCCGGGATGCCGGGCAATCCCATAATGGTTGCCCGCGCCCCCGAGGTTGCCGCCCCGCCTGCCGCCAGTTCGGGGTCTTCCGGATGTTGCACAATCCGCGCCCCAAAGCCGCTGGCATAGGAAAGGGCATTGCGCATCAGACGTATCGAGGCCACCGCCTTGCGGCCATCAGTGAACGCCACCGCGCCCTCAGCCTTCAGCAGGCCATACTCCGCCAGCTCCTCGCCTTTGCAACCGCGCGTGGCAGCGGCGTAGGGAATCAGCGAAACCGTGCCGATTTCCTCGCCCCGCGCCCGGATAAACCGCACCAGAGCCGGGTCGTCGATGGCGGGTTTGGTGTCCGGCAGCACCGCGATGCTGGTAATCCCGCCCGCCGCCGCGGCCTGTGCCGCCGAGGCGATGGTCTCGCGGTACTCATAGCCAGGTTCCCCCAGCGAGGCCCGCATATCCACCAGCCCAGGGCATAAAATCGCACCGTCCGCCTCGATGATCTCAGCCCCGTCCGGGTTGCCCAGCGAGGGGCCAAAATCAGCAATCTTGCCATCCTTAATCAGCAATTCGCCGGCCACCAGCCCATCCGGTGCCGCCAGCCGCACCTTGCGGATCAGGGTGATCATAAGCTCCCCCGCGCCAGTGTATCGAGCACCGCCATCCGTACCGCGACCCCCATTTCCACCTGCTCCTTGATCACCGAGCGCACCGCATCATCGGCCACCGCGCTATCGATCTCGACACCGCGATTCATCGGCCCCGGATGCATCACCAGCGCATCCGGCTTGGCATAGGCGAGCTTCTCGGCATTCAGCCCGTAGAAGGCGAAAAACTCCCGTTCGCTCGGGATCAGCCCTTTATTCATCCGCTCTTTCTGCAGCCGCAGCGCCATCACAATGTCGGCTCCGGCCAGCCCTTCGGCCATGTCGTTGCAAACTGTCACGCCCAGCGAGCCTATTTCCGCCGGCATCAGGGTAGGGGGCCCAACAACCCGCACAAAATTCCCCATCATCGCCAGCAACAGCATGTTTGAGCGCGCCACCCGCGAGTGCGCAATATCCCCGCAAATCGCGATCGTCAGCCCATCTAAACGGCCTTTGTTACGCCTTATCGTCAGCGCATCCAGCAGCGCCTGGGTTGGGTGCTCATGTGTGCCATCGCCCGCATTGATCACCGAGGCTTCCACCTTGTGCGCCAAAAGTGCTGGCGCACCGGACTGGTTATGCCGTACCACCAGCAAATCGCAGTTCATGGCGTTCAGCGTGGCAGCGGTATCCAGCAGCGTCTCGCCCTTGGTCACCGAGGAGGTCGAGACCGACATATTGATCACATCCGCGCCCAGCCGCTTGCCGGCCAATTCGAAACTGGTGCGGGTGCGGGTGGAGTCTTCAAAAAACAGGTTAATCAACGTGCGTCCGCGCAATAAATCGCGCTGGGTTTTGCCGGACCGGTTCAATAAAACGTAATTTTCCGCCAGATCGAGCAGCGACGTTATGGCGGGCGGGTTGAGACCCTGAATGCCCAGAAGGTGGCGGTTTGTCATTAAAACATGGTTAGACCACAAACCTCCCCGCGCTGGGAAGCCTCACGATAAAAGTTATGTATATTGAAATAGTTAGCCTGCATGACAACATGCCACTCTGAAGATTGATCGGGAGTATGATGCGTAAAATTTTGGCTTTGGCAGCGTTATGTGGGGTTACCGGCTGCGCCCTTCTGCCGTTTGGCAACCCGCCGCTGCCCACCACCCCCGCGACCCCGGTGTTCTTTCAGCCGCTCTCATCGGCGCTGGACCCGGCAGCCCTGACCACCATCGCTACCGCCGCCAAGGTGGCCGCCGAGGAGCCCAACGCCAAAATCATCGTGGCAGGTGCCGCCGACAATACCGGCGACACATCGGATAACGAGGCACTATCGCGGGCGCGTGCGAAACATGTGTCAGATCAACTTGCCGCCGATGGCGTCGATAAAACCCGCATCACGGCGTACGGCATTGGCCAAACCGGCACGCTGGGCGACATGTCGCAATACAGCCGCCGGGTTCTGATCAAAATCAACAATTAGCCGCTATACAGGCGCACCCGCCTTCGTTTTATGCGGGCGCCCCCGCTTGACGGTGCGGTGCGGCCATCGCGAATGCCTCGTGGCCCTGACAGGCCGCGAAAATCCGGTCGATGATTGGGGTGTTCGGCACCTCAACCTTGAAGATCGGCATCACCACTTTGATGCTGGCGAGGCAAATATCCGCGATGGTGATGCGATCGCCATGGCAGAACACCCCGGTCTCGGCTTCAGTGGCCAACCGCTGCTCAAACGCCTGCAGGCCGGTGCTGAACCAGTTGGCCCGCCAGGCATGAATCTGCTCAGGCGTAAACTTCGCAACATTGGTGAGGTACTTTATCACCCGCGGTGTGATCAGCGGGTGGGTGTCGGCCACCAGCATCGACGCCAATGACCGCACCCTGGCGCGCTCATGCAAATCCTTCGGCAGCAGCGGCGGGGCAGGGTAGAGTTCATCGAGAAACTCCAGTATCGCCAATGACTGCGTGATCGGTGGCGTCGGCTTCTTCGCTTCACGGTCGATCACCGCCGGAATTGCCCCCAGCGGGTTGATTTCCAAAAACGCTGCGCTGCGGTTTTCCCCCGCTTCCATATTCACAAAACGCTCGTCGGCCTTCACCCCTTTCAGGTTAAACGCCACCCGCGCCCGGTAGGTGGCGGAGGTCCGCCAGAACGCGAACATCTCAAAGCGGGCTTGTTTGGTCATGCGCAATTCTCCTGTTGATTTTACCCAAAGCTGGTGGATTTGGTGGCGCGATACAAGAGGCTTGTATAGGTATCCCCCCTATGCTATAAAGCGTCATGGTTCATACGGTTCATGAAAAACAAAAGCTGCTGGCGCGGGTCAGGCGCATCAAAGGCCAGGTTGAGGCCATTGAACGCGCGCTGGAGGGCGAAGCCGGGTGCGAGCAGGTGCTTCACCTCATCGCCGGCGCCCGCGGCGCCATGACCGGGCTGATGGGCGAGATCATTGAGGACCATGTGCGCAACCATCTGGTCGACCCAGAAAAACACCCCACCGCATTGAACCAGGACGCCACCGAGCAACTGCTCGAAGTGGTCCGCACCTATCTGAAATGAGCCGCCAATGAGCCAGCATACCCACGTTTTCCTCGGCGAAGGCCACGACGAGAACGCCAGCCGCACCTGGACCGTGATCTGGTTGTGCGGCGCCATGATGGTGCTGGAAATCGTCGGCGGCATCTGGTTCGGCTCAATCGCGCTGGTGGCCGACGGCATGCACATGAGCACCCATGCCGGGGCGCTATTATTGGCAGCACTGGCCTACACATTTGCCCGCAAGCACGCTAACGACCCGAGATTTTCCTTTGGTACGGGCAAGCTGGGCGACCTCGCCGGTTTCACCAGCGCCATCATCCTGGCGATGATCTCGTTGCTGATCGGCTATGAAGCCATCAGCCGGATTTTCTCGCCGGTGCCCATTCACTTCGCTGAAGCAATTCCCATCGCGTTTCTTGGCCTTGGGGTGAATGTTGTTTCCGCCTGGCTGCTCAGCGGCGGCGGGCATCATCATGGTCACAGCCACGGTCATGGTCATCACCACGAACACGACCATGATGAGTTGCAAACAATCACAACCGCCAGCGGCAGTTTGGCGCTTCAGGTGTTCGAGGATGCTGTGCCGCCGCGCTTCCGCCTTAGTGCCGCCACCGGCCCGCTGCCTGCCGCCGCCAGCATCGAAACCACTCGCCCGGACGGTACGCGGCAATTATTCTCGATGGTCGCGCAGGCGGATTATTTGGAATCCCTCGATGAAATCCCCGAACCGCACGCCTTCACCGCCCAGGTGATGGTCGCCGGGGAGGTTCATCCGGTTGTGTTTGAGGAACATGAGCATGCCACCGCCAAAGCTGGCCGCGATAACAACATGCGCGCCGCCGTGGTGCACGTGATGGCCGACGCCGCTGTCTCGGTGCTGGTCATCCTGGGGCTTACATTGGCCAAACTGTTCGGCTGGCTCTGGATGGACCCGCTGGCCGGCATCGTCGGTGCGCTGGTCATCGCAAGCTGGGCGTTCGGCCTGATCCGCGACACCGGCGCCATCCTGCTGGATATGACCCCCGATGCTGACATGGAAGCCAAAATTCGCCAGACCATCGAAGGGGAAGGGGACGACCTATCCGACCTCCACCTCTGGCGCCTCGGCCCCGGCCACCTCGGCGCCATCGTCAGCATTGCCACCGGCACAACGCACGGCCCCGACTATTACCGCGCTAAACTATCCCGCTTCAAAGCGCTGTCCCACCTGACGGTGGAAGTCCGGCAGGGTTAGAGGCTTGATTTATCCCGTCATGCCCGCGAAGATGGGTACCTCCCTAAACATCCAATAATCGCAGAATCAATATTATGGAAACTAAACCTATAGTAGCGCGTTAGAGTTCGATCACCATTCCATCAAACCCCGGCTCCACTCCCTCCGGCAGTTCACTGAGTAGCGACCGATAATCCATTGTCGGCCCCATATGCGTCAAAATGGTCCGCTTGGGCCGCAGTATTTCCACCCAGCCTAAAACCTGCTCCAAATTCGCATGCGTTGGGTGCGGCGGGCCGTTGGTGAAACAGTCCACCACCAGCACCTCCACCCCTTGCAGAGCTGCATGCGCGGTCTCGTCCAACCGCACCACGTCGGTGCAATAGGCAAAGCCGCCCACCCGCAGCCCCAGCGTGGTGATGTAGCCGTGGTCCTGGCCGATCAACCGCACCGGCAATCCCAAAATCTCCACCATTTGCCCGGCCTCGATGGTGTGCGTGCTCAGTACCGGCCGGTAAAATCCGCTGCCGTTCCAGGGTTTGAAGGCATAGTCAAAACGCTTCTCAAGGTCGGCAAACACATCTTCAGTGGCGTAGGTCGGCATCGGCCCACCCAGCAGCCGGTTGAGAATGCGGATCTCGTCCAGCCCGGCGATATGGTCGGCATGGGCGTGCGTATAAATCACCGCATGCACCTCCGGCACGCTGCAACCGGTCAGTTGCAGCCGCAAATCCGGCCCGGTGTCCACCAACAACCGCTGGCCCGCGGGGCTTTCAATGACAATGCTGGGCCGGGTGCGGCGGTTGCGTGGCTCAGCGGGGTCCACGGCGCCCCAGTCACCTGCCCCATCCGCGCCACCAATCTGCGGCATGCCGGCGGAGCCGCCGACTCCCAGCAGCGTAACCTTAAGCGTGCTCAAGCCGCGCCTTGGTATAGAGCTTGCGGAAGTTGGTGGTGGTCAGCGCCGCCATCGCCTCCGGCGCCATGCCCTTCACCTCAGCGAGCACCTTGGCGGTGTATTGCGTGTGGCCAGGCTCGTTTCGCTTACCGCGGAACGGCACCGGCGCCAGATACGGTGAATCGGTTTCCACCAGCAGCCGCTCCAGCGGCACCATCGCCGCAATGTCGCGGATTTCCTGTGACTTCGGAAACGTCAAAATCCCCGAGAACGAGATATACCCACCCATCTCGATCGCCGCTTCCGCCAGCGCCCGGGTCGAGGAAAAGCAATGCAGCAAAAAGGCAAAATCCCCGCCCCCTGCCCGTTCCTCGGCCAAAATTCGCGCAATGTCATCATCGGCATCGCGGGCATGAATGGCGAGTGGCAGGCCGGTGATCTGCGCGGCGCGAATATGGGCGCGGAAATTCTCGTGTTGCGTCTCCTTCGGCGCCTTGTCGTAAAAGTAATCCAGGCCGGATTCCCCAATCCCGATCACCTTCGGGTGCTTGGTCATCTCCGCGATGGTTTCAGGCGATGCCACCGGCAGTTCATCCGCCGCATGGTTGGGGTGCACCCCAATACAGCACCACACATTCGGGTCAGCCTCCGCCATAGCAATCGCCTGCCGGGATTGGCTGAGCGTTACCCCGATGGTGACCATCTCGCTCACCCCGGCAGCCTTGGCGCGGGCGATGATTTCGGGCCGTTCAACCTCGGTGTAATAATCTAAATGGCAGTGCGAATCTATCAACATCAGTATTTTATACCGTTTTTTCAATGTAACGTGGGAAGATGCCGGCGGGCGGCGGCAAGGCCGCACCATCCATCATCGGAGTTTCCAAAGCCGCAATCCGCCGCGCGTCCGGCACCACGCCAAGCTGGTCCAGCAGTATCGCCATGCTATCCGGCATAAAGGCTTGCAGCAAAATCCCCACCGTGCGGATCGCCTCCAGCAGCACCCGTAACACCGTGTTCATCCGCTCTGTATCGGTCTTTTTCAGCGCCCAGGGTGCCTGATGGTCAATGTAGGCATTGGCATTGCGGATCAGCTTCCACACATCCTCCAGCGCCTCATGGAACGCCAGCCGGTCCAGTGCGTCGCGCACCTTATCGGGCAACGCATCGGCGGTGGCCAGAATTGTATGGTCGGCTTCGGTCAGCGTCCCGCGTGGCTGCACCACACCGCCGGCGTTTTTGGCAATGAACGAGAGCGTGCGCTGGGCCAAATTCCCCAAATCATTCGCAAGTTCCACATTCAGCCGCATGATCAGCGACTTGCGCGAAAAATCCCCATCGCCGCCAAACGGCACTTCGCGCAGCAGGAAAAACCGCACGGCATCCAGCCCAAACTCATCCACCAGTGGCCGCACGTCGATAAAGTTGCCGAGCGACTTGCTCATCTTTTCGCCCTCAACCGTCCACCAGCCGTGCGAAAACACCTTTTTCGGCAGCGGCAGCCCCGCCGCCATGAGGAAGGCTGGCCAATACACAGCATGAAACCGGATAATCTCCTTGCCGACCAGTTGCACATTGGCCGGCCAGTATTTCTGGAAGCGCTCAGCGTTTTCATCTGGGTAGCCGCAGGCTGTGATGTAATTCACCAGCGCATCGAGCCACACATACATCACATGCGCTTCATCCCCCGGTACCGGAATGCCCCAGGAGAAGCTGGTGCGGCTGACCGAGAGATCATTTAGCCCGCCCTTCACGAACGAGAGAATTTCATTACGCTTGGCGGTGGGCGCAATGAAGTCCGGATGCGCCTCATAATGCGCTAACAGACGATCCTGAAACGCACTGAGTTTAAAAAAATACGAAGGCTCAACCACCCACTCCACCGCCGCACCCGAGGCGATGGCAACGCGCGTGCCATCCGGTTTCACAATGGTTTCGTCCTCGTCATAAAACGCTTCATCGCGCACCGCGTACCAGCCCTCATATGCGCCCAGATAAATCGCCCCGGCCTCCACCAGTTTTTGCCATATCGCTTGGCACGAGCGTTTATGCCGAGCCTCGGTGGTGCGGATAAAATCATCGTTTGAGATGTTCATGCGTTTCGCCATATCGGCAAAATCAGCCGCCACATTGTCGGTGAATGTCTGCGGGTCAACGCCAGCCGCCCGTGCTGCGGACTCCACCTTCTGGCCGTGCTCGTCGGTGCCGGTGAGGAAAAACACGTCATAGCCATCCAGCCGCTTAAACCGCGCCAGCACGTCAGCGGCGGTAGAGGTATAGGCATGGCCCAGATGCGGCGCGCCGTTGACGTAATAAATCGGGGTGGTGATGTAAAATGGCTTGCTCATGATCCGTGCAGTTGGCTTAGTGCTACGATGATCGCGGCACGCTTATCTAAATTGAGGTTTTGCACGTCCCGTTCGAGCTTGCCAAATCCCTCCCATAAATCTACCGCCCGCCCGAGGCCTGGCTGGCTGGCCCGCGCCGCTTGCCGCGTGGTGCTGGCGAGGCCGGTGCGCAGCAAATTCATAAAAACCTCATAGCCATCCTCGCTGCGCGCCACCGCATCCGCCACGGCTTGCGCCCGCGCGGGGGCCAAAGGGGCGGCCAGCGCCTCATCGACCAGCCCGGCCATCGCCACGCCGTCCTCGGCGGCCAATGTCAGCGCGGTGCCGATGCTGCCTTCACTCAATCGCGCCACCCGGGCTGTATCCACGCTGCTCAACTCCGGTGCCTGCTCATGCAGCAGTGAGACCACATCGCGCTCCGCCAGCGGGCCTAAATTCAGCGTCCGGCATCGGCTGCGGATGGTCGGCAGCAAGCGCCCTGGCGCGTGAGACACCAGCAGCAAAATGGCCCGTTGCGGCGGCTCCTCCAGCAATTTCAGCAGCGCGTTGGCGGCGTTGCGGTTCATTTCCTCGGCGCCATCCACAATCACTACCCGCCAGCCACCCTCACCCGGCGTCAGGCGCAGAAATTTCCCCACCTCCAGCACGGTATCGACCACAATCTCGCTCTGCATCTTCTTGCGCTTCTCATCGAAGCGCCGTTCGATGGTCAGCAAATCCGAATGGGTATTGGCCGCCAACCGTTTGAAGGTAGGGTGGCTGACCGGCACCGACAAATCAGCGCTGCTTTCCCCGGCCAGCAGCCAGCGGGCAAAACGGTACGCCAAGGTGGCCTTACCAACGCCCACCTGCCCGCCAATCAGCCAGGCATGATGCAATCGACCCGACATCGCGGCGCTATGCAACGCCGCTACCGCCGCTGGATGACCAATAAACGCCGGATTTTCGCGCGGCGTCGTCACAACCCCAGCCGTTTCGCAACCAGTGCCGCCACGTCTGCAAACACCGCATCAGCCTCTGCGTTGGCATCCACCAGCACGCAGCGCTCAGGCTCCGCCACCGCAATGGCATGAAACCCGGCGGCAATCCGCGCCATCACCTCCGCCCCCATCAGCTCATAGCGGTCAGCCACGCTACCGCGCGATACTAGGCGTCGTTTTGCTGTAAATTCAGACACTTCAAGAACAAATGTTAAGTCAGGCGTTAATCCCATAAGCCCGATCAACGCGCTGATCGCCGCTCTATCAACGCCCAGCCCATAGCCCTGATATGCCATGGTGGAATCATAAAACCGGTCACAAATCACCACCGCCCCCCGCGCCAGCGCCGGGTTGATCACGCGGGCAACATGGTCAACCCTGGCGGCAAAATGCAGCAGCGTGTCGGCCAGCGGCGTTAACTGCGTCACCGGGTCCAACAGCAACCCCCGCACCGCCTCGGCCCCTGGCGTGCCACCCGGTTCGCGTGTCAGCACCACCTCGCGGCTGCTCGCCTGCAACGCCGCCGCCAGCCGCCGCGCTACCGTGGACTTACCCGCCCCTTCGCCGCCTTCAAACGTGATAAAAACACCGCTCAACGGACGATGATTTCAGGCCCCGCCACCCCATCCTGCAACACCTGCTGCAGCGCGGCGTCAGCGTCCGAGACGTTCTCATAAGGCCCGATGCGCACTGCATACAGGGTTCGATCGCCACCAAACACCGGCACCGTCCGGGCTGGCAGGCCGCCGAGCTGGTTCATCACCCGGTGTGCATCATAAGCACGGCCAAACCCAGGTATCTGCACAAACAGCGGCCCCGGCTCCGGGTTCCCCACCGTGACCCGCCCGGACAATTGCCCAGGGTCAGTGGCGGCGGTGGCAGTATCCTGCGGTGTCAGGTTTTGCGTAACGCCGCCCCCCGCTGCTCCCGGCGGTCCCAAACTCTGCGCGACAATCCCCGCTTCCGGCGCGGCGGTCATCTTCGGCCCTTGCCCTAGTGTGGCGTCCAGTGCGGCGGTCTGCTGGCTGTTCAGCACCACCTCAACCTCCACCGGCCCGCTGCTTGGAAACCCCAGCAGGCTGGCCACCTTGGGTGTAACTGCCAGCACCCGCCCCGGATCATCCGGCCCGCGCTCATTCACCCGTACATCCATGCTCTCACCATTTTCGAGGTTGGTCACAGTCACAATGGCCGGCAGTTGCAGCACCGGGCTGGCGGCGGCCAGCGCATCGGGGTCATAGGTCTCATTATTGGCGGTGTACGGCGCAGCATGAGCGGTAATGACAGTCGCCAGACCAGTTACGTCATAGTTGGCAAACGCCCGCGGGTAGCGCCATTCCTCCTGCGACTGATAACCATCGCCCACCACAAATTTCGGCGGCCCCAGTGGTGGCGCGGCCCGTTGATGCACGCACCCCGATAGCGCCACAAATAAACCCACCATCATTCGGTTCAGCGTCATGACAACGCCATGCGACCAAGGGCTCCCACCGCCAATGCGTAAAAATCCGACGGGTTATAACGGCGAATCACACTAAAATTCCGGAACACTAAAAACGCTTGTCCGCCAGCGCCATCGGGCATCAGCAACGCCGCCGGCGTTGCATTGCTCATCACTGGCGCCCCCGGCAGACGTTGCACCCCCCGGCTGGTCCAATACCCAATGGTGCGTTGATTCTGCCGGCCAGTCATCGCCGGGTTGATATTTGGCGGCACCAATACCGATTCACTCGAAGGCTCATCCGGCCGCCAGCCGTCTTTCGCCAGGTAGTTCGCCATTGATGCCAAAGTATCGGCATCGCTCGACCAAATATCCGGGCGGCCATCGCCTGAAAACGCCACGGCGGTCGATAAATACACGCTCGGCATGAATTGCGGCTGTCCCATCGCCCCGGCATAGGAGCCGATCAGCCTATCGGCGGGTGCCTGCCCGCGCGCAATGATCTTCATGGCGGCAATCGCCTCGCCGGCGAAATATGAACTCTCGCGGTCCCAAGCCAGCGTCACCAGCGCGTCGATTACGCCAAAATCGCCCTGGGTTTTGCCGTAATTGGTCTCAATCCCCCAAATGCCCAGCAACACGCCGGAGGCCACGCCAAACCGGCTGGTCACCGCCGCCAACAAATTCGCTGCCTCGGCGGATTTCGCACGTCCAGCCGCCACCCGCGTCTGGTTCAGCACATGCGAGCTATAGGTCTCCCAGGTTTCGGTGAATTCCGGCTGATGCTTGTCCAGCCGCAACACATCCGCATTAGGCACCAATGTTGCTGTGGTTTGGGCAATCACATCCTGTGGAATGCCCGCCGCCGCCGCCCTGGCCTGCAAACCCGCCAAATAACTGGCAAAATCACCGGCCCGTGCCGCCATCGGCAGCATTGAAGCCGCAATACCTGTCGTTAAAAATACCCGTCTATCCATGCCTTACACTGCCATGCCGAGCACCCGCGCCGCAACCGCATTACGGGTTATAACGCGGTAAGCAGGGCGGGCTAGCTTAAAACCGCGCCGAGATGGTGATCGATCCATACTGAAACGCTGGCGCAGCGCCGTGGAATTCCGGCGTGGTAAAAATCTCCGTGGCGGAAATCCGCAATCCATACAGGATCATCGCCAAACCCACTTCCGCATCGCCCTGCGCCGGTACCAGCCCTACATGCCGGCTGGACTGAAAATCGTTACCCTGCACCAGCAAATCATGCGCTACCAACCTGCCAGAAACTCCACCGAACACGTACCAAACAAATGGCTGGGTCGGCGTGTAGGCCTCGGTGCCACTCATTACTGGCCCGATGACCGAAGGGCCAAAATCTGAGTCCAGCCCCGAGCCAAGCCGAACGATGCTGCCTACCTGCCCATAAATCTCGGTATTACCGACCTGTGCGGATGCCTGCGAGAGCATCTGTAGTGTCAGGGCCCCTTGATCGAAGTTCGCCAGATCATAGCGCCACGTGCGGCTCGCCATGATATCCAGGGTTGGTTCATTACGAAGCTGGTAACTCCAGCCTTTGGAACTGGTGTTGCCTATCAAAAAATGAAAATCATTTTGCACCGGTTGCCCAAGTGCTGCAGGACCAACGACCCCGATGCTGGCCTGCAATACGCTACGGGTATCACGGGTATCCTGAATAATCGCACCATTCAGTGACAAATGTCCGGCGTAAGGGCGGTCTTGCGGATTCGGATTCAGAGCCTGGGTATTAACAGGCGTATAAATCTCCTGGTGCAGGTCAATTTCCAATCGCTGCGCGCCATCGCCAAACACGGTATGGCCAAGCGCAGCGACTGGTGACGGCACTGCGCCGGTGGGGGAGACATATCCCAGGCTAAATCCATTAGTGTAGTAACGATCAGTGCCGGGTAGTGAATAGGCATCGTTCTCGGTCTGCAACGTTACAATAGTTGCCGGGTCATTCAACGGGTCCGTGGCTTGGGCCGCCGGAATCTCTCCCAACAAAATCATAGGGATTACGGCCACAACCCCGCCGATAGATATTTTCATGCCACCCTGTCCTTAATCGTGAGAGATAGAATTTATTAGCACTCGTTAATGTAGTGCGCCAACCACTATATTGAAGGTTAGCCTCACGGATAAGTCAGAAGTCCCGTTAAGGTCGTGGGGTACAAGCGGCAAGATCGATCAGCCGTTCCAGAACCTCCGGCTCCTGGGCCCCAGCAATCGCCTGATCGCCATCGATCAGGAAGCACGGCACCCCGTTGATGCCCAGGCGGTGTGCATGCAAATTCTCGGCATGCACAAATTCAATTCCCTCACCAGACGTCAAAAATGCCCGAATTGCATAAGGGTCGAGTCCCTGGGCTGCGGCAATCGCTACCAGGATATCAGTGTTACCAATATCCAAACCTTCAATGAAATGCGCTCGGAAGATAAAATGCACCAATGAAGTGGCGACCCCCAGTGGAGCAATATGACGCACCAGCCGATGTGCATCCACGCTGCTGGGGGTGCGCCGGATATTGCCAAAATTGAACACAATGCCCTCGGCAGCGGCAATCTCAGTGATCGAGGCATACAGCCGTTTGGCACGGTCCTCAGCACCGAACTTGCGCACCATATAATCGGTCCGCGACATCCCCTGCCGTGGCATATCAGGGTTAAGCAAAAACGGCCGCCACATCAGATCAACCGATAAATCCGGTCGCCTGGCCAGCAAAAACGCCAACCTCTGAATGCCCAGGTAGCACCATGGACAAACGAAATCGAACACAACCTCGATCGATAAACGGCCTGGACGGTGTGTGAGTACGTTCATTATGCTATCTCATAGCGGGTTTTCAGGCGCACCGCGAGCTTATCCTGGTACTGATTTTACCAGAGCCACCAAGCGGCTTATAGAATACTATGCAAGGAGACCAAATTTGAACCTTAAACCCCTACTGGCCGGATTTTTGTTTAGCACAGGGCTCGGCGGCGCAGCACTGGCGGGCCCGCAACCAAATCCGCCGCCATCGGGTGTTGTGGTGCATTTATTTGGCCAGAACTCAGTTATGTCGAATGTTCTGCCCACCTCCGCTGCCACCGCGCTTGGCGTTCCGGCCGGCACCGCCGGTTCATCAACCGGCGCGCCCGCCGCTGAACCAACCTTGGGCGACATTGCGCATCAGATGTTCGTGGTGGGCGACCCCGCGCACCCCCCGAAACCAGCGCCCGGCAAAACGGCGCAGCATCTGGCCAACTAAAGGACAAATCTCACATTATAACATCGCGCTAGCCGGCCGCCCGCAACTCAGCCGCCTTCTTCTCAAGCCGTTTGGCCATCTCATCCATGTGCCAGGCTTGCACTTGGTTAAATGTCACATAGCCACGCTTGGCGGTGTCGATTTCGGCAAAATGCTTTACCACCGGCTTCAACCCGGCAGCCGTTGCCTGCGCCAGTGTCAGATGACCATCATGGGTGATGTTGGCGGCGTTAAACCGGTTGTGCATTTTCTGCTCCATCGCCAAATGGCCATGCTCCCCTTGAACTGGGGGGCCGGGTGGCGTGCCGGGAGCTTGCATTGCCGGAGGCGGGTTCGGTGCTGCCTGAGCCAAGGCGAGACCCGGGACCGCAAGAGTGGCGAGGAAAGGCAATAAAATAAAACGGCGCATAACAACCTCCTATTTGGAAGATTGATTATGCGCCGTAATTGTAACTGCCCCATTCCGGGCAGGTGACATTTATTAACGGGAGTAGAATTCCACCACCAGGTTGGGGTCCATCTGCACCGGGTAAGGCACATCGGCCAGCTTCGGCGCGCGCAAGAACTTGCCCTTCATGGCGCGGTGATCAACTTCCATATATTCCGGAATATCACGCTCAGCGCTCTGGGCGGCGTCTAAAACCACAGCAATCTGCTTGGATTTTTCGCGCACTTCGATCTCATCGCCATCCTTCACCAGGAACGACGGGATGTTCACCTTCTGGCCATTCACGGTCACATGACCATGGCTGACAAACTGGCGGGCAGCAAACGGGGTCACCGCAAATTTCATCCGGTAGATCACCGCATCCAGGCGGCGCTCAAGAATCTCGATGAGGTTTTCAGACGTGTCGCCCTTACGGCGCACGGCTTCCTCATAATATTTATAGAAGGATTTCTCGGAAATATTGCCGTAATAGCCCTTCAGCTTCTGCTTGGCCATCAACTGCACGCCGTAATCCGACGGCTTCTTGCGGCGCTGACCATGTTGGCCCGGGCCGTATTCACGCTTGTTCACCGGCGACTTGGCGCGGCCCCACAAATTAACGCCCAAACGGCGGTTAATCTTGTACTTACTCTCAGTGCGCTTGGTCATGGCGCATACCCTTTCTTGTTAAAATTCCGCCAGTAGTCCCTCTTTGCTTTATAAAAACAAAAAGAGCGGGCGCAAGCGACCACCGCCTGTCCACGTTCCCGGCAACGAGAGCGCCAATTATGAGCCTTGGCCGTCCAAGTCAATGGCCCGGCTTACCGGGCAGGTGCCACCCAGGACTGAATGACCGCCGCCAGAGACAGCGTTAAATCCTGCCGCAAATGCGAGCGCAGGCGCAACTCCCCGACCCCAGCCATCCATATCCCCGCATCGTCGAGGGCTTTTTCATACCAGCCGCCCCCCAGTTCCACCTGCTTTGGCACCCGCGCCAGGCAAATGCCTAATTGCCGCCGATCCTCGGACTCTGGGTCGGTATCGGCTGGGGCCGCGCTTTGGGTCACTAAACCCAGGACGGCCGCAGGATCAGGTATCGGGAAGACAGCCGTCCGCCGGCCGGCTTTCCAGGCTTGCACCGGCATCACGGTTTTGCGTCCCACAACCCCTCGCAACCCGGCGTGATAGGTCAGGCTGAACCCGGCTTGCAGGGCAATGCCATGCAATGTTCGCCGGATTTCAGCGAGCTTCGGCCCGCCGCTGACTAATGCGGCACAAGGTTTCCGGCAGGTACCCCGCTTACCAAGCTCATGATAAAGCTCGCCACGGTTGCCGGTATCAAGATAACTCTCGGCGGGCATGCCATCGGCCAGCAAAACATCGTGCCGTTCCAATTCCACATGATAATAGGTTACCGCCGCTTGCGACTCCTCGGTAATGGTGGCGCCGTTCACCAGATGACAAGCGGGCACCAGTACACCTTGTAAAAAGACCGCATGTAATGGCGAAAGATACACGGGCCGCGCTGGAACCCCCTCCCCCAGCGACCCAGGCGCAAATCTCACTGGCCCCGCCGCAGGCTTGCCGCCTAAGTCCAGTGTGCGCCAACCAACCCAGCAAACCCGGCGGCGCCCGCCCGCCAGCGTGATGATCGGGTCATCCGGCTTGAAATCCTCAACCGGCTTGTAGCCATTCGGCGTCAGCAACCGTGTGCCCCGCATGAAACAAGGTATATCGCCGCCCAGCGTGATCAGTGTGCCGCCGTGACCATCTGATATCATACGCACGGCCGGCTGGCCCGCCGCGACGCTCAGAGCAAAACCGCCCAACGCAATGCCATTGCTGTCGGCGGCCGTGACCATGCCATTACTGAAACTCACCAGCGACGTCGCCACCCCCACCAGATCAATCGCGTCATGATCCAGCATATTGGCAACCGCACCAGTGAATTGCGCCACATCATTGATCGTCATCACCGCGCTGCCACCGGTAAAATCGATTGTGCCGCCATTGAACCCGTGGATCACATCGAGCGCCGAGAACCCGGAAATTGCGATCACGCTGCCATCACTCAGGCTAATATTATCGGCGAGCAGCAAATTACCCTTGGCGAGAATGTCGCCACCCAGCAAACTGATGTTGCCCAACATTCCCGCAGCCCCCACCAATCCACTGCCATTTAACGTTGCCCCGGCCAGCAAACTTACCGATGAAGCCAGCAACGTCCCCCCCGCCATCGTGATATTCGCATTGGAAACCAGCGCCCCGCTGAGCGACATCACTCCCGCCAGGCTAAGGTCCCCGCCGGCTTGGCTAAATGATGTTGCCGACAACACCGCATCCGGCCCGACAGCCATCATCCCCGCGGCCTGCAGGCCGCCGGTCAAGGATAAATTTGTTGTCCCACCCAACGACAAACGCCCAGCAACACTCAGGTTCGACGCAGTTAAATGCGCCTGGTCTGAAATATTCAGAACCCCGGCATCATTTAACGCCGCCGTGCTAACCCGTGCCGCCCCAATCACCGCCATGCTTCCGGCGCTCGCAATACTTATCACCGCTGCCGCCAGGCTGCCCGCCACCACCAGGTCAGCCGCGCCACCACCACCAACCACCACATGGCCAGCCACCGCCACGGCGCCGAAAATATCCACATTGCTGCCCGAAGCATTGGTGGCCGTTGCGATAACCAAATCACCCGCCACTGAAAAATAATTCGTCAATACGCTCAGCGAGCCTGCCCCTGCGGTATCACCAATCGTAACGTTTTCCCGCAGCGTAACATTTGCCCCCGCCCCAAACAGCGCATTCCCGCCGCCATCCACCAGCAGCGCGGTGCCGGATAAGCCATCAACCATCAGCACACTGCCAAAATCCTTGGCACCGGTTACCACCACTTCCCCTGGAGCGGCCTGGCCACCGATAAGCGACATTCCCACATCGCTGAACAATGAAACCTGCCCGGCATCGCCGAAATAGCCGGTCACGGTACCACCGGCATTATTCATCGCCACCGGCACCATGGTATACAATCCTGGGAGCAAAGCGCTATTGCTACTGATCGTTAGCGTATCAACAATCGCCCCGGCATTGGCTGTGTAAACCAGCGCCGCCAGATCCACATTCAACGCGCCGGGGCTTACTGCAACCAGCGTTATCTGTGCTGCCGCCGTGCCACCCGCCTCGGCCAGCATGCCGTTCGAGACCGCCAGCGTGAGTGAAACCGGCTGTCCGTTCCAGCTTCGTAACAGCACATCAAAGCCTGATATTGGCTGCGCTACGCCAGGCTGCGCGATAATTGCCGCTGATGACGCGCTCAACCCGTTAATAAAAATACTGGAATTCGAATTGCGTAGACTCACCTCACCGTCGCCTTGTGCATCAACCCCCACAAACGGTAACGATCCCACCGGGTAAGCCGCATTGATGGTGAAAGATTGCGTGACACCCAGCACATCCGTTCCCGCAACCACAAACTGACTGGCGGTGACATTAAGCAGCGTCAGTCCGCTTAGGCCTGGAAATATCAGGCGGTCCCCAGGCGCGAAATTCAAAATCGTGCCGGAAAATACCTCAGGGCTGGTGATAACGATAACCCCGCCAGCCTGCGCCAAAGTATCAGCGTAACCACCACTAAATGTTGCGGCGCCGCTATTATCGAGGAAATTAAGTACAACTGAGGAGTCCACCGTGAGTGGCGTGGCACTGAACACGCCATAAAGCGGGTCAAGCGGCCCCAGTGCCAACACCCCGCCCGCTGCCACGTCAAACGTCGTGCCGCTCACCTCACCCGCCGCGATGACGATGGTATCTCCGCCACCTGCCAAAATTTCACCGGTCCCGTTGATCAAGCCGGCTTCACTGAAATTTCCCGCCACCAAATTGCCCGAACCGGTCAGCACCGCCCCCGCCGCCAGCGTCAACGCCGGAAGGTCATTCGCAGCGATTCCAGCGCCCGCTTGCAACGTTCCGGTAAAATCCAATAACGCCGCGCCGCTCAGTGAAACCAAGCCCGCCACGCTGCCACCCTCAGCCATAATCAGCGTCCCGGCTTCACTTAAAGCTCCAGCCCCAAGCTGGCCGAAATCATAGCTGGTGCCGCCCAGCGACAATTGATTATAAGGCACCTGCAACGACGCTTCAGGGCCGATCAACACAGCGCCCCCGCCATAAATCCCGCCGACATCACTGGTATTTCGAGTCACATTCAGCGTGCTGCCCGCGCCCAGCGTGGTAACACCCAGGATCATCTGGTCAGCGCCGTTGCTGATGATCGTCGTTGGACCCTGAGGCCCTACAATATCAAGCGCAATATTGCCCGACGTCACCGCACTCCCCAGCGGCCCCGCAACATCGCGCGCCGCGTACGCCAGTCCCGAGAGCGCCCCAGGCCCGGCCCATTGCAAACCAGCCAACAGCCCGTTTACCAACGCTAATTGATCAGCGGTGAAACTTAAAATCATCTGGCTGGTTCCGGCCCCACTGACCGTAATGCCACTGAACGCCGTGAGACCAGGCAGCAGCAAAATACCGGAAGCCGCACTGAGCGTTACCGCCATAAGCTCACTGGTGCCCTGCCCGGCTGCCGCCAGGGCCACCGCCGCCGGGTTCGCCAGCACCAGGCCGCTGATCGGGTTGACCACATATGCGGCTAAATTCAGGCTGACCGGCGGCGCTGCAAATGCCGCACCCGCCGCCGGAATGACCTGCACAGCGATGTCGCTCGATGCCCCCAGCAGCGTTGGGTCGCTGGCGATGATTTGCAGTGTATCCGAACCCGTCGTGCCATCCTGCAGGCTGGCCAGCGCGGCGTTGACCTGCATCAAGCCGCCACTAATGCGCAATATACCGCCGGTGCTTGAAATTGTGGCTCCACCGGACGAGCTTGCGCTCAGCCGTGCTCCGGTATTCCCGGCAACAATTGTCACACTTATAACGCCACCGCTCGGGTCCACCAGGCTTAGCGGGACTGAATCAGGGCTATCAGTTATGCTGCCCAGCAATGAGATCGTGGCAGGAGTGATGATATCGATGCGGTTCGTCATAGACCCGACCCTGATACAACCGAGCGCCGTCCGTCAATTAGTTTACACTACTTTAAGTTAAATCCGATTACCTGAACGCCCAACGAACCTGCATGGAAAATAAAGCCGTGGCGTCCTGGCCCAAGCTGTGCTCTTGAAGCAGCATGACCGCAGCACCACTCCACTTTCGTAACCAACGCCTGATGCTCGACCCCTCCGGTGCGGCCTTTTGGCCGGCCCGGCGGGTTCTCATCGTGGCAGATTTGCACCTTGAAACTTCCATTGTTGCCACCCGCGGGACGCTGGAAAAGCTCAACCGCCTGATCAGGCTCTATCGCCCCGCCAAACTTATTGTTCTGGGTGGCTGTGGCGTTGGTCAAACCGGCGGCGAGCGTTTGGGCGACACCGACCGCGCCCGGCTGACAGCCTTGTCCCGCGAGGCGCAATTTATCTGGATCACCGGCACGCCAGCCATTGCCAGCAGCGTTGGTGAGATCGTGGAGGAATACCGTGAAGGCCCGTTCACGTTCCGCCTTCAAGCCTCAGCAAAGCCAAACCTGCGCGACATTGAAATTTCCGGACATTTCAACCCAACGGCCAGCATCGACACCAAGGCCCGCCGCGTCAGCCGTCCCTGCTTTGTTACCGATCCGTCTCGGTTAATTCTTCCCGCGTTCGGGTCACACAACGGCGGCATGGACGTGCGCCACGCCACCATCGCCACATTATTCCCACGCGGGTTGCGGGTCTTCCTGCTTGGCCAGGACCAACTTTTCAGCTTCGCTCTTGGCCAGCTAGGCCGTATGGCTGAGGTGGCATGAGTACAACGCTTGTATGGTTCAAAAACGATCTGCGCCTCGCAGATAATCCAGCGCTTGATGCCGCCCTGAGCGGCGCCAGCCGCATTTTACCTGTGTATGTGTTCGATGATGATCCTTCGGACCCTGCAAGGTTAGGTGGGGCTAGCCGCTGGTGGCTGCATCATTCCCTCACCTCCCTGGCCACCAGCCTCGCGCATCGCGGTGCCACGCTGATCCTACGCAAAGGCGATGCCAGCCGCATCATCCCCGCCTTGGCGGCTCAAATCGGCGCAACGGCAGTTCATGCCGCCCGCGCCCATGAACCCTCGGCCCGCGCTAAGGACAAAGCGGTGGCGGACCAACTGAAAGCCGCCAGGATCGAATTTCATCGTCATCTCGCCACCGGATTATTCGCCCCGGAGCGGATAAAAACCAAAACGGGCGGCGTGTACGGCGTCTATACCCCCTTCTCCCGCACTTGCTTCGAGATGGGTGTGGCCGAGGATGCAATGGCGGCACCAGATAAAATCCCGGCCGTTACCGGCGTTCAGTCTGATACATTGTCTAGCTGGCGCTTACTGCCCACCAAGCCCAACTGGGCGATGGATTTTGAAACATCCTGGCACCCAGGCGAGGCAGGAGCGCATCAGCAATTCGCGCTGTTCCTGAAAAATGCTGTCGCCGGCTATACCGATGCCCGGAATATACCCAGCCAAACCGGCACCTCACGCCTCTCGCCGCATCTGCATTTCGGCGAAATCTCGCCGCGCCATGTTTGGAACCAGGCCGCCAAAGCCAAAGGTGCGGGCGTGCAAACGTTCCTCAAGGAACTGCTCTGGCGGGAATTTTCAATGTACCTGCTCTGGCATCACCCCAACCTCGCCAGCACGCCGATTCGACCAGAATTCGCCAACTTCCCATGGGCCCACAACCCTGCAGCACTGCGTGCCTGGCAATGTGGCCAAACCGGTATCCCCATCGTCGATGCAGGGATGCGTGAGTTGTGGCAGACCGGTTGGATGCATAACCGGGTGCGCATGATCACCGCCTCATTCCTTGTCAAACATTTGCTCATCCGCTGGCAGGATGGCGAAGCATGGTTTTGGGACACCCTTGTGGATGCTGATCACGCTGCTAATGCTGCTTCCTGGCAATGGGTCGCCGGTTGCGGTGCCGACGCCGCACCTTATTTCCGTATTTTCAATCCGGTCCTGCAAGGGCAGAAGTTCGACCCTGTGGGCGCATATGTCCGCCGTTATGTCCCTGAACTCGCCGCCTTGCCTGATAAATTTATTCATGCCCCCTGGGACGCACCAGAATGTGTGCTCACAACTGCGCGTGTAACGTTAGGTAGCACCTATCCACGGCCGATAATTACGCTTAGCGAGGGGAGAGACCGCGCGTTGGTCGCGTTTAAACAGATTTCGAAATCAGGACAGAATGACTGAAGTAAAGCCTAAAGTTGCAGTAATCGGAGCCGGTATTTCCGGCCTTTCGGCCGCATGGTTGTTGCGTGATAAATTCGACGTGAGCTTGTATGAAGCGCAGCCCCGCGCCGGCGGCCATGCAGACACCCAGGTTGTGAGTTTAGACGGTGAGTCGGTGCCGGTGGATACCGGGTTCATCGTTTACAATAACGTGAATTATCCAAATCTGGTCGGATTTTTCAAAACCCTTGGCATCGCCACGCACGACAGCAATATGTCGTTCGGGGTTTCCAAGGGAAACGCGACCTTTGAATACGCGGGCGGCGAACTTAAACAATTGTTTGCGCAGCCCGGCAACCTCCTGAAACCGCGCTTCTGGAAACTGCTCAACGATATTCTTCGGTTCAATAATGCTGCACCCGCTCTGTTGGAAACATCCTCGCAGCAAAGCCTGGGCGATTATCTGAGCCAAAATAATTATTCCACCACCTTCACTGAAGACTATATCCTGCCAATGGGCGCTGCCATCTGGTCATCCTCGGTTGAGGGCATGAAGGCGTTTCCCGCCCGCAGTTTTATCCGGTTTTTTGTTAATCACGGACTTTTGAAACTGAAAGACCGGCCGCAATGGCGCACCGTCACCGGTGGCTCCAAAGTTTACGTCGCCCGCGTGTTGCAGGACCTGGCTGACGTCAAACTTGAGGCCGCCGTTCTCAGCGTCCGCCGTACGCTCGATGGTGTGGTGGTTGAAACAGCGACGGGTAGCAATACTTATGCGCAGGTGGTCTTTGCCAGTCACGCCGATGCAACTCTGGCGATGATCGATGCCCCGACGCCGGACGAAACACAAATTCTCGGAGCAATCAAATTTCAGAACAATATCGCCATTTTGCATCAGGATTCCAACCTCATGCCAAAACGCAAACTGGCATGGTCCGCCTGGAATTATCTCAGCCAGACCAGAGATGACCAAGGTCATGCGGTCTGCCTCACCTACTGGATGAACCTGTTGCAAGGGATGAAGACCAAGCTGCCATTATTGGTGAGCCTCAATCCCTTGATCCCCATTGCGTCCGATAAAATTCTGTTACGCAAGGTCTATCGTCACCCGCAATTCAACGCCGCCGCCATGCAGGCGCAGGAAGACCTTCCAAAAATTCAAGGCGTGGATCGTTTGTGGTTCGCCGGCGCCTGGACATGCTGGGGTTTCCATGAGGACGGTATCGCCTCGGCAGTACGCATTGCCAACGCACTCGGGGTCATGGCACCTTGGCAGACCACCTGAGCGCCCCCGCCACCCTTTACGCCGGCCGGGTGGGGCATATCCGTCATACACCATTCCGCCATCGTTTTGATTACCGTATGTGGATGATGGCCATTGATCTGGACCAGATCAGCACGGTTGCCGGAACCTCAAAATTCTTCAATCACAATAAGCCTGGCCTGATCTCGATTCAGGACAAGGATCACGGGTTTCGTGATGGCCGCCCCCTGCGCGCGTTCGTTGAATACGCGCTGGCACAACAGAACCTCATCGCCTTTGGTGCTCGAATCACCTTCGTCACCATCCCGCGCCTGCTCGGGTACGCCTTCAATCCGATCAGCTTTTATTATTGTTATGATAAACAAGGCAGGCTTGGGGCAGTGCTGCATCAGGTCAAAAACACCTTCGGTGGCCAGGTCGCCTATTTGCTGCCGGTGCATGGCGAGGGTCTCATCCGCCAGTCTGCACCCAAGCGCATGTATGTTTCACCATTTTTTGATATGCGCGGCGGCTATCGCTTTGCCCTCACCCCGCCCGGTGAAAAGCTCGCCGTCTCGATCCAGTATGGTGATGCAACGCAAAAACGTATGACCGCGACGATGGTGCTGATCGCACAACCGTTCACAGATGCGTCAATTCTGCGTTTACTGGCCCAAATGCCGTTCGCGCCAATGAAAGTGATGATGGCAATTCATTGGCAGGCTCTAAAACTTTATCTGCGTGGTGCCAAGTTCCATAGCGTACCGCCAATCAATCGCGAAACGATTATCGCCGGAGAGGGTAAATGACTGAGACGACGACCGCCAATGCCATGACCAATTTCCCAGTTGCTCCACCGCGCGACCGGCGGCTACAATTGGCGCTGCAATTTGCCCGTTTATTGCGGGCCGGACGCTTGAACCTGGTTCTGCCAGATGGCAGCATGCACCATTTTGAAGGCGCCGAACCCGGCCCCACCGCCACCATGCTGCTGCGTGACCCACGCATGGTCACCAAGCTCGCGTTCGGCGGCTGCCTGGGCCTCTCAGAGGCCTATATGGACGGTATGTGGGAAAGCCCCAACGTCACCGACGTCTTGCGTCTCGGCACCGCCAATGAACAGGCGTTCGACGCTATGCTGCGCGGCAAAAACTGGGCGCGGTTCGCTTCCTGGATGATGCACAAACTACGCCCCAATACCCGCAAGGGTTCGCGTAAAAACATCTCTGAACATTACGATCTCGGAAATGATTTCTACGCGCAATGGCTGGATGGCTCCATGACCTACTCGGCCGCGCTGTTCAGCAAAGGCGTGAATGATTTGCAGGCTGCCCAAACTGAAAAATATCGCCGTCTCTGCCGTGCTTTAGACATTCAACCCGGCATGAGCGTGCTGGAGATTGGGTGCGGCTGGGGCGGCTTTGCTGAAGTTGCCGCCGCTGAATTCGGCGCCGTTGTCACCGGCATCACGCTCTCAACCGAGCAGCTCGTGTTTGCACAGGCGCGCATGAAAAAAGCCGGACTGGCTGATAAAGTTACACTGAAGCTGGAAGACTATCGCGACACCACCGGCCATTTCGACCGTATCGCCTCCATCGAGATGTTTGAAGCTGTCGGCGAGGCGTATTGGCCGGTATATTTCCAGACTGTGCGCGACCGGTTGCGCCCTGGCGGCCAGGCTGGCATCCAGGTCATTACTATAGCGGATCGTTTTTTCGCAGACTACCGCAAGACCGCTGATTTTATCCAGCGTTATGTGTTCCCTGGCGGTATGTTGCCCTCCCCCACCCGGCTACATGAGGAAATTGCCGCCGCCGGTATGCACCTGCACGACAGCTTCTGGTTTGGCCGTGATTACGCCGAAACCCTCAACCGCTGGCAGGCCAGCTTCCAGGCCGCATGGGATAAAATCACCGGGCTGTCATCGCAATATGACGAGCGTTTCAAACGTCTGTGGGAGTTCTATCTGGGCTATTGCGAAGTTGGCTTTGAAGCCGGCTGGACCGATGTCGGCCAGATCGTGATCCGCCGCGCGTAGCCC
Source organism: Acidocella sp. (assembly GCA_027308685.1). Taxonomy (GTDB): domain Bacteria; phylum Pseudomonadota; class Alphaproteobacteria; order Acetobacterales; family Acetobacteraceae; genus Acidocella. Next base: position 75,242 of record DAIDEE010000067.1, read on the forward strand.
AAAACCAGGAGCCTGTCTGTTATGACCGACCACCGCGCGGCCGCCGCTCTGCGCTGGCAGACGCTGCTGATCTATGCTGCGCCTGCCATGCCACTTGGAATGCTCGGGCTGCCGCTGCTGGTAATATTACCAAACTTCTGGGCCGGGCCGATGGGCATGAACCTCGCCACTGTGGGTTTCGTGCTCACCTTGGTGCGGGCGATGGATGCCGTATTCGACCCCACCATCGGCCGCCTCTCGGATATGAGCCGCTCGCGCTTTGGCCGCCGCAAACCTTTCATCGCTGTTGCCATTCCCGTCGCGGTGGTGGGCGCTGTTGGGCTGTTCTTCCCGCCATTGCACGCCGGCGTGGTTTGGTTGTTCATCTTCAACGCCCTCGTCACCTGGGGCTGGACCATGATCTCGCTGCCCTATTGGGCCTGGGGCGCTGAACTCTCGGATGAATACAGGGAGCGCCAGCGCATCACCAGTTTCCGTGAAGGCGGTACCATCGTTGGTATTCTGATCTCGGCATTGGCGCCGGTGGTGCTTGGCATCACCAGCCCCGAGGGCGAGGCGCATCTGCTGGTCATCCTCACCATCGGCCTCGCCACCCCTTTCGTGCTGGCTGCCTTGATCATGGTGCCCGACCCTCTGCCCACCCAGATCGAAAAACCGGTGGGTCTTACAGCGGCCTTAAAAGTCGCAGCGGCCAACGCACCGTTCCGCAAGCTGATTGTCGCCTGGCTGATAAATGGCCTCGCCAACGGGTTGCCAGCGGTATTGTTCCTGATGATCTGCACCCAATACCTCAACGCCCCCGCCGCCCAGGGGCCTTTATTGCTGGTATATTTTGCCTCCGGCGTGCTGGCCGTGCCGCTCTGGCTGTGGCTGGCGGTGCGCATCGGCAAGCACCGCGCCTGGATCACGTCACTGCTGGTCACCGCCTTCGCCTTCTCGTTCGTCCCGCTGGTCCCGCACATCGGCCTGTGGTTTTTTGGCCTGATCAGCGTGTTTACCGGCTCCGGCCTGGGGGCAGACTTCACCATCCCGCCCGCCATCCAAGCCGATGTGGTTGATCTCGACGAACTACAAAGCGGCGAGCGCCGTGCTGGATTATTCTTCGCCGCCTCCACCATGGCGCAAAAGGCCGGCAATGCTTTGGCGGTCGGCATCGCCTTCCCGCTGCTGCAACTGGTAGGTTTTACCACCCATGGCGCAAATGGCCCCTTTCAAAAGGCCGCGTTACTCATCATGTATTGTGGCGTGCCTAGCGTTTTGAAACTCATCTGCGCCTTCATTCTACGCGGCTTCCCGCTTGGCGAGCGCGAGCAGCACCGGCTGCGCGCCGAAATTTCGTTAAGGCAGATCAAAGCCGCATGATCCCAGAAGGCCGTGGCTTGCGTATTATTGGCGATGTTCATGGCGACACCAGAGCCTTCGCCATCGCCGCCGATACCGATTTATTCGTGATCCAACTCGGTGATCTGGTCGATGATGGGCCTGACACGCCCGGCACGCTCGACATCATGTTCCGCCTGCTCGATGAAAAAAATGGTTTGTTTCTGCTTGGCAACCATGATTTCAAGCTCGCCCGCGCCTTGCGTGGCGATGCCATTACGAAATCAGCCAGTCTGCATCGCACCTTGGAGCAACTGTCACCAGCTCAGGCGGCGCGGGCGCAATCTGAAATCATGCAAGCGCCTGCCTGGCTGAACCATAAAAATCTATTTTTCGTCCACGGCGGCTTTCACCCCGCCATGCTGGCA
>DAIDEE010000071.1 GCA_027308685.1 Acidocella sp.
GCCAACACCACCCGCCCCGGCGCCGCCACCGCCGCCGCCGGTGCAAAGTCCTGACGCCATTAAAACGCCACCGCCACCGCCGCAGCCGCCACAAAAAACCACCTCAACCGTGGTGCAGCCGAAGATTCCTTTGCCGCCCGCCGTGCAGCCGCCCGCCCCGGCACAAAGCCCGACGCATCAGCCGCAGGTGACCAAAAACCCTGCGCCGTTGAGCAAAACCGTGCTGAACACGCTGGAGAAGCTGGAAGCACTGCAACAGCAGAAAACCCCGCCGACTGCAAAGTATAACCCCGACCAAGGCGGTGCCCCGAACGCCGGCGGCAGCCCCAACAGCACCGCTAACTCCCGGCTTTCCGGGGCTGACCGCGGCGCCATCGGCGCCCATGTCCGCCCTTGCTGGACCATCGACGCCGGTGCCCCTGGTGTTTCAACCTTTAGCGTGCATCTGCTGGTACAAACCGATGCCACTGGCACCGTGCGTAACGCCCTGGTAGCGCCTGATGATCAATCCCGGATGAGCGACCCGATCTATGCCGCTTATGCGGACCGGGCTGTCGCCGCTGTCATGAACGTGCAATGCGCGAAGCTGCCTCTGCCATCATATATGTTAGGGCAGAACCAAACCTTCATCTTCAATTTCAGCCCATAACCTAGCCCGAGGTATCCTGATGAACATGACCAGACACTTGCTCTCGCTCTCTCGCCGTGGCCTGCTCGGCACGGGTGCCGCCGGTTTAATGCTGCCGCGCTTTGCCCATGCCCAGTCCGCCTTGGGTGGCGGCAGTGCTGCCCCGGCCGCTTCGGACAATGGCCCAGCGATCAATGTTTCGGGCGCTCAAAACGCCCCGATCCCCATCGCCATCCCGATCATCGGCGACCCCACCGGCGCACCTTCCTCAATCGGTGCGCAGATCTCGCAGGTGCTAACCGATGATTTAGGCCATTCCGGCCTGTTTCGCCCCATCGATTCTTCCAGTTTCGTGCCAAATTCCATCGTCAACGGCGTGCCGGTTTGGCAGAACTGGAGCATCCTGGGCGCCCAGGCGCTCATCACAGGCGATGTGGCGGATGCCGGCGGTGGGCAGTTGCGGGTCGAGTTCCGGCTTTGGAGCGTCACCCAGCAACAGCAGGTTCAAGGCACCGCCTACACCACCACCCCCGAGAATTGGCGCCGCATCGCCCACATCATCGGCGACGTGGTTTACAAGCAGTTGATCGGCGAAAACGGCTATTTCGACTCCCGCGTCGCTTACATCTCGGAAGCCGGCCCTGTTACCAGCCCGGTCCGTCGCCTGGCGGTGATGGATTATGATGGCGCCAACAACCAGTTCCTCACCAACGGCGATTCCATGGCCCTCTCCCCGCAGTTCAACCCCACCCGCCAACAACTGGCCTTCGTGAGCTTCCAGAACAACCAACCGCGGGTTTACCTGTTTGACTTACAATCCGGCCGCCAGACCCTGGTAGGCAGCTTCGGTGACATGACCATCGGCCCGAAATTCTCACCAGATGGCAATTCACTCCTAATGTCCGTCTCACGCGGTAACGGTGCCGCTCTGGTCAAGGTCAGTGCCAGCGGCGGCGGTATGCAGCAACTTACCGACTCCTCCTCGATCAACGTCACCCCCAGTTACTCCCCGGACGGTTCACAAATCGCCTTCAATTCCGACCGCGACGGCAACCAGCAACTGTTTGTGATGAATGCCGACGGCTCCGGTGTAAAACGCATCAGCTTTGGTGACGGCCAATACGCTGAACCCGCGTGGTCCCCTCGCGGTGATCTCATCGCCTACACCCGCTGGGGTGCCGGTGGCTTCTCGATCGGTGTCATGCAGCCGGATGGCTCTGGTGAACGTATCCTTAGCCAGGGCTTCCTGGTGGAAAGTGCCACCTTCTGCCCGAACGGCCGCGTCATTATGTTCTACCGTCAAACCCCCACAATCTCCGGCCACGATTCTCGCCTCGTCACCATCGGGATCGACGGCTTCAACGAACGCCTGGTGCCAACCCCCACCAACGCCTCCGACCCCTCATGGTCACCTTTGTTGTCGTAACGGGTTGAGCACCCTTGGTCTCGCTTGCCCACCTATACGCCAGCAAAGGGTTGCCATCGGGGCTGGGGTTTGGCATACGGCGCGGGTTCGCGTGGTGCGGACAAATTCACACGCAGGGTGCCTTGCCTTGGGATTTATCCCTTTGGTCCGGTGCCGAGAGGCCTGATCCTGCGGAGGTTTAACCGGATTTAGACAAGGAAAGGGTGCTATCATGGCATTACCCGAAGTTTCATTGCGTCACCTGTTAGAAGCAGGCGTCCATTTTGGTCACAACACCCGCCGCTGGAACCCGCGCATGGCGCCGTTCCTGTTTGGGGTTCGTAACCAGGTTCATATTATCGATTTGCAGCAGACTGTTCCGATGTTGGAGCGCGCCTTGAAGTCGGTTCGCGATGTAACGGCGGCTGGCGGGCGTGTGTTGTTTGTGGGCACCAAGCGTGCCGCGGCTGATTACGTGGCGGAATCCGCCCAACGTTGCGGCCAGTATTACGTGAACCATCGCTGGTTGGGTGGTATGCTGACCAACTGGAAGACCATCACGGGTTCCATCAAGCGTTTGCGCCAGATGGACGAGTTGCTGGCTGGTGACACGCAGGGCCTCACTAAAAAAGAAGTTCTGAACCTGACCCGCGATAAGGAAAAGTTGGAACGCGCTCTGGGCGGCATCAAGGATATGGGCGGCCTGCCCGATATTCTATTTATCATCGACACCAACAAGGAAAAACTGGCGGTTGAAGAAGCCAACAAGCTGGGCATTCCGGTGATCGCGGTGCTGGATTCAAACTCCGACCCAACCGGCGTGACCTTCCCGGTTCCTGGCAACGACGACGCGATCCGCGCCATTACCCTGTATTGCGACCTGATCGCCGGTGCGGTGCTGGATGGTATCAGCGCTGAAATGGGTGCTTCGGGCCGTGACCTCGGCGCTGCGGCTGAGCCGATTCTGGAGGTGCTTCCAGAGCCGGAAGCTGAGCACGCTGCTTAATTAAATTTTTTGTCAAAATGATCTGACGGCGTTGCTTTGGTTTAAAGGCAACGCCGTTACCTTGAGCTAGAGGAGCAAAACATGGCTGAAATTACTGCGGCGCTGGTGAAAGACCTGCGCGAGACGTCTGGCGCTGGCATGATGGATTGCAAGAAGGCGCTGGTTGAGAGCGACGGCGACATGCAGGGCGCCATCGATTGGTTGCGCAAAAAGGGTCTTTCCGCTGCGGCGAAGAAATCCGGTCGCGTCGCGTCGGAAGGTTTGGTTGGTATCGCACTGTCCGCCGGCAAGGGCGCGATGGTCGAGATCAACGCCGAGACCGACTTTGTGGCGCGCAACGAAGCCTTCCAGGCGTTTGTTGAAACCGCTGCTAAAATTGCCTTGACCACGGGTGAGGATGTGGAGGCCCTGAAGGCTGCCCCGTATCCTGGTTCTGAGCGCAATGTGGCTGATGAGCTGGTGCATCTGGTTGCCACCATCGGTGAGAACATGACCGTGCGCCGGGTCGCCGTGATCAACATCCCGGGCGGGGTTGTAGCCGGGTATGTGCATGGCGCGTTGAAGCCGGGTTTGGGCAAAATCGGCGTGCTGGTTGGGCTTTCGGGCAACGCCAACGAAGCCATCGAATCATTGGGCCGCCAGATCGGCATGCATGTGGCTGCTACCCGTCCGGATGCGCTCAGCATTGCTGAAGTGGACCCAGCGGCTTTGGAGCGTGAGAAGGCTGTGCTGTCTGAGCAGGCGCGGGCTTCTGGCAAGCCGGAAGCCATTATCGAGAAAATGATGGCTGGCCGCATTGCGAAATACTACGAAGACGTGGTGCTGCTGGAGCAAACCTGGGTGATTGACGGCGAAAGCAAGGTCAAAGCTGTGGTCGAGACGGCTGGTGCTAAAATTGAGCGCTTTGTGCGGTTCCATCTCGGTGAAGGCATCGAGAAAGAAACCTCCGATTTTGCTGCGGAAGTGGCCGCTGCTGCCGGCGTTTAATTCCGCAGGGCGAAACTCTTGTGAGGGGCGGTTCAGGCGTCTAGCTTGTGCCGCCCTTCCTGTATGGAACTATCATGACACCGATACCTAAATACAAGCGCGTGCTGTTAAAAGTTTCCGGCGAAGCCTTGATGGGCAAGCGCGATTACGGGCTGGATACCGAAACCGTAAACGCCATCGCGGCTGATGTGCGCGATGTGGTGGCGATGGGCGTGCAGGTTTGCCTGGTGATAGGCGGCGGCAATATATTCCGCGGCATTGCAGGGGCGGCAGGCGGGATGGACCGCTCGCAGGCGGATTTCATGGGCATGCTGGCTACTGTCATGAATGCGCTGGCGGTGCAGTCGGCGCTGGAAAAATTGGATATTCCGACCCGTGTGCAATCTGCGATTCCCATGGCGTCGGTGTGTGAGCCGTATATTCGTCGCCGGGCCGAGCGCCATATGGAAAAGGGCCGGGTGGTGGTATTTGCCGCCGGCACCGGCAACCCGTTTTTCACCACCGACACAGCCGCCGCCCTACGGGCCGCTGAAATGCATTGTGACGCGCTTTTGAAGGGTACCCAGGTTGATGGCGTGTATTCAGCCGACCCGCGCAAGGTAGCCGATGCCGAGCGGTTCGAGGAACTAACCTATCTCGATGTTCTGGCTCGTGATTTGAACGTGATGGACGCCGCCGCGATCAGCCTGGCACGGGAAAACCATTTGCCGATCATCGTATTTAATATCCACGCCCCCGGTGCCTTCGCGGCCGTCATGCGGGGTGAGGGGCTGTTTACCCGGATCGTTGAACCCGGAAGATAAGAGGAACCAGACAATGCCTGCCGATATTACCGCCTTAAAACAGGATTTGACCCGCCGTATGGATGGCGCTCTGGACGCGCTGAAGCGAGAGTTCGGCGGCCTGCGCACCGGCCGTGCCAGCCCGGCTTTGCTCGACCCTGTGAAGATTGAAGCCTATGGTCAAATGATGCCGATCAATCAGGTTGCCACAGTGGCGGTGCCGGAATCCCGGATGATTACCGTGCAGGTGTGGGACCGCTCGATGGTCAATTCCGTTGTGGCGGCGATTCGCGATTGCGGCCTTGGCCTCAACCCGCAACCAGACGGCCAGATAGTGCGCGTGCCGCTACCAATGCTGACCGAAGAGCGACGTAATGAATTGGCCAAAACTGCCGCTAAATATGCTGAAAATGCCCGTATCGCGGTGCGCGGCGTACGGCGCGACGGCATGGAGCAGATCAAGGCGCTCGAGAAAAAGCATGAAATCAGCGAGGATGACGAGCGCGACTGGTCCGAGCAGGTGCAAAAGCTGACCGACGGTTACATCAAGCGTCTCGATGAGAGCCTGGCCGAGAAAGAAAAGGACATCCGCCAAGTATAATGGCTGATAGTTGTTCTCCCTTGATTCCGCGCCATGTCGCCATCATCATGGATGGCAATGGCCGCTGGGCCGCCGCCCGTAGTCTTCCGCGCGCCATCGGGCACCGCGAAGGCACCAAGGCAGTGCGTCGGACCATCGAGGCGGCGATGGCGCAGGGGGTGCAATACCTCACCCTGTTCGCCTTTTCATCTGAAAACTGGCAGCGACCGCCAGAAGAAGTGACCGACCTCACCGGCTTGCTCAGGTATTATTTACGTAATGAACTCAATGAGTTGCACGAAAGTGGTGTCCGCTTGGTGGTGATCGGCGAGCGCGACCGTTTTGGTCCTAATTTGGCAGCTGAATTGGCCGACGCTGAAGCCAAAACCAAACATAACGTTAAACTGACTCTGGTGATGGCTCTCTCTTATGGCGGCCGCGCTGATATCGTGGAAGCAGCCCGGCGGGCTTTGGCGGCGGGGCTAACACCTGATCAACTCACCGAGGATAAATTCACATCGCTATTGGCTACCGATGGCATTCCAGACCCTGATTTGCTGATCCGCACCAGCGGCGAGGAGCGGATTTCAAATTTTTTATTGTGGCAAACCGCCTATGCGGAACTCTATTTTACTGAAGTCTTGTGGCCAGATTTCGACTCTCAGCATTTTTCCATAGCTTTAGCCGAGTTTGCCCGGCGGGAGCGGCGTTTTGGCGCACGTCCTGAGTGAGCCGGTGAACCGCGCTGGCAACAGCCGCTGGTCGGACTTTGGGGTCCGGCTGGCCTCGGCAGCGGTGCTTGGCCCCATTGCCATGATGGCATTGTGGTTCGGCGGGCTGACGTGGAGCGCCCTCATCAGCGTGGCGCTAATTGGGCTTGGAACCGAGTGGGCGCGGCTGGCCGGCCATAAAATATTTACGCCCATCGCTTTTTTCATGGCCTCTGGGCTGGCTGGCGTGGCGGTTATTGCGTTGCTTGTTGGCTTTACGGCCGGCTTTGCGGCTTTGGTGCTGCTAACCGTAGCGCTCGGGGGCATGGCCGACCGTTTCACAGCGATGGGCGTACCATATGCCGGCATCGGCGGGTTGGCGCTGCTGTGGCTGCGCCTGCAACCAGAAACCGGCCTGCGCGACACTTTATTCCTTGTGGTGGTGATTTGGGCCACCGATATCGGCGCCTATCTGGTGGGACGGGTCATTGGCGGCGCTAAATTGGCGCCCAGAATATCGCCCGGCAAAACCTGGAGCGGGTCGATCGGCGGCCTGCTGATCGGCGGTTTTGCTGGCGCGATGATGACCGGCGGTATGCACGGCATTGATTGGTGGGCTTTGGGTCCAGCCTGCATATTAAGCTTTTTTGCCCAAGCCGGTGATTTGCTTGAAAGCGCTATAAAACGGCGCTTAGGTGTCAAGGATTCAGGTAATACAATTCCCGGTCATGGCGGGTTGTTTGACCGGTTAGATGGATTTTTGGCGGCAGCGCCTGTGGCCGCGTTACTGGCGTTTTGCGCACAGGGGGGATTGCCGTTATGGCGCTGAAACAAATTACCATTCTCGGGTCTACCGGGAGCGTCGGCACTCAAACCATTGATATTTTGGCTGAAAATAGTCAGGATTATCATATTTGTGCGTTAGTCGGCGGTCGCAATGTTGCGTTGATCGCCAAGCAGGCTAAACAATTCCGCCCCGCGATTACAGTAATCTCTGAAGACGCTTTGCTCGATGACCTGCGTGATGCCCTGGCCGGCACTGGCCTTGAATGTGCTGCCGGGCGTGCCGCGGTGATTGAAGCGGCCGCACGGCCGGTGGATTGGACCATGTGCGCGATTACGGGTTTGGCCGGGTTGGAGCCAACCTTAGCGGCGGTCCGGCACGGCGGCACGATTGCGTTTGCCAACAAGGAAGCTCTGGTTTCAGCGGGCGATGTGATGCTCCGCGCGGTGGCGGCGGCCAAAGCAACCTTATTGCCGGTTGATTCTGAACATAATGCCATCATGCAGGCGATGGCCGATGGTAATGCCAAAGCCGTCGACAAAATCATCCTCACGGCTTCGGGTGGGCCGTTTCGTAACCATACTATTGAGGAAATGCGCTCGGTAACTCCGGAAGCTGCGCTGCGTCACCCTGTCTGGTCAATGGGCGCCAAAATCTCCATCGACAGCGCCACAATGATGAACAAATGTCTGGAAGTTATTGAAGCAGCAAGATTATTCTCGTTATCCTCTCATGAGATCGAGGTTCTCATCCATCCGCAATCGGTGATCCATGGTATGGTGTGCTATTCCGACGGCAGCGTCATCGCGCAGCTCGGCACCCCCGATATGCGTATCCCCATCGCGCATACTTTGGCGTGGCCGCAGCGGCTGGTTACTAAGGCGCCCCGGCTTGACCTCGCGGCCATCGCCAAGCTGGAGTTTTTTGCCCCCGATGAAGCGCAGTTTCCGGCGCTGCGTCTTGCGCGTGAGGTGCTTGCTGCCGGTGCCGGGGCGCCTACCGTCCTGAATGCCGCCAATGAAATCGCCGTTGCGGCATTTCTCGCCCGCAAAATTGGGTTTCTGGATATCGCCGCTATTGTCGAGACTGTGCTACAGGAATTTGGTACGCCACCTATCCCAGACCTCGCCGCCGTTCTGGCGCTTGATGAAGCGGCTCGCTTGGTCGCCAGCAGACTCACCACGGCCAAGGCCGCTTGAAAGCATATTGATGACTGAAACAATTCGCTCCGTGCTGGCATTTCTGGTCGTTTTGGGCGTTCTGGTTTTTTTCCACGAACTTGGTCATTATCTGGCTGCCCGCGCGCGCGGTGTCGTGGTGGAAGCATTCTCGATCGGTTTCGGTCCGGCCCTGGTGTCCTGGAAAGCCAAATCCGGAACCGTTTGGAAAATTTCGGCGCTGCCGCTTGGCGGCTACGTGAAAATGCAGGGTTGGGGCGAGGATGAGACCGACGCCCCCAAATTGCCCGGTTCGTTCGCAGCAACTTCACTGCTCTCAAAAGCGATTATTGTTGCAGCCGGTCCTGTCGCGAATATGGTTCTGGCGTTCGTGCTGTTTACCGGCTTGTTCGTGATTGTAGGGCGAGAGCAGGTGCAGCCGGTATTGAGCAAAATTCTGGTAGGATCCCCAGCGGCCGAGGGCGGCCTGCTGGCCGGCGACAAAATTCTTAGTGTCGGTGGCATCAACACCCCGTATTTTGACGATGTTCAACGGATTGTCATGGCCCACCCGGATACCGGACTCGTCATCAGCTTTGAGCGCAATCATGTTGTGCAGTCAAAAGAGATTAAAACCGGCCACAAGGATACCGGTGGGACCGAAATTGGTATGCTGGGCGTTGAAGGCGACGTTGTGACCACTCAGCATCTCGGGCCGATTGCAGCGGTTGCCGCCTCCAGCCAGCAGACCTGGCAATTAACCGTCGATACGCTCAGTGGGTTGGTCAATCTGGTTTTACACGGCAAAGGTGCCCAGGACCTTGGTGGGCCGCTGCGGATCGCGCAGATGTCAGGCAAGGTGGCAGCCCTGGGGGCCTCTAGTTTAATCTCGTTTATCGCCATGCTCTCGGTCAACCTCGGTTTAATCAATCTGGTTCCGATCCCCATTCTCGATGGTGGCCATTTGCTATTTTACGCTGCGGAGGCTGTTTATGGTAAGCCGATCTCCAAACGGGCGCAGGAATACGGTATGCGGATTGGGTTTGCTTTGCTGATCAGCCTGTTCGCGTTTACAACTGTTAACGATTTAACCCAGCTTGGCGCCGTGCATTGGGTTGCGCACTTGTTTGGTTAGGTTGCTACGACAAAGGGGTTTGCTTAATGGCGGCTTGCCCCAGGGCCGGTGGCGTGCGAAACGCCGGATGGTGTGCGTGATGTCTAAAGCGCCCTGTTACGCCGCTTTTTGGGTTGTGCCTTGAATTTCTGTGGGAGGTTATCTTTGCTTAAGCCGCGCTCGGTCCTTTTGGCCTCCGTCTGCTTGTTGCCAGCCGTTCTAACGCCTGGTGTTTTCGGACCTGGAAAATTACTCGCCGCCACCCCCACCGCCGGCCAGTCACAAGGGGGAACGGTCGCGGGCATCACGGTAACGGGCAATGCCCGTATCGAGCCTGAAACCATTCAGAGCTATATGGTCATTCAACCGGGCGACCCATTTGATGCCGATAAAATTAATAACAGTCTCAAAACGCTTTATGCGACGGGCCTGTTCAAAAACGTCTCCATTACCCGGAAAGGTAATTATCTGGTTGTCGCGGTGGAGGAAAACCCGACCGTTGACCAAGTTTATTTTGTTGGCAACAAAACCGTCACCGACAAAGACGCCGCCGCCGCGATCGGCTTAAAGCCGCGTTCGGTGTTTACCGTTGCCGCCGCTGAAGCAGACCGCCGGGTTTTGCTTAATCTGTACGCAAAAAAAGGTTATTACGGTGCTACCGTAACCCCCAATATCATCAAACTCCCAGACAACCGGGTGAATGTGGTTTTCCAGTGCACTGATGGCACGGAGACCTTGATCAGCCGGATTACCTTTTTAGGCAACGACCATTTCAGCCAGGGCGCATTGCGTGAGGTTGTTTCCAGCCGCCAGGAAGCCTGGTTCCGTTTTCTCTCCAGTTCGGATCAATATGACTCCGAACGCGTTCAATATGATGAGGAGCTGCTGAGGCAGTTTTACCTGCACCACGGTTACGCCGATTTTCAGGTGAACAGCGCCAACGCCGAGCTTTCACCTGATCGTAAGTCATTTTACCTGACCTTCAATGTAACCGAGGGCCCGCGCTACAAAATCAGCAGCCTGACGGTTGCTTCCAGCATTCGTAATCTTTCGGGCGATACGCTGCGTAAACTAGTGCCTGAGAGTGTTGGCGACTGGTTTGACGGCGCGGCCTTGCAGGAAGGTATTGCCGCTGTTTCGAAGCGGGCGCAGGATTTAGGCTACGCGTTCGCTCAGGTGACCCCGGTTGTCAAAACCGACCCGGCCAAAAAAACGCTCTCGATTACGTTGAACGTCGTTGAGGGACCAAAGGTTTATATCCAGCGTATCGATATCATCGGTAACACTCGTACCGAAGACAAGGTCATCCGCCGTGAACTCACACTCGCTGAGGGTGATGGCTATAGCCAGACCAAGGTTGACCAGTCACAAACCAACTTAAAGAACCTAGGGTTCTTCAAGGATGAAAAAATCACCACGACCCCGGGTTCAACGCCGCAGCAGGTCATTTTGGATGCCAAAGTTACCGAGCAAGCGACCGGCCAGTTCTCATTGGGTGGTGGTTACTCAACCAGCCTGGGCGCACTGGTAAATGCCGGGTTGTCGCAAAATAACTTCCTGGGCACCGGCGTCAACGCCAGCATCAACGCGTTGCTGGCGCAGCGCGGCACCCAGATCAACCTCGGTGTCACTGATCCTTATTTCCTGGATCGCAATTTGATCGCCGGGTTCGACATATTCCGCACCGTCACTGATTCCTACACCGCCTCCGCCGCTGCCTTCAACTACTCCGAAAGCGATGTCGGCGCCGATGTTCGGATGGGTTACCGCTTCAATGCGCACGTTAGGCAATCGTTCACCTACACGATCAGTGAGCGTAATGTGTATGGCGTACCAACAGGTTCCAGCCTCTATATCATTGACGAGAAGGGGGTCTCAACGCTCTCTCAAATCTCGCAGTCGCTTACGTTTGATTATTTAGATGACGATTTATCGCCAACCTCAGGCGCGCTGGTCACCCTGACCACCGATTTTGCAGGCCTTGGCGGCACCGCGAAATATATCCGGCTTACCCCGAACATCTCGTACTACATTCCCTTGGAGCGCGTGTTCGGCAGCAAGGATTGGGTGCTGAAACTAAGTGCTGGCGCCGGCTATTTGCTGCCAATTATGAATTATCAGGACCGCATCGTGGACCGCTTCTTTCTGGGCGGTGATACGCTGCGTGGCTTCGCCGACGGTGGTGTCGGTCCGCATGATAAAACCTCCGGCGACAGTCTCGGTGGTAAATATATGTACACCCAGTCCACCGAATTGCATTTCCCGCTGCCGGTTTCCCATGACCTCGGGTTGCAAGGCTTTGCCTTTGTCGATGTTGGTTCACTTTATGGGGTACAGGCGAAATACGGCCCGGTTTATGACAGCCCGACGCCGCGGGTGGGTGCTGGTGTCGGCGTATCGTTCAACACGCCATTTGGCTTGATCAATCTGTCATTGGCTGAGCCAATTCTGAAGCAGAAAGCCGATCAGGTTCAGCAATTCCGCGTTTCTTTTGGTACAAGGTTCTAACTGATTATGTTTAACAAGCTTTCCAAAATTCTGATGATTTCGGCGCTGCTGATGGCTGGTGGCGCGCCGGCCGCATTTGCACAATCCACGCCCGGCTACTTCATCCCACCGTCGGCACCTCAAGGAACCGCCGCTCCGGCACATAAGCCGGCGGCAAAGCCGGCCGCGTCGCCGATGAACTCCGACACCGCCGCCGCTGATGCCGCTGATGCACAGGCTCAGCCGAAAATGCCGCCGATCCCGCAACTCCCCGCATTACCAAAGGCCTCCCCGCCACCGGTGGCTGTGATCGGCGTGTTGAGTGTCCCTGAAGTCATGCAAAAATCCACCGCCGCACAGGGTGTGCAGGCAATTATCCAGGATCGCCGTGCCAAGCTGGCTGCTGAGGCTCAAAAGGACCAGGCTGGTTGGCAGGCCGAACAGGCGAAAATCACTGCCGAGCGTTCTACCCTGACGGATGCCGCACTCGAGGCCAAGGAAAAAGCCTTGCAGGGTGAAATTGCAACCGCACAGACCAGTTTCCGGGCTCGTGATCAAGCGATCCAAAACTCCGCGCAGGCAGCTTTGGGTGAAATTGAGTCCACTCTGATCGCCGTTATTCGTCAGGTGGCCGATGAGCATGGTATGAACTTGGTTTTGCATCGTGAGCAGGTTGCTCTGAACATCAGCGCCTTTGACATTACTGACGAGGTGGCTGCGCAATTGAACAAGCAGGTCACAACCGTACCGGTACCGCCAAGTGTCGTGACACCCGGGATGCCGATTGCGAGCCAGGACGGTCATGGCCAGGGTAACGGCCAGTAATCTGGCGGTTAGGACATGAAAGTCTCAAAGCCCGGTGATGCGCGTTTTTTTGTGCGCACCGGGCCGCATAACGTGGCCGAACTCGCGAAATTGATTGGGGCGGCCTTGGTGGGCTCAGATAAACCAATCATGGGTGTCGCGCCGCTGCAAACAGCGGGCTCTGATGATATCAGCTTCCTGGATAATCGGCGTTATGCCGATGCGTTGGATGCTACCAAATCAGGCGCGGTGATTATCCACCCAGACTTCCAAACCCGAGTACCGGTTGGAACTTCCGCCTTGGTTACGCCCGAGCCTTATGTGGGCTGGGCAAAAATCTCGGCGCTGTTTCATCCGCCGGTATCCGCCAAGGCATCAATTCACCCGACTGCCGTCATTGACGCCACCGCCCACATCGACCCGTCGGCGGAAGTTGGCGCCGGGGCCGTAATAGGCCGTGCTGTGGAGATTGGTGCGGGCAGTATTATCGGCCCGCTGGCAGTAATTGGCGATGGCGTGGTGATAGGCAAACTCTGCAGGGTGCATGCGCAATCCACGATTTCGCACGCCATATTAGGCGATAAAGTCACGATTTACCCCGGCGCACGGATTGGCCAGGACGGGTTTGGTTTTGCCATTACCAAGTCTGGGTTCATATCCATTCCACAGCTTGGCCGCGTCATCATCGGTGACGGCGCTGAGATTGGTGCCAACACCACGATTGATCGTGGGTCCGCTCAGGATACCGTGATCGGACTAGGCGTTCGTATCGACAATCTCGTTCAGATTGGCCACAACGTGAACATTGGCAGTCACGCCGTCATTGTGGCACAGGCTGGCGTTTCCGGATCAACCACCATCGGCGATCAGGCAATGATCGCGGCACAGGCTGGCTTGGCTGGTCATTTAACCATTGGCAGAGGGGCCCGTGTGGGTGCCCAAGCTGGTGTGATGGCCGACGTGGATCCCGGGCTTGAAGTGCTGGGCGCTCCGGCGCAACCGGCGAAGGCGTTTTTCCGCGAGGTGGTGACACTTCGTAAACTGGTGCAGGCAGCGCGCAGTGCCGCCAAGCCAGGTCAAAAAAAAGAGGATTAAAGACAGGCCGTCATGGACGAAATTTCGCAAGAGACATTGCCCGTCATCGATGTGGAGATGATCGACACCAAGCGTCTGATGACGATGATCCCGCATCGGTATCCGTTTTTGTTGGTTGATCGGCTCATCAATGTGCGCCGGGATCATTCCGCCATAGGCATCAAAAACGTCACTGTGAACGAAAATTTTTTCCAGGGTCATTTTCCTGGCCATCCGGTGATGCCCGGCGTGCTGATCGTCGAGAGCATGGCGCAGACCGCCGCAGCGCTGGTCATTGAGACGCTCGGTGCTGAGCGTGGTATCCCGATCGTGTATTTTATGTCGATCGACAATGCGAAGTTCCGCAAGCCGGTCACCCCCGGCGATTGCCTGAAAATCCATGTCACCAAAGACCGCCGCCGTGGTAATGTCTGGCGCTTCAATGGTATCGCCAAGGTTGACGGGGTTGCGGTGGCGGAAGCCTTGTTTACCGCGATGATCATGGAAGACGTCAAGCCAGCCGAATAATCTTTTACAATCAATTGGTTGTGCGGAAATAGTTGGAAATAATGATTGACTGGCGGCGGCTCCGCCGGATGTCTAGAGGATTTTGAGATCATGGCGGGTGTTGGATTGGAGACGATGTTGCTAGAGCTGATACATCCGACCGCGATCGTTTCTCCGGATGCCTTCATCGGGCGTGGTGTGAAAATTGGTCCCTTTTGCACCGTTGGGCCGGAAGTTGTTCTGGAGGATGATGTCGAACTGGTTAGCCATGTTGTTGTGGAGGGCAAAACCCGGATCGGGGCCAGCGCGAAATTATTCCCGTTTTGTACGGTTGGGATGGCGCCGCAGGATCTGAAATATAAAGGTGAGCCGACCGAGACCATTATTGGCCCGCGCACCATCATCCGTGAACATTGCTCGATCCATCGCGGTACCGTTACAGGCACTGGCGTTACCAAAATCGGCGCGGATTGCCTGTTGATGGCAGTTGTTCATGTCGCTCATGACTGCGATGTGGGCGACAATGTCATCATGTCCAATAACGTGGTGCTTGGCGGCCATGTGGTGGTGGGCGACCGTGCCATCATCGGCGGTTCAGCAGCTTTGCTGCAATTCGTGCGGGTCGGGCAGGGGGCCATGGTTGGCGGTGTTACTGGCGTTACGGCGGATGTTATTCCCTATGGTTTTGTGTTTGGTCCGCGCGCCAAGCTGTGTGGCCTGAATATCATAGGTCTGCGTCGGCGTGGGTTGGACAAAGCGCAACTGCATCGGGTGCGGGCAGCCTACAAATTCCTGTTCGGTGGCCCTGGCGTTTTTGCCGAGCGCACCGTTCAGGCCCGCGTTGAGTATGGTGACAGTCCGTATGTGATGGATATGCTGGAATTTATCGCCACCCCCAGCCGCCATGGGTTGATCACCAACCTCTCGCGCGCCACCGGCGAAGACGAAGGCTG
Source organism: Acidocella sp. (assembly GCA_027308685.1). GTDB lineage: Bacteria > Pseudomonadota > Alphaproteobacteria > Acetobacterales > Acetobacteraceae > Acidocella. The sequence goes on from DAIDEE010000071.1 coordinate 14,979, forward strand.
ACATCTTGGGGCTGCCACTTGGGATTATTGCGGGCGGTGGGCCCTTGCCGGGGCAGGTTGCTGATGCGGCCCGGGCTGCCGGCAGGCCGGTCTTCATCACCGCGCTGGAAGGGTTTGCCGAACCCACCATTGTGGCACCATTTGACCACGAGTTCTTCCGCCTCGGCGCCATCGGGGCCATTCGGCAGGCGCTGAAGGATCGCGGCTGCGTTGATTTGGTGATGATCGGCCCTGTCAAGCGCCCCTCGATGCTGGCGCTGCGCCCGGACACCGAAGGGCTGAAGTTGATCGGCAAAATCGGCAAGGCGGCATTTGCCGGTGATGACGGTCTGCTCGCCGCAATCATTCGCGTGCTGAGCGAGGATGGCTTTCGTGTGCTCGGTGCGCACGACATCCTCTCCGATGTTCTCGGCCCCGCCGGACTTCTCACCGCCACCGCCCCAGACGCTGCCGCCATGGCCGATGTGCAGCGCGGGATTGAGGTGCTGAAGATCATCGGCGCGGCCGATATCGGCCAAGCCTGCGTCGTGCAACAAGGCATCGTGTTGGCGGTTGAGGCCGTTGAGGGCACCGACGCTATGTTGAGCCGCATTGTCACCGTCACCCGTCCCGGTCCGGGGGGGGTATTGGTGAAGTTGGCCAAGCCAGGTCAGGAGCGCCGGGCAGATTTGCCGACCATTGGCCCCAATACCATTCATAACGCTCACATTGCTGGCTTGCGCGGGATCGCATTCGAGGCGGGCAATACTATCTTAAGTGATCGGGAGGCGATGATCGCAGCCGCTGATTCGGCTGGGTTGTTTCTGACAGGTATTAAACTTTGAACCGGAGTTTCATCTGATGAGCGCAAATTTTACCTATCTGCACACCATGCTGCGGGTTGGAAACCTTGATACCAGTGTGAATTTCTACACCAACCTGCTGGGCATGAAGGAATTGCGCCGCCGGGAGGTGCCGGACGCCAAATATACCCTGGTGTTCGTCGGCTATGGCCATGAGCCAGAGCATACAGTGCTTGAACTTACCTATAACTGGGGCGTTGACCATTACGAGCTTGGCTCCGCCTTCGGCCACCTAGCGCTCGGTGTGCCTAATATTTATGCCACTTGCGACAAGCTGCGGGCGGCTGGCGTGAAAATCTCCCGCGAGCCCGGGCCGGTGCAGTTCGGCACCACCGTGATCGCGTTCATCGAGGACCCAGACGGGTATAAAATCGAACTGATCGAGCGTAAGTTGTAGTTATGACGTTTTTACAATTCCCACTGAACTGAAATCCAGATATTCATCGAGGCAAATAACCAGCTAACCGAATTTTAGGCAGTTTGGGTGATGTAACCCGTGTGGGAGCGATGCCGTGGCAGACCAGGAACCGTATCTTAAGTCGTTTGGCGCTCCGGGCCCAAGGCTGGACCGCGTTACAGTCCTGGCGTTTATCACCGAATCCGCAACTGAAAACGTCCTGCGTGATGGTCTTGGTGACGCCGTGGCAAGCGGTCTGGACATTCGCCGGGGCAACGTACGCACCGCCATTCAGGCGATGGCAAAGCTACAAACACCAGAAGTGCTGATCATCGATATTTCAGGCGATGACCAACCATTAAGCGCCCTGGGTGAGCTCTCTGACTTAGTGGAACCTGGCGTTAGGGTGCTGGTGGTTGGCGATATCGACGATGTGAATTTTTATCGGCACATCACCCGCGGCATGGGGGTTATGGAATATATCTCCAAGCCGCTGACACGTGAGGCGGTAGGCCGGCATTTTTCGCCTTTGATCACCCGCAAAACTGTCGGCGCGGACGCCGTACGCGGTGGCCGTGTGATTTCGGTAACCGGTGCCCGAGGCGGGGTGGGGGCGACGACGATTGCCGGCAACCTCGCCTGGTATCTAGGTGTCATATCAAAGCGCCACACGGTATTCGTTGAAGCTGATCTGCATATGGGCTCAGGCGCATTATTGCTCGGCGCCAAAACCGGACCCGGTTTACGCATGGCTCTGGAAACACCGGATCGGGTTGATCAGGTCTTTATGGAGCGGGCAGCCCTGCCGGTGACGGAGCGTTTGTTTGTGCTCTCTAGCGAAGAGCGGCTAAGTGAGCCGTTGAATTATGTCCCCGGTGCGGCGCAGAAACTAATTGATGTGCTGAGGGTTCGGTATAATTTTGTTATCACCGATGTGTCATTTACGCCGATGCAGATAAACCACGATCTACTGGAATATTCGCACCAGCGGGTGATCGTGATGGACCCAACGCTAGCCTCGGTGCGTGACACGCTGCGGTTGATCGGTTTACCGAACGGCCCGTGGCAAACTCAGTCCCCGACGATCTTGTTGAACAGGCAAGGGCGCCCCGGTGGGTTGACCCGCAAGCAGATTGAAGATGCCCTTAAAAGCAAAATTCACGTGATCATCCCGGATTTACCGAAGCAGATGAATGAGAGTGCCAGCTTCGGCAACCCCGCCGTGGTTGAGCGCGGGGCTTTCCGTCAAGGAATTACGGATCTGGCGCGGGAGGTAGGCTTTACCAGCGCACGAGACGACCAGGGCGCAGCGCCACCGGAAGACGTGATGCCGATCTGGTAACTGGTTTTTTTTGCTAAATCCGGCGTAGCACGTAGGCTTCGCGGAGCGCGGTTTCAATCGCCGCGCCGTGGGCTTCGTCGCGGGCTTCAATCATAATTTCAAGCTGCGCATCCTGAACAGACGGCGAAGAGAACAACCGGTGATGCGCTACCTCGATGATATTGCCGCCGCGCGTGCCGATGCGGGAGGCAATGTCGGCGAGCATACCGGGCCGGTCCGGCATTTCCAGCACCACCCGCAGCAGGCGGCCATCGCGCAGCAGGTTACGCATCAATGTGTTGGCCAAAATCCGCGGGTCGATATTGCCGCCGCAAATGGGAATGCCGACGCGTTTGCCGCGGAAGCGTTCGGGATAGGCAAGGACAGCGGCGAGACCGGCAGCACCAGCCCCCTCGGCAACCTGCTTGGCGCCCTCAACGAGCAAGGCAATGGCTTGCTCAACCGCATGCTCGGACACCACCAGCACGTCGATATTCAGAGTTTTGAGGATTTGCAGCGGGTTTTGGCCGATATCGCGCACCGCAATGCCTTCGGCGATGGTTGGGCCACCAACGTGGATCGGTTGGTGCGCCAGCGCCTGGGCAAAAGCGGAATAATTTTCAACTTCCACGCCGACGATATCCAACTCAGGTTTCATGGCGCGGGCCACAATGGCCGAGCCTGAGAGCAACCCGCCGCCCCCGGTGGCAACAGCCATGGCCTGCAGGTTCGGCACATCCTGCAACATTTCCAGCGCCATGGTGCCTTGCCCTGCCATTACGGCGGGGTCGTCATACGGGTGGATAAATTTATAACCGTGCTGTTCAGCCAGGTGATGCGCGTGAGCAGCCGACTCCGCCAACATTTCGCCATGCAGCACCACTTCAGCCCCCCAGGCGGCGGTGCGGGTGACTTTGGTAGATGGCGTGAATATCGGCATCACGATGGTGGCCTTGATGCCGGCCAGTGCGGCGTGGCGAGCCACGGCCTGCGCATGATTGCCGGCTGACATCGCTATGACCCCAGCCTTTTTTTCAGCGTCGGTGAGTAGTGCAATACGGTTAGCAGCACCACGCTCCTTGAACGCGCCGGTGGCCTGTAAATGATCATATTTCAGGTAAATCTCGGCGCCAGTGGCCTTGCTCAGCCCATCCGAGCGCAAAAACGGCGAGCGGATGACAGCGCCTTCGATCCGCTTGGCGGCGGCTTCAACGTCCTGGAAAGTGATCATTTGCCTCAGCCATAAGTGATTTTGAGGATCTCGTAAGTGCGGTCGCCGCTGGGTGCTGGCACCGAAACGGTATCGCCCACCCGCTTGGCGATCAGCGCCTTAGCCAAAGGCGAGGTGATCGAGAGCCGGGCACGTTTCACGTCGGCCTCATGCATGCCCACAATCTGGTATGTAACTTCCTTTTCGGTGTCCTCATCAAGCAACAGGATGCTAGCGCCAAACATCACGGTGTCGCCCGAGAGGGCTGCAGGATCGATGACCTCAGCCGCCGAGGTGATCTCCTCCAACTCGGCAATCCGGCCTTCCACGAAGGACTGGCGTTCACGCGCGGCATGATATTCGGCGTTCTCCGAGAGGTCGCCATGGGCGCGGGCTTCGGCGATGGCGCGAATAATGGCAGGGCGCTCCTGAGCCTTGAGCATCCGAAGCTCATCTTCAAGGGCAATCAATCCAGCCGCGGTCATAGGAAATTTTTGCAACTTAGTCTCCTCGGCCTGTGTCTGGCCGATGGGTGAAGGTTAAAACAACAAGCGCCGCCTGGCCCGTAAGGGCCCGGCGACGTTTCAAAAAGAGTGGGGAAAGTACGACTGAAGCGGCGCAACTTCAAGACTACCCGAAATTAAGGCAGCAATGGCGTGCGCGGTGGCGCGGGCGGCGGCGATGGTGGTGAAGTTTGGCACCTGGTGGGTGAGGGCCGAGCGCCGGATATCGAAGCTATCCGCTACCGATTGCGCCCCATGCGCAGTGTTGATGACGAGTTGGATATCGCCCGAGCGGATGGCGTCCACGCAATGCGGCCGGCCTTCCAGCACCTTATTCACTGATTTCACAGGGATTCCGGCCTTGGCGATGTGCGCGGCGGTACCGCGGGTGGCGAGAATTGAGAAGCCCATCTCAGCGAGCCGGCGCGCCACCGGCACGATGGCGGCTTTATCAGACTCCTTCACCGAGAGAAACGCGGTGCCTGAAAGCGGCAGTTTTACCCCGGCCCCCAACTGAGCTTTGGCGAAAGCACGGGCGAAGCTGGTATCCAGCCCCATCACCTCGCCGGTGGATTTCATCTCCGGCCCCAGCAGCGTGTCGATGTTCGGGAAGCGGGCGAATGGGAACACCGCTTCCTTCACCGCCACATGGCGTAGCGCCACTGAATCATCGAGCTTGAAGGACGCCAGTTTTTCGCCCGCCATCACCCGGGCGCCGATTTTGGCCACGGCGACGCCAGTGGCTTTGGCCACGAACGGCACGGTGCGTGAGGCGCGCGGGTTCACTTCCAGCACGTAAATCAAGTCGTTCTGAATGGCATATTGTACATTCATCAGCCCCACCACATGCAGCGCCTTAGCCATTGCCTCGGTCTCGGCCCGCAACTCCGCCACGATGGCGGGGGAGAGCGAATAGGGTGGAATTGAGCAGGCGGAATCGCCGGAGTGAATCCCTGCTTCCTCGATATGTTCCATCACGCCGGCCACATACACGGTCTCGCCATCGCAGATGCAATCCACATCCACTTCCGAGGCTTCGTTCAAATAGCGGTCGATCAGCACCGGGTTTTCCGGCGAGGCGCGGACGATTTCGCGCATGTAACGGGCCAGGCCATTGCGGTCATAAACAATCTCCATCGCCCGGCCACCCAGCACATAGGAGGGGCGGATGATGATGGGATAGCCGATGGTCTCGGCAATGCTCTCAGCCTGTTCGGGCGAGCGGGCGATGCCGTTATCGGGCTGGCGCAGGCCGAGCTTATTCAACAATACCGCGAAGCGCTCACGGTCCTCGGCAATGTCGATGGCATCCGCCGTGGTGCCCAGAATGGGGATGTGGGCTTCTTCCAGGGCCTGGGAAAGTTTCAGCGGTGTCTGGCCGCCATATTGCACGATGCAACCAAGCAACTTGCCATTTTCCTGCTCACGGCGGATCAGCGCGATGACATCCTCGGCAAACAGCGGCTCGAAATATAGCCGGTCGGAGGTATCATAATCGGTGGAAACCGTTTCGGGGTTGCAATTGACCATGATGGTCTCATAGCCCGCATCGCGTAGCGCGTAGGCAGCGTGCACGCAGCAATAGTCAAACTCGATGCCCTGGCCAATTCTGTTGGGCCCGCCACCAAGAATGATGATTTTATCGCGGGCGGTAGGGTTGGCTTCACACACCGGGGCCCCGTAAGCGCCCTCATAGGTGCCGTACATATATGAGGCGGCAGAGGCGAATTCGCCCGCCGAGGTATCGATGCGCTTATAAACTGGTGTCACGCCCATTTTCTGCCGCGCCGCCGTGATGGCAGCTTCCTTCTGGCCGGCCAACTCCGCCAGGCGCTTATCGGCAAAACCCAACGCCTTCAAACGGCGCATCGCAAAAGCCTCACGCGGCAGCCCGTGTTTTTTCACCTCGTTCTCGGCATCGATAATTTTTTGCATCTGGTCGAGATACCAGGGGTCGAACTTGCAGGCGGCATGGATGTCCGCAATGCTCAACCCAGCCCGCAGCGCCTGCGCGGCAATCAGCAACCGGTCAGGGCGAGGCGTTGAAAGGGCAGCGCGGAAGGCATCCGCCGTGCCATCGCCTGGGGCGGGCATTTCATCGAGGCCGGAGAGGCCGGTCTCCAAACTGCGCAGACCTTTTTGCAGGGCCTCAGCAAAGTTGCGGCCAATCGCCATCGCTTCCCCGACTGACTTCATCGAGGTGGAGAGCAGGGCTGGCGTGCCGGGGAATTTCTCGAAGGTAAAGCGCGGGATTTTGATGACGACATAATCAATCACCGGCTCGAAACTTGCGGGAGTGGCCTTGGTGATGTCGTTTTTCAGCTCGTCCAGCGTGTAGCCGACCGCCAGCTTGGCGGCGATTTTAGCGATCGGGAAGCCGGTGGCTTTCGAGGCAAGTGCTGAGGAGCGCGAGACCCGCGGGTTCATCTCAATGACAACCATCCGGCCATCTTCCGGGTTGATGCCGAACTGCACGTTCGAGCCGCCGGTATCGACGCCGATTTTGCGCAAGCATGCTATCGAGGCATCGCGCATGATCTGGTATTCTTTGTCGGTCAGCGTCAGGGCAGGGGCGACGGTTACGGAGTCTCCGGTGTGCACGCCCATCGGGTCGATGTTTTCAATCGAGCAAATGATGATGCAATTATCAGCGCAATCGCGCACCACCTCCATCTCGTACTCTTTCCAGCCGAGCACGGACTCTTCCACCAGCACTTCATTGGTGGGCGAGGCATCAAGCCCCGAGATCACGATCTCGAAAAATTCCTCGCGGTTATAAGCAATGCCGCCGCCGGTGCCGCCGAGCGTGAAGGACGGGCGGATGACCGCCGGCAGGCCCACCAAGGCGAGCGCGGCGCTGGCTTCGGCGAGACTGTGGGCGATCGCGCTGCGCGGGGATTCGATGCCGATCGCGGCCATTGCGTCGCGGAACTTGAGCCGGTCCTCGGCGCGGTCGATCACCTCGGCGCGCGCGCCGATCAGTTCGACCCCGTGGCGTTCCAGCGCGCCCGAGGCGGCGAGCTTCATGGCCGTGTTGAGCGCGGTCTGCCCGCCCATAGTCGGCAACAACGCGGCGGGACGCTCCTTCTCGATGATCCGCGCGATCGTGCGCCAGTTGATCGGCTCGATGTAGATCGAATCCGCGGTTTCCGGATCGGTCATGATCGTGGCCGGATTCGAGTTGACGAGGACGACCTCGTACCCCTCTTCCCGGAGGGCCTTGCAGGCCTGCGTGCCGGAATTGTCGAATTCGCAGGCTTGACC
>DAIDEE010000001.1 GCA_027308685.1 Acidocella sp.
GGCCAATACCGGCCCAAGCTCGCGCGTCACTGATAAAATCACCACACTGGCAATCGCGCTCTCGGCGTTAAAGCGTGAAAACCCGGTATAGGATTGCAACGCCAGCACCATGCCGGTGAACAAAGCCGTCAGTGAGACGACGGGCAGCGAAAAATACCCGATCTCCATCAGCGCTCGGCCAATCATGCGCGGGTAATAAGGCGGGCGGATGATCGCAAACATGCCAGTACCGGCAAAAATCGCCAATTCTCCCACCAGCCCCAGCGCGTTGAGCACCGCCGCCCCGATATGGGCGATACCATTCAGAATCGCATTCATTTGAGTGGTGTCGCCCCGATGTAATGTCGTTGATAACGCGCCCCCATGGCGGTCAGAATTTCATAGCCATTGGTGTTGGCGGCCTGCGCCAGATTATCGGGCGTGCAATGCGGGCCAAGCAATTCAAGGCTATCCCCCAAATTCAGGTTGGCAATCCCGGTAACGTCAAACGTGGTAAGGTCCATTGAGACCCGGCCTACCAGCGGGGCGGGGGTGCCGTCAAAATACCCGAACGCCTGATTGGTTAAACAGCGGAAGTAGCCATCGGCATATCCCACCGCCACGGTGGCGATCCGGCTGGGGCGCCGCGCAGTCCATACCCCGTTGTAACCAACCTCGGTGCCGGGTTCCACGTCGCGCAGCGCGATGATTTTACCGTGCAATTGCACCACCGGCGTCAGCGGATTCAGCCGCCCAGGGGTTGGGTTCACGCCATAGAGGGCCGCCCCCGGCCTGGCCAGATCGGCGGCGAATTTTGGGGCCAAAAACAATCCTGAGGAATTGGCGAGACTGAGCCTGGCATCCGGAAACTGCCTCTGAAACGTGCGGATACGTTGATATTGCGTCTCGTTGCTCGGGTGCTCAGAAATTTCGGCGTTCATCAGGTGGGTCATCACATGGGTGATGGTGATCCCCGTCAGCAAATCCGGGTTATTGAAAAGCACGCGGGTTTCCTCAGCCGAAAGGCCAAGCCGGGACATGCCGGTATCAACTTGCAATAATGCAGGTAAAACCCGGCCCACCCGCTTACCCTCCGTGGCCCACAGCGCAATCTCAGGCAGCGAGGAGAGCACGGGCGTTATACCGTGGTGGGTGAACACCTCGGCCTCATCCGGCAACATCGCGTGCAGCACCATCACATTGGCTTGACCAACCAGTGGCCGGATGGTCAGGGCCTCAGCCAAATGCGCGGTAAAAAAATTTCGGCACCCGGCCGCGAACAATTTCGGCGCCACATAAGCCGCTCCCAGCCCATAAGCATTGGCCTTCACCACCCCGGCGGTTTGGCCTGGATGGCGCGCATCCAACCATCGCCAGTTGGCGGCAATGGCGTCGAGGTCGATGGTCAGAAGGGATGGCGGGGCGAAGCTCACGCGGGGTTATTCATGCACGGTATCTAAATCCGCAAAGCGGGTGAACTCGCCTTCAAAGAACAGATCGATCTTGCCGGTCGGACCATGCCGCTGCTTGGCCAGAATCAGCTCGGCCTTGTTGTAAGCGTTGCTCATATCCGACTGCCATTTTTCCATCGCGTCACGGAATTTATCGTCCTTCTCGTAAGCCGCAATCTTCGGCTCCTTCTGCTGCAGATAATATTCGTCGCGATAAATAAACATCACCATGTCGGCATCTTGTTCGATGGTGCCTGATTCCCGCAAGTCTGATAGCTGAGGGCGCTTGTCCTCGCGCGCTTCCACCGCCCGCGAGAGCTGCGAAAGTGCCAGCACCGGCACCGCCAGCTCCTTGGCAATCGCCTTCAACCCCTGGGTAATCTGGCTGATTTCCAGCACCCGGTTTTCCGGCTTGGTGCCGGCGGCGGGGCGCATCAATTGCAGATAATCAATCACAATCAGCGCCAGACCCTTGGTGCGCTTCAAGCGGCGGCAGCGGGTGCGCAGCGCCGAGAGCGTCAGCGCCGGGGTGTCATCGATCACCAGCGGCAGGCTTGAGATCTCGCGTGATACACGCACGAAATTATCAAAATCCTTCTGGCCGATCTCGCCGCGCCGGATTTTATCGCCGGAAACCCGCGCTTCCTCGGCCAGCAGACGGGTTGCCAACTGCTCGGAGCTCATTTCCAGCGAGAACACCGCCACGGTTTCCTTCGGCACCCCGTTGGGGTTTTCAGCCCTGGCGTTATTGAGCAACGCCTTGGCCGCCCCGAAGGCAATTTTGGTGGCCAGCGCGGTTTTGCCCATACCGGGACGCCCCGCCAGAATCATCAAATCCGACGGATGCAAGCCGCCGGTTTTTTTGTTCAAATCCCGCAGCCCGGTGTCCAGCCCCGAAACCGAGCCTTGGTTTTCATGGGCGGTCGCGGCAATTTCGATCGCCCTGGCCAGCGCCGCCTCGAAGGTGATCATCGCCCCTTCATTGCCGCCCTTGGTCGCCAGGTCGAACAACGATTGTTCCGCCGCCTCGATCTGGTCCTTGCCGTCCAACTCGGCATCCGCGCCGAAGGCGCGATTGACGGTAAGCTCCCCGATATCGATCAACTGGCGGCGGATCCAGCTATCATAAATCGCCTTGCCGTAATCACCGGCATTGATGATGCCGACCATGGCAGACAGCAATTGCGCCAGATACGCGGTGCCACCCACTTCATCGAGCACGCCGGAATGTTCAAACTCGGCCCGCAGCAGCACCGGGTCGGCAATCTGCCCAGCCTCGCAACGCCGCGCGATCGCCTGATAAATGCGGCCATGAATCGGGTCGGCGAAATGCTCAAAGCTGAGAAACTCCGAAACCCGCTCATAGGCTTTGTTATTGGCCAGCAACGCGCCCAGCAGCGCTTGTTCGGCCTCGATATTGGTGGGGGGCTGGCGCTGGCTGATGCCAAACAACGGAGGGTCAATTGAGTTCATCGGGCAGTCCCTACGCTTTTATGGTGAGTCGGGACAGACAAAAAACCTGTGCACAACTATGTATAACGGGGATGAAATTATGGAGCCAAAAATGAACGGTGCCGAGAGTTTAGTTCACACGCTGCTGAATGCCGGCGTGGACACAGTGTTCGCCAATCCAGGGACCAGCGAGATGCATTTTGTCGCAGCCCTGGATCGTATTCCAGGCATCCGCTGCGTGCTGTGCCTGCATGAAAATGTGGTGACCGGCGCTGCCGACGCCTACTGGCGAATGACCGGCAAACCCGCCGCTACCTTGCTACATTGTGCGCCAGGGCTGGCCAATGGGTTGGCAAATTTACACAATGCCATGCGCGGCCGCGCCGGCATGATCAATATCGTGGGGGACCAGGCCACCTATCACCGGCCGTTGGATGCGGTGCTGACCGGCGATGTGGAAGGCTGGGCACGCCCGGTTTCAGGCTTTGTCCGCCGCGCGGCCACCGCCGCACGGGTCGGGGCGGATGCGGCGGCGGCCATCGAAGCCGCGCGAACCTGTCCGGGGCAGGTGGCCACGCTGATCCTGCCTGCCGATACTGCCTGGGATGACGGCGGTATCCCCGGCGTGGCCGCCTTGCCGCTGCCACCCACCGGGGCCAATTCCCAAGCCGTCGAGACCGCCGCCAAAATCCTGCGCGCGAGCAAGCAAACCGGCGAACCCACCATGCTGTTGATCGGCGGCGCGGCGCTGCATGAAGCGCCGCTCTGGGTGGCGCACGCCATCACCCAGGCCACTGGCGCCAAAATGCTGGGGCCGGTTTCTCCCGCCCGCATCGCCAGGGGCCGCAACCGGGTGCCCCTGATGCGGATACCCTACCCAATCGACATGGCGCTGGACTCGTTAAAGGGCATCAAAAACCTGATTCTGGTGGGTACCACCGCGCCGGTGGCGTTCTTCGCCTATCCGGGCAAGCCGGGGTATTTATACCCCGAGGATTGCAATGTGCATGTGCTGGCCCGGCCTGATGAGGATGCTCCAGCCGCCCTGGCGGCGCTGGCGCAGGCGCTGGGGATACAACAAAACGCGCGCCCGCGCACGGATGACCGCAAAAGTAATGTTGTCGCCACCGGTACCATCACCCCGGAAAAATTAGCGCAATCGCTGGCCGCGCTGATGCCCGAGGATGCCATCATCATCGATGAGGCCATTTCCTTCGGGCGCGGGTTCTTCCCTTACACCTTCAACGCCCCCAACCACGATTGGCTGCAGCTTACCGGCGGCGCCATCGGGGCCGGGCTGCCGATGGCCACGGGTGCCGCCATCGGTGCCCCGGAGCGCCGCGTGATCGCGCTACAGGCCGATGGCTCGGCGATGTACACGGTGCAGGCGCTGTGGACCCAGGCGCGTGAAAACCTCAACGTGACAAATATCATTTTCGCCAACCGCAAATACGCTATTCTACTGCATGAGCTCGCCAATGTTGGCGCGAACCCGGGGCCTACTGCATTGAATATGCTTAATCTTTCCAACCCCGACCTTGAATGGGTGAAGCTCGCCGAGGGCATGGGTGTGGCCGCTGCCCAGGCCACCAACATGGAACAGCTCAATGAACTTCTGGCGGGAAGTTTGAACCGCACCGGGCCGTTTGTCATTGAGTTGTTGATTTGACCCTCAAACCGCCCGCCAAACCGCCCGTTTCCAGGCGGTTCGACCCCGAACGGATGTTCAAGCCGGGCTCGGTGGCGGTCAGCGGTTGCCATACCCCGCTCGGCGCCAAGCTGCTGGCCAACATTCAAGCTGGTGGTTTTCGGGGGCAGGTGGGGCATGATGATGCGCCGATCGACAACGCCGATCTGGCCATCGTCGCCGATGCAACTGAACACATCGCCGCCGCCTTGCAGGACCATGCCGGGCGTGGGGTGAAGGGGGCCTTCGTGCTCTCACCGGTGCGCGAGCTGAGGGCATTGGCAAAAGCCGCGGGCATCCGCGTGCTGGGGCCGTACTCCTTTGGCATGATGCTGCCGGGGCTGGGGTTGAACGCCTCGGCCCTGCCGGTGATGCCCGCCGCCGGTAAAGTGGCATATGTCGGGCAATCCGGCGCGCTGGTGCGCACGGTGCTGGACTGGGCGGTGCCAAATTTCATCGGCTTCAGCCAGATCATCGGCATCGGCGGCAATACCGACATGGGATTCGGGCTGGTGCTCGACCATCTCAGCCGCGACGCCGGCACCAACGCCATCATGATCGAGATCGACCGAGTGCGCGACCCGCAGATGTTCCACTCCGCCGTCCGCGCCGCCGCCCGGCTGCGCCCGGTGGTGGCTTTGGTGCCGGGCATCACCCTGCGCGATGCGGCCGGTATGGGCCGGGCGGCGGCTGAAGCGGCCTTCACTCGCTCCGGCGTGCTGCTGACCGCCACCATGAGCGAGTTTCTGGCCGCCGCCGAAACCCTCACCCGGGTTAAACCGGCGCATGGCGGCAGCCTCGCCATCATCTCCAACTCGGTCGCCGCCGGGCGACTGGCTGCCGATGACGCGCTGAACCATGGGCTGACGCTGACGCAATTGAGCCCGGAAACACGGCAGGTGCTGGCCTTGAGCCTGGGTTTGACACCACAGGACATTCCCGCCACCGGACCCATTTTCACCGGTCGCGGCAGCAACCCCACCCGCCTTGCCGATGTCGCCGCCCTGCTGTCCTCCGCTCATGAGGTCGGTGGCATATTGCTGGTCCACGCGCCCTCGGGGGAAGGCGATGAGGTCGCTGTGGAGGCACTGATCGCCTGCGCCAAAACGGTAAAAATCCCGCTGCTGATCGCCGCGATGGGGGAGGCCAGCGGCCTGATCCACCGGCACCGGCTGGCGCAGGCCGGGCTGGCCTGCTTCGACACGCCAGAAGCCGCCATCGCGGGCTTCCGCCACCTCATCCGCAACCGCGCCAACCGCGCCGCCGCCCGCGAATTACCCCCGTCCAAGGTACTGAAGGTGGCCCCCGACACCGCGACCGTGCAAGCCAAAATCGCCAGCGCCCGCGCCGCCGGACGGAGCCAACTGGTGCAGGACGAAGCCCTGGCGCTGGTGGCCGCCTATAAAGTGCCGGTCATCAAAGGCGGTTATGCCGCCACCCCCGAGGAAGCCGCCCTGGTCGCCACCACCATCGGCTACCCGGTGGTGATCAAGCTCTCGCACCCCAACATGCCGGCCAACCGCACCACAGGCTCGATTGCGCTGGATGTGCCCGATGGCAAGGCGGTGCGCGCCGCCGCCAAGGCAATGGACACCACCGGCCTCAGCGGAGCCAAGTTTCTGGTGCAAAAGCAGGCGCGGCGCGGGGTCCAACTGCGCATCCGGGTGGCGGACAGCCCGCAGCTTGGCCCTACCATCGGGTTTGGCGTCGGCGGTGGCGACCGTGATGATGTCTCCAGCCTGGCAGTGGATTTACCGCCGCTGAACCTGCCGCTGGCGCACGCGCTGATCGCCCGCTCGGGCGTAGCCCCACAGCTTGCCGCGCACCGCGGTGCCCCGGCGGCGGACCTGGAGGCGATCGCCGCCACCCTGGTGCGGGTCAGCCAGCTCATCATCGACACGCCGGAGATTCTGCTGCTCGACCTCGACCCGATTTTCGCCAATGAGGACGGTGTGGTGGCTGTCAGCGGCCGGATTTCCCTGCGGCAGGCAGGCGAAATTCGCACCAAACTGGTGATCTCGCCCTATCCGGCGGAATTGACCACCCATTATGAGGCCAAGGGCCACAAATTCACCCTGCGCCCGATCCGCCCCGAGGATGCCGACGCCCACGCCGCCTTGTTTTCCCGCATGCCCGCCGAGGATATGCGTTACCGGTTTTTCTCCTCGGTGCGCCAGCTCGCCCCGGAGCAGATCGCCCGCCTGACCGACATCGACTATGGCCGCGAAATGGCGATCATCGCGGTCAATGAAGCCACCGGTGAAACGGCCGGTGCCGCCCGCCTGGTGCGCAACGACACCGATGGCCGCACCGCCGAATTTGCCTGCGCGGTGGAACCCGCCGCCAAGGGCATCGGCCTCGCGACTGCGCTGATGCGCGCCATCATCGCCTGGGGCAAATCTCAGGGGGTCGAGGAAATCTCCGGCACCATATTATCCGACAACGCCCCGATGCTGGCCTTCATCAAAAGCCTCGGCTTCAGCATCGAGCGCTCACCTGACGATCATGACGTGGTGGAAGCCCGGCTGGTGCCGTAACGCCCGGACTGGCGCTTACTGCACATAACCCCCCACGCGCCCGCCGCCGTAAGTCGGGCAGACACAGCCAGCATCCACCGGCCGCGCGTGATGCAGCGGACAAACATATCCCCCCGCATTGCAGGAATAACCCAGCGGCGGTGGTGCATAATAAACCGGACCTGGCACGTAATAAGGGTAATACGGCCGGTAATAATGCGGGCCAACATACACCGGCACGCCAAGGCCAAAGCCAAAAAACACCCGCGCCTGGGCAGGTTGCGGGAGCACCAAAGCGCCGGCAGCGGCCAAACCGGCGACACCCAGGAGCAGTTTGCGCGGCAGACTGAGACTCATGATTAAATCCTTCGCTTGATGAATATCTGAATCAAAACATAGCTAATGCGGCGGGTTTTTGGTTTATCGAATTGTAATCTGTTGTTGCGCCGGCCGGCCTGAAGGCGCCCCCCCAGTGGCCCTTGCGTGCCGTTGGCCGCTGTGCTTAACGCTGCCCTCCCCTGCTGGGCGCGTGGCATCGTGCCTGGCTATGCTCGTTCCAATTTTGGAAGTGCCCAGACCCGGGCCGGAGCTGAAACCAACCCGAAGGGAGACCACATGCCGTTATATGAAACCGTGGTAATTGCACGGAGCGAAATTACGCAGGCGCAGGCTGATGCTGTCGCCGATGCGGTGATTGCCCAGCTCGAAGCCGAAGGCGGCGCTGTTAAAAAGCGCGAATATTGGGGCCTTCGTTCACTGGCGTACCGGATCAAGAAAAACCGCAAGGGCCATTATATTCTTCTCGGTGTTGATGCGCCTTCCCCAGCCGTGCTGGAGATGGAACGTCAATTAACCCTGAATGAAGACGTGCTGCGCTTCATGACCATCCGGATCGACGAAATCTCTGAGGAACCCTCAGTGATTCTGTCCCGTAAGTCTGATGACCGTGAGCGCGGCTTCCGTGGGCCCAAGCCCGCTGGCCGTTTTGAGACCGGCCGCAAGCGCGGCTATGATGAGCGCGAAGAGTTCCGCGCCCGCGACGAATTCCGCACTGACCGTGAGGAATTCGGCATCGAGGAGGAAATTTAATGTCTGAATCAGCTGAAACCAGCCCGGCCACGCGCCGGATGGCTGCGGGCGCCCGCAAGCCGTTCTTCCGCCGCAAGAAATCCTGCCCGTTCGCGGGTCCGGATGCGCCGGTCATCGACTATAAGGACGTGCGCCTGTTGTCGCGCTTCCTCTCCGAGCGCGGCAAAATTGTGCCGTCGCGCATCACCGCCGTTTCCGGCAAGAAGCAGCGCGAGCTGGCGAAAGCGATCAAACGCGCCCGCTTTCTCGCTTTGCTCCCTTATGTGCTGAGCTGAGGGAGCAAGTAACATGGCAAACGTAGAACTAATCCTGCTCCAGCGCGTCGAGAAACTCGGCCAGATGGGCGAAATTGTTAAGGTGAAGCCGGGTTATGCCCGTAACTTCCTTCTGCCGCAGTCGAAGGCTGTGCGCGCCACCAAAGCCAACCGTGAGCGCTTCGAGCGCGAGCGCGCGAATTTGGAAGCGCAAAACATCAAGCGCCGCGACGAGGCCGAGCGTGTGGCCGAGCGCGTGCAAGGCTTGGCCGTTGTGCTGATCCGCCAGGCCGGCGATTCCGGTTCATTGTTCGGTTCGGTTTCGGCCCGTGATTTGTCCGACGCCTGCACCGCTGCTGGTTTGGGCATTGAGCGCAGCCAGGTGCTGTTGCAGCAGCCGATCAAGATGCTGGGGCTCTCCAAGGTGCGTATCGCGCTGCATCCGGAAGTCACGATGGAAGTGACCGTGAATGTGGCTCGTTCCGCTGAGGAAGCCGAGAAACAGGCACGTGGTGAGGCTGTCGTGGCCGAGAAAGACGAAGCGCCCGATCTGGGTCCGTTGTTCGGCCAGGACGACGAAGCTCCGGCGACCGCTGACGCGTAAGCGACCCGAAAACCCGGAATTGAAAACGGCCTCTGCGTTGCAGGGGCCGTTTTTATTTTGCCTCTTTATTTGCGGTGTTTCCCTAACTAAATAACAATTTGTCGCTGCTGGGGGTTCTGGGTGCTTAAAACGCTAAAAACTCTTATGGACAGTATTTTACGCGACTCTATCCGGCGCGGGCGGCTGCGCGTGGTGTGGCCGGACGGCAGCGAAACCCGTTATGGCGATGGCGCCGGCACCGAAGCCGCCATAAAAATAAATGATTCCAAAACGTTACTACGGTTGATCTGGAACCCGGCCCTGACGTTCGGCGAAGCTTATATGGACCAGGGGATCGTGCCGTTGGAAGGCTCGATTTTCGAGGTGCTGGGCTTGCTGCTGACCAACGTAGGGCGCGGTTGGCGCGAGGTGCCGGTGCTGCGCTGGAATGTTCGGCTTGGTATGCTGCAGCGGCGGTTTGAACAAGCCAACCACCTGCACCGGGCGCGGCGTAACGTGGCGCATCATTACGACCTCAGTGGCCGGCTGTATTCGCTGTTCCTCGACCGCGACCGGCAATATTCCTGCGCCTATTTCAAGCGCGGCGATGAGACCCTCGAAGAAGCCCAAACCGCCAAAAAACGCCATATCGCGGCAAAGCTATTACTCAACAAGCCAGATCTAACCGTGCTGGACATCGGCTGCGGCTGGGGCGGCATGGCGCTGACACTGGCACGCGAGTACGACGCCAAAGTCACCGGCATCACCCTCTCCGAAGAGCAACTGGCCGAGGCCCGCGCCCGCGCCGCCGCCGAGGGCTTGAGCGACCGCGTGACCTTCGAATTGCAGGATTACCGGGCGGTCAACCAGACCTTTGACCGCGTCGTTTCGGTCGGCATGTTTGAGCATGTCGGCGTGCCGAATTACCAGACCTATTTCGAGACCATCAAACGCTGCCTGAAGCCCGACGGCGTGGCCTTACTACATTCCATTGGCCGGTTCGACGGCGCCTCGGCCACCAACCCCTGGATCGCCAAATATATTTTCCCCGGCGGCTATTCGCCGGCGTTATCGGAGGTACTGGGCCCGATCGAGCAATCCGGCCTGCAAACCGCCGACATTGAAATACTGCGGCTGCATTATGCCAAAACCCTGGCGCATTGGCGCCGCCGCTTCGCCGCCAACCGCGACGCCATTGCGGCTTTGTACGACGAGCGTTTTTGCCGGATGTTCGAGTTTTACCTGGCCGGCTCCGAACTGGCGTTCCGGGTCAACGACCATATGAACTTCCAGATCCAGCTCACCCATTGCAGCAATGCCACACCGATCACCCGCGATTACATGGTGGAAGCGGAGCGGGCGGTGGCGTATTCGCAGGCAGCGGACTAGCCTGCCCCGTATGAATATATTTTTTTGGCGCCGGACCAGAATTCCGGTGATTTCTCTGCGCGGCATTATTGCGGCCAGGGCCGGTTCCATCAATATCGACGCTTACACCGATGTGATTGAGCGCGGCTTCGCGCTGGCTAAAAAGTCTAAATATTTGATCCTCGCCATTGAAAGCCCCGGCGGCTCGGCGGTGCAATCGGACCTGATCGGGCAACTCATCCGTCGGCGGGCAGCTGAGACCAAAGTAAAAGTGGTGGCGGTGATCGGCGATGTCGGCGCCTCGGGCGGCTATTGGCTGGCCTGCGCGGCAGATGAAATTTACGCCAACCGGCTCTCAATCGTCGGCTCCATCGGCGTCATCACCGGCGGCTTTGGGCTGGATAAATTCATCGCCCGCTACGAGATCGAACGGCGGTTGTTCACCGCCGGCGACAACAAAGCCCGGATGGAGACATTTTCACCGTTACGCCCACAAGACGAAGCCTTCACCCGCGCCTTGCTGGAGCAAGCGCACGGCATGTTCAAGGGCTGGGTGCGTGAACGCCGTGGCGCGGCCCTGACCGCCCCCGATGAAGCGGTGTTCGACGGCGGCTACATGCTGGGCGAGAGTGCAAAAACACTAGGCCTGATCGACGAATTCGGCGATATCGACAGCGTGCTGACCACCATCGGTGGCCCCAAAGCCAAGCCGCTCTGGCTAAAACCCAAACGGTCCCGCGGCCTGCTGCGCCTGCTCACCCGCACCTCAATCGAAGCCGCCCTGGACACCATCGAAGCCAGGCTGAGCACCCCCGGCCTGAAATAAAAAAACGCCCAAAAATGGGCGGTTTTTTAACTACTAAAACAGTGAACGTGAATGGGGGGTCAGTCGGCAGGTTTTTCGAGAACCGGAACGGAGCGTACATAGGTACGTGAGCACCGGAAGCGGAGAAATGCCTGTCGAATGGCCTCCCAGGCGCGTTTACTCCTTACGCTTGCCGATGCTGGCGAACTTCTTGTTGAACTTGGCGACCTGGCCGCCGGTGTCCATCACACGCTGCACGCCAGTCCACGCCGGATGCGACTTCGGATCGATATCGAGGCGCAGCGTGTCGCCGGCCTTGCCCATGCACGACATGGTTTTAAACTCGGTACCATCGGTCATGATGATATTGATCTCGTGGTATTCCGGATGAATATTAGGTTTCACCGTGTCAGCTCCAAAATAAAACAGCCGCCGATCCCGACCGGCAGCAAAGTGGCGCGTTTAGCCGCATAGGGCCGTCAAAGCAAGGCTTCAGGCGATAAAATGTGATTTTGCGAAGGCGGCGGCTGCATCCATGGCCTGCCTTGCCTCGGGCAGCATGAATTGGAACAATTGCCATACGTGAGGCATGTTGTCGGCCACCGTGAGGCTTACCTTCACCCCAGCCGCCTGCGCCCGCGCCGCCAGGCGGGTGGCATCATCGCGCAGCACCTCAGCCTCGCCCACCGTGATGAACAACGGCGGAAAGCCTGCAAAATCGCCGTACAACGGCGAAGCCAACGGATTTTTGGCATCAGCGCCATTCAGGTAGAACGCCGCGCCGTCAGCCATGGTGTTACCGGCCAGCATGGAATCGCGCCGCTGGTTGGTTTTGATGGTCTCGCCGGTAATTGCCAGATCAGTCCAGGGCGAAAACACCAGACAACTCGATGGCATCGGCAACCCGGCCTGTTGAGCCGCCAGCAGCACCGCCAGCGCCAGCCCGCCACCGGCGGAATCGCCGCCGACCGCCAGCGCCCCAGGGGCAATGCCAGACCCCAGCAAGCCTTTATAAGCCGCCAGCCCATCCTCCACCGCCGCCGGGAACGGGTGCTCCGGGGCCAGCCGGTAATCAGGGGTGAACACCTTAAGACCGCGGGTGGCGTAGCTGCCGGTAATCGCCCGATGGGTTTTGGGTGAGCAGGCCATGTAGCCGCCGCCATGCAGATACAGCAGCGTGCCCGCCGCGATGCCCCCGGCCTGTGCCCACTCACCCGCCATGCCGCCAGCCTCGCCAGGGCTGAAACTGGCACCGGCCGGCGCGGGCAAAGCCGCGCCAAACGCGCGGCGGACCGCCTGCGCGTCGCGCGCCTTGGCCAGCTTGCGCTTGACCTGCAGCCGCACTGTGAAATTCAGGACGTAGGATTGCCAGCTTGGCATTGGTTCAGGCTCCCTGGATCAATACATGTTATGTCGTCCCGCTTGGCGAAATTCGCAAGGCGCGTATGGGTGGGGCTGGGAACTATGAGGGCGCGATGGTCCGGTCGATTATGATGCTGCTGCTCTGCCAACTGGCCGGCACTGTGGTGCAGGAAGGCACCGGCCTGCCGATTCCCGGCCCGGTAATGGGGCTGGTATTGCTGCTGGGGCTGTTGATCTGGCGCGGCGGGCCGAGCCAGTCATTGCACGATACCGCAGGGGGATTCCTGAAATATCTCGGGCTGTTGTTCGTCCCCGCCGGGGTGGGCGTGGTGACCGAGTTGCAGGTGCTGAAGGCCAACGCCCTGGCCATTGCGGTGGCGATTCCGGTTTCCACCATTCTGGGGCTGGTGGTGACCGGCGTGCTGATGCAGCGCTTATTGCGGGGCAAGGCCGATGCATAGCCTGCTGCCGCTGCCGTTTTTCCATGTCTGGTCGTACCTGCAAACCCAGCCGCTGATGGGGCTGACCGCCACGCTCTGCACCTGGGAACTGGCCTGCTTTATCGACATCAAAGCCGGGCACAAACCCATTACCAACCCAACCTTTCTATCAATCACCTTGCTGGCCTGCGCATTGCTGGTCACCGGCACGCCCTACAGCGCGTACTTTAATGGTGCGCAATATGTGCATTTCCTGCTCGGGCCGGCCACCGTCGCGCTGGCGATTCCGATGTATGCCAACCGCCATTCGATTAAAAAGCATTTCGTCCCGATTTTCATCTCGCTCACCACCGGCTCGATCGTCGCCGCCGTCTCCGCCATGCTGATCGCCCGCGCGTTGGGCGCCCCGCACGACGTGCTGGTTTCGCTGGGGCCAAAATCGGTCACCACCCCGATTGCGATGGCCGTCGCGCAAAATCTCGGCGGCCAGCCACCGCTCACGGCGGTATTCGTGATGATCACCGGCGTGTTTGGCGCGATTATCTGCACCGGTGTATTCTGGCTGGTGCGGGTGAAGGACTGGCGGGCGCAGGGGCTGGCGGCGGGTACGGCAGCGCACGGGCTGGCCACCGCCCGGATGATCCTGATCAATGAAACCGCCGGAGCCTATGGCGGCGTCGCCATCGGGCTGAATGGCATCATCACCTCGATCATGCTGCCGCTGCTGGTAAATATCTTCGGGTTTTAGTTGCCCAATGTTGCCGTATATGGCAACCTAATCCAGCAAACGTGAATCAATCACGGCGATACGAAAAGGAAACTCCATGAAACGCCTGCTGCTCTTGAGCGCCCTTGCCCTGCCGAATGCTGCCCTCGCCGCCCCCATGACCCTGCCGCTGACCGCCGGGAACATGCTGGCGCAAACCCATTCGCACGCCATCATCATCAATATCGCCGGCACCTACCGCGAGCTCGCCGGCACGCTGAACTACGACCTGGCTGCCAAAACCTGCGATATCAACGTTACCTTCCAGGTGAAAAGCCTGTCCTCGCCAAACGCGCTGATCCGCGCACAAACCATGAGCAAGGATTTTTTAGACCCGGACGACTACCCGACCACCAGCTTCACCGGCAGCTGCCAGGATAACGGCACTGAGATGGTGGGCAACCTAACCCTGCATGGCCAGACCCACCCGTTCACCATGGCAATCACCTATATCAAAACCGGCGACGCCGTTACCGCCATTCATACCGAGGGCACGTTGAACCGCTATGATTGGGGTTTGAACGGCCTGACCTACACGGTCGGCAAAAATATCCGCGTCACCGACGACATCTCGCTGAACGGCCAGCCGCCCACCCCGCCGCCGTCGTAACGTCCGTCACGCGGCCTTCGGGTTGATCGGGTGGTAGGACCGCCCATGGTAGATCAACCCCGAGGGTGCGGTGCCGAGGTTGATGGATTGCACAGTGCAGAAAAACACGCTGTGGGTGCCGATCTCGGTGATCTGATCAACAATGCAGTCAAAACTGGCGGCGGCGTTGGTGAGCACCGGCGCCCCGGTGGTCAGGCGCTGCCAACTGGCCATGGCAAAGCGCGCCGCCATCGGGATATCGCCGACGCTGGCAAACACCGGCGAGAGTTCCTCATGCTCCGGTGCGAGCACATTGACGCATAAAAATCCCGCCGCCTTGAAGATGGGATTCAGCTTGGCGTTCCGGTTCATGCACATCAGCAGGGTCGGCGGCGTGTCGGTAACACTGCAAACCGCCGAGGCGGTGAACCCCACATCGCCTTCCGGCCCGGTGGTGGTGATAATGTTAACGGCAGCTCCCAGGCGCGACATCGCCTCGCGGTAGGCTTGCTGGGTGGCGGCGATAATTTCGGTCATAGTGTAAGTTACTTTGACGGCGGGGCTTTCGGCAAGGCTCTGCCTTGACCGATGGCCGCATTGCCGAACCGCGCCCGCAGTTTGTCGATGGCGGCCTGCCTTGCGGCGCGGCGCGGCGTGGCGGTGTCAGCCAGATCGCCCTGGTCGGCCAGTGCCGGGTCACACAGCGTACTGGCGCCGATGCCAAGCAGGCGGAAGGCGGTGCCGTCCGCCTCCGCGCTCAGCAATTCACGCCCGGCCTCGAACAGGGTTTCCGGCAGTTGCGTGGGGTTGGCTAGGCGCTGGCTGCGGGTGCGCGTGGTGAAAGCGGCGGTTTTCAGCTTCAGGGTGATCCCGGCGGCGGCGTAATGCTCCTCGCGCAAGCGCCGACCGAGCTTCTCGGTCAGCCGCCAAAGTGCCGCTTCGAGGTCAGCGGGATTTTTAAGATCAACCGCAAAGGTGGTCTCGGCGCTGATCGATTTGGTGTCGCGCTCGATGTGCACGCTGCGGAAATCCTCGCCCCGCGCCCGCGCCGCCAGCGACAACCCCTCATCGCCCAGCATCCGGCGGGCGGCACGCTCATCGAGGGCCGCCAGTTGGCCGATCCGGGTGATGCCCAAAGTCCCGAGACGCTTTACCATCGCCGGGCCGATGCCAGGCAGCGTGCCGACCGGCTCGGGTGCCAGAATCGCTGCAGCGTCGTGGCCGAACACAAAATAGCCGCGCGGTTTATCCCGCTCCGCCGCCAGCTTGGCCAGCAGCCGGTTGTGCGACAGGCCAATCGAAATAGTCACACCGATTTCACGCTCAACGGTGCGCGATAATTTATTCAAGGTAATGGCCGGCGGGGTGCCGTGCAGCGCCTCGGTGCCTGACAAATCCAGCACCGCCTCGTCGATCGAGAGCGGCTGCACCAGCGGTGTGAGGGTCTCCATCAGCGCCCGGATTTCGCGCGATACCACAATATACTTCGCCATATTCGGCGGAATCACCACCGCTTTCGGGCACAGCGCCAGCGCCTTGAACATCGGCATGGCGCTGCGCACGCCGTACAGCCGGGCGACATAGCAGCAGGTGGTCACCACGCCGCGCGTGCCGCCGCCCACGATCAGCGGCACATCGGCCAGCTCAGGCCGGTCACGCTTTTCGACACTGGCGTAGAACGCATCGCAATCAACATGACCAATGTGGAGATTGAAAAGCTCCGGATGCCGCACCAGCCGCACACTGCCGCACGCCAAGCACGCGCCCGCACTATCCGGCGTGATAACATCGCAGTCGCGGCAGAAGCCCGGCATCAGCCACGCGCGGGCCACAGCCAGGCCGCACCACGCACCCCAGAGGAATCGCCGTGTTTGTTCGGTACGACCTTGGCGGTGAACACGTCCGAGAACACATACGGAGCCATCAGAGCGGGCAACTGCTCGTACAGATGTGGCAGGTTGGAGAGCCCGCCGCCCAGCACGATCACATCCGGGTCCAGCAGGGTTGAGAGTGCGCCCAGGCTGCGGGCCAGACGATCAGCATGGATTGCCAGCGCCTTGGCGGCAGCCACATCGCCGGCGGCGGCGCGGGCGGTAAGCTGGGTGGCGTCGCGGGCGGCGGGGCCGTCAGCCTCCCGTGCCAAGGCAGTGCCGGAAACATAGGTCTCCAGGCAGCCGTCCAGCCCGCACCAGCATTGACGCAACGGCAGTTCATCAGGGCGCGGCCAGGGCAGCGGCGTATGGCCCCATTCGCCGGCAATACGGTGGCGACCTTCCAGAATTTTGCCATCCACCACAATCCCCGCCCCGCAGCCGGTGCCCAAAATCACCCCGAACACCACGGAGGCCCCCGCCGCCGCACCATCGGAGGCTTCCGACAGGGCAAAGCAATTGGCGTCATTGGCCACCCGGATTTCGCGGTTGAGCAACTCGCCGAGGTCCTTATCAAACTTGTGGCCGTTCAGCGCATTCGAATTGGCATTTTTCACCAGCCCGGTCGCCGGGCTGATGCTGCCGGGTATCCCCACCCCCACGGTCGCGGCGGCGTCAATATCAACTTCGGCCTGGCGCACCATCTCCGCCATCATCGCCAGCGCCGTGCCGTAGTCCTTGGGCGTCGGCGCACGGCGGCGGAGCACATTGCCACCATCCGGGCCGAGAACCAGAATTTCGGTTTTGGTGCCACCCAGATCAATGCCAATGCGATATGTCATGGCGATAGTGTCGGCGCATTGGCAGACTTGCTCAAGTCCGGTTCGGCGGTCATGCTGAACGCAGGGAGTGAAAATGGCTGAAATGCTGATCGATGCACAATTCATGAAAAGCCCGATGCCGGTACTGCGGGCAGCCCGCGCGCTGCGCGGCATGGCAGCGGGCGATAAGTTACGCGTACTGGCGACCGACCCTGAAGCGCTGGGTGACTTCAGAGATTTTTGTCAAACCAGCGGGCATGCGTTAGTGGCGGCCAGCGAGACGCGCGGCGTGTTCAGCTTCACCATCCGCTGCCAGGTGGAGGCAACCTTATGAGTGTGGCCTTATTCACGCACCCGATAGCGCTGGAGCATGACACCGGCGAACATCATCCCGAATGTGCTAACCGGGTGCGGTATCTGCTGCGCGCCCTGGAAGCCCCGATGTTCACCGATTTGCTGCGGGAACTGGCTCCCATCGCCCCGGTCGCTGCGCTGGAAGCGGCCCACACCAAACGCCATGTCGAGGTGATGCTGGCGCTCGAGGTTAAACCCGGTGAAATCCAACCCATCGATGCCGATACCTTCGTCAGCGCTGCCTCGCTGGAAGCGGCGCGGCGCTCCGCCGGTGGGGCGATGGCGGCGGTGGACGCTGTCATGGAAGGCTGGGCCAAAGCCGCCTTTGTGGCAATGCGCCCGCCTGGTCACCATGCCGAGGCCGACCGCGCCATGGGGTTCTGTCTGTTCAACAACGCCGCGGTCGCCGCCCTCCACGCGCGCGCCAGGTGGGGGCTGCAGCGCATTGCCGTGGTGGATTTCGACGTGCATCACGGCAATGGGACGCAGGATATTTTTGCTGCTGACCCAGACCTCTTCTACGGCTCGTCGCACCAGCACCCCTGCTATCCCGGCACCGGCATGGCTTATGAGACCGGCATTGCCGCCAATATCATCAATACACCGCTGTCTCCCGGTTCCGGCGGCGATGATTTCCGGGTGGCCTGGGGGTCAGGGATTATTCCCGCACTGCGGGCTTTCAAGCCGGAATTGCTGATCATTTCCGCCGGGTTTGACGGCCATGCGCACGACCCGCTGGCGCAATTGCGGCTGCGCGAGGCGGATTTCACATGGGTGACCGAGATGCTGCTGGCGGTGGCCGACGAGTTTTGCCCCGGCCGGGTGGTCTCATTGCTGGAGGGCGGCTATGACCTGGACGCCCTGGCTTCCTCCACCGCCGCTCATGTGAAGGCGCTGATGCGCTTATAGCAAGGTTGTGAATTTGCGCCTGTCCGGGTAGTCAAAAGCCATGGCAAGCAAACCTGAAACCGATATTTCCGCAATGCCCTTCGAGGAGGCGCTGGCCGCCCTGGAGGCGATTGTGCGTGGGCTGGAATCCGGCCAGCAAAAACTCGAAGACGCCATTGCCGCCTATGAGCGCGGCGCGGCCTTGAAAAAACATTGCGAGGCCAAGCTGGCTGAGGCGGAAGCCAGAGTGCAGGCGATTGTGGCGCGGGCCGACGGCACGCTTGGCTTAAAGAACGAGGAATAGACATGGCGCTCGATTTGGTACGCAAACCCGATTTGCTGGCTGAGGCCATGACCGAAGCTGCCCGGCTGGTGGAGGCGCAGTTGGATGCGCTGCTGCCGGTGCCGGAAGCCGCCGAGGCACGACTGATTGAAGCAATGCGTTACGCCTGCCTGAACGGCGGCAAGCGCCTCAGGGCATTTCTGGTGATGGAGACCGCCAAATTATTCACCGTGAATGTTACTTGCGCGGCGCGGGTGGCGGCGGCGGTGGAGATGCTGCATGCCTATTCGCTGGTGCATGACGATTTACCCGCGATGGATGACGATGATCTGCGCCGCGGCCAGCCGAGCTGCCATAAAAAATTTGATGAAGCCACCGCGATTCTGGCTGGCGATGCTCTGCAGACCCGCGCCTTCGAGGTGCTGGCCGAGGAGGACACCCATGCCGACGCCGAAGCCCGCTGTGAACTGATCTCTGCCTTCGCCCTTGCCTCCGGCGCACGCGGCATGGTGGGCGGGCAGATGATCGACATGCTGGCCGAGGGCAAGCAGCTCTCCGGCCCAGAGATCACCCGCTTACAGGCCCTGAAGACCGGGCGGCTAATTCAGTTCTCCGCCGAAGCCGGTGCCATTTTGGGCCGCGCCCCGCAGGCGCAGCGGCATTTTATCGCCGCCTACGGCCGCGAACTCGGCGGCGCCTTCCAGATTTATGACGACGTGCTGGATGAAGCCGGGTCCGCTGAGGATATCGGCAAGACGGTCGGCAAGGACGCCGCCCAGGGCAAGGCCACCATGGTCTCGATTCTCGGGCTGGACCGCGCCCGCGCCCAGGCCGAGCACCTGGCTGACCAGGCCGCGCAGCATCTGGAAAGTTTTGGCGAGCGGGCCGAGTTGTTGAAGCTGCTTGCCCGCTTCACTGTGACCCGTAAGAGCTAATTGCCCAAACAACGCGCTGATTTATTGCTGGTCGCCCGTGGCCTGGTGGAGAGCCGGGCGAAGGCGCAGGCACTCATCATGGCCGGGCTGGTCTATGTGGAGACCGCCCGCGTCAACAAGGCCGGTGACATGATCCCCGACGACAAGGAAATCATCATCAAAGGCCAGGACCACCCCTGGGTGTCGCGCGGCGGCGTCAAGCTGGCGCATGGGCTGAAACATTTCGGCTTCGATCCCACCGGACGAGTGGGGCTGGATGTCGGCGCCTCCACCGGCGGCTTCACCGATGTGCTGCTGACGAACGGCGCCAAACATGTTTACGCGGTCGATGTCGGGCACGGCCAACTGGCGTGGAAACTGCGCTCCGACCCCCGCGTCACCGTGCTGGAAAAAACCAATGCGCGGCATCTCACCCCTGCCCTGATTCCTGACCCGATCGGCGCGCTGGTGTGCGATGCCAGCTTCATCGGCCTGCAAATCGTGCTGCCCGCCGCCCTGGCCCTATGCGCCCCCGGCGCGTTCGCGGTGGCGCTGATCAAGCCGCAGTTCGAAGCCGGACCCGAGCATGTTGGCAAAGGCGGCGTGGTGCGCGATGCCGCCATCCACGACGCCGTATGCGAGAAAATTAAAAATTGGTGGGCTGGCTTGGAAGGCTGGCAAGTGCAAGGCGTTGAGCGCAGCCCGATCACCGGCCCGGAAGGCAATGTGGAATTTTTAATCGGTTCGGTAAAAATTTAGCGTGGCACCACCGGCACCACGCTAAACCGCACCCGTTACTTCGCTTGGCGGCTGAACATTGCCTGCGCGATAATGGGAATATCGGCGTCCACAATCGGCGCACCAAAGGCTTTTTTCATCTTCGTGACTTCAACGGTCCAGGCTGCAAGCGACAACGTCGGCTGGCGTTCAGCAAACCCGGCAGTGTGGCACGTCACACAATTGGTATTGAGAATTTGCGCGTTCGGCCCGCTGTAAAATCCGCCAGGCCCCGGAACTGTCACCGAAACCGATTGCCAATTTACCTTTGAACCGCCGGAAGCCGCCCAGGCGCCGGCAGCGCCGGTGAGCATGACGAGGGAAGCGACGGCGAGGCTGAGGTGTTTCATGTTTATTATTCCCTTTCAGCTAGCTTGAATGTCGATATGTTCGATGGCGTTGTACATGAACCCACCAGGGTTCCAGCGGCCGTCCATAGGCTGTTCGAGGCCCGCTGCGTTGGAGGCTTTTGCCATCACCCGGTAGGTACCAGCTTTGGGAGGCGTGAAGCTTGAAGCCCATTCGCGAGCGCCATATTCGCCCCAGTTTTTGCCCAGCCGGGCTGGGTGCCAGGTGGTGCCGCCATCGATGGATATTTGCACCGTGGTGAGGGCGCTGCCACCACCGAACGCAAACCCTTTGAGCGCGACCGGCTTGCCCACCGGCACTTTACCGACCGAGTTAATGAAGCTGCGCGGCACCATGGCGCTGATCGGCACCATTTTAACGCCCACTTCACCGGGGACCATCGCCCCAGCCCGGTTGTCAGGAACCTGGTAAGCCGGGGTCATCCAGAAGCCGGTGCCGGGATGGTTCGTCACCTCAATTTCTGAGACCATCTTCACCCAGTAGGTGGCATACCAGCCGGGCACCACCAGGCGCAGCGGGAAGCCGTTCAGCAACGGCATCTGCTCGCCGTTCATCTCATAGGCGATGGTGGTGGCGCCATCATTGGCTTTATCCAGTGGCAGCACTTTTTCAAAATGCGTCTTGGCAGGATAAGGTGCCACCGGCGTCTCCAGGCTGCGGAACGCTACATGGCTAGCCCCCGGCTTAACCCCGGCGCGGGCTAACAACTTGGCGAGCGTGACGCCCGTGAACATGGCGTTGAACATCGCGCCATGCGCCCACTGCGCGCCCGGCACCCGCGGCGAAATAAAGCCACGGCTGTTGCCTGAACACTGATTAACCGCGGCGATTTGCGTGGGCGGAAAACTGCTCACCAGCTCATCGAGGGTCAACTCATAGGGTTTCTCAACCTGTCCGAAAATCTTCAATTTGAATTTGCTGACATCAACCGAAGTTGGATAATCGTTCAGATGCCAGCGCACATAGGTCAGGGCATTCGGGGTGAACAGATTTTGCTCGAACACCGGCCAAGGGGTTTCCAGCAGCGGCGGACGGGTGCGCTGCAATATCATCTCGCCCTTCTGCGGGAACGTGCCCGCCGCCACCGTTGGCCGCACGCCATTGGCAAACGGCAGCGTCACCGTGCCGTTCGATGCGGTATCAGCCGCCGCCAGCGATGGCCGCGCCACAACCCCTAACGCCCCCAGCGCCATGCCGGTTTTCAAGAGTGAACGCCGCGACGCGTTCAACTTGGGTTGTTCCCCTGTAAAATTATGATTCATGTTTCCTCCGGTGGTTTTTGTCGGACGTTTATATAATTTATATAAGTATATGATATCCAGAAGTGTTTCAATCTCTCCTGGCCCGCTTTTGCACACCAACAACGATTATTTTTCGATGTTGTTTTCAAAACATATCGAAGAATTCTCGAAACAATGCGATTAGCCATCATCAGGCACCGACCGTACCACCGATATATTTTACAAAATATAACGCTAACGCCGTCACGTATTCTTGTCCGCGCTGATCCGGCAGACTATCAAAACTATCGGAATATCTGGCATCTTCCGAATTTAATGCTGCTGCATTTCAATGAGCTGAATGCCAAGCTGCCAGGTTCAATGCGTAACAGTGCCGCGTTTCTGGATATTCCGATCGACGAGGCGCGATTTGCGGATCAAGCGGGCCATTGCAGATTCGGTCGGATGAAATCTCATGCCAGCCAGACCGCACCGGCCAGCGGTGTCTTGGGGATGGGGGTGGCGATCGCTTCATCCATAAAGGCACTAAGGGCCGCAGGCGCGTACACTGACCCCCGAAGACAACGCTCGCTATGAAGCGCTGGCATATTCCTCATTGGCCGGGGTCGGCAATATCGTTTCAAAACACTCCGATGCGGTTTCAATCACCACCGGCACCAGACGGCGGCACTGGCCTTCCAAGCTGGCACCGGCCTCAATGGCCAGTACCTCATGATACACATCGCCAGTTACCCGCGCGGTGGTGGTCAGCGTTACCATCTTGCTACGCACCGCCCCTGTCAGGGTGCCACAAATACGCACGTCAGAGGCGGTGATATCACCTGTCACGTTGCCGCCATCGGTAATCACTAGTTTGGCGACATTGATATTACCAATCACCGAGCCCTCCACATGCAACTCCCCAACGCTCTGGATGTCGCCTCGTACCGTGGTATCGGCACTGATAATTGAGGGCACAATATTCAAACGCGAGGCCGGTTTATTGCGGTCGAACGCGGTGGTGGCGACCTGCGTTCCAGCACTGGCGGCAGATTTTTTATTATTGAACATTCAATGATATACCTTGATAAACTGCAACGGGTTGAGCGGCACGCCATTATAGCGCGTCTCGTAGAGCAGATGCGGGCCAGTGCTCCAGCCTGTGTTACCCAGCAGGCCAATTTCCTGATGCAGCCCGACCTTGGTGCCCAGCTTGACCAGAATTTTATTGAGATGCGAATAGCGTGTGGTAAGACCATAGCCATGATCAATTTCGATCAGCTCACCGTAACCATCCTCGACTCCTGCAAAAATCACCACGCCAGGAGCCGTAGCATACACCGGCGTGTTCATCGGGTCACGCAGATCAATCCCCACGTGAAATTCCCGTGCGCCGGTGAAGGGGCTGGCGCGGTACCCAAACGGGCTAGAAATATCGATATTTGAAACTGGTGTGGCGATCGGCAAATGTTGCAATACTGCATTGAGTGATTGTAGCCGGCCCACATCATCTCGTAACTGCGTCCGGCTTGGATCGCTCGCCATTGGCGCCGCCGAAACAACCGGCGCGCTGGCGGTTTGATGGTCAGGGGCCGGTGCCGACGCCATCAGATGTGAAGGGTCCAGCCCCGTGGATTTGATGATGCTCTGCACCGAACCGATCGAGGATTCCACCTGCCGGGTTAAATCCTCCACCTGCGCATGGTCCGCCGCTATCTCCGCATTAGCCGCCGCCACCGCGTCATGACGCTGCGCCTGCGCCTGCGCGGCCTCAGCCTGTAATTTTGCAATCATCGCCTGGCTGTGCGCCTGCACCAATGCCAATTCGGCCTTGGCGTGCTGCACAGCATGCCCAAGCGCAGTTTCCGTATGCGCTGCCCGCATCAGCCCGCTACCTGAGAGCGCCGCCGTGAGTGTTGCACCGGCTGACCAAACCATAAACCCGCTGATGATCATGGCAGCCGTTAATTGCTCGCGTTTCGTAACGGTCAGGGCACGCACCTTATCGCGGCCGCGCACCAAAAATATACGGTCATGAAACCAGCGATCGATGATGCCGCCGGTGCGCGCCCAAAATCTCGACCTAAAACCGCTCATAACACTTCAGCCGATTTTGACATGACGAAGTGCAAGATGAAGCCCCTGACGTTGGAATGGATGTTTCCGAATAGTTTACGCAGGGTGAATCTCAAAACACAATTCAGGATTGAAATCCAGCGCGAAATGCGCCTTTAGCCATATTGTAATGATTAGGGCGCTATTCGCCCAAAATGGCAGAATGTATCATGGTCAAATGGTCCGGCACCGCGAACAGGCTGGGGATAAGTTTGTCCACCGCCCAAATATTCACGGCCTTAGCATCATCACCGGCCTGTAAATGATAATCATGCAGATCACCTGGAATTTTGAAACAAAATGCCTGAGTGGAAACGCTGAACACATCGCCCTTACGGATGTTGGTCCCGGCGAGATCGTTCCAGGCCTGGCGAATATCAAACGGCCGGTCGTATGAACGCGTGCCCACGGCAAATGGTACGCAGTGTGCCAGCACCGCTGCCGCAATACCGGTCTCCTCCACTGCCTCACGGGCCGCGGTGACCAACGGCGTCTCGACCTTGCCGACCACGTCATCGATAAATCCACCGGGGATCGCCAATAGCCCTGCTCCCGGTGAAAATATCCGGGTGATCAACACCACGTGGCCACACGCATCCAAAATAATCGCGTCTGCGGCATGGCGGGCAAATAGCCCCACTGTTTTACCATCAGGCAACACCAGCGGCCCTAAATATGCCGCCGCTTGCGCTGGCTCTACGCCCAATTCAGCCGCAATCACCCGCGCCGTAATCTCGCGCTGCAATAGCGGATCGATAATGATGGAGTCAGAGACAAACGCGTTCATTCGCACAACGGGCAGACGCTAGCTGAAATGATGCTCGATCCAGATACCGGCGCCAACAATCCAAATCCACAATAATACCGAAACGCATAAAATAAACGCCACCGTGAATCCTGGTGGCCAGGCCCGGTGCACTTCGGCCCTGGTGCGCCGTACTGCCTCATCGGCAATATCATCCTGCGATACATATTTGTATCGGCCAACAGCATTATACTCATGCTGTTGTTCATGAATAAAACCTTGTGTCATCAAGCCAGACCTCACGCAAAAACCAACTGCGTGAGACTAACAACAACATATTAATACTTCGTAACATAGCCGCCGAAGACACTAGGTTATTAATATTTCCGGTCTAGCCCTCACCCTGCGGGCGCTCGAACGCATCCTTGCCGTCGAAGCTCTGCAACTTTTCAATATGCATCCAGGTGAATTTGGCGCCGATGCGCTGCACCAGATAGCTGATCTCGGGTTGGCCGGTGGCGAGCGAGGCGTTCAGATCAATCGGGGTCTTGAACATAAAGCGGCAGGCGAAATGATCAACCAAAAACGTCTGCCCGCCGGTGGAGGGGTAAACCTGCACACCGCGGTTGGAAACGCCGTTCAGACGGAACGGCGTATCCTCGGCAATCGCCGCCAGTGCCTTGCCAAGTTCATCCGCACCAAGCTCAGATTCTAAAAACACATCGATCCCCACCAGGGCGCGGCGATCGGGTTCCACATGGGCGGTCAGCTCCGGCCAAGCCAACAGTTCGAATTTTTTATAGTCGCGTGAGGCCAGGTTGGAAGAGCGCCCCAGATTGGCAATAACCTGGTCGGTAAACGCATCGGTGCCAACGCCATGACCGCGCGGTGATAAGTCGCCGGTGAGGTTTTTTCCTTCCGCAAGCGTAATGAACAACCCCTGCTCGATTTCCTCAGCCGCTGTAAACGCGCCGATATAACGCAGCAGCATGATAGCGGCAGAGAGCAAGGCGGTGGGGTTGGCCAGCCCCTTACCCGCGATCTGCGGGGCCGAACCATGCACGGCCTCAAACATCGCCACATGATCGCCAAGGTTGGAAGACGGTGCGATGCCCAAGCCACCCACCAGCCCGGCCGCGAGGTCGGAAATAATATCGCCATTCATGTTGGAGGTGACGATCACATCGAACTGCTCAGGCGCAATCACCAGCTGATGCGCGCAATTATCGATAATGATATGTTCCTGCGCGATGCTGGGGAAATCTGGCCCCACCTTCTCGAACATCCGCTTCATCATACCTTCGGTCAGCTTCATGATGTTGGCTTTGGTGGCGCAGGTGACCTTGTTGCGGTCCTCGGCCATCGCCAAGCCAAACGCCGCCCGCACGATGCGCTCGCAGCCGGGCGCTGTCATCAGCTTCAAACATTGCGCCACCGAAGGGGTCTGCATATGCTCGATGCCGGCGTAAACATCCTCAACATTCTCCCGCACGATCACCATGTCGATCCCGCGCCCGGTAAACGGTGCCATCACGCCCGGCAGCTCACGCACCGGACGGATGTTGGCATACAGCTCAAAATACTTGCGTAATGTGACATTGGCGGACTTGCCGCCAAACCCCACTGGCGTTTCCAGTGGGCTTTTCAGAGCCAGGCCGTTGCGGGCAATGCTGTCCAGCGCCTCACGGGTAACCCCGGTGCCGATGCCCTTTTTGAATACTTCGGCGCCGGCTTCGGCCATTTCCCACTCGATCGGAGCGTTCGCCGCCGCCAATATCTTCATGGTGGCCGCCATCACCTCCGGGCCGATGCCGTCCCCCGGCAGCGCCGTGACGATGGTTTTTTTGGTGGTTCCGGCGGCAGCACTCATAATGGCTCTCCAGTTTGTGACTGGAAGCAGCTTATAGGCGGAAGATTCTATATGCGCTACCGCAGCGCAACATCACTGGGTCTTGTCCTGGTGATAGACGAAGGATTCGTTAATTTTGTCCAACAGATACTGGCCCGCCGTGGTGGGCGCGTAGCGCGGGTTGGGGCCGACAGGGGCTACCTCGGCACCAAAATCCGGGTCGAAGAAAAACGGCAGGGAATAACGCTCGCGGCCCGAGACATTCACCACCCGGTGCAAGGTGGAGGTGAACAGATCATTGGTCCAACGCTGCATCATGTCGCCGATATTCACCACAAAACTTCCCGCAACCGGCGGGGCCTCAACCCACAGGCCGGTTTTGGCACGCACCTGCAAGCCGCCCACCGCATCCTGCGCCAGCAATGTCAGGCAGCCAAAGTCAGTATGAGCGCCAGCGCCAATTTGAGCTTCAGTAATCGGGCCGTGCTGCGGCGGGTAGTGCAACGGCCCCAGCGTGGTCATCGGCGTGGTCAGCCAGCGGTCAAAATAATGCTCATCAAGGCTTAAACTCAGCGCGAAGGCCCGCAACATGTGCGTGCCCAGCCCGGTCATGCGGTCGTAATAGGTCTGCATCACCTCGCGCCAGCCGGGCAGATTTTCCGGCCACTGGTTCGGGCCGTGCAACGGCGTTTTGGCCAGCACCAGCGGGTGCGTAGGCGGCAGATCGCGGCCAATTTTGATTCCCTCCTTCAAATCCCCGGCGGCTTTTTGTCTGGCGGGGTCAAGGTTCTCGCCCCCCACCTGAAACCAGCCACGATGGCAGGCGGAATTTTCAATCGCCATCGCGGCCTTTTGCGCGACCGGCAGATCAAAAAACCGCTTGGCCTGGGCATACACATCGGCGATCAACCCGGCCTCAATGCCGTGGTTGATCACGTAGAAAAACCCAATCTCCCGGCAGGCCCGCCCGATAACCTCGGCGGTGGCGGCGCGCTCAGCCTTGGTGCCCGCCAGAAACGGCGCGAAATCGATGACGGGAATTTGCAAACCCGCCGCGGTTGCGGGGACCAAGGCGGGGTCGAGTTGTGCGGTGTCGGACATACCTCTTAAGCTAAGGGTGATGCACAACCGGGGCAAGTTTTGATGCGTTATTTGCTGGGCATTGATTTAGGGGCGGGCAGCCTGAAGGCGATGGTGATTAACACCACCGGCCATCGCCTCGGCGAGGGCAGCAGCCCGATCACCACCCATATCCCGCAACCCGGCTTTGCCGAGCAACACCCGGCAGAATGGCGGGAGGCCCTCGGCATGGCGGTGAAGCAAGCCCTGGCGGCAGCAGGAATTCCCGCCGCTCAGATTGCCGGGATCGGCGTTTCCGCTGGAGCGCATATCCCGGTGCTGATGGATCCGGCGGAGAAAATCATCCGCCCGGCGATCATGTGGAGCGACCAGCGCAGCCTTGTGGAAGCCCAAGCTCTACACGCCCAAGCCGGAGAGATGATTACCCAAACCAGCCTGAACCGCATCAACCCCACCTGGACCCTGGCGATGCTGGCGTGGCTGCAAAAGCATGAACCCGCCAACATCGCTTGCACCGCAAAACTGTTTCTGGCGAAGGATTATCTGCGTTACTGCCTCACCGGCACCTGGGAAACCGACTTTTCTGATGCCGTCGGCGCCCTGATGGCCGATGATGCCACCAACAACTGGTCACCCGAGATTTGCGCGTTGATCGGCTGGAACATGGACACCCTGCCGCCAATCAAACCAGCCACCGCGATTGTGAGCGGCGTAACCGCCGAGGCCGCCGCCCTCACCGGCCTCGTCCCCGGCACGCCGGTTATCTGCGGCTCCAACGATACCAGTGTGGAGTTTTTCGGCGTGGGCGGCATCACGCCGGGCGTCGGCGCAGTGAAACTCGCCACCGCCGGAGTGCTGTTTCTGGCGACGCACGGCAAAAGCGTGCATCCACCGGTGTCCTGCTACCCGCATGTCATCGACGGGCTGTATTACACCGCCACCGGCACCAATTCCTGCGCCTCGGCGCATCGCTGGCTGCGCGACACCATGTTCATAACCGGCGGCTTTGCCGAAATGGACGATCTGGCCGCTACCATCGCCCCCGGCAGCGGGGGATTATTGTTTCACCCCTATCTGCAAGGCGAGCGCGCCCCCTACTGGGACCCGCAACTGCGCGCCGACTTCATCGGGCTCACCATCTCACACAGCCGCGCCCACTTCGCCCGCGCATTATATGAGGGCATCGCCTTCTCGATCCGCGACGTATTACAGGCCGCGCAGGCGCTGGGGCTGCATTACGGCGCCATCCGCCTGATGGGCGGTGGTGCCAAAAGCCCCACCTGGCGGCAGATCATTGCCGATGTCACCGGGCTGGAGGTGGAAGTGATGGAAAACACCGACGCCTCATTCGGGGCGGCATTACTGGCCGGTGTTGGGGTAGGGATTTTCGCCACACCCGAGGATGCCGTGGCAAACTGCGTGCGCCGGGTTGCCAGCTGCACGCCTGACCCAGCAGCCAACACGCTCTACACCAAACAATTCGCCATCTACAAAGACGCCCAGTCTGCCCTGGCACCGATCAGCCACCGGCTAGGCGGGGTTTAGCGCCGCCCGCAGCATCGCCGCGTCCTCACCCGTCACCAACCCAAAGCGGATGAATAAATCGATTAGCACCAGATTCACATTGAACTTGAAATCGTCGCTGGCGCACACCCGCTCAAACACCGCGGCCAGCGGCCAGAGCGCAAAACTCTCCACCTCGCCATCCGCCGGTTGCGGCACAAAATCCTCCGGCAGCACCAAATCGTAGGCGTAGATCACATCCCGCCTTAACCCCTCCAGGCGCTCCATATTATAGGCGAAACACCCCACCTGCCGGGCCTGCGCCGCCAATGCCGCCGGAAGGGCGGCTTCTTCCTCGGATTCCTTCACCAAAGTCTCGAACGGCGTGTGCCCCGCCGCCACACCGCCGGCCACCAGGTGGTCTAATTTATTGGGGTCGAGTTTTTTATTCGCCGCCCGCTTGGCCACCCAGAGATGCCAGCCGTCGGGCCGCTGCACCAGGCCGTTCAGATGCGCCCCCACCC
>DAIDEE010000013.1 GCA_027308685.1 Acidocella sp.
CCGTAGCTCATGCCGCTGATGTTGAAAAAAGTGCGTGCCATATAGGGTTGGCGGCAGGCGCCGGGGCCTTCGCTGATGCCGATCAGCTTGCCGGGGTAGGGCAGCTTCTCCTCATCCAAAACCGGAAAGGCGGCGTTGCGAAACACGAAACTCGGGACATTCTCTGAGCCAAAGCTGATCAGATTGGAAACCCCCTTCGCCGAGCGGTACACCCAGGAGCGTTCCAGCCGGTTGAACGGACGCTCCGACCAGTCCGGCAGATATTGGTATTGGCGCATATAAGTGCCCCAGGTCTCGGCAAAGTAACGGACATGGCCGATCACCGGGTAAATCCGCAAAATGGTGTGCTGGGTATGGCGAATATCGTGGAGGTAAATCGCCACGATCCCGCTGGCTGCCAATAAGGCGATGATCCCGAGGCTTATTTCAAATAACATGGCGTCCACCCATTCATTCTGAGTTGGCGCCAGCTATAATTATGTTTTGCCTTTCTGTCGCGTGGCGGCCTGCCATGACCTATATGACAGAATCAAGAACCCCAACCGAGGATCAGATGGCCAAACACCCGAAGCCTGCAAAACGGCCCGAAACATATAGCCTCAAGCTGCATGAGTTGCAGGTAGAACTGGTGAAATTGCAGCGCCACGTAATTTCACGCGGCGAAAAGGTGCTGATTATTCTGGAGGGCCGGGACGGCGCGGGTAAGGATGGCACGATCAAGCGGATCATCGAGCATCTCTCGCCGCGCGATATCAGGGTGGTGGCATTGCCCAAACCCTCCGACCGTGAGGAAACGCAATGGTATTTCCAGCGTTACGTGGCACATTTGCCGGCGGCGGGGGAGATCGTGATTTTTAACCGCAGTTGGTACAACCGGGCGGGGGTGGAGCATGTGATGGGGTTTTGCTCCCAAACGCAATATGACGAATTCCTGCGCAACGTGCCGGTGTTTGAGCATATGCTGGCCGAAGCCGGGATCAAATTATTGAAATATTACCTCGATATTGACCGCAAAGAGCAAAAACACCGCTTGGAGGACCGGCACGAGGACCCGCTGAAGCAATGGAAGATCAGCCCAATTGACGAGAAAGCCCTGAAACACTGGGATGATTACACCAAAGCCCGCGATACCATGCTGCGGCTGACCGATAGCGCCGATGCGCCATGGATGGTGGTACGTGCCAATGACAAAAAAGCCGCCCGTCTGGCGATTATCCATGATCTGATCAGCCGGATTGACTACAAGGACGGCAAGGCTGATTTGCCGCCGCACGACGGCAGGATTATCGCCCGCTTCGATGAAACCTGCCTGACCAATGGGATGCTGGCAAAATGAGCGATTTGTTCGACAGTTTGGAGTTCAATGATGACGGGCTAATCCCGGCGATTGCCAGGCCTATGACACCGGCGAAGTACTGATGATGGCCTGGATGAACCGCGAATCGATTACCGAGACCCTAAAAACCGGGCAGGTCTGCTATTATTCACGCAGCCGGGGTAAATTATGGCGCAAGGGCGAGAGCTCTGGCCAGACCCAAAGGCTGGTGGAACTGCGGATCGATTGTGACGGCGACACCATACTACTGCAGGTGGAGCAGACCGGCGTGGCCTGCCACACCGGGCGGCGCTCGTGCTTTTTCCGGGCGGTGCAGGATGGAGCCTTGATTCAGATCATGGCTCCGTCCTTCACTTCAGAGGAACTTTATGGGCCGTCAACAAAACTTTCAGGGGAAGAGACTTGATCGTTTTCAAAATATGGCGAAATAAGGTCTGAACCGCGCGTGTCTAAGCGCGCTTTTTGTATGGGTGCCAGTCATGTCTTTTGGTTTGCCGAAGTTTTCCAAGGCTATGTGGGGTGCTGCGGCACTGGTTGTGCTGCTGGGTGGTGCGGTGACAGCGAAGGTCGCCCTCAGCGCGGATAATACCGGCGCCCCGGCAGCAAGCCTGGCGCCGCTGCCGACTGATCAAGCTGCGTTGATCGCGCGCGGCAAGTACCTCACCGCCGCAGCCGACTGCATGCCCTGCCATTCCGGGCCGAACCATGCGCCATATTCTGGTGGTCTGGTGATGAACACGCCATTTGGCGGTTTGGCTTCACCAAACATCACCCCTGACAAAGATACCGGCATCGGTAACTGGACCGACAAACAATTCTGGAACGCCCTGCATTATGGTATCAGCCCTGGCCGCTCGTACTTGGTGTTTCCCAAGTTCATCTATCCGGCGATGCCTTACACCTCATACACCAAGCTGACCTATCAGGACGTGATGGCAATCAAGGCGTATTTATTCTCGCTGCAACCGGTCAAGGTGGCTGAGACACCAAGCTCCATGATGTTCCCCTTCAATCAGCGCCCGGTTCTGCTGGGCTGGCGGATTTTATTTTTCCGCTCAGGCCCGATGACGATGGACCCCAGCTGGAATGACCAGATTAAAAACGGCGCGTATTTAACCGAGGCCTTGGGCCATTGCGGGGAATGCCATACGCCGCGCAATTTCATGAGTGGGCTGATCGCCGATCAATCCCTGGCTGGCGCGCCGATTGATAGTTTTTACGCGCCGAATATCTCCTCCGACAAAACCTATGGCGTGGGTGGTTGGAGCCAGGATGATCTGGTGGCCTATCTTTACGCCGGCGGCAACGCCAAAAAAGGCTCGGCTTATGGGCCAATGGGCGAAGTGGTTGAGCATAGCATGAGCCAGATCCCCAAATCAGACGTGGAGGATATCGCTACCTATCTGCGGACCATCACACCGCCACGCAGCACCCCGCCGAGTGCCGGGACACCGGAAGCATTGGCCGCGGCTAAAGCTAACGGTGCCAAGGTTTATGCGGCAGATTGCGCAGGTTGCCATCAGGCGGCCGGAACAGGCTTGATGACGCTCATCCCCGGTCTGGCTGGTAATGGGTCGGTAACCGCGGCTGAACCTTTCAACGTAATCGGTGCGGTATTAGGCGGCCTTGGGCCTTGGAACCATGGGCCGGCGATGCCACCGTTCGCGGCTAGCCTGTCCGACACTGATATCAGTGATGTGACCAATTATGTGCGTACCATGTGGGGTAACGATGGGACCGCCAACGCAACGCCGGCCGAAGTAAAGAGCTTGCGTGACGTTGCTGTGGTACCGCCGATGGCAAGTGCGAGCGCTGATGAATTTGGTTGCCCGCACGTCAGCACCGCCAGCACCGCAACCTCGCTGGCAAATCCAGGTGGCGGGCTGATGGCAATGTACGATGGCGCGACGCCTGAGACCCTGCCGAACCGGACCCGCGCTTTTGTGACGGCTTTGAAAGCCAGCGATGCTACCATGAGCAGTGCGACGATCACCAATTATCTGGTGGCAGCTTACTGCCCGGTGGTGGCCAACGAATCTGGCCTCAACCATGACCAGAAACAGGCTGCGCTGAATGAGTTCATCGCAGGAGCACAGAGCATCATCAACGCGCCAGCGCCGGTTGCCAAAGCTAACTGAGATCACTCTCAAAACCCTGACAGGTAAGGCGATTGCGCCTTATCTGTTAGAGCTGGCGGCATTGCGGATCGAGGTGTTTCGGGATTGGCCATATATTTACGATGGCAACCCGACCTATGAGGAAAAATATCTGCAAACCTATGTCGATGCCGAGCTAGCGGCAGTGGTGGTGGCGTTTGCCGGCGACGAGGTCGTCGGGGCTGCTACATGCCTGCCGCTGACTGCCGAGCCAGCCCATGTGCAGCAACCGTTTGTGGCAAACGCACGCGACCCCGGGGATTATTTTTATTTTGGCGAGAGCGTGCTGCGGAAGGCTTATCGTGGGCAGGGTATTGGCGTGGGGTTTTTCGAGGCCCGGGAAGCGCAGGCGCGAAGGTTCGATATTTATAAAACAGCGACATTTTGCGCTGTGCAGCGCCCTACTGAGCATCCGCTACGGCCCGCAGGCTTTGTCCCCCTCGATACATTCTGGGGCAAGCGCGGTTACGCCAAACAGCCGCATTTGCAATGTAAAATGTCATGGACTGACCGCGGTGAGACAGAGCAGACCGAAAAAACGCTGACATTCTGGACCAAAAATCTGTGAGGCTGGCGCTGGCGCAATTTGGCGTGACAGCGCCGCAGCATGTCGCTGGGTTTGTGGCCCGGATTGCGGGTTTGGCGGATAAAGCCAAGGCGGGCGGCGCCGATTTGCTGGTGTTGCCTGAATACGCCGCCATGGTACTGGCGGGGGCCGAGATCCGTGCCCCGAACATCACCGCCGAACTTGAGTTTGTGACCGCGCAGGCCGGTGAGTTTTTGAGAGCGATGCAGCGGATTGCCGCCGGGAGCCAGATTTATCTGCTCGCCGGCACCCTGCCGATGCGCGATGCCGACGGCAAAATCCGCAACCGCGCCCCGTTCATCAGCCCCACCGGCACGCTGGAATATCAGGACAAGCAATCCATGACCCGCTTTGAGGCCGAGCAATGGGGTATCAGCCCCGGCGCGGCACCAAAAGTGTTTGCCACCGCGCATGGTAAAATCGGTGTTTCCATTTGTTATGATGCCGAGTTTCCGCTGCATGTGCGCTCTCAGGTGAATGCGGGGGCTGAATTGATCCTGGTGCCCAGCTGTACCGACAGCGTTGCAGGCTTCAACAGGGTGCGGTTGTCGGCGCGGGCGCGGGCGGTTGAGAATCAATGTATCGTAGCAACGTGCCCGCTGGTGGGGTTTGCGCCTTGGAGCGGCGCGATTGATGAGAACCACGGCTATGCCGGGGTGTATGGACCGCCTGACAAACACTTTCCCGAATCCGGCATTCTGGTACGCGGGATCATGGATGAAGCTGAGCTGGTGTTTGCCGATATCGACATGAAAGCCATCGCCCAGGTGCGGCGTGATGGTGGTGTGCTGAACCACCGCGACTGGCCCGACATCATAGCCCCCAGCCCGGTCATTGAGCTTTTATGAG
Organism: Acidocella sp.; assembly: GCA_027308685.1. Taxonomy (GTDB): domain Bacteria; phylum Pseudomonadota; class Alphaproteobacteria; order Acetobacterales; family Acetobacteraceae; genus Acidocella. Next base: position 4,928 of record DAIDEE010000013.1, read on the forward strand.
CCGGGTGTTTATCATCGCCGGCGAAGCCAGCGGCGATGTGCTGGGCGCGCGGCTGATGAACGGCCTGAAAAGACAAAGACCAGACTTGGAATTTTCGGGGGTTGGCGGCGTTCGCATGGCGGAAGCCGGGTTGATTTCGTTGTTTCCGATGCAGGAGTTAGCCGTGATGGGGCTGGCGGAAATTCTGCCAAAATTAATCCCCTTGCGGCGGCGGATGCAGCAGACGATTGCCGCCATTACTACGGCCAGGCCAGATATTCTGGTAACCGTCGACAGCCCGGGGTTCTGCCTGCGGGTGCTAAAGGCGGTGGCGCCGACCGGCATCAAGCGGGTGCATTATGTCGCGCCGCAGGTGTGGGCGTGGCGACAGGAACGCGTGAAACATTTTCCTGGGCTGTGGGACGAATTGTTATGCCTGCTGCCCTTTGAGCCGGATTTTTTCGCGCCCTTTGGGTTGAACCCAATGTTTGTAGGGCATCCTGTGCTGGAATCCGGCGCAGACCACGGTAACGCCGAACGTTTTCGCGGCCTGCATCATATCGCGCCATCCGCCCGCCCGGTGGTGCTGATGCCGGGGTCGCGGGTCACGGAAACCGCCCGATTACTGCCGGTGTTCCGTCAGACAATTACAATTCTGCAACAACAAATTCCCGATATCGTGCCGGTGGTGGCGGCGGCTTCTGGCATTGCCGAGGCGGTTGCCGCCCATACGAACGACTGGCCGATCAAGCCGGTCATCGTGCATGGCGTTGCCGAACGATATGACGCTTTTGCAGCGGCGCAGGCGGCGCTCACCAAATCAGGGACCTCAACGTTGGAACTGGCGATGGCAAAGGTGCCAATGGCCGTGACCTACCGGGTAAATGCCCTGAGCGCCGCCATCGGGCGGCGTCTGATCAAGGTGAAATATGTGGCGATGATCAATTTGCTGGCAAATGGGCCGCTGGTACCGGAGTTATTGCAGGAAGATTGCACGCCGGAAAAACTGGCGGCCACGCTGCAAACATTGCTCACCAGCCCGGATGCCGCCAATGCCCAGCGCGAAGGCTTCACCGCCGCCCTGGCCACGCTGCACGCGCCCGAGGGTTTAGCCTCGGACGCCGCCGCCAGTGCCATTATCGCGCAGTTGGAAGCGGGGCGCAGTTAGGCCCGCCCCGTTGGTTGGTTATTTTGCCGCTGTGTAGGGCTTGAACTGGGAACTCTCAAAAATTGCCAGAGCCTTAGGCGCATGAATGAAACTCGGCCAAGCCTTCGCCGCTGCCGGATGCGCTGCATCTTTGACCACCGCGCCCGCATAAATAGCAGTGGTTTTGTCTTCAGCAGGGATCGAAATATCCTCGATCGGATGGCCGGCTTGCTCCTGAAAGATCGCTTCAGATTTCCAAGTGACACCGGCATCGGCGAGGCCTTGCATTAAAAACAATGGCGTTTGATGATGATGGATGTGAGTTAAAATGGTGGTGCCGTTGGCAACGCCGGTTTTGGCCCGAAGTAACGAACGGCCCATTTTTCCTACATAAGGGGACAAAGCCGGAACATCATGCTGCCTGGTAGAGTTCGGCAGGCGCTGCCCTGAGCGGCCTCAATCCGTCGGTGTTTTCCGTTATGCTGATTTCGGCGCCCCAGATGTAGTCGCCGGTCAGATTGACGTGCTCCCAACCCAGCGGGGAGAGATGGGCGAGATAGCGGGTATTCCAGAGGATAATGGCGGTGACAATCAGGTTGAGGCCGGAGGCGCGGTGCTTCTGGTTCTCGAACGTCCTGTCGCGGATTTCGCCGAGCCGGTGAATGAAGACCGCCCGCGCCAGGCTGTTGCGGGATTCGCCTTTGTTGAGTTCCTGGCTGGTCTGGCGCCGAAGTTCAAGGTCCTCCAGCCAGTCGAGGGTGAACAGCGTCCGCTCCAGCCGGCCGAGTTCCCGCAGCGCCGCGGCCACGCCATTCTGGCGCGGGTATGATGCGAGCTGGCGCAGAATGAGTGACGCGGTCACGGTGCCGGTCCGGATCGATGCGGCGATCCTGAGGATATCTGTCCAATGCGCGCGGATCAGTCCAACATCGATGCGGCCGGCGATCAGTGGCTCCAGGGTGGGATAAGTGGACGGCTTAGCGAAACTGTAGAGCCGGCGGTCTTTCAGATCCGGGATGCGCGGGGCAAACTGGAACCCGAGCAAGGTACAGAGGGCAAAAACATGATCCGAGACACCGCCACCATCGGTATGGTGCCGGTGCGGGCCCGGCCCCGCTTCAGCTTGGTGGTTGAGCAGGCCATCAAGAACATGCACGGCTTCGCTCGCCGTCGCGGCGATGACCTTGGTATGGAATGGCGCGTAACGATCGGAGATATGGGTGTAGAATTTGGTGCCGGGTTCATCGCCGTAATGGGCGTTGAGCCGGCTGATATCCCGGCCAAAGCCACCCGCCTTGAAGAACTGTCCATCAGATGATGAGGCCAGCCCTGAACCAAACGTTGCTGCCAGCGGCTCACGATTTTGGTAGGCGACGAGGCATCGAAGCGCCAGGCCGTAACTCTCGTCACGGATGTGCCAATCGGCTGCCCAGGCGAGTTGGCCAAGGCTGGCGATACTGCATGCTTCGGCCATGCGGGTCAGGCCAAGATTGAGGCCATCGGCGAGTAGGCCAGCCATGAGTATGCGCGGATCATCAATTGTCTCGCCGGTCCGCAGATGGGTGAAGCAGTCAGTGAAGAGGGACCACCGCGCCACTTCCGACATCAGGTCGGTCACCCGGATGCGCGGCAGCATGGCGTATAGTCTACCAGCCAGGGCTTCCGCTTCTGGTGGGGTGGATTTTTCAAGCGGCGAAATTTTCAGTATGCCTTTTTCAAGCGTGACATCCGGTAGCAAGCCGCCTTTGGCACTGGCATCTATCGCAGCCATGCGCGCGTCGAGCTGGGTGCGGCGTTGCGCAATGAACTTTTCAAAGTCGGTCTCGACCGCAACCGGAATGCCGCCATCAATTTGCATCTGTTGCAGTGTTTCCTTCGAGATAATCCGATCTTCAAAGGCTTTGTGCTGGCGGCTTCCAGTAACCCAGACATCGCCGGCTCGTAACCGATCACGCAATTCCGCCAGCACACAGAGTTCGTAATATCGCCGGTTGATGCCCTTTCCTGGAAGCACATGGCGTGCCCAGCGCTGCCGGACAAAAGCCGTTGGGGCGGATTTCGGCAGGGTGGACGTGCCGGCCCGGTTCATCTCACGCAGCATCCCGATGGCGCGCATCAGCGGCTCCGCCGCAGGCACATTCTGGAAGGCAAAAGCCTCAAGAAAGGCGGGCGCCCAGCGGCGGACACCGGCATAATGCTCGGTCAGCATCTGGTACGGGTCGAACTCTTCGGGACGGGCCAGGGTCTCCGCTTCGGCCACCGTGGTGCAAAACCGCTCCCAGGGAATGACCTTATCAATTGCCGCGAAAGCATCGCCCTTCCCGTCGCGCGCAAGAATCAGCGCGGCGCCGATTTTGGCATAGAGCCTGACTTTTTCGTTAATGGCGCGTCCGTCAGCCTGGAAAGTCCGCGCATGACGGCCTTCGGCTTTGCGGAACATTGCGCCAACCAGCCGGTCAAAAAGATCGATGGCATGATCGGTCAGGCTGGGCGCCAGGTCGAGAACCACCGCGGTCAACGTGGCATGGCGCCGCTGGCGTTCAAATTCCGCGATATGCTGGACGGTTGTGCGGCCGGCCTCGCGAGCCAACTGCGTGAGCCGGGCCTGATGCACGAGATGGCCGTGCGCCGGGTCGATGCCGATGGCGCGCACGTGATTCAATCGTTCGATCAGGCCGAGCATCGAGGCCGACTTTGCCGATTCCGGCATCTGCCGCAGCCTGAACCGCCCCGGATTTACCGGAGGGCAAAACTCTCAGAGGATTGTCTTTATGGAACAGAAAAAGATCTCGAAGCCTTATTCACCGGAATTTCGCGAGCGGGCGGTGCGGTTATTCCTGGAGCATCGCGCGGATTACCG
>DAIDEE010000020.1 GCA_027308685.1 Acidocella sp.
CGGCAAGGGGGCGCGTTATTACCCGGTGCGGTGGATATCATGGGTGGTGATGCCCCGGCCTTTGCCTTTGCCGCAGCCGCGCATTTCCAGCCAGTCGCGGTGGGCCAGGGTGTTGCGCGTGTCGAAATAGCCGGTGCGCCAATGGTCTTTCATGGAAAGCCGGCTGAATTCATAGTCCTTCGCATCGCCCTCATAGGCTTTTTGGCGATAGATCATTTCCAGGATGTTGATCTCGGGCAGATGCTCCAACTCGGCCTTGCGAAGGCGCTGGGCCTCGGTGAGTTGGGTTTCGGGCAGCATCGCCAGAGCTTCGTAAAGAGCCTGTTGCAGCTTGTGGGTTTCGAGGAAGTGGCTGGTGGTGGTGCGGGTGCGCGAGGAATATTGGATATCCTTGATGCGCGACATCACTTCGGGCATGTCGCGCGGGATATTGCCGATGGCACTGAACAGGTCGACCTGGAACACCAGCATGTTGGCGGCGCCGCAATGGTCGAGCAGATGTTGCAATGGCGTGTTAGAGACCAGACCGCCATCCCAGAAGTAATTTTTGCCGATTCGTACCATCGGCAAGGCGGGCGGTAAAGCGCCGCTGGCCATCACGTGCTCCGGGCCGATGCGGGTGATGGCGTTGTCAAAATACGCGAAATTGGCGGTTTCGACATTGACGGCGCCGACCGCGAAACGGACCTTGCCATCATTGATGAGGTCGAAATCAACGAGTTTGCTGAGCGTTTTGTGCAAAGGTGAAGTGTCGTAGAGGCTGGTGGCCATTTTGGAGCCGCGCTGGGCCAGCCAGCCGTTGACCGTGTTGGGCTTGAAGAAGCCGGGCTGGCCGAAGACCATGGCGTTCATGGCGGAGAGCGCGTTGCGTAGTTTGCGGGGGGCATCGCCGTCCATCCAGGTGGTGATGGGGTCGTGGGCGGTGATGGTCATCCAAAAATCTTCAAGCCGTTCAAGCCGTTTTTCGCGCGGGTTGCCGGCGATGATGGCGGCATTGATCGCGCCGATTGAAACACCGGCTACCCAGTCCGGCTCCAGTTCGGCTTCATGCAGAGCTTGATAGACACCCGCCTGATACGCGCCCAGCGCACCGCCGCCTTGCAGAACGAGACCGATGCCATCGACGCCTTTCGGGCGGGGGATAGGCCCGATTTGTTCGCCAAGCTTGTGCGGGCGGGCATTGAGGTTGGTGGTGGCATCCATGCAATTGATCTCCAAAACGGCCGCGCTCTGGCGGGTATGTGTCATATAGACGCTGCCTGCGAAAGGTTTTGTGACATAATGGTCACATGAATTCGCAGATACGCCACCCAGATATAGGGTGCATGAAGGAGAGATGTATGACCCGCGATGAGATTTTAGCAGCGTCGTCGATGCCATTGGCGAGCCCGAGTTATCCAAAAGGGCCGTATCAGTTCAATAATCGGGAATATATGCTGGTGCATTATGAATCTGACCCCGATGCGATCCGGGCGATGCTGCCTGAGCCGTTGGAGCCGGATGGCAACCATGTGTTTTACGAGTGGATGAAAATGCCGGATAGTTCCGGGTTTGGGGATTATCAGGAAAGCGGTTGCGCGATTGCCGCGAAATATAATGGTGTGCCCTGCAACTTCAGTGTGATGATGTTTCTCGATGATGAGGCGCCGACGACCGGCGGCCGCGAGATTTGGGGGTTTCCGAAAAAATACGGCGTGCCGAAACTATCAGTGATTCATGAGACGCTGACAGGCTCGTTATATTACGACGATGAGCGGGTGGCACTTGGGACCATGGTTTATAAACATGAGGCGTTGGACTGCGCTGAAGTCGCCAAGGGGCTAAGCGATAAGCTCAACATCAATATGAAATTTATCCCGGATGTGGATGGCAAGCCGAAAATTGCCCAGCTGGTGGGGTACCATTTACAAAATGTGGCGGTGAAGTTTGCCTTCAAGGGGCCGGCGCGGCTGCATTTGGTGCCACACGTGAATTGCCGGGTGGCCGATTTGCCGGTACGGAAAATTCTGTACGGCCAGCATTTATTGGCTGATCTGACCTTGCCTTTTGGCACCGTGCTGCATGATTATCTCGCCTAACATTTAACAAAGAAGGACATAGACAATGAGTTTAAAAGGCAAGGTGGCATTGGTCACTGGTTCAACCAGCGGTATTGGTTTGGGGATTGCGCGGGCGATGGCGGCTGAGGGTGCCGATGTTATGTTGAATGGCTTTGGCGATGCCGGCGAAATTGAGACATTGCGCGCCGGTTTGGCGAAAGAGTTTTCGGTCAAGGTTGAGTATGACAACGCTGATTTGAGCAAGCCGGACCAGGTAGCGGCGATTATCGCCAAAACACAGAAGGATTTGGGCAGTTTGGATATTCTGGTGAATAACGCCGGGATTCAATATGTGGCGCCGGTTGATGAGTTTCCGGAAGCGAAATGGGATGCGATTATCGCGATTAATTTGTCGGCGGTATTTTATGGTATGAAATACGCGATTCCAGGGATGAAGGCGAAGAAATGGGGCCGGATTATCAATATTGCCTCGGCGCACGGCATCGTCGCCAGCCCGCAGAAGGTGGCCTATGTCGCGGCCAAGCACGGCGTGGTGGGGGCGACCAAGGTGGCCGCGATTGAGACGGCGAATGACGGAATTACCGTGAACGCGATTTGCCCCGGCTGGGTGCTGACACCGCTGGTGGAGACACAGTTGGAAGCCCGCGCCAAGGCGGCGGGGACCGATGTGCCGACCGAGGAGAAAAAGATGCTGGCAGAAACTCAGCCGATGCTGAAATTCACCAAGCCGGAGCAGATTGCGGCGCTGGCGGTGTTTTTATGCTCGGATGGGGCGGCCACAATGACCGGTCAGCCGATCTCGATTGATGGCGGTTGGGTGGCGCACTAGGTCTTAAAACTATCCCCGCGCCAGTTAAGGACCTGGCGCGGGGTCTTGGGCGGTGCGCCGCTTACGTGTAATGCTTGCCGCAATGAGCTGAAAGCGGGAGCGGACCATTCTGAATCATGAAACAGAGGCGGGGCGGTTTGCAGCGATGCTGCGGCGTTCGGCGGAATTGAAGCTGACGATGGCGCAGGACGCCGCGCCGGTATTGGCCATTGTGGGTGCCTGCGAACGGGCGATCCGGGCGGGCAATAAACTGATATTTTGCGGTAATGGCGGTTCGGCGGCGGATGCTCAGCATCTGGCCACGGAACTGGTGATCAGGCTGCGGGGTTCCGTGGTGCGCGATAGCTGGCCGGCGATCACGCTGGCGCTGGATACCTCGGCTGTGACGGCGGCAGTGAATGATTTTGGCGTGGAGCAGATGTTTGCCCGGCCATTGCGGGGGCTGGGGCGGCCCGGGGACGTGTTGTTTGGGATCACGACCTCAGGACGCTCCGTGAATGTGATTGAGGCTTTGAAAGTGGCGCGTGCAATGGGAATTGCCACGGTCGGCCTGCTGGGCGGCGACGGTGGTCAGGCTTTGGCCTGGTGTGACCATGCGCTGGTGGTACCTGACACTGTGACGGCCCGGATTCAGGAGTGCCATATCACGCTTGGCCATGCGATTTTAACGTTGCTGGAAGACCGGCTGGTCTGATGCGGGTTTTAGTCACGGGTGCCGCGGGGTTTATCGGGTTTCATGTGGCAAAGGCTCTGTTGGCGAGGGGGATTGAGGTTCTCGGCGTCGATGATTGTAACGCCTATTATGATGTGCGGCTGAAGCGGGCGCGGCTGGCTTTGTTGGGCAAGGATGCCCGCTTTGAATTTCATTTACTGGATATCGCAGACCATGCGGCGCTTTCCCGGCTCGGGGACGGGGTGGCGGTGGTGGTGCATGTGGCAGCTCAGGCCGGGGTACGGTATTCGCTCGAGCAGCCGTTTGCTTATGCGGCTTCCAATATGACCGGGCATTTGTCGGTACTGGAGCTGGTCAGGCACTCGCCTCGTATTGAGCATCTGATTTATGCGAGTTCGTCGTCGGTCTACGGTACGGGCTCGGCGCTGCCTTACGGCGAATCGGCTAGGGCGGATCAGCCGTCCTCGCTCTACGCGGCGACCAAGCGGGCAGATGAGCTGATGAGCCATTCCTATACGCATTTGTTCGGTCTGAAGCAGACGGGGTTGCGGTTTTTTACGGTTTACGGGCCGTGGGGCCGGCCGGATATGGCGTATTTTGGGTTCGCCGAGGCCATTATGGCCGGTGCGCCCGTTACTTTGTATGACAAGGGCCGGCTGAAGCGCGATTTTACGTATGTTGACGACATTATCGCCGGAATTATGGGGGTGTTCGACCACCCGCCAGGAGACAGCCAGCCGCATAGACTGTTCAACATTGGCAATAATCGGTCGGAATATGTCACGGACCTGCTGCGGTTGCTGGAAGTCGGGTTGGGCAAAAAGGCCGTGACCGTGACGTTGCCGAAGCCGGACGCTGACCCCGTGGAAACCTGGGCCGATATTTCGGCCCTGGCGGCACTGACGGGCTACCAGCCCCAAACTAGCTTAAGTGAGGGAATTCCTCGTTTTGTTGAATGGTATCTGGGGTGGCGAGCGGTGCGCGGTGAGAAATAGTTTTTAGTTTGGGTGTGGGGGTTGACGGGTCGAATTCATTGGAATAGATCGTCGCTCCACCGGGCACCCTGCTTACTTGCTTTTAGTTTGGTGAACGGTTAATCTGCTTAGCTTCGCGACGGGCAATTTGTCCCGTCGTTTTGTTCTTTGACAATTGAATAGGCTGGGAAGGGATACGTTGGTGGCGTTGCTGGAGTTTTGTGTTGTTGGATTCGTCTGATGATGTGAAGCTTGGGGTTTTGAGTTTTGGTGAGAGCTGAGGCTTAGAATTGTTGGTTATTGATTGGTTTGGGTGCTGGGCTTGCTCGGTTCATAGACTGGTTTAACCGGTAACGTTTCGAACGATATTTCTTTTTTTTAAATAGCGTTTTGAAATGTTTTGAATGGTTATTTGTTAGGTTTACCTGATGGATAGCAACTATATGTGAGCTGGGTTTTCGTTTTGTTTGAAGCGAAGAAAGCTTGTAGAGATATATGCTAGATACGTTTTTGAACGGGATGAACTTGAGAGTTTGATCCTGGCTCAGAGCGAACGCTGGCGGCATGCTTAACACATGCAAGTCGCACGGTCAGCAATGGCAGTGGCGGACGGGTGAGTAACGCGTAGGAATTTATCTCTGGGTGGGGGACAACTGTGGGAAACTACAGCTAATACCGCATGA
>DAIDEE010000024.1 GCA_027308685.1 Acidocella sp.
CACCTGGCGCGTATGCCGAACCGGCCGACCGCCGCACCCTCGTCGTAGGACGTGGCATCAGCGTGCAGGGCACCGTGCAGGATGCTGAACGCTTGGTGGTTGAAGGCACCATGGAAGCCACCATGATCAACGGCCTGATCGAACTGATCATCCCGCATGGCGGCGTGTTCAAAGGCGAGGTTGAGGTTGATGAAGCCGAAGTCGCCGGCACCGTGGATGGCACGCTGACCGCCCGCAACACCCTCATCGTGCGCGCCACCGGCCGCGTGCTGGGCACCGCCCGCTGCCGCCGCCTGCAAGTGGAAGATGGTGGCCAGATCACCGGCCGCATCGAAATGCTCAACACCGCCGCCGCCCCCGCCGCGCCGGACGTGTTTGTGCTGGGCGAAGGCACCCACGGCAAGTAACCGCTCCCACCGCCGTCATGCGCGCAAAACCCGTTATACTCGCGCAGACCGTCATACTCGCGCAGGCGAGTATCCTCTACCTTACCGGCTCAGGCCTACGTAGAAGATTTCCGCCGGCGCGGGAATGACGGTACTCTACTTGCGCCGCTTCACCTTACGCACGCCGCGCTTGCCTTCGGTTGCCAGTATCACCGGCGCGGCCATCGCCAGTGCCGCAATACTCCAGGTGATGAAATCCAGGTTATTGCCACCCTCGATCACCGCACTCGCAATCGCCCCCAGCGCCAGCGTATTGGCCGCCAGAATATCCTCCCATGTGAGATTTTTCGGCCGGTCCTTGGTCCAGAACCGAAACAGCGCGCCCAGCACCGGAATCATAAACACCGCCAGCGGCGCCTCACGGTAGCGCCCGTCAACCACCAGCATTATCTGAAAAATTGCAGCGCTGATCAGGAATAAAAAGCTGAACGCATCGTAATTGAACAGCAACCGGCCGCGCCGCAGCGACGCCAGCGTTGCCGCCGCACTCACCCCCGGCGGCAGCATTTCACCCGCCAGAATTTTATCGGCCCGGCGAATAATCATCAGTGCGAACACCGCTTGCAAACTCAAATTCACAATCGCATCCACCACCTGCCAATTATCATACAGCATCGGCAGCGTGCCGGCGCAGGCAATGGCATACGCATTGCCCAGCGCGAACGACGGCACCGCCAGCCGTGTGGAGCGAAACCCCACGCTGGCAAACAGCAAGCTGCCGCAAATCGCGCCCAGGGCCGCATACCAAGGCCAGCGCGGGTGCTCAACGACACCGCCATTCAACGGAAATTTCGGCCCCCGCTGCGCGTTCCAGATACCCCAGTTGGCCCCAGCCACGCCCTCATCCTCATACTTCCAGTCCTGATCAAACGCCTCGATCAGATTATAATCCACATGCTCCTGGTCAGCGAGGGTTACGAACTTGCGCAGATACACCGCCTCATTCACCCTCGAAGGTGCAGCATCGCCCCGCCAGCGCCCCCGGCTCGGCCAGCCGGTTTCTCCAATCGAAATGATTTTACCGGGATACATATATTTGAACCCGTCGATGGTGGTTTTAAGCTGGGCAATGGCTTTATCCACACCCAGCGGGGTATCTTCCCAGTATGGCAGCACATGGATCATCACCACATCCACATGCGGCGCCACCTGCGGAAATTGCCGCCAGAAATCCGTCACGTCAGCATACGCAACCGGCTGCTTTACCTGCGACTTCACGTGATCGATGTCCTTGATCAGATCATCCACCGATAAATCACGCCGCAGCAGCACCTCATTGCCCACAATCACCCTTGTTACCGTACCGGGGTGCGCATTGGCCTCGGCAATTCCGGCGGCCATTTCCTTGGCGTTATGCTTAAGGTCGCTGCCCAGCCAAATCCCCACCCACAGCTTCAGCCCAGCCTGCTTGGCCAGCGCCCCGATGTCATAATTCCCCTCGTTGGAGGAATAGGTGCGGATGCCATCCGCCTCGGTTGCCACCAGCGCCAGGTCCTTCGCCACCTGCGCCCCGGTGGGAAAGGTTTTATCAAGCGGCGACTGCCAGGCCTGATACGGCGCATATGAAACCGAGTGGAACTTGCCCGCTGGCATGGTCACATCCCCCGCCTGCGGCTTATTGGGCATGCTCCACATCACCACACCCAGCAGGCTCAACACCACGCACCCAAAAATACCTTTTTTCATGGATTGGCTGTAACCGGCCCCGCGACTTAAAGAAAGGCAGCTTGAAGGAACACCACATGACCGACGATGATTTAACCCGCCTCCTCACCGCCACCCGGCGCATCGCGCTGGTCGGCGCCTCCAACAAGCCGGCACGCCCGTCGTACGAGGTCATGCAGTTCCTGCTCTCCCAGGGTTACGACGTCACCCCGGTCAACCCCGGCCTGGCGGGTCAGACCATCCTGGGCCGCACGGTGGTGGCCAGCCTCGACGACGCGGCCCCGCTCGACATGGTGGATTTATTCCGCAACAGCGCCGAAGTCTCGGCACCGGTGGCGGATGCGATCCGCCTGGGTGCCAAAACCATCTGGATGCAGCTTGGCGTGATCAATGAGGACGCCGCCGCAACCGCCCGCGCTGCTGGCTTAACCGTGGTGATGAACCGCTGCCCCGCCATCGACATCCCAAGGCTGGGGCTGCTGAAATAGCAGCCTTACGCCCGCTTGGGCATCAATCGCGGCATCCGCCCCTCCAGCTTGCGCCGCATACTGGTAATCCGCCCCACCCCGGCCAACCGGCGGTCGAGAAATGCCAGGCTCGCCTCGTCCTCATCCGAGGTATCACGCAGCCAGAACAACAATGTTGGCGTATAAGCCGCCGCCAGAATGCCGCGCTTGGTGTACCAGTTGAAATCTGCCGATGTATCGCCCGCCGCGTGCCAGATCGCATCCACCGTACGGGCTGTAATTTTGGCTGCCAGCGGCAGATGCGTTGGCACCGCCAGCCACGACATCGCCCGCCGGATGGCCTCTTTATAAGGCCGGTTCTGCTCAAACCGCAGCGCGATGATGGCCCGCACCCGGGCTGGCACCCGGTACGCCGCCAGATCCGCCGCCACCGCCGCCTGTTCCATCCGCTCATCCGCCCACGCGCAAAACGCCATCATCATGTCCCCGGCACCGCCCGGAAAATAGATCGGCCCATCATCGGGGTGCTCCCCAATGCTCACCAAAGCCTGGCGCAACGCCCGGCTGGTCCAGCCGTCAAACGGCACCTGCGCCAGCAGCGCCTCAATCAGCTCGTCACGCTTTGCATCCTCACTCATCGGCCGGCTCCTGCTGCAATGAAATTTTCGGCAACGGAAAATCATACTTCACCGTTTCCTCCTGAAAGCCAAAATACCTGAAATCCGACATCCGCATCGGGTATAATATCCCATCGAGATGATCCGCCTCATGCTGCACCACCCGCGCATGAAAGCCTGAGATTTCCTTATCAATCGGGGCGCCTGCGGCATCAAACCCGGCCAGATGGATGCGCTCGTAACGCGGCACCGCCGCCCTGAGGCCGGGGATGGACAAACACCCCTCCCACCCCATGCTCACCTCCTGCGAGAGCGGCGTCAGCACCGGGTTGATCACCGCGCTGAGGCCGATCTCCTCCTCATCGCTCCCCGCCCGCTCACCGGGCACCTTGTAGATAAACAACCGCAAACTCTCATGCACCTGCGGGGCCGCCAGCCCCACCCCCCCGGCATCTTCGAGCGTTTCCGCCATATTTTTGATCAAAACCGCAATCTCAGCCGCCGCCGGGTCGGCAACAGGCTTCGCGCGGGTCAGTAAAACCGGGTGCCCCATCCGGGCTATTTTAAGGATCGCCATGCCTGCATAGATGCCCCCTCAGAAATGATTTGGCGAGAGCGTATTTTGTGCTATAGACCCCAAAATCCGGCGATCGCGGCAATCCTGCTGCGACGTTTTGTTGTATTCAGGTTTCAGGAGTTGTCTGCCAAGTGCAAGTTCTCGTTCGCGACAATAACGTCGATCAAGCCCTCAAGGCGCTAAAAAAGAAACTTCAGCGCGAAGGCGTTTTCCGCGAAATGAAACTCCGCCGGCATTATGAAAAGCCGTGTGAACGCCGCGCCCGCGAGGCCGCTGAAGCGGTTCGCCGCGCACGTAAAATGGAGCGCAAGCGCATCGAGCGCGAAGGCTTCTAAAGCCTCCCCGCCGCGCCGTTGGCGCGGTGAGTGTACCCATGAAGCCGTGAAGCCCGTCATACGCGCGAAAGCGAGTATCTTCTTTCCTTCTCGCGCATAAAAAAAGCGCCCATGTGGCGCTTTTCTCGTGTTGTGTCTAACCGCCGAGCAATAAGGCACAGCGTGCCACCGCCCGCAATCGGGCCGCTTCCTGCAACATCTCAAGCGGCGTCTCCCACGGGTAACGTGCCGCCACCTGCCGCCACAAACAAACATCGAGCCGGCTGCGCTGTTGCAGCAAAGCCAGCGCTTGCGGGCTCAGCGCGGCGTGATACCCGGTTCGCATCCGGCGCGGCAAACGCGGCGTTTCGTTCAATCGGGCAAGCACCGGCGACTCACCAATCCAGGCGCCAAAATCCGTCATCATGGCCGTACCGCGCTCCACAACATCCGCATAGCCAAAACGCTGCAGCCGCGCCTGTGCCATTTGCAGCAGCCGGGCGTCATCACTTGGGTCGATAAAACCACCATCCGGGACCGCCGCATCCGGCCAGGTCAGCATCCGCGTCACAATATTATCCGTCTGACTAGCAATTTCGGCCCGGCTGAGAAATTCCGCCAACGGCAGCGACGCCAGCTTCACCCGCTCGCTCCAAGCCGCACCCCACCGGCGAAACTCCCGCCAGTTCAAGCTGCGCCAATAGGTCCAATGCGACAGCAACCGCGCCGTCGGCTCGCGCAAAACCGTCACCAGTTCCGCCGCCGGATACCGGTTGCGCAACGTATGATATGAAAAATGCCCGCAAATCGTCACGGCATCCGCCGGCAAGGCATCCTCGTGCAAATAAATCAGCCGGCGCATCGCCACCGGAATATCGTCGAAACCCTCAAATGTCCCAAAATTGCTGCGGTCGAACCCTCGGATATGACACCCCCCCGGCGCAATCGGCGACATCGCACGGGTCAGAGACGTACCCGCCGTTTTCGGCACATGCATGAACGCCAACGGCACATCCCGCCGCCGCGCCGCCGTTGCGCGTTGCAGCTGGAATTCAAATTGTGGCGCCATATCCATGCGGCATTAAGGAACACGCGCGCGCCAAACTACAAGGCAGTGGAGCGTATCGAAACGTTTCAAATTTCAAAAACTTTAGCTCTCGCCTGCTAAAATCTGAAGTTATACAAACTGTAAATAAACGTATTTTCCGGCCTGCGCCGCCGCCCATAAAAAAGCGCCCCGTAGGGCGCTTTCATGAAAAACATCAGCCCGATTCAGGCGTCGGAATCTGCCACCACGCCGTCGGGTGTCATGTGGTTCACCACTGCCGGCAAATGCTGCGCCAGCAACTGGCTCGCCGTTGCCTGGTCAACGCCCAGCTTGGCAGCAATCGAGCCCACCACATGGCTGCCGAGCGCCTGTTCTATCGAGCTGGCATCAATCCGCATATTGCCGCCGTTGCCAACCCAGGACGCAACATGCTCGCCAAGCCCGGCATCCTGAAACTTAGAGACCAAACCACCAACATCGCCAATGCCGTGCTCCGAGAGCGCCCCCATCAGCATATCAGACACCTGGCCGGTATTACCGCCTGCCATGGCGCTCGAAATCATTCCTGCAACACCGTCGAATAAACCCATCGCCATGTCTCCTGATTAAAATATCATCAGCCAGTCACCCAATCCCGTTGAACCGCTTCACGCAGCCCAACGGGTCTGGTCAGATGTTAGTTCTTGGCAGCGTGGTAACCAGCCGCATTCGCGGTCTTCTGGCACTCATAGGCGCCGGACTTGGTCTTGCCATACAGCTTCGAGGTGGAGAGGTGATAAGCCTTGCTCTTCGAGCTGGCCCAAACAACGGTGTCCATCGGGCAGCTCGCTTTGGCTTCAGCTTCGGTCTTGAAGCGGCCGGCGGTGCTCTTGGAGGCGGTGGTGGTCTTTTTAACCTTGGCAGGCTTCGCTGGCTTGGTGGTGGTAGCCGGTGCCATCGTGCTGGAGGCAGCCGGTGCGCTGGTCGGCGCCATGGCTGACTGCGCGAACGCCGGTGCAGCAACGCCCAGAGCGAACAAAGCAGCAAGTGCCGCAGATTTAAGTGACGTCATAATTCAAGCTCTCCTGATGTCCCGCACCTTAATTTTTTCGGCACGGGTAGTGATTACAATATGTTACAGCCAGCGCCCCAAAAAGCGGACGCCACGCCCGATCGTTAAGATACACGCCTAGCTAACGAGGGCTGCGGTAGGATGATTTCCCCCCGTTTGCAAGCACATATATCCCGATTGTCTTACCAAATGGCAGGCCAAACTTGGCTTGTGACGCAAGTTTCATGAAGCCTCCCTGAAACCTGCAACCCTGCCTCCAGTTGCAGCAGTGGCGGGGCCGGATTAGGGTCCGCGCCGTTTCACCATTTCATAGCCGAGAGAAAAAATGTCCCTCATTGCCGACCGCATGAACCGCATCAGCCCCAGCCCCACCATGGCCATCACCGGCAAGGCGCGGGCCCTGAAGGCCGCCGGTCAGGACATTATTTCGCTCTCCGCCGGCGAGCCGGATTTTGACACACCTGAGCATATCAAAGACGCTGCCATCGCCGCCATCCATGCCGGCGACACCAAATACACCGACGTCTCAGGCACCGCCGCGCTGCGCCGGGCGGTGGCTGACAAATTCAAACGCGATTCCGGGCTCGACTATAAGCCCGAGGAGATCATGGTCTCCACCGGCGGCAAACAAATCATCTTCAACGCCATGCTGGCCACCGTGCAGGCCGGCGATGAAGTGATCATCCCCACCCCGTGCTGGGTTTCCTACCCTGATATCGTCGCCCTCGCCGAAGGCACGCCCGTGTTCGTGCCGTGCAGCCAGAACGCCGGCTTCAAGCTGCGCGCCGAAGACCTCGATGCCGCCATCACCCCCAAAACCAAATGGGTGTTTCTGAACTCGCCCAACAACCCCTCCGGTGCCGCCTATTCCGCCGAGGAACTGCGCCCGATCTGCGATGTGCTGCTGAAACACCCGCATGTGTGGGTGTTCACCGACGATATCTATGAAAAACTCACCTACGACGGCTTCAAACCCGCCACCATCGTCGAGGTTGAACCCAAACTGCGCGACCGCACCGTAACCATGAACGGCTGCTCAAAGGCCTATGCCATGACCGGTTGGCGCATCGGTTTCTGCGGCGCTCCCGTCGCGCTCATCAAAACCATGGATAAACTGCAAGGCCAATCCACCTCCAACACCGCCTCGATCAGCCAGGCCGCTGCCGTCGCCGCCCTTAACGGCCCGGAAGACGGCATCGCCGAGATGGTGAAAATGTATAAATCCCGCCGCGACATGGTGGTAGAACTGCTGAATGCCTGCCCCGGCCTGTATTGCGCCAAGCCGGAAGGCGCGTTCTATGTGTTCCCCTCGCTGCACGGCTGCATCGGCAAAACCACGCCAAAGGGCGCTAAAATCAACAATGATGAAGATTTTGTCATTGCGCTCCTGGAAGAAACTGGCGTCGCCGCCGTGCACGGCTCGGCTTTCATCTACCCCGGCCACTTTCGCATCAGCTATGCCACGTCCACCGAAGCCCTGCGCGAAGCCTGTGCCCGCATCCATAGTTTTTGTGCGTCGCTCACCTGACACACCAGGCCGGGCGGCACCCGTTGCCCGGCCAACCACCACCCTCAAAGAGTAAAGTTTCGTAATAACTTTAGGGTTTCCCCGACTCACCCCCATATGACAATTATTCCGGCGAGTGTACGCCACCAGAAAAGGAATAATCTCATGACTGTATTTCCCCGTTTCATTCTCGTCGCACTTACCGCCGTTTCGCTTGCTGGCTGTGACCATATGAACCATCAGCAGCAGCGTATGCTCTCCGGCGGCGCCATCGGCGCGGTTGGCGGGGCGGCAATTACCGCCGTCGTCGGCGGTCCGGTTCTGGTCGGCGCTGCCCTTGGTGCCGGCGTTGGCGCTGTTGCCGGTGGTGTTACCCACTAGAGCCGGATGACATAATCCAGAGTCGTTCCACGATCCGTGGATTATGTCTAAATCCGCCTCTGCGTAGCGCTCTAACCCATCACCTTGATGTGATCGCGGCGGCCAAATTCGAACATCCCACCGCCGCGATCTCAACAAAATCTCGCGCTATAAAACTTGGCAAGCCTGATTTGTTTCTTCTTGAAAGGACGGAACCCATGAGCATCGCCACAAAATTCCGAATTATCCCCACGGCAGTGTTTGCTGCCGCCATCTCGCTGGCCCCGCTGGCCGCCCACGCCGATGACCATCATTATTATGGTGGCGACCGCGGCGATTATCATGGCGATTATCATGGCGATTATCGCGGCGGCGACCGCGGCGGTGATGCCATCGGCGGTGCCCTGCTCGGCATCGGCATCGGCGCATTGCTCGGCGGCGCTATCGTGTCGCAGCAGCAACAATATTATGCGCCACCCCCACCGGTGTATTACG
>DAIDEE010000025.1 GCA_027308685.1 Acidocella sp.
CCGGTACAGCGCCAGCACCACCAGCGCATTCTTGAACAAATTATCGTTCACCGCTCCCAAAGCCTGCGTCACAAACAATGCCGCAAACCGCCTGGACCCCAACAACCGCCACATGCACACCCCCCTCGCCCCACGATGCCGGGGGGGCGCGGTGGTGGCAAGAAATCAATATCAGGGGCGTCGCCCCTCCTGGCCTTGACGCCCGCGCATCATCACCCGCACGCCGGCAGCGGCGGCGAAGCCCGTGAACAGCCCCGCGATGGTGTCGCCAGGATAGTGGTAGCCGCCGCCGATCAGGCCCGCCATGACGAACAGAATAATCACGAGGCAGATTGTGGCATATTTTGGCTTCAGAATGGCGAGCATCAGCAGTGGCGCGCTGATGTAAGCGGTATGGCCAGAGGGGAAGCTGCCGTAGTCGGGCCCGAGGGTGAAGGGGAAGAAGCCGTAGATATTCTCGTTCACCAGGGCGCTGGGCCAGGCACGCCCGAACAGCCATTTCAGCTCATCTTTAGCGGTCGTGGCAACCAGTGTCGCCAGGCTGAGGCGCAGCAGTAGGTCATAGTGCGGCAACCTGGGTTGCCCCATCGCATGATGAAATGCGGCGAGGGTAAGAAACATCAGCGCCAGCGGCAACGCCAGCAATGAAGGGGCCGCCATGATCTGAAAGGGCAGGGGGTTGCTGAAGGTTTGGTGAACAAACAGCGCAACGGGTTCATCCACATAGCGCGCGCACACCGCCACCAGCACCGCGCAGATCAGCGCGTTGATCGCCACCATCCGCAACGCGTGCATGGATTTTACGGAATCAGAACCGTGCTGCCGGTGGTCTGGCGGGCTTCCAGCGCGGTATGGGCAGCCGCGGCTTCGGCCAGCGGAAACGTCTGATTGACCCGAATTTTCACCGCCCCTGATGCTACCACGTCAAACAACGCAGCCGCCGATTTCACGATATCCGCGCGCGAGGCGGTATAGGTTGCCAGGGTTGGCCTGGTCAGAAACAAACTCCCCTTCGCCGCCAGCATGGCAGTATCCACCGGCGGCACCGGGCCGGAAGCGCTGCCGTAGGTCACCATCATCCCCAGCGGCGCCAGGCAATCGATGCTGGCCATAAACGTATCCTTGCCGACAGCATCATACACCACCGGCACCATCGCCCCCTCGGTGATGCGCTTCACATCCGCCGCCAAAGTGGCGTGCCCGATAATCACATGATGCGCGCCGTGGGCTTTCGCCAGCTCGGCTTTATCGGGCGTCGACACCACGCCAATCACGGTGGCGCCGATATGCTTGGCCCATTGGCACAAAATTAGCCCCACCCCACCGGCAGCGGCATGCACCAGAACCGTCTGGCCTTTCTGCACCTTGAAGGTTCGCAGCAGCAAATATTCCGCGGTCATCCCCTGCAGCATCATCGCCGCCCCGGTTTTAAAATCGATGGTATCCGGCAGCTTCACCAGCCGGTCCGCCGGGATCACCCGCTCGGTGGCATACGCCCCCAGCGGCCCGCCCTGATACGCCACCCGGTCACCCACTGCGAGGTCTTTCACCTCAGAGCCCACCGCCAGCACCACCCCAGCACCTTCAAGGCCAGGCGTGGCGGGCAGGGCGGTTTTATAAAGCCCGGTGCGGAAATACACGTCGATATAGTTCAGCCCCACCGCCTCATGGCGGACCAGCGCCTCCGTCGGCCCAGGCTGCGGCGTCGGCACGCTCTCCCATTTCAACACGCCGGGACCGCCGACCTCATGCATCCGGATCGCCTTAGACATTCATCTGCTCCAAAGTTTCAAGGTTTGCCGCCGCGTTCCAGTTCCAGCAGCCAGAGCTTGGTTTCCAGCCCTTCACCACCAGAATAGCCCCCCAGGCCATCAGCTGCCACCACCCGGTGACAGGGAATCAATATCGGGATCGGGTTGGCCGCATTGGCCCCACCCACAGACCGCGCCGAGCCACCGGCCACCGCCGAAATATCTTTGTAACTACGGGTTTGCCCCGCCGGAATCTCCCGCAAGGCCTGCCACACCCGCAGCCGGTAGGGCGTGCCGTGCGGCGCCAGCGGTAAATCGCAGGGCAGGGGCTTGCCGTCAAAATAATCATCGAGCGCGGCTTTCGCCCGCCGCAACAACGGCGTGGCCGCCTGGTCACGCCCCCAGCCCCAATCCAGCGACACAATTTCCCCCGCCTCCTCAGAGATGGTCAGGTCACCAATCGGCGAATGAAGCGATAATTGCGGCAAGGAGGTCTCCAATACGGCGCACGCTATCGCGGCCCCGCCGCCCAAGCAAGCACGCCAGACGCACCAACCCACAATTCACCCCGGTTTCTACCCAGGGTCGTTCCGCGCCGCGTCAACGTCACATGCCTATTTACTTGCCCCCACCCCGGTCATTGGGTATTAACAACCAGCGGACTATTGAAATAATACCGTTGACTGATCGGGTTGGATAATGCGTCGTTTTTTTAAAATATGTGCCCTGGTAAGCGTCGTCATCGTCGCATCCATCGTCAGCCGCGCCACCCCGGCCGCCGCATCACAACCCTCGCTCGTGTGCAGTTTTTACACCGGCCCGCTCATCGGTCAGATGCTCAGCTACGCCATGACAAACGGCACACCCTCCTTCGCCATCGGCTCACCCTGTGCTGATGGTCACGGCTCCTACGGCGTCACCGTCGCCGCCTCCACCATCCCGCTGGTGCCGGGCACCTCGCTGACCTGCCAATATACCACCGGCCGCAAAGCCGGCCTCACCCAGAGCTTCGTCGGCATCCCCAACATGCACCCCCTGCCGGTCGGCGCCCCCTGCACTGACAGAGTGGGCGACTACGGCATCACCATCGCGGATTTCTTCAGCACCACGCCCATGGTCGGCGTCAAACCCCTCAACGACAATGCCGCCATTCCGGTATTCTCCGGCGCCGGCCTCGCCTGCCACTATCTGGTGGGTGACAGAGCCGGCCAAACCCAAAGCTTCGCCCACCTTCCCGGCGTCACCCCGCTGCCGCCCGGCACCCCCTGCACTGACGGCATGGGCAGCGGCGGCATTACCGAATAAGTTGGCTTCAGGTTAAATGCGGCAGCGCGAGATATTCCTCGCTCTGCATTTCTTCCAGCCGTGAGGCCGTGCGTTCAAATATCGTCGCACCCTCGCCCTTACGGTATAAATCATCCGGCAACGCCGCCGCTGAGGCATATAATTTCACCCGATGCTCGTACAGCGCGTCAATCAGCGTCACAAAACGCCGCGCCTCATCAAAATTATCCGGCGACAGCCGCGGAATCCCATCAATCAAAACCGTGTGATAATGCGTCGCCAACGCTAAATAATCGCCCGGCCCCAACGCCACCCCGCACAACGCCTGAAAATCAAACCAGGCCACCCCATTGGCCGCCAACGGCACAACCACCGTGCGGCCCGAAATAAGCAACGTCTCCGCCCGCGCGGGCATCTCGGCGGTCAACTCATCAAACACCCGCTGCATCGCCGCATCCGCCCAACGGCCAACCGGCGTGTACCAGGCCGCCAGCCCATGCACCCGCTCCCGCCGGTAATCACGCGCCGCATCCAACACCAGCACGTCAAGATTCTTCTTCAAAAACCCGATAAACGGCAAAAACGCATCGCGCCCCGGCTTACCCTTGAACAAATCATCCGGCAGCGTGTTCGATGTCGCAACAACCACCACCAGCCGGGCAAACAACGCCTCAAACAACCGGCCCAGAATCATCGCATCAACAATGTCATGCACCTGAAATTCATCGAAGCATAACAGCGCCGCCTCAGCCGCAATCATATCCGCCAGCGGCGGAATCGGATCATCAATATTCGGGTTATCCCGCTTTATCTGATGAAACCGCCGGTGTGTCTCCTGCATGAACTCATGAAAATGAATCCGGCGTTTGCGCGGCACATCCGCCGCCGCAAAAAACAAATCCATCAACATGGACTTACCGCGCCCCACATCCCCGACCAGATACAGCCCGTTTGGATGCTCGCCCGCCTCATCAACTTGCTTGCGCCGTAACAGCTTGCCAACCCAGCCGTTCGGCGGCTCCTTCGGCTTCGGATCATACCCCCGCAATTTTACCCACAAACCCTGCAAACGCTCAGCCGCACTGGCCTGCGCCGGATCAGACAAAATCTGCCCCGACGCCACCCGCTCCCGGTACGTGCCAATCACATCCACCATGCCATCGCCCGTACTCCACGGCCTTGTGCAACGCAATAATCTGCGGGCAGGGCAGGGTAGATCAGGGGGCGTTGCCCCCCGAACCCCCACGAAGGGCACAGCCCTTACAACCCTTGGCCTTACCTTGCCCCACCCCCAAATTATGCGATACACCAAGGTCATGAGCACGGATGCGTTGGATTTTGTGAAATTGCGGGAGACGCCGGTTTTGGCGGCACCGTTTGCGCATGTGTTGGTGCCGCAGTTCGTGAAACCTGTGGCGTTACGGGAGGTCGTCGCGGCGTTGCCGGTAATGAAGGGCAGGGGGTCGTTTCCGGTGGCGGCGGTGCGCATCGGCCCGGCGGCAAAAGCATTGTTTACGGCGCTGGAGGGGCCTGAGTTCCGCGCCATCGTGGCCGAGAAATTTGGGCTGGATTTGGCGGGCGCGCCGGTGATGTCCACCTTGCGCGGCAATGCCGGCGCGGGGGACGGCCAGATCCACCGGGATTCCCTGACCAAGCGGGTGACGATTTTATTGTATCTGAACCCGAGCGATCCAGCGTCCGACCAGCCCTGGACCAGCCAGGCCGGATGTTTGCGGCTGTTGCGCAATGGCACCGACCTGGAAGATTACGCGGTTGAGGTACCACCGACCGATGGCGCGTTGCTGGTGTTCCCCAACGGCCCCACCACCTGGCACGGCCACAAGCCATTTGTGGGCCAGCGTTACGTGGTGCAGATGAATTACATGACCACCAGCGGCAAGGCGAAGTATGAGATGGGACGGCATCATGTTTCAGCCTTCATCAAGCGTCTGCGTCGGGCTGCCTAAACCAGGTGATCTCCGGCCAGCGCGTCACGGTTATTCTACCCGCCTACAACGCCGCCAAAACGCTGGAGCGCACCTACGCCGAGATTCCACACGACATTGTGGACGAGGTCATTTTAACCGACGATGCCAGCCGCGATGACACCGTCGCACGCTCGCAAAACCTCGGCATCCACACGCTGCGGCACGACACCAACAAAGGCTACGGCGCCAACCAGAAAACCTGCTACGCTGAAGCATTGTCGCGCGGCGCCGACATTGTGGTGATGCTGCACCCGGATTATCAATATTCACCCAGGCTCGTCACCGCCATGGCCTCGATGGTGGCATCTGGTCATTACGATGTGGTGCTGGCGTCGCGCATTCTCGGCCACGGCGCATTGGCCGGCGGCATGCCGCTGTATAAATACATCGCCAACCGGTTTCTCACCGTCTCTGAAAACCTGTTGCTGGGCTTAAATCTTTCCGAATACCACACCGGCTACCGCGCCTGGTCCCGCCGCGTGCTCGAAACCCTGCCGCTGGCGCGCTGCTCATCATGGGTGCTGGCGCCACCCTGGCCCTCACCATCCACCTCTCGCGGTTACTTTCAAAAGCACTTCGTTAGTATGTCATGCGCGCGCGGGCGAGCATCGTCTCAACCACGCCACGGCGCCTCCGGCCAATCGTGCTTCGGGTACCGTCCCCGCATATCGCGCCGTGCATCCACCCAGCCGTTACGCCAGAACGATGCCAGGTCGCCAGTAATCGCAATTGGCCGTCCAGCAGGCGAGAGCAGCGAAATTTGCAACGCCACCCGCCCGTCCGCCAGCTTCGGCGTGGCATCCAGCCCATAAAAAACTTTCGCCCGCGCCGCCGCCACCGGCCCGGTATAATCAATCCGCACTGACCCGTGCGGCAATTCCAATGAAACCGGCAGCGCCTTATCCAACGCACGAGCATTCTCATACCCCAGAAAATTCCGCAAAATCTCCACGAGGTCCAGGTTTTTCACCTCGCGGATATTGCTCATCCCGGCCAGATACGGTGCCAACCACACATCGCTCGCCGCCGCCAAAGCCTCACGCGAAATATCCGGAAATTCCGGCGCAATCTGCTGCATCACCATGGCCCGCGCCTGCAAGTTCAATACGGCATCCGACCAATCCAGAATCTCAAGGCGGGCCGCCACAGCTTTTGCCAACGCCGCCTGCGCTTCCGCAGGCTCCGGCGGCGATGATTTATCCGACAGCACCAGCGCCCCCAGCCGCAGCCGCTCGCGCGTCGCCACCCCGCCGGTCACGGCATCAAACGCCGTCTCGCGCGTGCTTTTCAACCGCGCCCGCAGCGGCCCCGGCAGATCATCCGCATCCAGTTTCGCCGCCAGTTTCACCTTCGAGCCCTTGGCATCCAGCGCCGCCACCACGATCAATTTATGCCGCGCCATCGGGTCCGTAGGGTTCAACTTACCACTACCGCCGCCCGCCAGCCGGTAAGACCCCGGCTCGCCCCGGCTCTGCCCCACCCGGTC
>DAIDEE010000031.1 GCA_027308685.1 Acidocella sp.
ATCCCCAACGCCCCGCCCGCCCTGGCCAAATTCGCCAGCATCGCGCCGCCAACCCAGGCCGCCCTGCAACTATCCTTCCCCGCCGCCGCTGCCGCCGCCAATGATGCCAGTGTCGCCCGCGCCGCCAACGGTTCGTTCTGGACCGGCGCGCTGCAACGGCTGGAAAGCCTGGTCACCATCAGCAACGGCACGCATGTTATCGTCGGCGCTCCCGCTGCTGCCATTACGGCGCAAGCGCAAATTTTGCTGGAAGCCGGGGACCTGGCCGGGGCGGTGAACGCGCTGAACGGCCTCAGCCCCACCACCCAGGCCGCGATGGGCGACTGGCTGGCGCAGGCCAAAGCCTTGCTGGCCGCCCGCGCCGCCATTATCGCCCTGGCGGACCAGCCATAATGCTGCGCGCTGCCCGCTTTATGATCATTGCCGTGATTCTGCTGGGCATCGCCTGGTGGATCAGCACCTTCCCGGGCAGCGTCACCGCCCATTCCGGCGATTACACCGTTACCGCCTCCACCCCCGTCGCTCTGCTGATTCTCGCCGCCATCGCGCTGCTTCTCACCATTTTATTCCGCATCATCGGCGGCATCCGCCGCGCCCCGGGGGGGGTGAGTGCCTGGCAAGGCGGGCGGCGCAAAAACCTCGGCGAGATTGCCACCAACCGTGGGCTGACTGCGCTGGCAGCCGGTGATGCCAAAGGTGCCGAAGCCGAAGCCAGCCGGGCCCGCAAGCTGCTGGGTGAAACCCCGTTGGTGCTGCTGCTAACCGCCGAGGCCGCCAGGCTGAACGGCAGACATGACCAAGCCGACGCCGCCTTCAAAAAACTCACCACCCATAAGGATATGGCGTTTCTCGGCCATCGCGGCCTGGGCCAGCATGCCGCCAGCACCGGCGACCATGAAGCCGCCCGCACCCACGCGTTGGCCGCCGAGGATGCCTACCCCGGCAGCAGTTGGGCACGCGCTGAGCGGCTGGCCGCCGCCCTGAAGCAGCAAGACTGGCGTACCGCTCTGGGCCTCACCCAGGCCCCCGCCGAGGTTGCCGCCATTGCCGCCGCCGCCGCCAACGCCACGCAGGACCGCAGCAGCGCCCTGCGTTTCGCCAGGCAAGCGATAAAGGCCGACCCCTCGCTGGTGCCCGCCACTGTGGCTTATGCCCGCAGCCTGACGCTTGCCAGCAAAGCCCGCGCCGCCAAAAAAGCACTGCTGAATGGCTGGACCGCAGCACCGCACCCCCTGATCGCCGCTGCCTATCTTGAAAACATCCCCGACCCGATCGAGCGCGTGCAGGCCGCCAGCCAGTTGGCCGCCGCCAAGCCCGGACACCCCGAATCTGAAATTCTGCTGGCCGAAACTTCGCTGGCGGCCAAGCTGACCGGCGAAGCCCGCCGCCACGCTCAGGCCGCCATCGCTGCCGGCCTTACCGACAAACGCCCCTACGCCGTGCTCACCGCGCTGGGCGATACGCCGGTTGATGCCCCCGCGCCGAAATGGACCTGCCAGTCATGCCATACCGAACACGCCGATTGGCACGCTACATGCCCAAGTTGCGGCAAGGCGGGGACACTGACGTGGAAATCGGCATCGAGCGCTTTGGTGACTGCATAAACGGCTTTTCCACCGCGTGATGCAGAACGGCCGCAGCCAGCACGGGTGCCGCCACCGCCAACGGTAGCCACAACCAATCAAACATCGCGGCGTTGCCATGCACCAGGGGCGCAATGATCAACGCGCAGGCCCGCTGCACCGGTGCGTTCAGTAAATAGAGCGGATACGAAACGGCGCCGAGATACTGCACCGGCCGGCACGCCAACAACCGCGCCAGCGGCGGCACCACGCCATATTTCTGCACGCCCAAAACCAGTAGCCAAACCAGCGGCGTGAGTAATCTGACCGGCGAACCCGAAAACAAACCCAACACCCCCACCATCAGCACCGCCGCCGCCAAGGGCAGCACCTGCCCTTTGCGCAGCCACACCGCCGACATTACCCCCAGCCCGAAAAATCCTGCCGCGTCGGGCAAAAACGCCCGGCTGAATTGCCAGTACGCCGGCAAAAACCCCGCCGTGGCCCGGTAAACCACCGCCACAACCAGCAGCAAAACCCCAAACCAAGTGAGGCTGCGAACCCGGCGCATCAGCACCGCCATGACGATATAAAACTGCCACTCCGTTGAGAGACTCCAAGCTGGCCCCAACAGCGTGATGTAAGCCCACGGCAGCACCCCTTGCGGCAACAACCCCTGGGTAAGCGTGATATGCGCCAGCAAATGCCAGAGGTATTGCGCGGGCATGCCGATCGCCCAAAAATCTGCCTGCAATGACGCGGGCGCGATCCACGGCATGCCCGGCAAGGGCGAGCCCACCCAGATCAACCCCACCGCCAAACCCAGCACCACAAAATACACCGGCAGCAACCGCCGCGCCCGCCCGGCCAGAAACGGCGCGGCCTGATAGTTGAAGCGCTCCAGTGAATTGATCACCACCAGCCCGCTCAACGCGAAAAACACATCAACAGCGGCTTCACCATGCAAAAACGGCGCCCCAGTCCAGGCGGGCAGTGTGGTGTAAGGCAGCGCATGACCCAGCATGACATAAACCGCCAGCACGCCGCGCAGCCCATCAAGCCTGGTTAACCGTTCCATAACGGCAACTTAAACGTGTAATTTGGAAACTTAAAGCCCCACCAGAGCGCGAGCAAACTCCTCGGCCACAAAGGGCCGCAAATCCGCCGCCTGCTCGCCGGTGCCCACCGCGTGAACCGGCAGTTTGAACTGCTCGGCCAGCGCCACCACAATGCCGCCGCGGGCCGAGCCATCCAGCTTGGTCACGATCAGCCCGCTCAGTTCAACCATCTCCTTGAAGGTCTTCACCTGCGCAATCGCATTCTGCCCGATGGTGGCATCGAGAGTCAGCAGCGTGGCGTGCGGGGCGGTGGGGTCGATTTTGCGGATCACCCGGATGATTTTGCGCAACTCATCCATCAGCGCGGTTTTATTATGCAGCCGCCCGGCGGTGTCGATCAGCAATATATCCGCCCCCGCCGCCTGGGCTTTGCTCAAAGCCTCATGCGCCAGCGAGGCGGAATCCGAATTTGCCGGGGCTGAAACCACCACCGCGCCGGAGCGCTGCCCCCATATTTGCAATTGCTCCACGGCGGCGGCGCGAAACGTATCGCCGGCCGCCAGCATCGGGGTTAAGCCCTGCTCGCGGTACATGGTGGCCAATTTACCGATGGTGGTGGTTTTGCCAGCACCATTCACGCCGGTCATTAAAATCACAAACGGCTTTTGACTCACATCCGGCACCAACGGCAGCGCCACGGGTGCCAGAATCGCGGCAATTTCAGCGGCCAAAGTTTCCCGGATTTCCTCGTCCGACACTTCCTTGCCAAAGCGCGTGCGGCGGAAATTACCGATCACGCGCGATGCCACCGCCGGGCCGAGGTCAGCCGCGATCAGCATATCCTCCAGCTCCTCCAGCGCCGCGTCATCGAGCTTGCGCTTGGTGAACGTGGCGGCGATGTTAGCGCCGAGTTTCTCCGCACTGCGCGACAACCCGGTTTTCAGTTTGGTGAAAAAAGCCGACAGCGCCATTAAGAGTTTTCCGACCAGCTGCCGCTAAAGGCGGTCACCGCCGGGCCACGCATCAGCACATGACCATCGGCTTCCCGCCATGTAATTTCCAAAATACCACCATCCAAAATCATCGTCGCCTGCCGCCCCGTTAAACCCCGACGGTGCGCATTCACCAGCGCCGCACAGGCACCTGAACCGCAAGCCAACGTCAGCCCCGCACCGCGTTCCCACACCCGCAGACGAATCCGCGTGCGCGACATAATCTGCGCAAACCCGATATTCGCGCGGTCGGGAAACAGTTTGGCATGTTCAAGCACCGGGCCAATCCGCATCATATCAACCGCCGCTATATCATCGACAAAAAACGTCGCATGCGGGTTACCCATCGAGCACGCCGCCGGGTCAGTCACACCGTCCGCCGCGAGGTCCAGGTGCAGCGTATCCATTGCCGCCGCCAGCGGCACATCGGCCCAGCTCAATTTCGGCGCACCCATGTCCACTTCGATCATCCCGGCGGCCAGAATATCAGCGGGTAACAAGCCCGAAATGGTGCGGATATTTAACCGCGACGCGCCAGTTTGTTCAGCCAGCAGCATCGCCACGCAGCGCGTGGCATTGCCGCAAGCCCCCGCCTCGGTGCCATCGGCGTTCAATATCCGCATGAAGGCATCGGCCCCGGCCGGGTCGGGCTCGATGATGATGATCTGGTCACAGCCGATTCCCAGCCTGCGGTCAGCGATCAGCCGCACCTCATCGGTTGAAAACCGCACCGGCTGGGCACGGCCATCAAACACGGCAAAATCATTGCCGGCCCCATGCATCTTCAAAAACCGCACCGGCTAAAACCTTACTTCACCGCCGAAAAACGCGTCGGCTTCATGAACTGGTTGGAGATACTCGCCAGAATTGGCCCATCAACTTCACTGGCCGCACGCTCAGCGATCCATTGCGGATCTGCCTGAAATGCGTTCCATTTACGCTCACGCTCCGCCAACGAGTCCCAGGCTAAAAGGTAGTATAAATCAAGATTGCTGGGCCCGATATCCACAGTCCAGAATCCAGCCTGCACAATGCCATGCTTCTCCCACAGCGGCAAAGTATTCGCCTCAAAGCGCTTCAACAACAGCGGCATTTTACCTGGCAGGCAATGGTAAATACGTAACTCATAAATCATCGGGTCCACCTTCAATTCGTTTGCGGTGATTTATGCACCCATTTGCACATCCTCCCAACCCCGCCCGCGTAATGGCCGCCCCGCTTGCGGCTGCATCTGTCAATTTATTTAGATACTCTGGCTTGATCCCATGGGTTTGCATGGCCTTATCATTCATTGATGGCTGTGAGTAGTTTCCGAAGCTACCTGACCACCCCGCCGTGACTTAGATCCTGTGTTTACGACCAAAGCGGCACGCATGTGGCGCCATACGATTGCCACCACAGAAGGATAATACTGAGATGCGTAACAATCCCGCCACCAACCACCCACCCGCCGCACTGGCGCTGCCCGCCAACCTCTGGGTGTGGGGCCTGCCATTGCTTGGCATCATCCTGATGGCGCTGCCGGCGCGGGCGCAAACCCCCTCCCCCCTGGCCGAATGGCAGTATTCCTCCGGCGTGCAATTACAGCATTTGTTCGAGCCTTCGGTTCCCACCTGGCAGGTTGAACTTGGGCTCGGGTCGCAGTTTGCTCCGGTGGCTGACGGTCTTAATCGTTACCAGGTTCAGCCGGGCCCGGTGATCGATGTGCGCTACAAGGATGAGTTTTTCTTTTCCACCGGCGAGGGCCTTGGCGTTAACCTGTTGAGCTTCCGCCATATCGATATGGGTGCTGCCATCACCTACGACCTCGGCCGCTCCGCCCATGCTGACGGCAAGGCGCTGGAAGGCTTGGGCACCATTCACCCTGCCCCAGAAGTAAAGTTTTTTGCCACCTACGCCCTGGCCAAAGCGTTCCCCCTGACACTACGGCTTGATGTACGCCGCCAGATCGGTGCCACCAACGGTTGGGTGGGCGATTTTGGTGCCTACATGCCAATGCCGGGCAGCAGCGCCAAATTTGCCTGGTTCGCCGGCCCCACCATCACCGCTGGCGATGGCCGCTACATGCAGGGCTATTTCGGTGTGTCGCAAACTCAGGCGTACAGCACCAACTACCGGCAATACAAAGCCGCGCCCGGCCTGAAATCCGCCGGCTTCGGCCTATCGGCTGACTGGTTCATCACCCCGCATTGGGTGATCGACATGAGTGCCGCCTATCAACGGTTGCTCGGGAGTGCCGCCAACAGCCCGATCACCGAGTCTAAAAACGAGGGCGTGGTGTCGTTCTCAGGCTTGTATAAGTTCTAAACAACCACCGGGCTTGCCGCGCCATCCATCGTCACAATAACCCCGGTAACATAACTGGCGCGGTCGGAGGCCAGATACACCACTGTGTCAGCCACCTCCCCGGGGGTGGCCATCCGGCCCAGCGGGATTTTGGCGATGCTTTGGGTACGCGCTTCCTCAACGCTCACCCCGGCCAGCTTGGCGGTGGAAATCATCCCTTCCGCCACCCGGCCGGTTTCGGTCAGGCCGGGATTCACGCCGACCACCCGGAGCGCTTGCGGCGCATAAGCCGTCGCCAATCCCACAGTGGCCAGCATCAACGCCGCGTTCGCTGCGCCGCCGGCAATATGCACCGGCGAGGCCACTTTGCCGCCGTTACCGATAACATTCACAATCGCGCCACGGCCACGCGCCGCCATCAATTTCACCACCGGATCGATAACATTGATGTAGGAAAAATACTTTGCCTCCATCGCCGCCCGCCACGCCGCCGGGGTTAAATCCTCCGGCGCCGTGCGCTTGGCAGCCCCGGCACTGTTCACCAGCACATCAATGGGACCTAGCTTAGCTTCCACCTGTGCCACCATCGCCGCCGCCGCTATGTCATCAGTCAAATCCGCCGTTACCCCAATGGCGCCCGGCAATTGTGCCAACGCGGCTTGGATATTCGCTGCATCGCGCGAACAAATCGCAACCCGCGCCCCTTCAGCGAGAAACAGCTTGGCACAGGCCAGACCAATGCCCTTCGAGCCGCCGGTGATCAGGATGATTTTATCGGTGAGGTTAAGTTGCATGAATTTTCCTTGTAAAATTTAGAATCATACAAACGGAATGCGCAAACATCGTATGATCAATCGATAGAGGTGATCAAACCTTCCGCAGCAAAAACAGCCCCTGCTCGCCAAAAAAATTCGCCAGCGAAGCAAACTTCCGCCACGGGGCTTTTTTGCCGTCTTCGTCCGCCGCCAGCCATTGCTCAACCTTGTAGCCGTCGGCTTCACATAATGCGAAAAAATCCCGGATGGTGCAGGGGTGGATATTCGGCGTCTCGTACCACATCCGATGCCAGGCTCGCGTCATCGGCATTTTGCCGCTGAATAATAATTGCAGCCGCAGGCTCCAATGGCCGAAGTTCGGAAAACTCACAATCGCGAACGTGCTGATCCGCAGCATCTGGCGCAGCACTTCACGCGGCTGTTCCACCGCCTGCAAGGTACGCGATAAAATCACATAATCAAAGGCGGCATCAGGGTAATTCACCAGATCACTATCAGCGTCGCCCTGCATCACCGGCAGCCCGTGCGTCACCGCCCGCGTCACTTCGGCCATGTCGATCTCAATGCCGCGGGCATCGCATTGCTTGGTGCGGAACAGATGGTCGATCAGCGTGCCATCACCACAGCCGATATCCAGCACCCGCGAATGGGGCGCCACCATCCCAGCGATCAGCGCCAGATCCACCCGCATATTTTTCGCAACGAAGCGCACCGGCTGGGTAAAATTCATGCGCCCAGTCCTGCGTGTTCAGCGCAACCCGCCAGAAACCCGCTCAAGGTGCGATGAAAATCCGGCTCATCGAGCAAAAACGCATCATGGCCTTTATCAGACATAATCTCCACAAAACTCACGTTCGCCGCCACATGATTTAAAGCCTTGGCAATGGCGCGTGACTGCGCGGTGGGGAACAGCCAGTCCGATGAAAACGACACCAGCAAAAACCGCGTGCGCGTGCCGGTGAAAGCGGCAGCCAAACTGCCGTCATGGTCAGCGGCTAAATCGAACAAATCCATCGCGCGGGTAATGGTTAGATACGAATTTGCATCAAAGCGCCGCACAAAGCTGGAGCCCTGATGCTCCAGGTAACTCTCCACCTCAAAGCGGTCGCCGATCAGCAAATCCGAAGCACCCTGCAATTTGCGGCCAAATTTACGTGTCAACGCGGCTTCCGAAACATAGGTAATATGCGCGGTCATCCGTGCCACCGCCAAACCCCGCGCCGGGGTGACGCCCTCGGCCCAGTAGCGTCCGCCATGGAACGACGGGTCAGCGGCAATCGCCTGCCGGCCAATTTCATGGAACGCGATGTTCTGCGCGGAATGATACGCCGCCGCCGCCACCGGCACGGCAGCAAACACCTGGGCCGGGTACAAGGCGGCCCAGGCCAGTGCCTGCATCCCACCCATCGAGCCGCCGATCACAGCAAATAATTTTTCAATCCCTAAATGATCCACCAGCCGCTTTTGCGCCCGCACCATGTCGGCAATGGTCACCGGCGGGAAATCCACCCCCCAGGGTTCGCCGGGGCGCTCATCATGCGGGCTGCGCGGCCCGGTTGAGCCCATGCAGCCGCCCAGCACGTTGGCGCAAACGACAAAATAACGCCCGGTGTCCACCGGCCGCTCAAGCCCTACCACAGCGCCCCACCAGCCGGGCTTGCCCGTTACCGGCTGCGTTTCGGCCACATATTGGTCGCCGGTGAGGGCATGACAGATGAGAATCGCGTTGCTGCGGGCGGCGTTCAGCGTGCCGTAGGTGCGGTACGCCACCGTCAACCGGTTTAGGTGGCGCCCGCAATCCAGCGTCAGCCCGTCATCGAAACTGACAGACTGGTGCGGCGTCTCGGAAAAATTTGGGCCTTGATCCATGGTTTTTCGCATATGCGCCGCCGCCCCCCGCCGTGCAATCCCTTTGGATACCCCATGGCTCCTCCCGGCTTTGCAGCACCACCACGAAGCTGTATCACTCGCCGCATTATGAGCACTGACAGCACCACCGCCCCGGATACATTGGCCAGATTGCGGGCCGAACTCGATGCGCTTGACGACGAACTGCACGGCCTGCTGATGCGCCGCGCCGGCATCATTGAGCGCGTCGCCAGCGATGGCGGCAAAAAAGGCGTGAAAATCCGCCCGGGCCGGGAAGCCAGCATGGTGCGCCGCCTGCTGGGCCAGCACCAGGGCTCGCTGCCGCCGCAGTCCATATTGCGCATCTGGCGCGAGATTTTCGCCGCCGCCCTGATCATCGAGGGCGGCCAGACCGTTGCGGTGTGCAGCACCGGCGAGAGTTGTGAAATTCCGGCTTTGGCCCGCGAGCATTTCGGCCCCCTGACGCCCATGCGCCGCCACCGCAATGCGCTGCAAACCTTGGCGGACATCGAATCCGGCAATGCCCAGGTAGCCGTATTGCCGCCCCCCAGCGACGCGCCGGACGGTACCTGGTGGACCGCCCTGATGGGCCGCGGCCCGACCCAACTTTCCGTGATCTCCAAACTACCGTTCTGGACCCAACGTGCTGAGGGCACCCCGGTGGGCGATGCCTTTGTGGTTGCGGCCATCCAGCCCGATTCCAGTGGTAATGACCATGGGCTGATCGCACTCGAAGTCCTCGCCGACACCTCGCGCGCCCGCATCACCGCCAGCGTCACCGCCGCCGGATTTAATGTCGTCACCATTTTGGTGAAGCGCGACATTGGCGATAGAGCGCTGGCCCTGATTGAGGTGGAAGGATTGGTCGAAGACGCCGACCCGCGCCTGATTCAGATCACCGGCATAGACGCGCCCGCCCTCTCAATCGGCGGTTTTGCCGTGCCGCTGGATACACTCGCGTGACATTCCCAAAAGCGCGCGCCGAAATTTTTACGGTGGCCCCGTATGTCGGCGGTGAGTCAAACCTCCCCGGCGTCAACCGCGTCATCAAGCTGTCCTCGAACGAGGGCGCCTTTGGCCCGCCGCCGGTGGCCATCGCCGCCATGCAGGAAGCGGCTGTCGCCATGCACCGCTACCCCGATGGCGGCATGCACGCGCTGCGCAACGCCCTGGGCAAAAAATTCGGCCTTAACCCCGCGCAGATCGTCTGCGGCAATGGCTCCGACGACCTGCTCACTTTGCTCATCCAGTCCTATGGCGGACCGGGCACCGAACTGATCATGAGCGAGCACGGCTTCTCGATCTATGAAATCGCCGGGAAGATCGCCGGCTGCGTGGTGCGCAAAGCCCCCGAGCGCAACCTCACCACCGATGTCGACGCGCTGCTGGCACTGGTCAGCCCCGCCACCCGCATGGTGTTCATCGCCAACCCTAACAACCCCACCGGCACGCTGATCCCCGAAAGTGAAATGCGCCGCCTGCGCGAAAACCTGCCACCGGATGTGCTGCTGGTGATCGACGCCGCCTACGCCGAATATGTCGACCGCCCGGATTACGACCCCGGCATCACCTTGGTGAATGCCGGTGACAACTGCGTGATGACCCGCACCTTCTCGAAAATTTTCGGCCTCGGCGGGGCGCGGCTCGGCTGGGCCTACGCGCCGCCGGCGATTGTGGATGTGCTGAACCGGGTGCGCGGGCCATTCAATGTCAGCGCCATGGTGGCCGCCGGCGCCATCGCCGCCCTGGCCGATGAACATTGGCTGGCCGACGGCCTGGCCCACAACACCGCAGAGCGCACCCGCCTCGCCGCCCGCCTCACGCAAGTCGGCATCAAAGTGATCCCCAGCGACGCCAATTTCCTGCTGCTGGATTTTCTCGCCCCCGAACGCGCGATGGCGGCGGATGCGCATCTGCGCCGCCACGGCATCATCGTGCGCTATGTGAAATCCTATAACCTCCCGTCCTGCCTGCGCGTCACCATCGGCACCACCGAGGAATGCAACCTGCTGGCCGAAACCCTGATCGAATTCCAGCATGGCTGAACCCATCTTCAACCGCCTCGCCCTCATCGGCACCGGGCTGATCGGCGGCTCGATCGCCCGCGCCTCGCGCGAATTCGGCGGCATCGCCAAAACCGTGGTGGCCAACACCCGCAGCCAGAAGTCACTTGATCGTGTGGCCGAGCTTGGCTTTGCCGATGTGTGTGAACTCGACCCCGCGAAGGCCGCCGAGGGCGCTGATTGCGTGATATTATGCTCACCGGTCGGCACCTACGCTGCCCTGGCCGAGCAGATCGCCCCTGTTTTGATGCCCGGCGCCATCCTCTCCGATGTCGGCTCGACCAAACAATCCGTGATCCGCGATATCGGCCCATTTGTGCCGGATGGCGTGCATTTCGTCCCCAGCCACCCGATGGCTGGCACCGAGTTTTCCGGCCCGGAGTCCGGCTTCGCCGATCTATTCAAAGGCCGCTGGTGCATCCTCACCCCGCCGCCCGGCACTGATGAGACCGCCGTCACCCGGCTCGATACCATCTGGCAGCGGATGGGTGCCCTGACCGCCCGCATGGACGCCGCCCACCACGACCGCGTCGCCGCCATCGTCAGCCATCTGCCGCATCTCATCGCCTTCACCATCTGCGGCACCGCCGACGATTTGGCCGATGAGACCCGCCAGGAAGTGCTGAAATTCGCCGCCGCGGGCTTCCGCGACTTCACCCGCATCGCCGCCTCCGACCCCACCATGTGGTGCGACATTTTCCTCAATAACAAAGACGCCGTGCTGGAAATGCTGGCCCGCTTCTCCGAGGACGCTCAAGCCATGGCCCGCGCCATCCGCTGGGGGGATACCGCCTATATTGAGGATAAAATTGTACGGAGCCGGAAGATCAGGCAAAGTTTGATTGAGTTGAAGCAGGCTTAAAAAACGCCCCTCCGCGAGACTGTCTCACCCATCGCTATTTCATAACGCCATGCGATTAGTGGGCACGCTACGCTTATTTTTATAATACCAAGCGTCCGAATATCTGGCTCGTCTAGCCCGGCCCTACACGGGAATGACGATTTTAGGAGCGGGGGTGGCATACAGAGATGTGGCGCTACCCCTCAACCTCCGCCTCCGGCGTATCCAAACTGTGCGACAACTCCGTCACCCACGCGCCGGCTTCGTTCTGATACTGGATATAGCGCGTCTCGCCCGGCACATGCTGCTCTCGGGCTACCCGCTTCGCGGCCTTCAGGGCGGCCTGGTGGGTTGGGTACGTCTCGGAAAACACCTCGCCGAGCCGGTAGGCCCAGCCGCCGTCATGTACCACGACCTTGTAATGAATAATCATAGCGGCTCATCCCCAATGCTATCTCCCTCATATGGGCAGCAGCATCGGGGAAGTGAAGCGGCGGCGTTAGTTTTGGGTAATCACCGACTGATGCTTCAAACTATCCAGCAACTGCTGAGATTCCATCTGCACCCGGCGGTCGACGATGACGTTGGTGATCTGATCATCCGAGGGCAGGCTCGATGCCACATTCTGGCGCGAACACACCATCACCACCGTTACTCCATCTTGTGCTACCAGCGGCGGGCTCACCTTGTTTTCCGGAATCGCGGCCAGCATCTGCTGGAAGTTTGGCGGTGTCACGCTGGCGAGGTTAACCGGCCCGGGGTCAGCCGGATGCACCTTGCCAAAGGTCGTGTTCAGCGCCTCCATGTCGGCGCAGCTATGGGCATTTTTAGCCGCATCCACCAACTTACTGATCACCGCCGCCTGGGCCGGGCCAACCTGACCATTGGTGATCGGGGTAGGGTACGGCACGAACACCTGGCGCATGGAGAGCATGGTCTGGGTGCTGGTGCCCACCACATGCGAGCCTTTCATCTGCACAATATCATAGCCGCCCGGTACCCGGATGGGGTTGCTGATTGCGCCCACCGGCATTGAGGTCACCACCGCTGCCACGTTTGGGTCAAGCTCGCTCAGCGGCAAAAACCCCATGTCGCCACCTTGCAGCGCTGTCGGCGCCTGGCTGAACTGCGCGGCCACGACCGGAAAGGGTGCACCAGTACGCAGTTGCGCGATCACGGTGGCTGCAAAGTTTTTGGCGGCAGCGTCGTTAGCGGGGTCAGACACGGGGATGAAAATTTCACCCAGGTGATATTGCGTCGTGCCAATTTCCGCCTTCAAAGCGGTTTTTTCAGCTTCGACATCGCCCTTGGTCGGTTGTAACTCTGGCCCAAGCACCCGATGCAGCACCGCCTGCCAACCAAGCTCGGTGCGGATCTGGGCCACCAAAGTTGAGAACGCCACACCAGAGGCGGCCATTTTGGCCCTTAGCCCACCCGGCGGCAGGTTATTGCCTTGCTCGATCCGGCCGATGGCGGTGGCGATATCGGCTTCCGGCACATTCACCTTCAGCTTGCTGATTTCCTGCATTTGCAGGGTCTGGTCGATCAACTGCTGGGTAATCTGCGGCTTCAGCCGGTTCAGAACATCCGGGGTCGGCTTCATGCCGGTGGAGAGCCCCAGCAGCATGGCGCGGTTGTCGACATCGGCGTTGGTAATCACCTGCCCATTCACCACCGCGGCGATATTCGCCTCCTGGGCCTTGGCCGGCCGCACCGCCCCTGCCGTAAGGCACACCACACCCGCCAAAAATACCGCAACCGGGCCGAGAGACATCTGTTTCATAGGGCGCTAAATCCAACGTTGCCGAGAGTTTTGAAAGTAATTTGTATCAGAATCACCGTATCACCCTTGTCGAGATTGAACGAGGTGAACCGCCGATAAAAAATCATATTAACCGCCGAACATTCATTTTCCCAACCGAACTTGGCATTAATGGCATCAAAGCGGCCGGTTTGAATATTTCGCTGCGCGTTCGCCGATACCGACCAGCCATCATAATTGGTTGTAAAGCCGGCAGTAATTTCGCGCCGGCCAACATAGTACGACGCCGGGATCGTCGATTGCGCATACAAAGCATAGGGGTTGGTGCTGGTGTATAAATACCCGCCGGAAATGCTGAATGGCTTGCCCCCCAGCGTCGCAGTCGCATCGATCATGCGCGGCGTCAGGTTCGTATGGTCCAGCCGGGTCCGATAGGTCAGGTTCAGGTATTTGCTTGGAATGACGGTCGCGCGGGCAACAATGTCGGAAATATTGCCGGTTAGGCCAGAGCCCGGCAGATACACGTTATCCTTATGAAAACGATAGGATTGGCCAATCAAGGCATCAATCAGCGAGCCCTGCGGCAAATACCATGCACCGTGCAAGGCGTAATCCACCCGCTCCCCGCCCGCCAACCGGTCAATCCCCGGATAGCGGTTGAGGTCGAATAAATTCGCATCGGAATATTCAAGGTCGAGACTGTCCTCGTTCGGAATCCGGTAATTCTGGCTGGTGCCAATCTGCGGGGCCGCCACAAACTGCACCTCCGGCTCCAGAGTCTGGCTGCCATAATGGCCGACCTGGCGAACAAACGGCCAACGCATGAACAGCGCACCATATGGCTCAGCGCGGCTGGTGCTGATCTCATTGTCAGCGGCTGAGAAGTTCGGCTGCTGATAGAGATGCGTCGCGCTATAGGTCGCAGACACCAGCGAGACCCTGGCGGTCCAGATTTGCCCTAACGGCCCATTAAACGGCACATCATAACCGGCGATCAATGAGGCGCGCCGCGTGTTGGTGCCCACATTGCGAAATACATTGAAGGCGTCCGCACTCAATGAAAACCGGCCATGCAGCCAGGGGTCCGGGTTCGAGACAAACGCATATTGCGCGTGCGGGGATACAATCGGCAGTGTATTTTGGGCCACGCTGGCCACCAGGCCCTGATACGTCTCAGCGTCCACCCTGGCATAGGCACCAGCGCCGAAGCCTTCGAGAAACACATTACTGGTCAGCTCGGCGGCATTCGGCAAAATATGAAAATCGTTGAGATATGCCGGGTTAGAGGCATGGTTATAGGTAAATCCGGCCCGCCACGTCTCATTGAGATCAAACGTGCCGTCGGAGAAAATCGCATTACCGAAATGGTCGTTGGCAAAGCCGCCCTCGGCGTTGATGTGCAGCACACCATTATTGAAGGCACGGCGGTATTTGGCATCAAGTGAGGGGCCATTTTTCGTCGCGAGCAACGGGGTGATCACCACGTCGGATGAACGGTCCAGCACCAGAAAATATGGAATCTCGGTGAAAAATCCGAGCCGTGAGTTAGTGCCCAGCGACGGGATGAGAAATCCGCTGCGGCGTTTCACCGAAGGGTCCGGCTGCGTCATATAGGGGATATAAAATATCGGAATTCCATGAATTTCCATCACGGCATTCCAGTATTCCAGCGTCTGATGCTGAAGGTCGCGGGTGATTGAGGTCGCCTTGATCTGCCAGAGCGGCGGGGCAGTGGGGTTGGAAATACAAAGGTTGCAGGCGGAATAAACAACCTTCACCATATCTTCGAGCTTGGCATCGGTCCGGGTGGCGCCATTGGCGATCAGCCGGCCGTTCTCGGCCAGCCTGGCGGCAACCCCTTCCATCACGGCATTTTTCATGCCCTTGGTCAGCACCGCATGGTCGGCAAACACGCTCTCACCATTGGGCTCAAGCAAAATCACGTGGCCGGTCGCGGTCGCTTCATCGGTGGTGCGGTTGATCACCACTTTGTCGGCGAACAAGGTCTGGCCATTCTGCACAGCCTTCACATGGCCGGTGGCGGTTACCAATGTGCTGGTTTTATTATAGCTGACCTGATCCGCCAGAAAGCTCACCGGCGCGTTATTGTCGCCCGGCGGCGGGGGCGTGGGCCCGAGGGCAGCGGTCTGGGCGTGCGCAGGGACACCTAAATTGAGCACGCCCGCCAAAACGAGGCCGAAGACGGAAATGGTTGAAACGTTTATGCCGCGACCCTTCATGTACTCAACCATCTTCCAGATGTAACAACAACGCCACCGCAAACAACAAGCCCGCAACCGCCGGTGCCCAGGCCGCCAACACCACCGGCACCGCACCCGAGGTTCCAAACTGGTCCGCCACCTCGGAGACCATGAACAGCGCAAAACCGCAAGCCACACCGCTCACCAGCATCCGGGTCGCGCCACCCCGGCGTGACGGGCGCATCGAAAACCCGGCTGCCACCAGCGCCATGGTGGCACATAACAGCGGCAAAGCCAGCAGCGCCTGAAACGCCAGCTCGTGCTGGATCGGTGAAAACCCGGAGCGCTTCAGCAGCGCGATGAAACTAGGCAGCGCCCAGAATGACAATGAATTCGGGCTGGCAAAGCTCTCCTGCACCCGATGCACCGTTAAATCGGTCGGGAACAGCAACTCAGCCTGTTTGACCGGCGAGGCGCCGGGTTGCAGAATCGAGACGTCGAATAAATCCCAGGAACCGTTAACCAATGTGGCGTGTTTAGCCTCCAGCCGTTGCAGCAATGCGGTGTCGCCGCTAAGCCGCAGCACTGAAACATCGTCGGTCTGCAACTCGTCATCATGGAGGCGCACATCAGCGGCGTGCAACACCGCAATGCCGTTCGGGGCCAGGCCACGGTCGGACTGCCTCACCCAAAGCTCACCGCCGGTGACCGACAGCGGGCCACCGCCCACCTTCAGATAGGCGTCGTAAAGCGTCTCGGCCCGGCCATACATCAACGCCGAGATCGGGCTGATGATGCCCGTGCCAGCTAAGCCCAGTAAAGCGGCCAACAGCACCGGCACCGCCAAAAACTGCCAAACGGAGACCCCCGCCGCCCGCGCCACCACCAGTTCCGACGACCGGGTGAGCCGCCAGAACGAGTAGATGCCACCCAACAGCACTGAAAACGGCAATATCTGCATCAGCATCCAGGGGCTGCGCAGAATTTCCATTTCAACGATAATGCCGAAGGTCGCCGCCGGAGCGCTGGCCGACTCTCTGAGCAGTTCCAGGAAATCAAATAACGACACCAGCGCGGTCAGCGCCACCAGCATCATTAAAACCGCACCGAAAAACTGCCGGCCAAAATACATTGAAATCGTGAAAGGAACCGAGATCATAGGCCGCGCACCCTGAAGCGATACGGCATAAACAATAAAACCGCGGCCACCACCCCCGGTGCCAGCACCGCCACCCAGATCATCGGCAGCCAATCGAGGTCGCGGGCAGCAAAATTATTGATCCC
Organism: Acidocella sp.; assembly: GCA_027308685.1. GTDB lineage: Bacteria > Pseudomonadota > Alphaproteobacteria > Acetobacterales > Acetobacteraceae > Acidocella. The sequence continues at coordinate 16,695 of DAIDEE010000031.1, forward strand.
CAGATCCAACGCGACCAGCAACGTGACGGCCACCACAGCCGCCAACGGGCGAACCACGCCACCATGACGGCGAAACGCCCCCCCTAACACGGCCAGCAGGCCAATAAAGGTAAACCCCAGCGTCGACAGCGGTGCAGACAACCGGCGCTGTGCCTCCACCAGCCATTTCGCGCGCTCCGGCGGCGTCAGGTTTGCCTTCGGATGAAACAGGTCCAACAATGAGGCCGCTGCGGAATCAGTATCATCCAGCGCCGCGGCTTTGGCCGACTGTGCCAGGCTGATGTCGTTACGGGCAAAGGTGAGCACATCCAGCCGGCCGGTTTTGGCGTCCACCTGCTGGCGCGAGCCATCCTTCAAAATCACCATGGGCCCTTGCGCAGCCATCACGAGTTGGCCGGTACGCGCCAGAATGGTGGCAGGCGATGACGGCACCCGGGAATCCTCGATCAATATGCCCTTCAGGCTGTTATCCACACCACGCGATTGCACATAGACCGTGACACCCTGCGAAACCGGCGTAAAAACCCCTGGCTCCAGCAGGAAGGCGGCGATCTGGTTGCGGATTTCATACTGATAGGTTCGGAAAGTATTAAGCGCCGTCGGCACCAGAAAAATATTTAAATAATAACAGATCAACATCACCAGCGCGGCAACGCTGAGCGCCGGGCGCGCCAATGCGAAATCCGACATCCCCGCCGCACGCATTACGGTCAATTCGCGGTCACCCGAGAGTTTGGCATATACAAACACCACCACGATAAAACAGGTGATCGGCAAAATAGTGGCCACAAAACTGGGCACCAGCAGCGCCGTGAGCTTGATAAACACAAACGGTGATAACCCGCGATTCACAATAATCTGAATGAACCGCAACGATTGCGTCAGCCAGATCAACGCCACCAGCCCCGCTGTCACCAGCACCAGGGCCAGTGATAATTGGGTGAATATATACCGGTCGATGCGGTTTATGGTGAGCGGGCGCTTCATGTGGTTAGGGTTTTGGCGGTCTGGTGTGGCAAACGCAAGGCAGGCAAGACAAGGGCCGAGGCTTCAATCGCGCGGGGCCGCCGCCCGGCTCAACCTGTCGTTTATTGCCAGACCCAAGCCGTGCGCGGGCACCGCCATGGCGGCGATCCGGCGCAACCCATAGGCAGGCGCTTGTGCATCCAGCCAGTGCAACCCCTCAAACAGCCGCGCCGCTGCCTCGTTCAGGTTGGTATCCGCCGATAGCTGAAACACCAGCCTGGCCCCGGCCAAAGGCGGCCCGAACGCCAGCACGGCTTCATCAACCGCCGCATCGGCGGCATCCATCCGCAATGGCAGGGTGGGGGCATAATGCGAGATCATTAAGCCAGGAGAACGCAAGGTGCGGGTTCGCTCGGCCTGCCCCGGGGTAACCCCGCGCCGGACCGGGCCAATGGCAGCTTCCAGGGATTCCAGGCTAACGCCACCTGGCCGCAGTAAAAACGGTGTCGGGCCGCTTAAATCCAGCACCGTGGATTCAACGCCAACCCTGCACGCGCCCGAATCAATAATTGCGGCAATCCGTCCTCCCAGGCCAGCCAGCACATGCGCGGCACTGGTGGGGCTAACCCCGCCCGAGCGATTGGCCGACGGCGCTGCAACCGGGCGGCCCAGCGCCGCGATTAAACGCTGTGCCACCGGGTGCGCCGGTACTCGCACCGCCAAAGTCTCTAACCCAGCCCCAGCCAGCAACGCCACCGGGCAGGTGATGCGCCGCGGCAGCACCAGAGTCAGCGGTCCCGGCCAGAATGTATCGGCCAGCCGCTGCGCCATGGCGTTGGCTTCGACATGCGCAAACACCGCATCAGCGCTCTCGTAATGACAGATCAGCGGGTTAAAATGCGGCCGGCCCTTGGCCTCAAAAATCGCCGCCACAGCTTTCGCGTTGGCGGCATCAGCGCCCAGGCCGTAAACCGTCTCGGTGCCAAAGGCGACCAATTTACCGGCCGCCAGCAAAGCCGCGGCTTGTGTGATATCACGGTCAGTACGGTTGAGAATTTCAGTCACGTCATCGGCCACGCGTCATTGCGGCTATAACCTTATTTTTCCAAATCCCGCAAAACTTCTGGCGTATGCAGCAACTTGTTAATCTTGGTGGCTTCTTCCAGCGCCTCATCGGGCAAAAACTTCAGCTCAGGCGTCACCCGCAGCCCCAAACGCGGGGCGATCTGGCTGCGCAGAAACGGCGACACCCGCTTCAGCGACGGCAATAACGGCGTGATATCCTTATTGCCAAGCTGGGTGCAAAACACCGCCGCATGCTTCAAATCCGGCGACATCCGCACTTCAGAAATCGTCAAATGCACTTTCGCCAGCATCGCGTCATGAAACTCGGTACGCAGAAAAATATCCGCCAGCGCATGGCGAATTTCTTCTGCAACCCGAAGCTGACGCTGCGAAGGGCCGCTCGCGTTCGATCGTTTCACAAAAAAACCTCAGGCTTTTTTGTGAACCGCGAAGCGACCGCGCAAATATAATTACGCGGCGACGATTTCGGTTTCATAGCACTCAACCACATCACCGACCTGCAAATCCTGGAATCCGGCGAAGGACAGGCCACATTCATAACCGCGGGCCACTTCCTTCACATCATCCTTGAAGCGCTTGAGTTGGCTAAGCTCGCCCTGATGGATGACCACGTTATCACGCAGCAACCGCACGCCGGAGCCGCGCTTGACCAGACCTTCGGTGACATAACAGCCCGCCACCTTGCCGGTTTTGGTAATGTTGAAAACCTGCCGGATTTCGGCGTAGCCGAGGAACTTCTCGCGATGCACGGGGGCCAGTTTGCCCTTCACAAGCTTCTCGATATCATCAGCAACTTCGTAAATAATCGAGTAGTAGCGAATATCCACGCCGTCACGATGCGCCAAGTCCCGCGCCTGCGCATTGGCCCGCACGTTGAACGCAATCACAATCGCATCGGAAGCCTTCGCCAACTGCACGTCGCTCTCGGTGATCTGGCCGACCGCGCCATGCAGAACCCGCACGCGCACTTCCTCATTGCCAAGCTTGCCAAGGACAACCTGAATTGCTTCCACCGAGCCCTGCACGTCAGCCTTGATGACCACCGCGACTTCCTTCTGCACACCGGCCTGAATCCGGGCTAGCATTTCTTCCATGGTGCCACGGCCGGCCGTTAGCGCCGCCGATGAACGCTCGCGCAGCTTGCGCTGGCGGAACTCGACGATCTCACGGGCACGTGAGTCATTTTCCACTACCACAAACGGCTCACCCGCGACGGGTGCTGCAGACAGCCCGAGAATTTCAACTGGCGTGGACGGGCCTGCCGTTGGCACCGCCTTGCCTTTGTCATCCTGCATGGCGCGCACGCGGCCCCACTCGGCGCCGGCCACCACGATATCACCAGGATGCAGTGTGCCTTTTTGCACCAGCACGGTCGCCACCGGGCCCCGGCCTTTGTCCAGCCGGCTTTCAATCACCGTACCCTCGGCTGAGCGGTCGGGGTTAGCGCGTAAATCCAAAATTTCGGCTTGCAGTAAAATCGCTTCTTCAAGCTTATCAAGGCCGATCTGCTTGAGCGCTGAGACCTCAACATCCTGTGTCTCGCCGCCCATTTCTTCGACGACAACTTCATACTGCAGCAATTCCTGCCGCACCCGGTTGGCATCTGCGCCGTGCCGGTCAATTTTATTGACCGCCACGATCATCGGCACCTGCGCCGCTTTGGCGTGCTTGATCGCCTCGATGGTCTGCGGCATCACGCCGTCATCGGCGGCCACCACCAGCACCACGATGTCAGTCACGCCCGCACCACGGGCCCGCATAGCCGTGAATGCCTCATGCCCCGGCGTATCAATGAAGGTGATCTGCGCGCCGGAATGCAGTTTTACCTGATACGCGCCGATATGCTGGGTAATGCCGCCAGCCTCGCCCGCTGCGACATCGGTACGGCGCAGTGCGTCCAGAAGGCTGGTTTTACCATGATCCACATGGCCCATGATGGTGACAACCGGCGGACGGGTCTGCAGATCGGTGTCGACATCTTCCTCGCCTTCGAGGCCGATTTCAACGTCGTTATCCGCCACCCGACGAGATTTATGGCCGAACTCGCTCACCACCAATTCGGCGGTATCAGCGTCGATCGCCTGGGTGATGGTGGCCATCACGCCCATTTTCATCAGCGCCTTCACAACCTCATTGCCGCGCGCGGCCATCCGGTTGGCCAGCTCCTGCACGGTAATGGTCTCAGGTAGCACCACCTCACGGACAACTTTCACGCCATCCGAACGCAGCAATTCCAGTTCCGCCTGGCGGCGTTCACGCTCACGCTGGCGGCGCACCGAGGCCAGGCTGCGGACTTTTTCATCCTCGCCTTCCAGCGCTGCCTGCACGTCGATCTTGCCGGCGCGGCGACGGTCGTCGCCAATTTTCTTTGGTGCCACCACGGGCGCGCCACGCTTGGGGGCTCCGGCCATGCTGGGGCGGCGCACGCCGCGGGGGGCGTCCTCGTCCTCATCGGCTGCCGGCTGACCGGGCTTCAAGCGCAAAGTCTCGGCCACACTGGCACCGGGAGCCGGACGCGGGGCCGGAGCCCGTGGCGCTGGCGCTACCGTTGGGTTTGCTGCCGGGGCCGCATCGGCTTTTGCCGGCTCTACCTTAATCGGCTCTACCGGCTTCGGACGCAGCGCCTCTTCAGCAGCTTTTTTGGCGGCAATTTCAGCTTCGCGCTTATCATCTTCCTCACGGCGGCGGGCTTCTTCAGCCGCTGAGAGAATTGAAATTTTCTCCTGCTCGCGGCGCTCGGCCTCGCGCAACGCGGCAATCCGCTGCTGCTCGGCCAAAACCCGCTGGCGGGTGGCGGTCTCAGCAGCGGTCAGCGCCCGTGGTGCCGCCGTACCGGAAGGCCGAGGGGCAACCGGACGAACCGGGGCGACCGGCGCGGGCGGAGTTGCAACCGGCGCCGCCTCAACCTTGGCAACCGGGGGTTTCACCGCCGGCGACAATGACAACGTAACGGGTGGCGTGGCCGGTGCGGGCGTGGCGGGCGATGCACCGGGCGCCAACCCGCGTTTTTTGCGAACCTCAACCTGAACAACCTTCGAGCGGCCATGCGAGAAGCTCTGCCGGACAGAGCCTGCATCAACAGTATGCCCCGCATCGGTGCGGGTCGCCGGGCGCAGCGAAAGTCTGCCTTTGGTTTCAGTCGTGTCGTTGCCGTCACTCATGCCTAATTCGGTCCATCTCTAATACAGCGGCAAATTACGTTACCGCTTATGTCTCGCTCAAACCGACCGTGCCAGGGGTCTCACCCGTCACAGCCACATTGATTGAGGGGGCTATGTGCCCGCTTGTCTGCCGCCCCGCAACACCTGCGAGCCGGTTTGCATCCACTTCGATCATCTTCGCTAGTCTTCCGGCCGTTACAACCACATGCACAGCATGGTCGCGCCCAAAAACCCTACCCAACTGCTCGGCATCCAACGGCGACACCACAGACACATCACGACCGCCGATAAACCGCGCCCGCTCCTCAATGCTGCCGTCGCTCGCCTGAACAACCAGACCAGCCTTGCCTTCAACCAACCACTCGCGGGCTTTCTCAAACCCTGAAATGGCCCCGCCGCCGCGCCTTGCCAGGCCCAGCAGCTCGGTAATCCGCCGCACCAGCAGCGCCTCAACCACCCCGGCCAGATCCGCCGGGATATCAACACGCTGCTTCGCCGCTCGGGAAAACACCCCGCGCTTGATCGCCAATGGTATCACATCGGCCCTTGCACTCAACCATAATCCACGCCCGGGCAGGGTTGCAGCCACGTCGAACAGAATTTTCTGCTCCGGCCCCACCACAAACCGTAACGCCTCGTCCCGCGGCACCGAGTCGCGGCTCACCAAACAGCGGCGCAGCGGTCCTGTTTCCGGCTCCGCGTCGAGTTCAGCTTCAAATTCGTCCGGTTCAGGCAGCGTTGCCGTCTTCCCCTTCAAACCAATGGGCGCGGGCAGCCATGATGATCTCATTGGCGGCCTCTTCGCTCAACGCCTCGGCACCAACAATCTCCACCAGTTCATCACCGGCAAGGTCAGCCAGATCATCGAGCGACTTCACGCCCTTCTCACCCAGCGCGATTAAATCCTTCGCACTCAGCGCCTCGATGGCGGCCACGTCGTCGGAGACGCCCAAGGCAATACGTTTTTCTTCCAGTTCAGTGGCCTCACGCGCCAGCGAGGCTTCCGCCCGGCGCTGCAATTCAGCGGCAACATTTTCATCAAAGCCTTCAATGGAAGCCAATTCTTCAAGCGGTGTCATAGCCAGATCCTCAATCGTTTCAAAACCCTCAGCGACCAGCAAGCCTGCGATCACATCATCCACATCCAAAGCCTCAACAAACAGCCCGGTCTTGCGGCGGAATTCTTCCTGCCGGCGTTCGCTCTCTTCAGCTTCGGTGAGAATATCAATATCCCAGCGGGTCAACTGCGATGCCAGCCGCACATTCTGCCCACGGCGGCCAATCGCCAATGAGAGTTGGCTATCAGGCACCACCACTTCAACACGCCCGGCATCCTCATCCATCACCACTTTGGAAACTTCCGCCGGCGCCAGCGCATTCACCACAAATGTCGCAACATTCGGCGACCACGGGATGATGTCGATTTTCTCGCCCTGCAATTCAGCCACCACCGCCTGCACGCGCGAGCCGCGCATACCCACGCAGGCACCCACCGGGTCGATCGACTGGTCACGCGAAATCACCGCCATTTTGGCGCGCGACCCAGGGTCACGCGATACCGCCTTAATTTCGATGATGCCATCATAAATTTCCGGCACTTCCTGCGCGAACAACTTGGCAAGAAAACCAGGATGCGTGCGCGAGAGGAAAATCTGCGGGCCGCGCTGTTCTTCGCGCACATCGTAAATAAATGCCCGCACCCGGTCGCCGTTACGCAGATTCTCACGCGGAATGGTTTCATCCCGCCGCAGCAACGCTTCAGCACGGCCCAGATCCACCATCAGATTGCCATACTCGGTGCGTTTCACCACACCATTGATGATCTCGCCAACACGGTCCTTGAATTCATTATATTGCTTGGTGCGCTCATATTCACGCACCCGTTGCACAATCACCTGCTTGGCGGTCTGCGCAGCAATACGGCCAAAATCGATCGGCGGTAGCGGGTCCACGATAAACTCGCCGAGCGCTTTCTCAGGGGCAAACTTCTGTGAAATGGCGTAGGGAATTTGGGTTTCCTCATTTTCCACCACTTGCACGATCTCGGTCCAGCGCGAGAGGCGCACATCGCCGGTCTTGCGGTCGATGGTGGCGCGAATGTCCTTCTCATGGCCATATTTGGCGCGGCCGGCTTTTTGAATCGCCTGCTCCATCGCCTCCAACACATCGTCACGCTCGATTTGTTTTTCGCGCGCCACGGCATCGGCAACCAGCAGAAGTTCCGGGCGGGATACGGAGGTGTCCATGTTTTGTCTCGCTCTTTAGTTGGTTACAATGGGAGTCTGGGCTGTTGAGAACGCGATCAGCGCATCCGTCAGCACCAGTTTGGCTTTACGCATATCGGCGAGCTTCAGTTCGATCATCTCGCCGGTTTCAATTTTCATCTTCGCCACTTCGGAGTCGGCTGAAATAATCACACCGGTGAAGCGCTTGCGCCCACCGGGGCCAGGCACATTCAATTCCGCTTTGGCCTCAAACCCGGCGTAGCGGTTCCAGTCCTTCACCCGTGTCAGCGGCCGGTCAATGCCCGCGGAGCTGACCTCCAGCGTCCATGCCGAGGTGATCGGGTCTTCAACATCCAGCACGGCGGAGAGCAGATGGCTCACTTCGGTGCAATCATCGAGCGTAAAGGGCGCGTCATCGGCCCGGTCCGCCATAATCTGCACGGTGGGGGTCTCCTTGCCCATCACCTGCACCCGCACCAGCTCATAGCCCATCGCCTCCAGGCGCGGCGCGATGATCTCGGCGATGCGGCCCTCAAGGCCGGTATGGGTTGGTCGGTTCTCGGTCACGATGGCAAAATTCCAATAAAAAAGGCGGCCTGTAAGGGCCACCCTCGAAAAGTCGGGTTTTGATTTAACCAGCTTCTAGCCGATTTTGCGGTCCTGAGCAAGCGACTCTGGCTTAGCATTTTTTGCGGGCTCCTGCGGGGGTGCCGCCGTCCAATCGACAAAATCCGGGTCCAGCTCATGCAGCAGGCAGGGCGGCGAGGCGCATTCCACTGCCGCATTGGCGTTGCATTGCTCTGCCTCAGGTGCAATTTTATGTTTCATCCTGCCCGATTATAAACTATTTTTGAGATCACGGCAAAATTTCATGCCCGATTTACGGCCCCACCCCTACTTCCCGCCCACCGCCGCGCGGTAGGCGGCCACATTGGCCAGGTGCTGCTTGTAGGTTTTGGAAAACACATGCCCACCGGTGCCGGTGGCGACAAAATATAAATCGTCACTCACCGCCGGATGCAGCACCGCGTTCAGCGCTGCCAGCCCCGGTGCACAAATCGGCCCGGGCGGCAGCCCTTCATGCAGGTAGGTATTGTAAGGCGATGGGTTTTCCAGGTCGCTGCGGGTAATGGCCACCCCGGAGGCCACCGCGCCGTCAGAGGCGGCGTAGATCACTGTCGGGTCAGCCTGTAATTTCATCCCCTTCGCCAGCCGGTTCTCATACACCGCAGCCACTTTCGGCAATTCCGCTGCCAGCGGGGTTTCCTCCTGCACGATCGAGGCCAGCACCAGCGCCTCGCGCTGAGTCAGCGGCACGGCACGGTCGCGCTGGGTCCACGCATCCGCCAATGCCGCCGTCTCGGCCCGCTCGGCCCGGTGCAGAATCACGGTACGCGGGGTGTTGAGCGTATAGTCATAGGTCTGTGGCAGCACCGCGCCCTCCGGCGGTGGGGCTACCTCCCCATTGGCCGCTGATGCCGCGTTGAGGATTTTGGCAATCTGCATGGCGGTCAGCCCTTCAGGGATGGTCACCTGGTGCTGCACCACGGCGCCGAAGCGCAGAATATTCAACACCTGCTGCAATGAGGCATGCGCCGGAATGAGAAACTCACCAGCATGGATATGGCCTTGCTTATGCGTCATCCACGCTGCCGCCCGGAATAATAAAGGGTAATGCAGCACGCCCGCCTGCACCAACACATCAGCCACCTCAGCAGTGCCACCAGGAGGGATTACTATGGTTTTGGCGCTGGCAAAATCACCCGGCGCTGTGAGGCTTTCGTTCACCGCCATCTGGCCAAGGCTTATTGTAAGCAATAGAGCGCACAGCAGTAAAACCAGCCGCTTACGTAAAAATATCAGGGGCTAAACCCGCTTGAAAATAACCGAGGCATTGGTGCCACCAAAACCGAAGCTGTTCGAGAGTGCCACGTTAATCTTGCGCTCCTGCGCCACCAGCGCCACCCGGTCGATCACGCTGGCCTTGCTCGGCTCATGCAAATTCAGCGTCGGCGGGGCCACGTTATCGCGGATCGCCAGAATCGAGAATACCGCCTCGATCGCGCCGGCCGCCCCCAACAAATGCCCGGTGGCCGATTTTGTGGAGGACATGGCGAGACCCTTGGCGGCATCGCCAAACATATTCTCAACCGCCTCAAGTTCAAGATCATCGCCCATCGGGGTCGAGGTGCCGTGCGCGTTGACATACTGCACATCAGCGGGCGTCAGCTTACCGTTTTTGAACGCCGCCTTCATCGCCCGGAACGCACCGTCATGATGGTCCGCCGGAGCGGTGATATGGTGCGCATCGCCCGACATGCCGTAGCCGCCCACCTCTGCGTAGATTTTCGCCCCACGCGCTTTGGCGTGCTCATATTCTTCCAGCACCACCACGCCAGCGCCTTCACCCATCACAAAGCCATCGCGGTCCTTGTCCCAAGGCCGCGAAGCCTCGGTCGGGCGGTCGTTATAGGCGGTGGAAAGCGCTCGCGCCGCGCAGAATCCGGCAATGCCCAGCGGGTTCACCGCGGCTTCAGCGCCGCCGGCCACCATCACGTCCGCATCGCCGAGCGCGATAATCCGCGCCGCATCGCCAATGGCGTGCACACCGGTCGCACATGCGGTGACGGCGGAGTGGTTCGGGCCTTTCAGGCCATATTTAATCGAGACCTGCCCGGAAATCAGGTTGATCAGCGCCGAGGGAATGAAAAACGGCGAGAGCCGCTTGGCCTTACCCTCATGCACCATAATCGAAGCATCATAGATCGCCTGGATCCCGCCAATGCCGGAGCCGATCATCACGCCGGAGACGTATTTCTCTTCCTCGGTCTGCGGGGTCCAACCGGAATCCTCAATGGCTTCTGAAGCCGCGACGAGACCAAAATGGATAAACCGGTCCATTTTTTTCACGTCCTTCACCGGCATCCATTCGGAGAGGTCCAGCTTGCCCTCTGCGCGAGGCCCGTTCGGGACCTGTCCGGCAATTTTAGCGGTCAGCTCCGTGGTGTCGAATGATGAGATGATCCCGATTCCGGACTCACCATTGATCAGCTTTTTCCAGACATTTTCAAAGCCCAGCCCAAGTGGCGTGGCGACTCCCATGCCGGTGACGACAACACGACGCATATTCTAAAAC
>DAIDEE010000026.1 GCA_027308685.1 Acidocella sp.
CCGGTAATCCGCGCGATGCTCCAGGAATAACCGCACCGCCCGCTCGCGAAATTCCGGTGAATAAGGCTTCGAGATCTTTTTCTGTTCCATAAAGACAATCCTCTGAGAGTTTTGCCCTCCGGTAAATCCGGGGCGGTTCAGATCGTATGAATATACCGGCTCGTGATGGTGCCCCGGGAATGGCCCAACAGAGCGGCGATGGTGACCTCTGTAAAACCCAGATCGTGGGCAATGCTCGCGAAACTGTGCCGCAGCAGGTGAGGCGTGATCTTGGCGAACTCGGTTTTCTTGAAAGTCTCGTTCCAGTATTTCGGAAAGCCGATCAGCGGCTTGCCCAACTGAGTTCCTGGGAAGACATAGGGGCCGGCAGTGCTTGAGCGCATCGCCTCCAGCGCGTCGATCACCGAGAGCCCGACCGGACGCGTGGACGCCCCTTCCTTGCTATCGATCAGCCGGAGGCAGCTATTTTCGGCGTCCACCTCCGTCCATTTGAGATTGACGATCTCGCCGCGCCGGCATCCGGTGCAGGCGAGGGTACGGATCATTTTCATCGCCGTCGTCGTGGGCGTGTCTTTCGCGGCGTCGCGGATAATCTCGCCAATCCGGCGGTATTCGGCCTCGGTCAAGCGACGGTCTTTCTTGCCGTCCGCAAAGCGCCGAACGCCATGCACCGGATTTTTGTCGATGATACCGTTCTGAACCGCATAGGTGAAAATGCCCCCCAGCAATCCGACGGCGCGTGTTCCCGTGCCGATGCCGCCCCTAACGATCGCACGCCCCCGGCGCTTCGTTTTCACATCCAGCGCGGTCTTGCCGGCCGCGACATCCTTCATGAATTTGGTCACATCAGCCGAGGTGATATCTTTCACCCGCCGGTTCCCCAGCAGAGGCAGGATGTGACGTTTGACGCGGCTATTGTCGACGAACACGGTAGAGGCCTTCTTTGGGCGCCGCCCCTTTCCCATGATGAGGCCGTTCTCGGAATCCGTCATGTACCGCTCGCAGAGTTCCTTGACTGTGATGGCATGGATGTCGAGCAGCTTCTGCTCAGCCGGATTTTCACCCTGGGCGATTTTGCCTAGAAGGACATGGGCCTCCTTGCGAGCGGTCTCCGGCGTCCATACGCCATGCAGGCCGATGGTGAACCGGCGGCTTCGGCCACCGGACCGGTATTGAACCAGGTAGCTGCGCTTGCCCGATTTGAAGACGCGCAGGCCAAATCCGGGGAGGTCGTCATCCCACAAAAAATAATCCGCTTCACCCGGTTCGGCGGCATCGACGACACGCTTTGTAAGCCGACTCATTTCGTTACCAATCCAAAAAGCGCCGATTCCACGGAAGCACCACGGAAGCAGTAGGAGGAAAATCGTAGCGTATGAGAGGATACCGGTTTCGGAAAAAAATCAAGAATTATTATGTTAAATCAGTGCTCTAGCGTGCTGCGGCGTAGTATCGGATAGAGCCGAAAAACCCGTCCGGCCGGGCTCCGAAGGCAAAGGTCACGCGTTCGAATCGCGCCGGGTCCGCCAATGATTTCAAGGGGGCTTGGGTTAGCCATGTTGCCGTGTGGGTGAGTCTGGTTGTTATTGGCTGGTGCGCATTTAGAACCGCGTTTGGTCACCAGAACAAAATTTGAAATCGGTGGTGGTTTCGTGGCAGGTTGCGGCTATTGGGTACCAATAGCGGGGGCCGTGATCATGATTAAAAAAATCGCCATTGGCTTGGTTGTTCTGCTGGTGCTGCTTGCCGGTGGGGTTTGGTATTTATTTTCGAATTTAGATTCATTCGTGAAATCAGCCATTCAGACCTACGGGTCGCAGGCGACGCAAACCACCGTGAGCGTGGGCAGCGTGGATATTTCGCTGACCTCTGGCCGGGGCACGATTTCGGGCATTACCATTGGTAACCCGGCTGGGTTTGGCTCCGGCAAGGCGGTTTCGGTAGGGGCGGTCACCGTAAAGATTGACCCCAGTTCGGTGCCGGGCAGCGGGCCGATTGTGATCAAGCTGGTGAATATCAGTCAGCCGCAGGTGAATTATGAGGTAGGTCAGGGCGGCAGTAATTTGCAGACCATTCAGCGCAATGTGCAGGCTTATGCTGGTGGCAGCGGAAGCAGCAGTAGCGCTGCTGCCGCGTCGCCGAGTGCCAGCAGCGGCAGCCCGCAGCGCAAAGAGATTATCAGCGATCTAACGATTGATGAGGGGATGGTGACGGCTTCATCGCCGTTGCTGCCGGGCAAGCAGTTGAAGGTGCCGCTGCCGTCGATTCATCTCGCCAATCTGGGCCAGAGCAGCGGTGGGGCCACGGCAGCGCAGATCGGTTCGCAGATTGTGAGCGCGATTACGGAGAAGGCAACTCAGGCAGGATCGGCGGCGATTACCAAAAATTTGAGTGGGGCGGCGTTGAAGGGGCTGGGTGGTGCCGCTGGCGGCGTTTGCGGCGGGGTGTTTAAGGGGTTGTTTGTGGGGTAATTTATTGCCATCGCACAACCGGCGGCCATAGGCCGGGCATCTTCCCCGTCGCTCGCGCCCCGATGTGCATGGCCGGGTCGTGCCCGGCCATGACAGGGGAAGAGCAGAGCGCCTTACGCGGCCCGCTTTGCCACTTCTTCTGGGGCCATGACCACCAGGGCTTCGTAGTCGGCTAGGAGGGCCTCGGTGATTTTGCCGGGGACGAAGTTGTGAGTGCCGATCGCACGGACCGGGGTTACTTCGGCGGCGGTGCCGGCCAGGAAAACTTCGCTGGCTTTGGCTAAATCCTCAACCGGAATATGGCGCTCCACCACCTCGATGCCACGGGCTTTCGCGAGGGCCATCACGGTACGCCGGGTGATGCCATCCAGGAAGCAATCAGGCGTCGGGGTGTGCAGCTTGCCATCGATCACCAGGAAGATGTTGGCCCCGGTGGATTCTCCGATATAGCCGTCCCAGGTCAGCATCAACGCGTCGTCATATCCGGCAGCTTCGGCGGCGTGCTTTGAGAGCGTGCCGATCATGTATAGCCCGGCGGCCTTCGAGGCGGTGGGGGCGGTTTGCGGGTGCGGCCGGCGCCATTCGGCCATGCCGAGGCGAACGCCCTTCAATCGGTCGGCGCCAAAAAAGTTCGGCCATTGCCAGCAGGCAACCATCAGATGAATTTTTGTTTGTTGTGCCGACACGGCCAACTGCTCCGAACCACGCCAAGCGAGCGGGCGGACATAGGCGTCGGTGAGGTGATTAGCGGCCAGCACCTGGTTACAGGCGTCGTTGATCTGGCCGGCGGTGAAGGGAATCTCGAACCCCAGCAGTCTGCCGGAATTGATCAGGCGCTCAGTGTGGGCTGCAAGTTTGAAGATGTTGCCGGCATAGGCGCGCTCACCTTCGAATACTGCCGAGGCGTAGTGCAAACCGTGGGAGAGGACGTGCAGCTTGGCATCACGCCAGGGGATCATGTGACCGTCCCACCAGATCGTGCCGTCGCGGTCGTCAAACGGGATAAGCGCCATTACCCAAAACTCCAAATTGTTACGCTGGGCAACAAACCCAACATCAGATATAGTCTTTATGACAATTTAAACTTGCTTATAAGTCAGTATCTATGACTTAGATGCGCCTGAAAATACGAGGATATTGCGAAGCTGCCATGCAAGACCATCCCCAGCACCTAAGTGCGATTAAAACCGATATCGGGTCCACCAGCCATGGTATGGCTGGAGCCGGACTGCTGTTTTTGCGGGAGGAGGAGTTTCGCACGGCGCAGGATACTCTATTTTTCGCGATGCGGGACCTTAACACCGCCCCGGACGCCATGCTGGCGGAGTTAGGGTTTGGCCGGGCGCATCACCGTTGCCTGCATTGGGTTGGTCGGCGCCCGGACTTAAAAGTGGGGGATTTGCTGGATATTTTGGCAATTACTAAGCAAAGCTTGGCGCGTGTGCTGGGGCCGTTGATTCAGCAGGGCTATGTTTTGCAGGTGAAAGGCAAAACCGACCGCCGCCAGCGTTTGCTTACGTTGTCGGAAAAAGGTGTGGCATTGGAACGCAAACTGTTTGAAATTCAACGTGAGCGGTTGGCGGGGGCCTATCGCGAAGCCGGTGGGCCGGCGGTGGATGGGTTCCGCCGGGTGCTGCGCGGCATGACCAAAGAGCAAGGACGAAAATATCTTGATGACATGGAAGCCGCGCGTGCCAAAGGGTCCCGCGCGCCGGTTTAAGCGGTGACCGATACCGCCCACATACTGCTGGTTGACGATGACGAGCGACTGCGGTCGCTGTTAAGCCGGTTTTTGGTGGAGCAGGGCTACCGGGTTACCATCGCGGTCAGTGCCGCCGATGCGCGGGATAAATTACGCTTTCTCGATTTCGACCTGATGGTGCTGGACGTGATGATGCCGGGGGAAACCGGCCTGTCACTCACTGAAGACTTACGCGGCGACCGGGCACCGACCATGCCAATTTTACTGCTCACGGCCCGTGGTGCACCCGAGGATGTGGTGGCCGGGTTTGAGGCGGGGGCCGATGATTACCTTGGCAAGCCGTTTGACCCGCGGGTGCTGCTGGTGCGCATCCGCGCCATGCTGCGCCGGGCCACGCCGCCGCCCTCGTCGGTGGGGCCGCTGCAACTGGGTGAGGCGAGTTTTGACGCGGCCCGGGCTGAATTGGTGATGCCGAATGGCCGCATACGGCTGACCGGGGCGGAGCTGGCGCTGCTGGTGGCGTTCGCGGCGCGGCCGCATGAGATATTGTCGCGTGAGGCGCTGGCGGCTGTGCTGGAAATGGACGAGGCCAGCGAGCGGGCGATTGATGTGCAGGTGACCAGGTTACGGCGTAAAATTGAGCCGGACCCGCGCGAGCCGCGGTTTCTGCATACGGTGCGCGGCAAGGGCTATATTCTCAAGCCGGGACCATGAAAGCGGAACCATGAAGTTTCGCCCGGGCGGGTTTTCGTTTGATACGGTGTTGCGGAAGTTTCTGCCGCGAAGCCTGCTGGGGCGTTCGTTACTAACCGTACTGATCCCGCTGGTGTTGTTGCAGGCGGTGGCGCTGGAAATATTCTACGGCAGTCATTTAAACGAACTCTCGCGGCGGTTGGCGGGGGGGGTCGCCGGTGAGGTGGGGTTTGTGATCGATGAGATCGACCGAGCGCCCAGCACCCGTGTGATGGTGATCCAGCAGGCTGAACGGCATTTTTTGTTCCATATTGCCTATCTGCCGGGCGAGACGTTGAAACATTTGCCGCCCCCCGATGCACCTGGGCCCGTGGATGATGACCTTGCTTCCGGTCTTGCCCATGATTTGCATCGCAGGTTTAGTGTGGCCTGGAATACCTCGCCGGACCATATCCGGGTCAACGTTCAAATGCCTGATGGTGTGATCAGCATCGATGTGCCGCGTAAACGGCTTTATATCGGCGGGTTCTATTTGTTCCTGGCTTGGTTGATCGGCACCGCGTTGATTGTGTTTGGTGTGGCGGCAATGTTCTTGCGTAATCAGGTCCGCGGTATTGCCCGCTTGGCGCGGGCGGCCGAGGCTTTTGGCATGGGGCGCGACTACGGGCCGATCAAACCTGAAGGTGCCATCGAGGTGCGCCGTGCCGCCACGGCTTTTAACCGTATGCAGGAGCGGCTGCGGCGCTTTTTGGAGCAGCGCACCACCATGCTGGCGGGGGTGAGCCATGATTTGCGCACCCCCTTGACCCGCCTGCGCCTGGCGCTGGCCATGATGGAGGAAACCCCCTCAGGCGATTTGGCCGGGATGACCGGCGATATTGAGGAAATGGAAAAACTGATCAGCATGTACCTCGCCTTTGCTCGTGGTGAAGGCTCAGAACAGGCCGCCCCGACTGACGTGGCATTGCTGCTGGAGGATATCGCCGCCGCCGCCCGCCGCGCCGGAGCACAAATAACATGCACCACACCTGATAGTTTGTTTGTCACCCTGCGGCCTGAAGCGATGCGCCGGGCGATTAATAACCTCATCGACAACGCCCGTCGCCACGCCAACAACATCGTGCTCACTGCCGCTGAACGTGGCGAGCGTGCCATCACCATCATCATTGACGACGACGGCCCAGGCATCCCGCCGGCGCAGCGCGACTTCCTGTTCCGGCCATTTGAGTCAAACGCCCCCGGCGGCATCGGGCTTGGCCTTGCCATTGCCCGCGACATTATCGGTGCGCATGGCGGCAACATCCACCTTACCGACAGCCCTCTGGGTGGCCTGCGCGCTGTGGTGGAGTTGCCTGTTTAGGGGGCAGAGATTTTGGTCGTACGCGCTCTTAAACCGCTTCCTCCAACGCGGCTTCAGCGGCGAGCCAGGCCGCTTCGGCGGTGCTGGTTTCGCGTTTGATGGTGGCGATGCGTTGATTGATGTAGGTGAGGTCTTTGGCTTTGCCCGCTGCGTAGATGTTGGGGTCGGCGAGTTTTTGCTCCAGCAGAGCGCGTTCGGCGTTAAGTTTGTTGATGCGGTGTTCGGCGTCTTTGACAGCCTGGCGGAGTGGCGCCAGCGCGGCGCGGGCTTCGGCTTTCTCGCGTTTATTGTTTTTGTCGTTGGCTTTTTTGGGGTTGGCATGGTCGTGGTTGCGGGTGCCGTGGCCAGAGCTTGGGCTGCCTTCGGTAATGGATTTGCTGTAGGATTCCAAATCGCCCTCCAGTGCCGTCACCTTGCCCCCTGCCACCAGCAACAGCCGGTCTGCCACCAAATCCACCAAATAAGGATCGTGCGAAATCAGCAGCACAGCGCCTTCAAATTCCGCCAGCGCCTTCACCAGCGCATCTCGCGCATCAATATCCAAATGGTTGGTCGGCTCATCCAAAATCAGCAGATGCGGGGCATCGCGGGTCGCCAGCGCCAGCAGCAGCCGGGCACGCTCACCACCCGACATGGCGGATACTTTGGTATTCACCCGGTCAGCATCCAGCCCAAACCGCGCCGCCTGGGCACGCACTTGCGGTGGCGTGGCCTTGGGGAGTGCGCGCGACAAATGCTCATAAGGGGTTTCGCCCGCGACGAGGTCTTCCTCCTGGTGCTGAGCGAAGTAGCCGACGCGCAAATTGCCGGTACGGAACTGCCGGCCTGAGAGCGGCTCCAACCGGCCGGCCAGAAGCTTGGCGAGGGTGGATTTGCCGTTGCCATTGGTGCCGAGCAGCGCGATGCGGTCTTCCATATCGATGCGAAGTGACACGCCCGAGAGGATGGCCTTGCCGTTGTAGCCGATATTGACGTTATCGAGACTTAACATCGGCGGAGCGAGTTTGTTGGGTTCAGGGAAGGCAAAGCGGGTCACTTGGTCTTCCACCACGCTCTCAATTTGCGGCATCTTTTCCAGGGCTTTGAGGCGGCTTTGGGCTTGCCGGGCTTTGGAGGCTTTGGCGCGGAAGCGGTCCACGAAGCTTTGCATGTGCGCGCGGGCTTCGGCGGCTTTTTCGGCAGCGCGGCCTTGCTGCAGAGCTTTTTCGGTTTTGATGCGGATGAATTCGGCAAACCCGCCGGGGGTGAGGGTGAGCTTGCCTTTATCCAGATGCGCGATGGCTTCAACGGCGCGGTCGAGCAACTGACGGTCATGGCTGACCAGCAGCACGGCGCCGGGGAATTTGCTTAAATATTGCTCCAGCCAGAGGGTCGCCTCCAAATCCAGATGGTTGGTTGGTTCGTCCAGCAGCAACAAGTCGGGGGCGGAAAACAACACGGCGGCCAGCGCCACGCGCATCCGCCAGCCGCCCGAGAAGCTGCTCATCGGGCGCGACTGCCATTCAGTGTTAAAGCCGAGGCCCGAAAGGATAGCGGCGGCGCGGGCTGGGGCGGCGTCAGCCTGGATGGTTACTAAACGGTCGTGAATCTCCGCCACCCGCGCGGGGTCCACATGCGGGTCCTCGGCAGCGGTGAGCAGCTCAGTGCGCTCGACATCGGCTTTCAACACCACTTCGAGCGGGCTGATGGGGCCGCTGGGGGCTTCCTGCGCCACATAGCCAAGCCGGGTGCGGGCGCCCTGGCGGATGGTGCCGCCATCGACATGCAATTCGCCGGAGATAAGTTTGAGCAGCGTGGATTTGCCGGCGCCATTGCGGCCAATCAGCCCGACACGGCGGCCAGGGTCCACCATCAGGCTGGCGTGGTCCAGCAAGGTGCGGCCGGCGATGCTGTAGGAGACGTTGTCAAGGATCAGGAGGCTCATAGCCGTTCCTGTAGCCTTAACCCTGGGGGGTTGCCCACCCCGCATGACCTATAAAAGCCATGCCCCAGATGAAGGCCTGGCCGGGGAAAGCCTTTGACCTGATGGAAGCGACGCTGGCATAAGGCAGCAGCAAAATGGGAATTTAGGAATGCTGCTTGCGCCTGGCTCTGAGATGATAACCCGCGACAGGTTGATCAATACGCGCTGGGTTTGGGCGGAACTGCATAGGCCATCGTTGACGAAGTCGTTTTACTTTGGTGCAGACGGGCTGATTAAGGTCTGGCTGTCAGATAATGAAAAAAGCTGGGCGATCGATAGCGGAATTGTCAAAATTTATAATAATGCCGGCGCGGTGATGTGGGCGTTTGAGATTGTGCTGTGCCTGGACGGCCGACTGACGATGATCAGTAAGTCGCCGCGGCACTCACCGTGGGAGACCTATTATTGCCTGACCGAATATGCCGCCGAGGCAGGGGCGCAGACCGCAGACGCCGAATTTGTGCCTGAGGATGGTGGAAGCGGTGGCGGTACTGAAGGTGTGCGGCTGGTCATATGGGATTTGGATGACACCTTCTGGCAGGGCACCATCTCGGAAGGTGAGGTGCGTATCATTGATGATCATGTGGCGATGATATTGGAGCTTACCAATCGCGGCATCATCAATTCAATTTGCTCAAAAAATGATTTTGATGTGGCGAAGGCGAAGCTGGAAGCGCTGGGCATATGGGACTATTTCGTGTTCCCGGAAATTGCCTGGCAGCCGAAGGGGGCGATGGTTAAAAATATTATCCGCAATGTGCAACTGCGTCCTGAGACAGTGATGTTCATTGATGATAACGAGACCAATTTGAACGAGGCGAAGTATTATCTGCCGAAGTTGCAGGTAGCCGAGCCAGGTTTTATTAAGGAGCTGTTGGCCGACCCGCGTTTTGCCGGTAAGCTGGACCCCTCAGCCACCCGCCTTGCGCGTTACAAGGTTTTGGAAACCAAGCAAGTTGAGAAGGCTGCGGCTGCCGGAGACAACACAAAATTTTTGCGCGATAGTGAAATTAGGGTGAGTTTTCATACCGATATTCTTGAGCAGTTTCCGCGCATCCATGAATTGGTGAACCGCACCAACCAGCTTAACTTCACCAAAAACCGTTGGCCGGAGGATATTGAAGCCGCCCGCGAGGTGTTTTTGCAGGAGGAAACCAGGTTTGGCGGCCATAGCGGTTATGTGAAAGTGGCCGACCGCTATGGTAAGTACGGAATTTGCGGATTTTATTCGATCCAGCAGGAAGATTCGCAACATTTCCTGTTCTCCTGCCGCTCGATGAATATGGGGGTTGAGCAATATGTATGGGCCCGACTGAACCGGCCGTTTGTGCGGGTGAGTGGCAGCGTGATTTCGGATTTGGATGCGCCGGTGGATTGGGTTTCGGTGGTGGATGATGCCGATGCCGATATGGTTCCTGCTGCCTATGATTTCAGGAAACGCCTGAAATTATGTATTCGTGGCGCGTGCGATATGTCGATGCTGTCAAACTTTTTGCGGGTGCAGGTTGATACGCTTGAAGAACTGACATTTGCGTATCAGGGCTGGGAGATTTGCGCGTTGCCGCGCATCGTGGCGCTGCATGACGATTTACAAAAACTTGAGAACCAGGAGATTGTGGCAAAACTACCAGGCCTGCCGCCCGGACGTTTTGATTCTGATATCAATGTGGGAACTTGTGATGTTTATGTGATGTCATTTTCGCAGGAGACCTTTCAGGGGCAGTATAAACACCGGCGAACCGGCATGATTATGCCGATGGGGCACTTCAGCTTGGGGCACTGGCTGGACCAGAAGCTGGATTATACCAAGTTGAGTTACGACGATATATTATCGCACGGCGTGCAGAATGTCTCACGTGAACAGTGGGCTTTTTTGGCCAGTGACTTTGATTTTATGGGCGGCTTTAACCCGCTGCAGTTTGGCACCGATTTAGCGCAGGTTTTTGCGAAGCTCACCGGCATGGGTAAACACGTGATTATCGTCGGTCTCAATGAAATTGTGGGCCATAATAAACCGATGCTTGAGGTGTTCAGCAAGGTAAACCGGATTGTGATTCCAATGGCGCGGGCCGCCGGGTTCGATTACATCGACATCAACCAGTTGGTGCATAGCGAGGAAGACCTGACGCCAGACGCTGGGGGGTCGCATTACTCGCGCGAGACCTATTATAAGTTGTCGCAAATTATTCTTGGTCTTATCAAAAATAAGACGGTGATCTCCGAAGCGGCATAGGGCCGGCGGTTTTAACCGGGTTGGGTTCGCGAATGCCTCCAGGGATGCTTGTTGGCCGGCCTGCCCGTCCTGGGGGTTGCTCACCCCGCTTGGCCCCGCTATGCCGCGCCCAAGTTCAAAAAACATTTCAACTCACAAAAAGGTATTTATCATGGCTGTCGAACGCACCCTCTCGATTATTAAACCTGACGCAACCCGCCGTAACCTGACCGGCAAGATCAACGCTAAATTTGAGACAGCGGGGCTGTCCATTGTGGCGTCTCGCCGGGTTCATCTGACCAAGGCGCAGGCCGAGAGCTTTTATGCCGTCCACAGCCACCGGCCGTTTTTCAATGACCTGGTGAGCTTTATGATCTCTGGCCCGGTGGTGGCGCAGGTTCTGGAAGGCGAGAACGCCGTACTGAAAAACCGTGAAATCATGGGTGCGACCGACCCGAAGAAGGCCGATGCCGGGACCATCCGGGCTGAATTTGCTGAGTCCATTGAAGCGAACTCCGTGCATGGCTCAGACGCCCCGGAAGCTGCTGCTCAGGAAATTTCATTCTTTTTTGCCGGAATTGATATCGTATCCTGAATTATTGGTCGCAATATTTTTTTAAGCGGGGGCTTGCACCGGCGTTGTGCGCCGGTGCAGCTTTCTGTCACATTTTTGAGCGTTGCACTGTGCTTAGGTTTGTAATCATCTGGCGTTCTGCCTTAGGCAGACGAGGATGACAGAGCGGATGAATTTATCAGTCTTTATAGCGAGGTTATGGCCTGCTTGCATGGGTAAGTCGGCGGCTATTATTTTATTTGTTCTCTGTGCGCTGCCGGTTTGCATGATGACGGCGTTGATCACACCGCCGGGCCAATCACCCGATGAGATACCCCATACAGCACGTGCGTTGGGGTTACTGCACGGCGCCATTCTGGGCGTTCGCAAAGAGGTGGTTGCGGTCCATTCTGTGACCTGATTTGAGATGGCCAATGACCGGCTCGACTGCTGAGCGTCGGCGGAGCTCTCGTTTGATCTTGTCGGTGACACCTCGTTTCTGGCCGGAGGTGAACACGCTCAGGCCCCGGCCTTTGGGCGCATTATGGCCGCGGTATCCGGCATCGGCGATGACGCGTTGCAGGCTGACGCCGATTTGCCGGGTGATTTCTGGGACCACCGTGGCCAGGGTGTGGCCGCCATAGGGGTTGCCCGGCAATGCCGCAACATGGGCAACGAACTGGCCGCCCCTGCAGCGTTGGATTGGTGTGGCAACCGAGACTTTGACGCCGAATTCATAAGGTCTGTGGGCCTTGCCCTTGCCGATGCACTCCACCTCCGGTGCGTGCAGGCTGAAAATTTTCTGGCCGCGCTGCTTGGGCTGTTGCACATGCACGCGCGCGGCGAGCGCCCGGTTGGCACGTTTGAATTGCTTGGCGTGGCGGACCAGGTGCTCGCGCGCGCGGAACAAAAGTTTGGCGTCGGTTGGGTGGGCAATCGCCCTTGGCTGCACTATGGTGTCGACGATTACGCGGGTAAAGTCCGCCGGCTTGGCGGCACCCGTGCGCGTTGCCGTGGCCAGACTTTCTTGCAGCAGTGCCACCAGCCGATCCTCGGCCATGCGCTGGCGCCAGCGGGTCATCGAGGAGCGGTCAAACGGCGGCTTGTGGCAGAAGAATTCCTGGCCGCAGAAATATTGATAATACGGGTTCTCCAGCCAGCGGGTCGCTTAAGGCTTCATCGGAAAGATCGTTCATAGGATTGAGGATTTCCCAACCCGCCATCAGCCGCGTCGGTAACGGCGCCGCCCCGACTGGTCGGTATAAACGGCGCCGAGTTGCTGGCTGGGAAAGTCCCAATCGATGGTCCACGCCAATTTGGCGAGCGCGTGTCCCGTGTCGATGATCTGATCCAACCGTGACTGCAAAAGGTCATGCTGGCCGCTATGGCGAGGTTCCTTTGGTCGCATTCATGTCCCCAAAAACGTTCCAAAGGCAGAGAATCACAACACGCCGCGCCGAATCAAATTGCCAGAAAAAAGTCAGAAAACACGACGTTTCTGGCAATCCAAACAGCACCAAAACATTAGATTCCAAAAGTAGTTCAGATGGTTACGCGTTCTTCACGGGCGACTTGTTATTTGATTTATAGTGCGTTAGAGCGTCTGGAACATGCCGCCTGAGACTTCAGCGCCCCAGCGAGCCCATCATCTCGGTCCATTCGCGTTTAGATAGCCCGCTGCCGGGCTGCTCCACCTGTTCGCCGGCCAGCATGCGCTTGATGATCTCCAGCATTTTGGCAGAGAAGGTCACTGCGCCCAGGCGATAGTCGCTAAAGGCGCCGAAGCTCAGCGGTACCCAGGCTTTTACCGTCTCCAACATCGCCTCCGCATACACCCGGATTTCATATTGCGCGTGGGAGTCGGCGCGCAAGCGCAGGAAGTGGAAAAGGTTATGCAAGTCCGTCTTCCAGTACCATTGCGTGTAGGTATTTAGCGTCAGGTTCATGCGGGCGAGTTCGCGGGCCAGGCCGTATTTTGTTTCGTCCAGCATGTCCTCGTAATTAGCGTAAGTCTGCTCGGCATCGCGGCGCAATATGTTCAGCACCTCGGCGGCGGCATCGCCTTCCAGCACCGCGCCCCTTCCTTGCCGGTTGTCGGCGGACTGCACGGCCAGGTTCTCCGGCGCTGGAATGTAGAATTCCTTGTCTAGGATAGAGTAGCGGGCGGAATATTCGTTCACGTTGGCGGTGCGGTGGCGAATCCACTGCCTAGCCACAAAAATCGGCAGTTTGACGTGGTATTTGATCTCGCACATCTCAAAGGGTGTGGAATGGTAATGCCGCATCAAATAGCGGATCAGCCCCTCATCCTCGGTGGTTTTGCGGGTGCCCCTCCCGTAGGAGACTCGGGCAGCCTGCACCACGGCGGCGTCATCGCCCATATAATCCACCACCCTTATGAAGCCGTGGTCCAGCACCGGCATGGCGGTGAACAGCATGGCGTCCAGCGCGGCAACGCTGGGGCGCAGCGTGGTGGATTGGTTGGCGCGGGCGGCCGCGATCTCGGCGGATTGCTCAGGTGAGAGGGTCATAGGTTTCTCTCTTTCATATCTCGGCGCAATTGCCTATATTGGTTTTGTTGGTTCTCCAACTATGGCGATAAACGGCACGTGGAATAAACGTTGTGGACCCGGGGGCAGTACCCGGCATCTCCATATAGTTTTGACCGGCCTGGTTCAGACTACGCGGCTTTGCCGCTTCGTCGTCAGGGCGGTTAGGGCTTGTGCGGGGATGAAACAGACTCGACACGCGTGGTAAAGACCTGCTTTTTGCTCGGCATTGTACCGCCGTTATCGGGCTATATTATAAATGCAAACGATAACAACGTAGCATTCGCGGTCGCTGCCTAAACAGCAGCTAAGCGCGGTCCGGGGGGTACCGGGCAACAGAAACCCCCCACTTTTCCTGGCGGTTGAAAATTATACCCCAGTGGCCCTTTGGCGGCGGTTTCTATGCTTCCGGTGCTCACGTTGCCGCGGTGAATGCGCGCTATTTGCGCGATCCGCACGTTGCGCTCCGGTTCTCGAAACCGCCACCAACTGGCTCAGCGGAGCGAATTTTGGACAGCCAACGCTTTGGCGGGGTGTCGTGATTGTGTGTTGGGAACGAGGGGCAAATTGGATATACTTGTTTTGGTTATAAAAAACGGATCATAAGGAAACGACGATGTCTGATGCTGTGCATGTGTTTGCCCATGTTGTTGCTGCACCCGGGAAAGCGGATGAGTTGCGGGCGGTATTGAAGGAGTTGGTTAGAGCCACCCATACGGAACCTGGGGTTAAAATGTATGTATTGCATGAGGAGCCCAAAAATCCGGGGAGTTTTCATGTGTTTGAGATTTATGAAAATCAGGCGGCGGCGGACTCCCATATGAAATCTCCGCATCTTGCGGCGGCCTTCGCCAAGGCGGGGGCGTTATTGGGGGCGGCGCCAAGTATTATTGAAACTAAAGCAATTGCCGGGCACTGAGCATTCAACCCAAAAAAAAGGCGGCACCGAAGTGCCGCCAAGTTTAGGGAGGAAACGTCCAAGAAAGCAGCAGAGCCAAGCTCATGCTGCAGTGCATTATGTACGATATTGCCTCTGATTTGTGCAAGCATAATTACACAATGCTGCAATGCTGTAAGTGGTGTTAGGCGGGCAGGATAACAATCACTGCTGCCTGGGCGGCAATACCCTCACCGCGGCCAGTGAAGCCCAGGCGCTCTGAGGTGGTGGCCTTTACTGAGATGAGGTCAATTGAAACGCCGAGCAATTCTGCGAGTCGCGCGCGCATGGCCGGGGCGTGTGGGGTAATTTTTGGCTGCTCGCAGATGATGGTGATGTCAGCGTTGGAGAGGACGCCGCCGCGAGCCTTGATCCGTTCAGCGGCGTGGCGGAGGA
Source organism: Acidocella sp. (assembly GCA_027308685.1). Taxonomy (GTDB): domain Bacteria; phylum Pseudomonadota; class Alphaproteobacteria; order Acetobacterales; family Acetobacteraceae; genus Acidocella. The sequence goes on from DAIDEE010000026.1 coordinate 14,837, forward strand.
ATTTGGCACTGTCGGCGTCTTTCCAGGTGGCCTCGGAGGGTGGGAAATGTCGGCCAATGTCGCCTTCTGCCAGGGCGCCGTAAATTGCGTCGCACAGGGCATGGATGCCGACGTCTGCGTCGGAATGGCCGGCGAGCCCTCTCTCGAACGGGATATTAACGCCGCAAATGATCATCGGGCGGCCGGTTTCCATGGCGTGAACGTCGAACCCGGTGCCGATTCGGGGGACCATCTGGCCGCCTAATATGTTTTGCACGCGTGAAAAATCCTCATGGTAGGTGATTTTGATGTTTTGCTCAGTACCGGGAACCAGTGCCACCGGGAGGTTGACAGCTTCCAGCAAAGCGGCGTCATCCGTGGCGATGGTGCCTTTGGCGTGCTGATGCAACCGTAAGATGGTGGCGTATCGGAAGGCTTGCGGGGTTTGGGCGCGGAACAGACCAGCGCGGGGGACAGTCTCGATAATCACACCGTCGCTGCCGCGTTTTAGGGTGTCTGAAACCGGGACGGCGGGGATCGCGCCTTCATGGGTTTTGAGGGCAGTGAGCAGAGCCTCAACGGTGCCGGTGGGGATGAGCGGGCGGGCGGCATCGTGAATCAGCACGATATCTGGGGCATGGGCGCTTAAAGCTTCCAGGCCGTTGCGCACAGAATCCTGCCGCTCGGCACCGCCGGGAACAATGGGTAAATGAGGCAAACCCGCCAAAGCTGGGCCGATCAATGCGGCGTCCCCCACCGGTTGCAGAAGGTCAATATGGCCTAGCAATGCCTCGGCGGCATGACGGATGACAGGTTTACCGTTCAGGTGCAGCACCTGCTTGGGGGTGCTGCCGCCGAAACGTGAGCCGGTGCCGCCGGCGACCAGGATCGCGGAAAGTTTCATGCGCCAGTGATGTGACGACCAGCGGCATTGTCGTCAACTATGTGTCAGGGTGATTGCGTGCCGCGCTCGGGACGGGTAGTTTGCACAAATCATGAGCAATAGTTTCTCTTCTCTCATTAAACCGATCTCGATCGGAACCGGCCCGAAGGCTGTGAGGCTGGATCAGCCGGTTATTTTGGCACCTTTGTCGGGGGTAACCGACTTGCCGTTTCGGGCCTTGGCGAAGTCGATGGGCGCCCCTTTGGTGGTCTCGGAGATGATTGCGAGCTGGGCGATGGTGCGCGAAAACCGCAATACCATGCGGATGGCGGAGGTTGTTTCAGGCGGCGGGCCGTCTTCGGTGCAGTTGGCCGGGTGTGAACCCGAGGCGATGGCCGAGGCGGCACGGATTGCCGTGGGGCAGGGCGCTGACCTCATCGATATTAATTTTGGCTGCCCGGTTAAAAAAGTGGCGATTGGGCAAACCGCAGGCTCGGCGTTGATGCGCGATGAGATTTTGGCCGAGAAGATTTTGGCTGCTACCGTAAGGGCGGTGGACGTGCCGGTGACGCTGAAAATGCGGATGGGCTGGGATTTGCAGAGCCTGAACGCACCGAGACTGGCAAAAATTGCCGAAGACTCCGGGATTGCGATGGTGACCGTGCATGGCCGCACGCGCCAGCAGTTTTATGAGGGTGTGGCGGATTGGGATTTTGTGGCGCAAGTGAAGGATGCCGTGAAAATTCCGATCATCGTCAATGGCGATATCACCAGCATCGAGAAAGCGGTGGCCGCGCTGCACCGTAGCCACGCCGATGGCGTGATGATCGGGCGCGGGTCCTACGGGCGACCCTGGTTTTTAGCGCAGGTGGCGCATTATCTGGTCGCTGGCGAGCGGTTGGCCGACCCCGATCTGGCCACTCAAAAACAAATTATGCTGCGCCATTACGAGGCCATCCGGTCGCATTTTGGGGAAAATGCCGGGGTGCGTTTGGCGCGGAAGCATCTGGCCTGGTACTCGCACGGGCTGCATGGTTCGGCAGCGTTTCGGGCGCAGATGAACCGGTTGGATAATGCCCGAGAGGTAATGGCTTTGATTGATGCGTTTTATGATCCGTTGATTGCCTCGGGCTTTGTGCGGCAGTCCGATGTGCATCTGGCGATGGCGGCATGAGCGGGTTGCGGCGGGCCTTTGGTATGGTGCGGCGGTCGTCGCCGCCGAAGACTGTTGTGAAGGTGGATCATGCGCAGATCCTCGGAGCGTTGCCGGTTGCGGTGGTGATGCTGAATGAGAATGATGCGTTTTGTTTTGTAAATTATGCGGCCGAGGAGTTTTTTGGCTCGTCAAGCGCTTTGCTGGTGGACCAGGCGCTGAGCGAGATATTGCCAGCGGATCATCCGGTTTTTTTACTGATCGAACGGGCCCGACGTGATGGCTTGACCGTCGCCGAGCATGACATGGTGCTTGAAGGCCCACGCCTGACGCGCCGGGGGACCTCGGTGCAAGTGGCGCCGCTGGCGGAAGTGGCAGGGCATGTGGTGCTGACCTTGCAGGATAGCTCCGCGGCACGGGCGCTGGACCAGCAGATGTCGGCGCGTAATGCGGCCCGCAGCATCACGGGCATGGCGGCGATTTTGGCGCATGAGGTGAAAAATCCACTCTCAGGGATTCGCGGGGCCGCGCAATTACTGGAAACCAGTGCCCCGGCGGCAGACCGTGAACTGGCGGTACTGATCCGCGACGAGGCCGACCGTATCCGCGCCATGGTTGAGCGGATGGAGACGTTTGGCGAGAAAAAATTGCAGCGTGATGCTGTGAATATTCACCGGGTGCTGGAGCATGTGCGTAAGCTGGCGGGTTCAGGTTTCGCGGCGCGGATTAAATTTATTGAGACCTATGACCCTTCGTTGCCGCATGTGCATGGCAACCGCGACCAACTGATTCAGGTGTTATTGAATCTGGTGAAAAATGCAGCGGAATCAATTGCCAGCATGGATCGGTCTGATGGAGAAATTCATCTCGCGACCGGGTTTCAGCATGGGGTGAGATTGTCGGCGGCCTCCAAGCGTGGGCGTGCGAATTTGCCGTTATTTGTATCGGTGCGCGATAACGGGCCGGGGATACCTGATGATATTCGCAGGCATTTATTTGAACCCTTTATCAGCACCAAAGCCACTGGCAGCGGGCTAGGCTTGGCGCTGGTGGCCAAAATCGTCGCTGACCATGGTGGGTTGATCGATGTTGATAGCCGGCCTGGCCGGACGGAGTTTCGGATTAATCTGCCAGTATTTGAAGAACCATCTGAGAGTGAGCATTCATGACGACGCTGCCGACCATTCTGATCGCCGATGACGATCGCTCGATCCGCACCGTGTTGACGCAGGCGCTGGGGCGCTCGGGCTATCAGGTGCGGGCCACCGCTTCCGCCGCCACGCTCTGGCGCTGGGTGGAGGATGGCGAGGGCGACCTTGTGATTACCGATGTGATCATGCCGGATGAAAACGGACTGGATCTGGTGCCGCGGATCCGCCGCATCAGGCCGGAATTAGCGGTGATTGTGATGAGTGCGCAATCCACCTTGACCACCGCTGTGCAGGCAACCCAGCGCGGCGCATTTGATTATCTGCCGAAACCGTTTGACCTTGCTGATTTGCTGGCAGTGGTGGACCGGGCGATCAAGCAGCCGCTGCAAAATGCTATAGCGGTTGAAGCGCCGAAAAACCCTGATGAGGCGTTGCCGCTGATTGGCCGCAGCCCGGCAATGCAGGAAATTTATCGGATTATCGCGCGGCTCACCACCACTGATTTAACAGTGATGGTGAACGGCGAGAGCGGAGCGGGTAAGGAATTGGTAGCGCGGGCGTTGCATGATTATGGCCGCCGCAGGGCCGGGCCGTTCGTTGCGATCAATATGGCGGCGATCCCGCGCGAGTTGATAGAGAGCGAGTTGTTTGGGCACGAACGTGGTGCCTTTACCGGGGCTACAAACCGGCATGTGGGACGTTTTGAGCAGGCGAACGGCGGGACTTTGTTCCTCGATGAAATAGGCGACATGCCGCCGGAGGCACAAACGCGATTGCTGCGGGTGTTGCAGGAAGGCGAGTTTACCACCGTCGGTGGACGTCAGCCGATCCGGGCGAATGCGCGCATTGTGGCGGCAACCCATCGGGATTTGCGGGCGTTGATTCGCAGCGGGCAATTCCGCGAGGATTTGTTTTATCGTTTGAACGTGGTGCCGATCAGGTTGCCGCCGCTGCGTGAGCGGGCCGATGATATCCCTGTGTTGGCCCAGCATTTTTTGAATAAGGCAGCGGCTGAGGGGTTGCCGGTGAAAACGCTGGACCAGGGCGCTATGGCGATGCTCTCGGCGTATCGGTGGCCGGGAAATGTCCGCGAGTTGGAGAATTTAATCCGTAGGTTGGCGGCGTTGGTGCCGCAGTCGGTGATCACGGAAGCGATTCTGGCACCAGAACTGGCCGATTATGTGGCCGCCGAAGAAGCGGCGGCCCCGGTGAAGGGTGATGAAACCGACACTATGGCAACGGTGGTTGAGCGCCATGTGAACCGCCTGCTGGCGGCGATCCGGGAAAGTGGCGAAGAAGGCGTGTTGTATGAACGGGCTCTCGCGGAACTGGAGCGACCGTTGATCCGGATGACTTTGGCGGAGACCCGTGGCAACCAGATACGGGCGGCGGCGTTGTTGGGGTTGAATCGCAATACGCTGCGTAAAAAAATTCGTGAACATGGTATTGGTGTGCAGCGCCGTGTTGGATAGAGCGTTCTGAATGTTTGGCTACCAGGCGGTATTATGGATATGGCACTCGCTTTTATGGCTGTTCTGGGTCGTTTCACAATTCACGCATGTGCTGTGATGGTTTAACGTGAGCTTATCAGCCGAATTGGATACTGATTTGGCCAAGCGGCCATGGGCGACCAGGGCGCTAGATATCGCGCTGGGCCGGGTTTCAACATTGCTGTTGGCCTCGATAGCGTTGCTGCTGGGGATTGCAACATTTGCGATTTTGGCTGGCCGGGTAAAGCTGGGCGTGCATTCGTCGGTGGCGATTGGCTTGTCGGTGGCGGATTTTGCGGCACTCTTGCTACTAATTATCATTTTGGTGGGCCGTGTCACGCGGGTGGTGCTGGCGCGAAGCCACGGTGCGGCCGGGGCCCGCCTGCACGTTCGTCTGGTATTGTTCTTTGGCGGTGTGGCCGCGGTGC
>DAIDEE010000027.1 GCA_027308685.1 Acidocella sp.
GCGGGTTTCGCAACCAGCAGAACGGAATCCCGCTGAATCGGAACCATGTTTTCGATAGCTCCGGCCCGGAAATGCGGGTTCGCGGCACTGCCCAGCAGCTTTTCGAGAAATACCAGCAGTTGGCGCGCGATGCTTCAAGCAACGGCGACCGGGTGCTGGGGGAGGCGTATTACCAGCACGCCGAGCATTATTTCCGGATTATCAGTGCGATCAATCAGGCCCAAGGCCAGCCTAACGGGCAACCGAATGGCCAGCCCAACCCGCAGCAAGCCGGCCAGGAGCGCAACGGCAATCAAAATAGCGGCGACTATAACCGCCGCCCCGAGACGAATACTGGTGATGTGAGCACCGAGCCACAAAGCGAGGCTCGTTATGAGCAACGTTCGCAGGACCAGCGCCCGCAGGACAACCGCCAGGAGCCACGCCGCTTTGAGCAGCGCCCCTACGAGCAGCGCAATAAGCCCGAGTATCAACCGCGCCAGGAACGTAATGATCGTAATGATCGCAATGATCGTAATGATCGGAACGATCGGAACGAGCGCCAGGACCGTACTGAGCGTTACCGGCCGGAAGCACTGGTTGCCGACCCGCGCATCGATATTAGTTTAGCCCTTGAAGCCGAACTCGCGGCAACTGTTGGTGCCATGGCTGAACCGGCAGGATTTGGCGAACAGCCAATGATCACCCAGGCCGCACCGGTTGAGGCTCGTGCCATCCCGATCATTCCCGACGCACCGCCGCCGGCAATTTTTGTGGCCGAGACAGTGGCTGAAGCGACACCGGCTAAAGTGGCACGACCACGCGGCCGCCCGCGAGTCGTTAAGCCGAGCGCGGCAGAATTGAAATTAGAAGATTGATCTCAAAAAGGCCCGGGCAATCGGGCCTTTTTATTTGGCCTCGCCGGGCACCCAGTTAAGGCAGGCTTCGGCCCAGGCCGCCACCTGCAGTAATTGCTTGTCCGCGCCGGAAGCGCCGGCAATTTGCAGACCAAGCGGCAGCATATTGGCGGACCAGCCCGATGGGATGGAGATTGCCGGAACCCCCATCAAACTCCATGCGGCGCAGAACGTCGCATCGCCGGTGAAAGCCAGACCCGCAGGTGCCTCCCCAAAAGCCGGGAGCGTTAACACCGCATGATAAGGCGCCACCAATTCGGCAAATTGCCCACTCAGGTGTTTTTGAAACGCCAAGGCTGCATGATAATCTGACTGCGTAATGGCTAACCCGTCAGCTACCAGTTTTTTAAGGACATCGCTGGCTTGATGAGGATGGTCCGAGATCATTTGTTGATGTATCCGGGCCGCTTCATATTGCAGGATCACCAACGTGGCGTCGAATATGGCATCACTTGTTGCCGGGAGCTCCAGCTCGGTTAGCGTGGCGCCAGCTTTGCGAAGTGCCGCCAGCGAAAGTTCAAAATTTGCCTGTTGCTCGGCATCGGCCCGGCGCCAGGCGTCGGTGCGGATCACCGCCAGTTGCGGTGGTTCAATAAGCGGGAAATAATCTTGCCAGCTTGTTTGAGTTTCTACCGCCTCAGGGGTTTGCTCGATGAATAACGCCAAGGCTGCCGCTGCATCTGCCACATTGCGGGTGAAATATCCCAAATGGTCAAGCGACCCTGCCAGCGGATGCACCCCATCTAGGGGCATCGAGTCGAAACTGGGCTTGAATCCCACAACGCCATTGAACGCGGCAGGGCGAATAATTGAACCCAGCGTCTGCGACCCAAACGCCAGCGGCACAATACCAGCGGCAACGCAAGCTGCCGAACCGCTGGATGAGCCACCTGGTGTGTGCAAGCGACTCCAGGCATTGACGGTGGGGCCAGGGTGGCGCCAGGCAAATTCGGTGGTTACGGTTTTACCAAAAATCGTCCCGCCGTAACTTTTGATTTTCGCGGCAATCCAGGCGTCGGTTGCTGGAACATTGCCGGCATAAAACGGTGAGCCATTGCAAGTTGGCATGCCCTCGGTTGCAATGATGTCCTTCAGGGCGATCGGGATACCAGCGAGAATACCGCTTAAAGGCGGATAAGTGGCTGGCCGGTAGGTGAACGCGCGCAGCCAGGGCTCCTGATTATCGGCGCACTCGCGGGCTGCCGCGATCACGGCACTCCGGGGGATCGCGCCCGTTTGAAGTCCCCAGATGGCTCCAAGCAAAGTTTGTCTGCTGAACTCCATAACGTGTCCTCGGTTATTTTTATCCTACCACTCAAAAAACTGGCTCAACCAAGGTGGTTGAACCAGCTATTATCAGTCAGTTATTTTGGCGACAGCACCATCACCATCTGGCGATTTTCCATCTTTGGCATCTGCTCGACCTTGGTTTCAACATCCATGTCGCCTCGGATTCGCTCCAAAACTTTCACACCAAGCTCTTGGTGGGCCATTTCACGGCCACGAAACCGCAGAGTGACTTTCACCTTGTCTCCCTCGCCGATGAAGTTTTTCATCGCCCGTAGTTTCACCTGATAATCGTTCTCATCAATATTCGGGCGAACCTTCACTTCCTTGATTTCAACGATTTTCTGCTTCTTACGAGCTTCATTTTTCTTTTTCTGCTGCTCGTATTTGAACTTGCCGTAATCGAGGATTTTGGCGACGGGCGGCTCGGCATTCGGGCTGATTTCCACTAGATCAAGACCAACAGCGAATGCACGGGCAATAGCCTCACGGGTGCTGAGCACCCCCTGCATTTCACCATTCTGGTCGATTAAGCGTACCTGTGGGATGCGAATCTCGTCATTAACCCGGGGCCCCTCGCGGGAGGGTGGCGTGGGTGGCGCTGGCGGTCTGGCTATGGAAGTCTCCTATAAAGGTTTCGAGAATGACGGCTTAGAGCAAGTTAGTGGCGCAATGCAATCATGGTGGCCAGCCCCTAAGAGACCTAGCCACCCGGATGAGCATGGAAACCGGCTGTTTTATGCCTGATCGGGCGGCGTGGCCTCGCGTTTTAACATTGCCACCGCATCATCCAGCCCCAAAACCTCCTGCGCGGCACCACCCAGGCGGCGGATGGCCACGGTGCGTTCCTCGGCCTCCTTGCGGCCTACTACGATGATGTTGGGAACATGGTGCAAGCTATGGTCACGGATTTTGGCGTTGATTTTCTGGTTGGATAAATCCGCCTCAACCGCCAGCCCGGCAGCCTGCAAGGCCGCCACCACTTCCATGGCATAGTCATCGGCATCCGAGACAATGGTGGCAACTACCGCCTGGGTTGGTGCCAGCCAAAGCGGGAAGCGGCCGGCATATTGCTCGATGAGGATGCCAAGGAACCGCTCAAAGCTGCCTAAAATAGCCCGATGCAGCATCACTGGGCGGGCGCGGGAAGAATCAGTAGTGACATATTCGGCATCCAGCCGTTCGGGGAGCACGAAATCCACCTGCAAGGTGCCGCATTGCCAGTCACGGCCAATGGCGTCGCGCAGCACGAATTCCAGTTTCGGGCCGTAGAATGCCCCCTCACCCGGGTTCAGCACATAGTCCACCCTGGCGGTTTCGCAGGCCGATTTCAACGCGGCCTCGGCGCGGTCCCATACTTCATCGGAGCCGGCCCGTACCTCTGGGCGGTCGGAGAATTTGATGGCGAAACTCTCGAACCCAAAATCCTGGTAAACCAGCGAGAGAAGCTCCACGAACTTCACCGTCTCCGAGGCAATTTGCTCCTCGGTGCAAAAAATATGCGCGTCATCCTGGGTGAAGGCCCGCACCCGCATGATGCCGTGCAAAGCGCCGGAGGGCTCGTAGCGGTGACAAGCCCCAAACTCCGCCATCCGCAACGGCAACTGCCGGTAGCTGCGCAAACCCTGTTTGAAAATCTGCACATGGCAAGGGCAGTTCATCGGTTTCAGCGCAAGGGTGGATTCCTCATCCACCACCTCAGCGATGAACATGTTCTTGCGGAATTTTTCCCAATGGCCGGATTTTTCCCACAGCTTGCGGTCGACCAGTTGCGGCGTCCGCACCTCCTCATAGCCGGCGGCTTCCAGGCGGCGGCGCATATAGGCTTCCACCGTGCGGTATAATTTCCAGCCTTTCTGGTGCCAGAATACCGAACCGACAGCTTCTTCCTGGATGTGGAACAAATCCATATCCTTCCCGATCCGCCGATGATCCCGCCGCTCGGCTTCTTCAAGCTGCAGCAAATAAGCATCCAGCTCCTTCTGGTCGCGCCAGGCAGTGCCGTAGATGCGGCTCAGCATCGGGTTGCGGTGATCGCCGCGCCAATAGGCGCCGGCGGTTTTCAAAAGTTTGAAGGCAACGCCAATGTCGCCGGTAGAGCGCATATGCGGGCCACGGCAAAGGTCGGACCATTCGCCTTGATGATAAATGGTAATATCCTGATCCGCGGGCAGATCGCGGATCAACTGAACCTTGAATTCCTCGCCCTTCAATTGGAAATAGGCAATCGCATCATCGCGCGGCACGACTTTGCGCGTGAATGGCGCATTGGCCGCAATGATCTCGCGCATCTTCGCTTCGATGGCCTCGAAATCCGCCGGGGTGAACGGCTCATTGCGAAAGAAATCGTAATAAAATCCGTTCTCGATCGAGGGGCCGATGGTAACTTGCGTACCAGGGTAGAGCGCCTGCACGGCCTCGGCCAGCACATGGGCCGCATCATGGCGGATAAACTCCAACGCCGCCTCGTCCTTGCGGGTAAAGAATTTCACCTTGGCATCGGCGGTGATCTCGCGTGAGATATCCTGCTGCACCCCATCGACCTCCATCGCCAAAGCCGCTTTGGCAAGGCCCGGGCCAATGGCGGCCGCGATGGCGGTGCCTGTTACGGCACCATCAAACTGGCGAACGGAACCATCGGGCAGGGTAATCGCAACCATCTCAATCAAACTCCAATAATCGTGCGGGGGTTATGGCAGGGCTGCGACAATTTGCGCAACTGATAGCCCGGCCAGATGCGGAGCCTGCAGGATAATCGGCCAACTGCCATCGGGGTAACGCGGCGCAGTCAGCTTGGGGTCGCTGGCCGAGGAGAACATCACCAGCGACGTTACGCCCAGAGCAGCGGCCATGTGCATCGGCCCGGTGTCATTGCCCACCGCCAAGCTGGCACGGCTGATAACGGACATCAGTTCAAGCAGGCTGGTCTGGCCGGTGAGGTCAATGGCTTGTGCGGCGAACGAGCGGATGGCCGCAGCCAGGGGGGCTTCAAAACGGCTGCCCACCACCGCCACGGGCATCGGCAATTGTTGGGCCAAAGCCCCGAAATTAGCTTCAGGCCAGCGTTTTTCGGGCCGGTGCTGAGCCGCACCCGGCACGAGCACGGCAAACTGAGACGGCAGTGCGAAGCGCGAAATATCCGCCTTGACCCAGGAGAAATCTGGCGGCGAGAGTTTATCAATCCCGGCTGCAGCCAATTGTCCTGCTAACCGTTCGCGTGTGTGGATAAAATTGCGTTGCGGGTCGGCATCCGGCAGAGCGCAACCGGGTGCTATGCCGCTCCAGCGCGGTTTGCCAGCCAACTCAAAATAGCGAGCCGAGCGCGAGGAGGTTTGTAAATCATATACCATGGCGAATCCGCGCAGCTGGCGGCGCAGCTTGATCACACCCGGAATATTCCAAAAATCCGGCCGAGCATCGGTAATGACATGGTCAAACCATGGGCTGACAGATAAAAACCCGGCAAAGGGCGGCGTGGTCATCAAGGTGATATCATCAGCCGCATGAGCCGCCCGAATGGCCGCAAAGGCCGAAGCGGCGAGGATGATATCCCCCAAGGCGCCGTGCTTGATGACAAGAATTTTCAATCCAGTAACTCGCCGTACACCCGCAGCACAGCATATTGCATGGCCCGCACCGAGAAATTTTCGCTCACCGCGACCCTGGTGTTTTCCCCCCAGACGAGCCGCTGATCGGTAGAAAAATCCAAGGCATGATCAAGGGCGTTAGCAAGCGCCTTAGGGTCACCCGGCGGCACCAGAAAACCGGTCTCGCCATCGATAATCGTGTCACCTACACCGCCGTGGTCGGTCGCAATCACCACCCGACCCATTGCCTGAGCTTCCACCACTGTACGGCCGAAACCTTCTGGGTCGGTTGACGCATTCACCACAATATCAGCCAGCATCAGGGCCGCGGGCATATCCTCGGTATGGCCTACCATCCGCAGGCGGCGTGAAATGCCAAGGGATTCGGCCTGGCTGACAAGGCTTTGGGCATAGGTTTCGCGGCCTTGGTCACTTCCCACCAAAACTGCCACCGCGTTTGAATGACGCATTAGCGCCAGCGCCGAGATCAGGACACGTTGACCTTTCCATTCAGTGAGCCGTCCTGCCAGCATGATGATGGGGGCATCAACGTCCAGCCGCCAGTCACGCGCCAGTTTGGCCATCCGGTCGCCCTGCACCAGGGCCGGGTCGAATTTATCGGCGTCCACACCACCCGGGATAATCCGCAACCGGTCTTCGCCCACCTTATGCCGCTCACGCACGAGGCTGCCGATGAAAGCGCTGACAGCAATCACCCGGTCACCAGAGGCCATGACGGCGTTGTAGCGGCGCTTGAAGGGAGCTTTTTCGTTATAGGTGCCATGATAACTGGTCACATAAGGTATTTTGGTGCGCCGTGCCGCCCAAAGGGCCGACCATGCCGGCGCGCGCGAATGCGCGTGAATAAGGTCGATATTTTCGCTTTTGATCAATTTTACAAGCTGGGCGGCATTCCGGCGCATGGTGAATGGCGATTTTGACGCCAGCGGCAAATTGACAATCTTGGCGCCAGCCCGGGTTGCGGCTGGGGTGAGGACCCCGCCATCGCAGGCAATGATGGTATTATGGCCAAGCTGGCTCAACGCCTCGGTGATCTCAATCACCACACGTTCAGCGCCGCCGGTATCCAAGCGAGGCAAGACTTGTAATATCGTCCGCGACTGGTCAGTCATTGTGGAAATTTAATCAAGGCGTTCATGTGCGCCGCGCTAACACGCTTTGCAACGGTTGGGGAGATGAGAGACTTGGTGTTCGCAACAATCAAGCGGGACGATGGCGTGAAACTGGCATATAATCTGCTGCCCGGTACATCACCCGTCGTGGTATTTCTGCCCGGTTTTGCCTCCGATATGGGCGGCACCAAGGCGATGGCGCTGCACGGCCTGTGCGAAGCGCGTGGCCAGGCCATGCTGAGGCTGGATTATTCGGGGCATGGTGCCAGCGAAGGGCCTTTTGCCGAGGGCACCATTGGCACATGGACCGCCGATGCCGCATTGGTGATCGCGCATGTTTGCGGCGATGAACCGCTTATATTGGTGGGCTCCTCAATGGGTGGCTGGATCGCCCTGCTGCTGGCTTGTGAACGCCGGGCGCGCGTATCCGCAATGCTGCTGGTGGCTCCGGCACCAGATTTTACCGCCGTGCTCATCGAGCCCAGCCTGAATGAAGCCCAGCGGGAAGCCTTGGCCCGGGACGGTTTTTTTGCCCCGCCCAGTGAATACGGCCCGCCAGTGCCCATTACGGCGCAACTTCTGGCCGACGGACGCAACCATTTATTGCTAGGCAGCCCCATTCCCATCACATCGCCGGTGCGGATCCTGCACGGCATGTCAGACCCGGATGTGCCGTGGCGGCAAAGCCTGAAACTAATTGAACGGCTGAATAGCCTGGATGTGCAGGTGAATTTCATCAAGGATGGAGACCACCGGCTCTCGCGCGACTCAGACTTACAATTGTTACGCCGAACCCTTGCCACGCTCCTCGATGAGGATCGCGCGTAAGCCTTCGCGGTAGGTTGGGTATTTCCAATTTATCCCCAGCGCTGCTTTGGTTTTTTGATTCGCAACTCTGCGGTTTTCAGCCCAGAATGAGCGCGCCATCGGGCTCATCATCGGCTGAGCATCAGTAAACGCCACCGGCAAAGGCGGAGCAACGCCCAACAGAGCAGCGGCTTCAATCACAACATCGGCGCTGGCGGCTGGTTCATCGTCTGAAAAGTTGAAAATACTAACACCATGCGGCGCGGCCCGGTGCATGGCAGCCAGCACGCCCTGCGAAATGTCATCGCGATGAATGCGGCCAAACAAATGCCCAGGTTTGACCACGCGCCGCGCGGTGCCCTCCCGTAAATCATCGAACATTGAACGCCCGGGGCCATAAATACCGGCGAGGCGAAAAATATCGATCGTCCGGTTTGGAATTTCCGACCAGGCCACCTCGGCTGCCACCCGGCGCTCAGCGCGCGGCGATTGCGGCGCGGGCGGCGTATCCTCATCCACCCAGCCGCCGTTGCGGTTGCCATATACACCGGTGGTGGAGAGATAGCCGACCCACGCAAGATTTTTGGCGTTGGTAATTTGCGATGCGTAAAGTGCCAGCACAGGGTCGCCATGGTCATCTGGCGCGGCGGTGGCGACGATATGTGTGGCCGATGCTATGGCGTTTGCCGCGGCATCAAAGGCGATGATGGTCACGCCAGGAACCTGTGCATGTGTAGCAGGACGACGGGATGTGGCAGTAACCTGGAACCCGGCATCACGGGCAGCGAGGGCAATGGCGCGACCAGAATATCCGAAACCGAATACGAGCAGGTTAGGCATGAAAAACTCCTGACCTCGCCATTAAAAATCCAAGTCAGAATAATGCGGAGGCGGAGCAAGACCCGTCATGCGATCGGCCAAAATGGCACGAAAGGACGGACGTGATTTCATTCGCGCGTACCAATCCTTGCACGCGGCCGAGAGTGTCCAATCAACGTCACCCAAAAAATCCAGCGAGGACAAGAAAGCCGCCGCTGAGAAATCGGCGATTGAGAGGTTCGCTCCCGCCAACCATTTACGGTTCTCAGCCAACCAACCAATGTAATTGAGATGGTTTTTAATATTGGCATACCCGGCCCGCAGCGCTCCTGCCTCAGGCGCCCCCAGGCCTAGAGCCTGCTTCATGGATTTTTCCCATAAAAGATTACGCGCCACCTCGTCGGCAAATTTATGGTCGAACCATGTAGCCAACCGGCGCACTTCAACCCGCTCGGCAATGGTACGGCCCAGCAGGGGAGTCTCAGGGTAGGCATCCTCGAGATACTCGCAAATCACAGCGGAATCCGGAATGACTAACCCATTATCCTCAACGAGCGTGGGGACTGTGGCTGCTGGATTGAGCGCCAGATACTCTGGGCGGCGCTGCCATGATTTCTCGACCCGCAGTTCGAATGGTAAGCGCTTTTCAGCGAGCACCAGACGAACTTTGCGGGAATAAGGAGACAGCGGCAGATGATAGAGGACTCGCATGGTAGAGTTATGCCATCAGATTAAGTCTGATAAAAGTCCGGTCATCAGGCGCGCACAGCAGTAACCTCCTCATTCAGCGGGTTGGCCAGATATTTCACGTATTCCTTTGGAACAATCTGCCAGAAGCACGGTAACACCCGGTCCCAGTCATTCAACAACGTTGCAGCATAGGGGCTTTGGGTCTCAACGGCATGGCGGCTAATAAGGTTTTTCAAAACGTCTTCCCAATAGTTTGTGCTCACCCGTTGCCAGTGCAGCGACTCGGCATTCACCCGCTTCTCGAACTTGGTCTCAGGGTCGTAGACAAACGCATGGCCACCGGTAAAACCTGCACCAAAATTCTCGCCTATGTCGCCGAGTATCACCACTGTACCACCGGTCATGTACTCACAACCGTTGGAGCCAATACCTTCAACAACGGCAATGGCGCCGGAATTTCGTACCGCAAACCGCTCACCCGCCTTGCCGGCTGCATAAAGTTCACCACCGGTAGCGCCGTAAAGTACGGTGTTGCCGATGATGGTGTTCTCGTTACTGACCAGTTTGGATGACGGCGCGGGGCGAACGACGATGGTAGCGCCGGAGAGCCCCTTACCCACGTAGTCATTCGAGTCGCCGAATACCTCCAGTTTCAGGCCGGCCACTGCGAACGCTCCAAGCGATTGCCCGGCTGAACCGCGCAACCGCACCGTGACATGGTTCGGCTGCAACTTCACGCCCTTGAACTTGCGCACGATCTGCGAGGAAAATTTGGTGCCGATGGCGCGATGCGTATTGCGAATATTATATTGCAACTGCATTTTGTCGCCGTGCTCAAAAAAGGCACTAGCATCCTTGATCATCTGCGCATCAAGGGTTTCAGGCACTTCATTGCGTCCAACGCGGGTGCAGTAACGCGCATGACCGCCAGGGTCAGCCTGTGCCAGAATCGGGTTCAGATCGAGGTCATCGAGAATATCCGCACCGCGGCTGACCTGATGCAATAAATCGGTACGCCCGATGATGTCCTGGATACGCTTGAAGCCGAGCGAGGCCAGAATTCCACGCACATCTTCGGCGATGAACGAGAATAGGTTGATAACCTTCTCTGGCGAGCCTTCAAATTTTGCACGCAGCGCTTCATCCTGCGTACAAACGCCAACCGGGCAGGTATTGGAATGGCACTGGCGCACCATGATGCACCCCATGGCGACCAGCGAAGCCGTGCCGATACCGAATTCCTCGGCGCCCAGCATGGCGGCGATCACCACATCGCGGCCAGTTTTGATCCCACCGTCGGTGCGCAACGTTACAGTGTGGCGCAGCCGATTCAGGGTAAGCACCTGATGCGCTTCTGAGAGCCCCATCTCCCACGGCATACCAGCATATTTCACAGAAGATTGTGGCGATGCCCCCGTGCCACCGACATGACCAGAGATGAGAATGGCATCAGCCTTCGCTTTGGCCACACCAGCCGCAATCGTCCCGATACCCGAACGCGATACCAGCTTCACGCAAACAGTTGCATCCGGATTGATTTGCTTCAGGTCGTAGATAAGCTGAGCCAAATCCTCGATCGAATAAATATCGTGATGCGGCGGCGGCGATATCAGCATCACACCAGGCGTGGCATGGCGCAGCTTGGCGATAAGCTCGGTGACCTTGAAACCAGGGAGCTGCCCGCCCTCGCCGGGCTTGGCACCCTGGGCGATTTTAATCTCGATTTCCTTACAGTTATTGAGATATTCGGCGGTAACCCCAAACCGACCGGAGGCGATCTGTTTAATCGCCGATGAGGCATTGTCGCCGTTGGCGCGCGGCTCCGAACGCGCGGGGTCTTCGCCACCCTCGCCGGAGTCAGAACGAGCACCTATGCGGTTCATTGCAATCGAGAGAGTCTCGTGCGCTTCCGGGCTTAGTGCACCGAGTGAAATGCCGGGAGCCAGCAGACGCTTGCGGATTTCAGTGACACTTTCTACATCATCCACCGGGATGGGCGACACATTATCGATGCGGAAATCGAGTAAATCGCGCAACGCCACCGGGGCTTGACGGCGCACCGCGTCAGCGTAGCGCCGATACAACTGATATGAATCCGAGCCAACCGCTGTCTGCAACAAATGGATCGCATTATTGTCGAAGGCATGCGTTTCACCCGAGCGGCGCAAACGATACGCACCACCGATTTCCAGCGGCACCACATTGCCGTGCGAGGCTGCCTTATGCAGTTCCAACACCTTATGGGCGATACCCGGCAAACCAATACCCGAAATTCGTGAGGCCATGCCTGGGAAAAATTCACCCACTAATGCACGAGACAATCCAATCGCTTCAAAATTATAGCCGCCGCGATAAGAGGCGATCATCGAAATACCCAGCTTGCTCATCACCTTCAGCAAACCTTTGTCGACAGCTTTTTTGTAACGACCAATAGCATCCTTCAGCGAGAGCTTACCGAACAAGCCACGCGCATGGCGATCTGCGATGCTTTCCTGTGCCAAATAGGCATTCACCGTGGTCGCGCCAACGCCGATCAATACTGCAAAATAATGCACATCCAGACATTCAGCACAGCGTACGTTCAAGCTGGTGAAGGTACGCAATGACTGCCGCACCAGATGCGTATGCACAGCCCCCGTGGCCAGAATCATCGGGATCGGCGCACGCTCCTGGCTCATCGCCTCATCGGTCAGAATGACATGCGTGCAGCCGGCACGAACACCCTCCTCAGCCTCGCGGCGGATGCGTTCAATAGCGCGGCGTAAACCGCCTTCGCCGTTGATCACCTTGAAGGTACAATCAACCACACATGCAGCATCACCCATGGTTTTGCGCATCGCATCGAACTCGGCGGTTGATAAAACCGGCGTGTCGAGTTGCAGAAGATTGCATTGTTCAGCATCTTCATCGAGCACATTGCCAAGGTTCCCAAGCCGGGTCTTCAGGCTCATCACACGTGTTTCACGCAGACTATCAATCGCCGGATTGGTAACCTGGCTAAAACTCTGACGGAAATAATGATGCAGACCACGGTATTTTTCAGACAACACCGCGATTGGTGTGTCATCACCCATCGAGCCAACTGCTTCCGAGGCGTCATCCACCATCGGCTGCAACAGTAGCTCAAGTTCTTCCAGCGTGTAACCTACCGCCAACTGGCGACGCCGCAAAGCCTCAGCATCGTAACGTACCGGCTCAGGCGCATCGGTCTTCACAATATGGTCTATGACTGTGATACCTTTGGTCCAGGCACCAAAGTTTTGGCGCGCCGCCAGCATGTCTTTCATTTCAGTATCGTGGTAGAATTTCGATGCGTTCAAATCCACACCAATCGTCTGACCCGGGCCAACATGGCCTTTCTCGACGATATGCTCTTCATCAAACTTCACCATGCCAGTCTCGGAGCCAACCACCAGCATGTGATTGGTAGTTACGCAATAACGCAGCGGGCGCAGGCCGTTACGATCAAGCCCGGCAATAACAAAACGGCCATCAGTGGCGGTGATCGCAGCAGGGCCATCCCATGGTTCCATAACCACGTTACAGTATAAAAACAAATCACGATGCGCTTTCGGCATCGAGGAGTCATTACCAATGGATGGAGGAATCATCAGAGCTTTTGCCATCGGCGCATCTCGCCCGGCCCGCACCAGCAATTCAAACACGTTATCAAGTGATGCGGTGTCAGACCCACCTGCCTGCACCACCGGCTTCACTGCATCGAGGAACTCGTTCAACCCTTCCGCGGCCAACCGCGTCTCATGGCTTTTCATCCAGTTGATGTTACCCGCAACTGTATTGATCTCACCATTATGAGCCAACATGCGAAACGGTTGCGCCAGGCGCCATGTTGGGAACGTGTTGGTGGAATAACGCTGATGGTAGATGGCAAAGCGCGAGACAAAGCGCTCGTCCAGCAAATCAGGATAAAAATCTGTCAGGCTCGCAGCCAGGAACATACCTTTGTAAATAATCGACCGGCAGGATAGCGAACATAAATAAAGCTCAGGTATCTGTGCCGCGATTGCCGCTTTTTCGATTTTGCGACGGATGATGTAAAGCTCACGCTCGAACACCTCTTCCGAGACATCGCGCGCATTCCACAGCATGATCTGTTCAATTTCAGGCCGCGTAGCATTGGCTTTTTCGCCGATACACTCAACATTTATCGGCACCTGCCGCCAGCCGTAGATACGATAGCCGAAGTTCAGGATTTCGGTCTCGACGATCTGCCTGCAAATTTCCTGCGCCGCCAGATCGGTTTTGGGCAAAAACACCTGCCCCACCGCAATCGGGCCTTCACGCAACCTATCACCGCCGCGTTTTACTTCAGCAGCGAAAAAATCCTGCGGAATTTCAATATGAATTCCCGCTCCATCTCCCGTTTTACCATCGGCATCGACGGCGCCACGATGCCAGACCGCCTTCAGCGCATCGATGCCTGCCTGCACAATATCACGGCGCTTTTTACCATCCAGGGCGGCAATCATCCCAACGCCACAGGCATCGTGCTCTTGCTCACGGTTATAGGTGTGTTCAAGAGTTTTTTCGTTGGCGGCCCACGCAGCCAAAAATTCAGAACCAGATTCCATCGACATATTCAAAGCTCCGAAAAAAATTATTCAGCGGCTTGGGCAAAGCCCTGGCTGACCTGGATATATTCATTGATCTGGGCCGCCGCATCGCGACCATCGCGAATCGCCCACACAACCAGGCTGGCACCGCGCACGATATCGCCGGCAGCAAAAACCCCTGGTAAATTTGTCATGAAGCTGCGTGGATCGGTTTTCAAAGTGCCCCAGCGCGTCACTTTAAGATCTTTCTCACCGAAGGCCAAAGGTAAGTCCTCTGGATCAAATCCCAGCGCCTTGATGACGAGATCAGCCTCCACATTGAACGAGCTACCGGCGATCGCATCAACCGATTGCCGCCCCGACGCATCTGGCAGCCCGAGGTGCATACGCGTGGCGCGCACCGCGGTGACTTTATCATCACCCAGAAACGCTTCTGGTGCTGCCAGCCACTCAAAGGTCACTCCCTCATCCTCGGCATTTCCAACTTCGCGCAGGCTTCCCGGCATGTTGGCACGATCGCGCCGATACAGACACGTAACGGATGACGCCCCTTGACGGACTGCCGTACGAACGCAATCCATCGCGGTATCGCCACCACCAATGACCACAACTTTTTTGCCTTGGGCATTCAGCAGACCAGAGTCAAAATCGGGAACGCTGTCGCCAAGACCCTGGCGGTTTGAGGTGATGAGATAGTCGAGCGCCGGAACAATGCCCGGTAAACCAGCCCCCGGCCCACCAATTTCACGCGGCTTATAAACGCCGGTGGCAATCAGAACAGCGTCGTGTTTGGCCCGCAATTCTGCAAACGGTATCTTGCCGCCGATATCGGCATTCAACTCAAACTTAACACCACCATCGCTCAGCCAGTCCGCGCGGCGGATAACAATGTCTTTCTCCAGCTTGAAGCCCGGAATGCCGTAAATCAACAGCCCGCCCACGCGGTCATACCGGTCATAGACGGTCACCTGATACCCCTGCCGGCGCAGTGCCTCAGCCGCCGCCAGGCCGGCCGGACCGGCCCCGATGATGCCGACCGAAAAGGCCAGTTCCTGCACGCAGGTGATCGGCTTGACCCAACCTTTTTCAAAAGCGGTGTCGGTGATGTAGCGCTCAACCGCACCGATGGTGACGCTCTCGAAGCCTTTTTCGATCACGCAGTTACCTTCACACAGCCGGTCCTGAGGACAGATCCGGCCACAAATTTCGGGGAAGGTGTTGGTGGCGGAAGATATCTCGTACGCCTCCTCCAAACGCCCCTCCGCGGTTAGCTTCAACCAATCGGGAATATTATTGGAGAGCGGGCAATGAATTGAGCAGAATGGGATTCCGCACTGGCTGCAACGGCTTGATTGCGCCTTGGCCGACTGCACATCGAATTTTTTATAAATCTCATCGAAATCAGCCGCGCGTTCGCTGATCGACCGCTTCTCCGGCGTTTTTTGCGCCAGATGAGTAAATTGCAGCATTTTTTCAGCCATAGCGTGTCTTCCCTTCGGCGCATTTACGCTGCGCGATTGTGCGCTGCGAAATTTAGACCTGCCTCATAACGCGCATTTTCCCGGATTACCAGTGTTTTTTACACATTAAGACAATATAGCTGCCATATAAAAGCCGAATCACCCCCAACAAGTGACAATTACAAGCTGAACACCCTTAAAAAAAGGGCCGGATTGTTACCTATACCTGATATTGCGGCTGATCACCTCCGCCTTGGCGGTATCGGGCCAGATAGCGCGGCACGATCATTTCCATCGGTGTGGCCACAATATTCAATGCAGACAAACCCAGAGCCCCTTGTTCCACCACGTTGTCGCTCTGCAACAGTTTTATTTGGTCTCGGGTCAGTAGCTTGCCCGGCAGGCGCTCCAAAACCGCTGCCTGCAAGCGCGCAAGGCCAAGCGGCAGGTTGATAATCTGCCGGGATTTGCCGATTAACTGCAACATATATTCAATTAATTCGCGGAAGGTTTTCACCTGAGGCCCTCCCAGTTCAAACATACAGCCGGCTGCATCGGCCTGATGAACCCCGGCCATCACCGCATCTGCCACGTCCCCCACATACACCGGCTGAAATTTCGAGCCGCCCGAGACGATCGGGATCACTGGGGACACCCCCGCCATAGCGGCAAAACGGTTAAAGAATGCGTCCTCGGGTCCAAAAACGATCGAAGGGCGCAAAATAACCGCTGACGGAAATGCCGCCCGCACCGCGTCTTCGCCCAACCCTTTGCTACGCGCATAGTCGCTGGCGCTCGTGGTATTGGCGCCGATGGCGGATACGTGAACCAGATGCTGCGCAATTGAGCTGGACGCCAGCCGTGCAATCCGCCCTGCACCCTCGGCGTGAACTTTGTAAAAATCACCTGGTTTGGATTCGGCCAATATGCCGGTCAGGTTAACCACCACATCGGCGCCGTCGGTGGCGCGAGCCACCAAGGCTTCCCGGTTGAGTGGCGCAAACAGTGGCACGATCTGACCGACACCCCCCATGGGCTTGAGCACCAAGGCGGACTCCGGGTCTCGAACAGCAACGCGCACAATATAACCCTGGTCAGCAAAGCGCTTGACCACATAGCGGCCGATAAAGCCGGAGCCGCCGAAAACCGTCGCAACTCTGCGCTTACCCATATCAATTGCCATACTAAATAACCCTTCCTGACATGCCTGCCGTTGTAGGATGACCATCCTCCCGCCTCAAGGCACAGTTGACGGTGGGCGTGCCCCTCGCTACATCGCGCTCTCGCACGCCACTTGTGGTTTGCGAAAATACGGTGCCCTGGTGGCGGAATTGGTAGACGCACTAGCTTCAGGTGCTAGCGATCGCAAGGTCGTGGAAGTTCGAGTCTTCTCCAGGGCACCAAAATTTTCTGAAATTCAAAAATCGATATGGTGAGCATCATCTTTATGAGCGGCAGCACAATTCACCTGCACCAGCACGACCTTCCAGATCATATCGACTTCGGGCCAATCGTGGCGGTTGATACCGAGACCATGGGGCTTGACCCGCGCCGTGACCGGCTTTGTCTGGTGCAGCTATCGTCCGGCGATGGCACTGCCCATCTCGTACAAATTATCCCGCCGGCCCTGGGCGGCAAGGGCGCCGATTGCCCGAACCTCAAAGCGCTGTTGAGCAACCCCAAAGTCGCTAAATTATTCCACTTCGCCCGCTTTGATGTAGCAGCGCTGTACAATGGCCTTGGCGTGCTGACTTCGCCCATCATCTGCACCAAAATCGCCTCAAAACTGGTGCGTACCTACACTGATCGCCATGGTTTGAAGGACCTGGCGCGCGATCTCGCAGGAGTTGATCTCTCAAAGCAGCAACAAACCAGTGACTGGGGCAGCCTGGAACTTAGTCCTGAGCAACTCACCTACGCAGCAACAGATGTGCTATATTTGCACAGCATCTGGCGGAAGCTGGAAACGCTGCTCGTGCGTGAAAATCGTCGCCATATCGCACAAGCGGCCTATGAATTTCTGCCGACCCTGAGCCAACTGGACCTGCTTGGTTACGGCGACCCAGACCTATTTCATCATTAAAATACCCAGTTACAATGGGTTTCTATCAACTCAGTTGACCCGGCGTGGCGGGCTGTTCATACAACTCTCATGATGATGAGCGACCCTAAACGACGCAATTCGGATTCGGGCTCTGCGGGCATCTCTGGTAGCGCGGATTTGTACACAGCCGATTTATCAATCGCCCGGGATGTATTGCTGACGGAAGCGGCAGCCCTGAATGCGCTGGCGGATAGTCTGGGTGCGCCTTTTTACATGGCGTTGAACAGCCTGTTTGAAATTTCTGGCCGGGTGATTGTGACTGGCATGGGTAAATCGGGCCACGTAGCCCGCAAAATTGCCGCCACTTTGGCTTCCACCGGCACGCCAGCAATGTTTGTCCACCCCGCCGAGGCCGCACACGGCGATCTTGGTATGATTATTCCAGGTGACGCCGTAATTGCGCTGTCGAATTCCGGCGAGGCTTCGGAATTGTCGGTTATTATAGCCCATACCCATCGCATCGGGGTCCCACTGATCGCTATCACGGCTGGTGCTGCCAGCACTTTGGGTACGGCAGCTGATATCGCGCTGATTTTGCCGGACGCCCCGGAAGCGGGGCCGATTGGCCTGGCGCCGACCACCAGTACCACTATGCAAATGGCGCTGGGGGATGCGTTAGCGGTAGCTCTGCTGGCCCGCAAAGGGTTTTCGGCGAGAGACTTCCGCGACATTCATCCGGGTGGAAAACTAGGCGCGCTGCTCAAACGGGTGCGTGATTTAATGCATACCGGCGATGAATTGCCCCTGGTTGCTCCCGGCACGACGATGGACCGCGCCTTAATTACAATGACCGCCAAGCGCTTTGGTTCACTGGCCGTGGTTGATCATGACGGTAAACTGCTCGGCATCGTGACAGACGGTGATTTACGGCGCAACATGGGTCCAGATTTGTTGGGCAAAACGGTCGATGAGATTATGAATATCTCGCCACGGACAATTCGACCTGAGGCCTTAGCTGAAGACGCGTTGCGTGAAATGAACATGGCTTCCCGCCCTTTTACCGCCTTATTCGTGGTGGATGACGAGCAAATGGTGAACGGAATATTGCATATCCACGATCTTTTAAGGTCTGGCCTCGCATGAGCCCCGCGCAGCAATCTGCCCGCGAGCGCATGTTGGAAAGTTTTCGTCAACGCAATCCTGATGCGATTGCCCATATGGCGAGACGCACCCGGACGGTGACTATTTTCAAAGCGGTTTTGCCGATTGCAGCCGCATTGCTCCTCATTGCTTTAGCGATTGCGCCAAGCCTCAAGACCGGTCCCGGCGCAGACCGGGTTACTTATAAAGTCCAACAAACCTCGCAAGCCTCGGGGTCGGATATGTCGGACCCGAAATATCACGGCCTTGACCAGCATGGCCAGCCTTTCACGGTGACGGCCGATGCCGCGCATGACCAAGGTACCGACGATGTGGCGCTAGCCAAGCCGCAAGGCGATATAACGCTAACATCCGGAGCCTGGCTGATGTTGAAGTCGGATACCGGTTTATTCAATCAAAAGCTTCAGACCCTAGGGCTGAAAGGGAATGTGACCTTGTATCGTAACGACGGCACCACGATGACAGCCCCAGATGCCAATATAAATCTCAAGCGTGGCGACGCCAGCAGCACATCGCCCGTACAGGCTCAGGGCCCGTTCGGCACCTTGAATGCCGCCGGCGGCTTTAGTCTGACCGAACGCGGCGCGGATGTGATGTTCAACGGCCCTTCTGAGCTTGATTTAAACGCGGCCAGCGGTACGCCTGGCCCATGAAGTTTTGGTTGATAGGTTTTTCGTTGCTGGCGATCGCCGCGGCGCATGCTCAGGGTCAAGCCACGAATTCTGCGACCTCTGGTACGCCAGCGCCCATCCAGATTACCGCCAAACAAGGTATTGAATGGCGCCAGAGCGACCAGGAAGTGATTGCAACCGGGAGCGCACAGGCGGTGCGCGGGGATGTTACGGTACGTGCGGACCGGTTGATCGCGCATTATCGGAAAAAAGCCTCGCCGAACGGGACAACGGCTGACCCAAGCGCAAAGCCTGCGTCACCGGCTGCTGCCATCGACCCTGAATCGGTTTTGAATAATGGTAACTCCGAGATTTATGAGATCGAAGCGGTGGGCAACGTTCATATCTCCACCCCGACCGACAATGCCTATGGCGACCATGCCGTTTATAACATGGATGACGCCGTGCTGGTGCTGACTGGCCAGCATTTGAAGCTCACCACCCAACATGACGTTATAACAGCGCAGGATTCAATCGAATATTATTCGGTCAAGCGGCAAGCGATTGCACGGGGTCATGCGCTGATCGTGGCGGACGATGGCCGCACGATTGCCGCTGATACCATCATAGGCTACCTCGCGCCGCCGCCCTCTTCAGGCAAAGCCTCAGCGGTATCGGCCACCAAACCAGCGAGCAGCCCCGACATGCTGGGGCAGGCCGGCAAATTGCAAAAGGTTGATGCGATCGGCCATGTTGTCATCCACACGCCCAACCAAACTGCCACCGGCAATTCTGGCGTTTATCTGCCCGGCCCCGATGTGGCGCGCCTCGGCGGCAATGTGCATATCATTAGCGGACCTAACCAGTTAAATGGCAGCGACGCACTGGTGAATATGCGAACCGGCGTGGCAACGTTATTGGCAGCTCCAGGTGGTCAGGTAGCCGGCACCGTAACACCTAACAGCGCACCGCTGGCACCCAAGTGAGCGAAGCTTTCAAAATTATCCATTCACAAGGTGGTCTGGTTGCCCGCGGGCTTGGTAAGCAATTCAAAAAACGGCCGGTTGTCCGCAATGTTTCCATTTCGGTAAGGCGGGGCGAGGCGGTGGGGCTGTTGGGGCCAAATGGCGCCGGCAAAACCACAACATTTTACATGATCGTTGGGCTGATTCAACCCGATAGCGGCACCATCACGTTGGACGGGGCGGAAATATCTGGTCTGCCCATGTATCGCCGGGCCAGATTAGGCATAGGCTATTTACCACAGGAAGCGAGCGTGTTCCGTGGTTTAACGGTTGAGCAGAACATCATGGCGGCGCTCGATGTCGTAGAGTCCGACCGGGACCGGCGCGAGGCGATGCTGGACGCGCTGCTGGCTGAGTTTGGCATCTCCCATTTGCGCCGCACACCGGCGCTGGCACTTTCTGGTGGTGAGCGTCGGCGGGTGGAGATTGCCAGAGCACTGGCGACCGGCCCGAACTATATCCTGCTGGACGAACCCTTGGCCGGCATCGACCCGATTGCCGTTGGTGAAATCCGCGATCTGGTATCGCATTTGAAGCACCGTGGCCTGGGGGTTCTCATCACCGACCATAACGTGCGTGAGACACTGGAAATTATCGACAGGGCTTACATCATGAACGATGGACAGGTGCTGATGGAGGGCGCTCCGGACGAGGTCGTTGCCCACAAAGACGTCCGTCGGGTTTATCTTGGTGAAAAATTCAGCCTCTGATATTATATAGATAACGATAATATACAAAAACATACTGATATTAAAGCATTTTTTGCAAGAGCCTGCACCACTCATAAAATTTCTCTATTGACATGCATGATTCGGGCCAAAAAACGTTGGTCATCCTGTAAAATTGCGTTACCAATGCGCCATGTCTATTGGCCCCCGTCTCGATCTGCGGCAATCGCAGTCCTTGGTGATGACGCCGCAGTTGCGGCAAGCCATTCAACTTTTGCAATATTCCAATATTGAAGCCAGCCAGTTCATTGAAGACGAACTGCTAAAAAACCCCCTGCTGGCCCATGCCGATGTCAGTATCGACCCAGGCCCCACGCTGGAGCCTTCGGCAGCAATGACCCCGGCCCCTGAAACCACTGATACCGCCAGCTTTGCCGCCTCAGGTATGTTGCCGGGCGCTGGTGAGGCACCGCTCGATATCGACACTACCAACAGCTACGATGCCGGCACCAACTCAGACGGCGGTGGTATGTATAGTGGCGGCGGTGAGGATGATGACGGCTGGAGCCTGATCGACAGCCTCTCCGAGCGTAAACCTAATTTACGTGAGCAGCTTGAGCAGCAGGCGAGGCTGGCCTTCGGCACGCTGATGGAAAGGGTTATCGCCACCGCGCTGATCGCCCGGCTCGACGAGGCTGGCCGGTTGGCCGAACCGCCTGAGGCAATTGCTGTAACCCTGGGGGTTGAATTTGACCGCCTGGAAGCCGTCCGCGCCAAAATGCTGCGCTTTGAACCCACAGGCATATTTGCGAGAGATTTACGCGAATGTCTGGCGGTGCAGTTGCAGGAAAAAAACCGCTTTGACCCCGCCATGTCTGCCCTGCTCGAGCACCTGGAGTTGCTGGCGCGGCGCGATATGCGAGGGCTGATGGAACGCTGCGGCGTGGACGCGGCCGACCTGGCGGATATGATCGCCGAGCTGAAACGGCTCGACCCTAAGCCCGGCGCACAATACGACATCGAGCCCATCCGCCCGTTGATCCCTGACGTCCTCATGCGGCCGATGCCCGTGACTGCCAACGGAACAAGTGACTGGATGCTCGAGATCAACCCCGAAACCATGCCCCGCTTGCTGATCCGCCGCGGATTTCATGCTAAAATGGCAGCCTCGGCTTCACGCGAGACCAAGAACTTCCTCTCCGAGCAATTGCAGGGTGCCACCTGGCTGGTGAAGGCATTAGAGTCTCGCGCCCAGACGATTTTAAGGGTCTCCGGTGAGATCGTGCGCCGCCAGGAGGGGTTTTTCCGGCATGGTATCAGCCACCTGCGTCCGCTAACCCTGCGCGACATAGCAGCCGAGGTGGAGTTGCATGAGAGCACAGTCAGCCGGGTGACTTCAAACAAGTCGATCGCCACACCGCGCGGTATTTTCGAGATGAAATTTTTCTTTACCACCGCCATTGCCGGCGCCAATGGCGAAACCCATAGCGCGGAGACTGTCCGCCACCGGGTTCAGGCTCTGATTGCCGCCGAGGAAACTCGGCTCATTCTGTCGGATGACGCGGTCGCGCAGATATTACAAAAAGAAGGCATAGACATAGCACGGCGTACCGTGGCCAAATACCGGGAGGCGCTACGCATTCCCGGTTCGGCGCAGCGCAAACGGGAAAAATTGTCGGCAGCGTAATTCACGCCGGCTTTACCCCGGGCTGTCAGGCTTAAACCTCGCAAGGGGTGTTAAAACCAAAACGGCATAATTTAGCCGGAACTTGCAGACCAAAAGGAGTAAGAAAAAATGCAGCTCACGGTTTCTGGTAAACAAGTGGAATTGTCCGACGCCCTACGGGTTCATGTTTCGGACCATTTGGATGTCATCACCAACAAATATTTTGACCACGCGCTGCAAGCCAACGTCACCTTCAGCAAGGCCCGAAGCTTTTTCACCTGCGATATAAACGTGCACGCCGGTCGCGGCGTGACGGTGCGCGGTGAAGGTGAGGCCGGTGATGCGCGGGCGGCATTCGACGATGCGGCGGAACATATAGCCAAACGGTTGCGGCGTTACCGCCGACGGGTGAATGACCATGCCCGTGATGTGTCGCCGCCGGTGCGGCAGGAGCCCGGTAAACAATATATTCTCCGCGATGAAGAACCCGATATTGAACCGGTGAAAACGGCAAACGGCCATGCGGCAGAGCCTGACATGCTACATGCCACGATCATCGCGGAGTCCGATACCTTGATTGAAACGCTCACCGTGCGCGATGCCGTGATGCGGCTGGATTTGGCGTTTCAACAGGTGATGATGTTCCGCAATGAAAAGAACAACCAATTAAACGTCATCTATCGCCGTCCTGATGGTCATATCGGCTGGATCGATCCGGTTTCTTAAACCAGGCGTGAGAGCCTCACTGTTGAAGCGAGCTTCTGACGTGCACGGGCGCGTTCACGCAGTGAGGCGACCACCGGGCCGGTTTCGGCAAAAGTCCCGCAGGAATTTTGTTCCCGGAGGGCTTGGGCAAAATCGGGGTGCAATTGCAAAGCACCTCCGCCATTCTCGAAGCAATCACGATTGCCGGTGTCGAGATAACTTTCAGCCGGCAGATGCTCCGCAAATAGTACGGCGTGCTGATCAAGCTCGACATGGTAATAGGTGACGTGGCTTCGATGAAGTTGGACTATATTCGAACCATTCACCAAGGCCTTGGCCGGGATTAAAAAACCACCGTGATAAATGGCGTGGTCGGGCGAGAGCCATAAATCCCGGCACGGAATACCATCTGCCAGCGCCCCCGCGTGAATGCAGATAGGATTTACTTTGTCCGGGCAGGCATGGCGAGACATATCCAAACGCCGGTAGCCAATCCAGCGGACCGGCAGAGCGTCGCCGTTCAGGGTAATCACCTCATCACCGATATTTAAATTTTCAACGGCAATCTCGCCACGCACCGTGAGAATGCGGGTGCCCGCGCAGAAACAGGCGTTGCTGGTGAGTACGGTGCCACCCCCGCTCCCAGGAGCAAAACTAAGCGAGGTCAGGCTCTGGCCAGTGATATCTAATTTTGCCAGCGTGCTGCCAGAGGCATTTTCGAGCAAAACAGTGGCACCCGAAACATGGATGGAACTGACCGCGCTGGCAGCCAGCCCGGTGAGATCGATGGTGTCGCCGGACAGGAAATTACTGATGGTCGCATTCAACCCTGATTGCAGCGTCGCGCTCGCCGTGGTGCTCAGGATCAATGTACTGCTGGTACCACCGAAATCGATAATGTCAGATGCCAGCGAACCAGCCACTAAAAATTCGCTCTGCGGCCCGATCATCACCGTGCCAGCCGCACTGCCGCTCATCAAAGCGCCGAAATCCAGCAAAGTACCAAGCACATCGATACTGGCGTTACCGACTCCAACAGTACCTGTGGCGAGCGTATCGGCGGATTGAATGGTGAGCGCGGGGACCGCGCCGGTGAAAGTGCCACCATCGACAATAAGTGAGGCGATCGTATCAGTGACGATATTATCGATCACCGCATAAGTGCCGGTGAACAGGCCTAGACCATCGGTGATCTGCACCGCACTGGTGCTGCCAGGTAACGCATTATCCGACCAGTTCGCTGCCAATGACCATAGGTCCGTGCCGCCCTGCGCGGTCCAGATCGGCGTACTAGCGGCGGTAATGGCCACTGCCACAGCCGTATTCGCCTGAATCAGCCCGGCCCCACCATTGATGGTACTGGCAGTGGAAATGGCCGAGCGTTCCAGCACGTAGGTCATTTGGGTAGTTAGCAACCGGGGGTCAGCTTGCAGCACCAATAATGAGACGGCTGCGGCGTTGGGTGCTGCGGCTGAGGTGCCAAAGAAATTTGTGAACACAGTCGTGGCCGAGCCATCAGGGGCAGCAAACGCCGGCGCATGATCAACCACCGGTGTCGCCAGCAACGTGCCCCCCGCATTCAGGTAGGTCTGGCCGGTCCCATAGCTGCTGAAGGTTTGCACCACTGGCGTCGTGACCCCTTGGGAGGGTGTTTGACCTACGGCCACCGCTGCTACCGCATTGGCTCCAACCGCCAATGCATGACCAAAGACCGCACCGGAGCCAACCCCAGCTCCCGAGCCAGTGAAAGTCGCTGTGCTATCCTGCAAAAAAATAAACTTGAACTCGCCCGGTGTAATTGCAGCACCGCCTACAAGCTGCGAATTTGTTTCATAGAATGCCAGATAATAGGTGCCAGCACTCAACGTTTCAGTGGTCTGCACACTCAGCACCGGGTCGGATGTGAGGCCGCCGGTGGTGAAATTATCCACCAAAGTGTAGCCCGTAGAGGCACTATAGCTGAACAGTCCTGCGCCCAGGTCGTACCCGTTGGAGCCAAAAGGCTGGGTCCATTCCATCGTAAAGTCGAGCTTGGCATTGGTTTTCAACGACACCGCCTCGTAAGGTGAGCCGTTCTGGACATTATTAGTCATCACCGTGCCGATACCGGGCAGGTTGAACCCGCCGGTGATGGGACTGAATGCAGCTTCATAGTAATTATTCGACCCGTTACCGGCGGCAGTGAAATAATTCACACCACTGGCGACGACATTCTCAATGGCCTGCGTGATCGTACCGGTATTCTGATAAAATGGCTCGTTGCTCCACGAGACGTCATCAACGATAACGTTGCAGCCGAGTGAGCCGAGCGTGGTGATGCCGTTGGCGAAATCGCTCGGGCTATTCGTCGCGGTATAAAAATAAATCTGCGCGGCGGGAGCAATGGCGTGAACCAACTCCGCCATCGCCATCCCCTCATCCCGGCCGGTGGCACCCTCGGAAATGATATGGATCATACTGGCGGCCGGCAGATAACCGCCGTTGATCGCAGCCTGTTCACCGCCCAGCAAGTTGAAACTATCGGATAAAATACCGATCTTCAGGCCAGCGCCGTTGAGTGCGCCGCCAGTTGCAGCCGAAAATTCACTCACCGCCGCAGGAACCTCCAGCGCTGTGGCTGACGATTGATAGCCGTAGCCGTAATAGGCGCTTACTGCCCCGGCCACGAGCGCGTGGGCGCCATGCGGCGGAAGTGGCGACAAAACCTGCGGCAAGACAACACCGAGGTCCAGTGCGGCAGCGTGATTGAAGTTCGCGCTTGTGTCGAACCCAACGTGCAACGAGCCTGATATTGACAGAGTTTGCCTGATTTCGCTGTGTGTCAGATTTTCAAACACCGCGTTAATAGCCGAAACTTGCCCGGCCTGCCCTGCAGGTGTGATCGTTTTTATTTTAGGTGGCCGCATTCAGGTCTCCACGTGTAAAAATTTGTAACACGTGAAAACACCCCTATGAAAGTCAAACCTAATTCGTTTGCGTTGCCAAGACCGTGATTTTTATTTAAAAAATTTTAATTTTATTATTACAGTATCTTATTTGCAGAGCGATTCTTTCGCCGCTGCATATTCACGCGTCAGTTTAGCCACAAATTCGGCAGTGCTCATGACAGATTTAATCGCGCCGATGCCTTGGCCCGAACCCCAAATATCTTTCCAGGCTTTGGTGCTGCCTTCATGGAAGTTCATCGTGGAAAGGTCGCCCTCTGGTAGATGATCCGGGTCCAGACCGGCGGCCCGGATGCTGGGTTTGAGGTAGTTGCCGTGGACCCCGGTGAAAAGGTTAGAATAGACAATATCGTTGGCGTAGCCATCAACGATGGCTTGCTTATAGGCCGCTGAAGCATTGGCTTCCTCGGTCGCAATGAAAGCCGAGCCGATATACGCGAGGTCAGCGCCGCACGCCTGGGCAGCCAGCACCGCCCCGCCATTGGCGATTGCGCCCGAGAGCGCGATCGGGCCGTCGAACCATTCACGGATTTCCTGCACCAGAGCGAAAGGCGAAATTACGCCGGCGTGCCCCCCTGCCCCAGCCGCCACGGCAATCAGACCATCAGCGCCTTTCTCGATAGCCTTTTTGGCGAATTCGTTACTGATAATGTCGTGCAGCACGATGCCGCCGTAGGAGTGCACGGCATCGTAAACATCCGAGCGAGCACCCAGCGACGTAATCACGATCGGAGCCTTGTATTTCACACAAAGTTCAACATCGTGTTGTAGTCGTGCATTCGAGCGATGCACGATCTGGTTGACCGCATAAGGCGCCGCCGGCTGACCTGGGTGAACGGCATCCCAGGCGGCAAGAGTTTCAGTGATTTTGATGAACCAGTCCTCCAGTTTCTCCTGCGGACGGGCATTCAGAGCCGGGAACGACCCCACCACCCCGGCGGTGCATTGGGCGACCACAAGTTCGGGGTTGGAAATAATGAACAGAGGCGAGCCGATGACCGGCACGCTAAGACGGCCATTAAGCACTTGGGGGAGAGACATGATTGTTCCTTGGTTAACGTTACCTATACGTCAACCATTGCCGATAATCACGCCGGTAGCAAATACCAGAGCACCGCCCAGTGCCACCTGCAGGGTCGCGCGGATCGGCGAGGTATCCATGTATTTCCAGCGGATCCATGAAATCACCGAAAGTTCCACCACCACCACACAAAAAGCCACAATCAGGGCGGTCCAGAGGTTGGGTATCAGGAATGGCAGTGTGTGCCCTAAACCACCGAGAGTGGTCATAGCCCCGGTGATGATGCCTCGGTAAATCGGGGTACCGCGGCCAGTGAGGCTGCCGTCATCCGACAAAGCTTCGGCAAAACCCATAGAAATGCCCGCCCCCAGCGAGGCAGCCAGCCCCACCACGAAGGCGGCCATCGGGTGGCCGGTTGAGAAGGCGGCTGCGAAAATGGGCGCCAATGTGGACACCGAGCCATCCATCAGCCCGACCAGGCCAGGTTGAACATATTGTAGCACAAATAACCGCTCGGCGGTTTCATCCTCGGTCTTCAGCGCGTTATCGGTCAGGTTCTTGGCCTGCAATTCATCGGCCCGATGTTCGTGCGCCTGCTCGGCTTCAGCCAAATCGCCTAACAACTTACGAATCGAGGGGTCGGTGGAGCGCGAGGCGGCCAAACGGTAAAAATTCTGAGTTTCCCGCTCCATGCTCTCAGCCAACTGCCGGACATCAGCGATGCTGGGTTTTGGCAACTGCCACACAGCTTTGCGGGTGAGGAAGCCGCGCACATCCTGGCGGCGGATCAGCGGGATATGATTGCCAAACTTGTTCTTATAAAGGTCGAGCAATTTATGCCGGTGCTCGCTCTCTTCGGCAGCCATTTCACTGAACACTGTTGACGATGCCGGGTACTCTTCGCGCAACCGCTCGGCGATGTCGTTATAAATACGACCGTCTTCTTCTTCGGAGCCTATGGCGAGCGCCAGCACCTCGCGCTCGGATAATTCTGAAAAATCTCGCATGAAACATACTCCTGTCGATCGCCCATGTGGCGGTGCTCAGCAGTTTGGTCAACCCAACAATCTATCGCTGAGAATGATTTGCGTTAACAAAACCCTAGAATTTCCAAGCGTTTCCCATGCGTTGTGGCGGGCCGCAAAGCAAGCCATACTCGTAACATTCATATGCGAGACTACGATTATACATGTTGAACACCGAACTTTGCGGCTGCGGTAGTGGCCTGCGCCGGGTCCGCTGTTGTGAGGCGGACTTAACCGCCCTGCCGGACGCTGCCGCGCTGGAACTACTTACGCCAAAGGCAGTAGAGGCCACCACCTTATTCAATGAGAAGAAGTTTCGTGACGCCGAGGCGCTCGCGTTAAAAATCCTCGATATGGCACCCAACCAACGGGCGGCACTGCGGGTATTGTTTGAGGTGAGGCGGGCGGAAAACAAGTTGGGTCCGGCAGAAACACTGGCCCGGCGGCTGGCATCCATTCCGGCGGAAAACAGCGCTCTCTCGACTGCGGCACAGCTACAGCTGGCGCAGTTGCTGGTCGGCCAGGGTCGCCATCAGGATGCGGCACCATCTGCACGGGCAGCCGTTAAGCTCAGCCCGCGCGATGCCAATACGCATCATGTTATGGGCGTTGTGCTCACCGAAACCGGGCATGTGCACGCCGGCGAGCGGCATTACCGAATCGCGATCAAACTGCTTGGACGTGACGACGGCACGGTGCTGGCAAATTTGGCTTGGAATTTGAAGCTGCAAGGCCGGTTGGATGAAGCCGCTGAGATCTACCAGCAGGCGTTGGCAATCCGCCCCGATAATACCCGGGGCATCGGCGGCTTTGCCCAGGTGGAAGCAGGCCGGGCCAGGTTACCGCAGGCGATTGCGTTGCTGGACAAAGCCGTGAGTCAATGGCCGGATGACCGCACTTTACGGCTGTTGCGGGCCTTGATGGATTTGCAGGACGAGCAGTTTGAAGCGGTGATTACGCGGCTAAGCGGCCCGCTTGAAGCGCTGTTGCCCCCCGAATTGGCGGCACGCGGCCAGGCCGTGCAACGGTTGGGGCAGATTACCGAGGCGGTAACCATATTTGCCACTGCTAAACAAATGCAGCGCGAGCGCTACGGCCAAAGATATGAGCCCGCCGAATTTCTGCGAAAAGCGGAATCTTACAAGGCATTCTTCACCGCTGACCAGATGCTCAACCTGCCCCGCGCCTCGCCAGCGGAAGGCGTGCAGCCGGTATTTTTGCTGGGTTTCCCGCGGTCAGGATCATCATTGCTGGAACAATTACTGGCCAAAATTCCCGGCTTTGCGGCATCGGATGGCTTCATGCCGGTAGCGGGGCTTACCGACCTGGCCAACCGGCTTAACGACCTTGAGGCTGGCACAAATTACCCACAGACATTGGCTAATATGGCGATCGGTGACGGCCAGAATATTCCAACCCGGTTGCGCAACCAGCATCTTGAAAATTTACGGACCGCCGGGTTGGTTCAACCCGAAACTAAATTTATCACGGACCGCGCCGCTGATAATCACTGGCATTTGGGGTTGATCAAACTGCTGTTCCCGGAGGCGCCGATCATTCATGTTTTGCGCCATCCGCTCGATATCGTGCTCTCCAACCTGGGTCAGGACAAACGACTTGAAGCCAACTGCGGAGTGTCAATGATCGCGACGGCGCGTCACTATGATTTAACAATGTCGATGATCAAACATTATCGCGGCCAGTTGGCTCTCAGGTATTTGCCGGTACGCTACGAAGCACTGGTGAGCGATCCCCTAACAGTGTTGCAAGGCATTGTTAAATTTATCGGCGTGACAGCAGCGAAACTACCAAGCAAACCGATACTGCGGGTCAACGCATTTCAGCCAGTGCCACGGGTTCCGGCGCATGTAGTGACGCAACAGCCGCTACATGATCGCAGCGCATACCGGTATCGCGCGTATGAGGCGGCGCTGCCACAGTTATTCAGCGAGGTGCGGCCGATTTTGAATGGGTGGATCGCCGAATTGGGTTATCAGGATACGCCATGAGCGGACAGGCTATTTTGAGCAGCGAGGAACCGTTGAAGCCGGGCCAGCAACGGGTGGCGCTGTCGGATGTGATTTCACAAATCTCCGCCCTGGAACAGCAAAACCGGCTGGATGAGGCAGACAATCTGGCCGAGCGCGTGCTGGCGGCCGTGCCGCAGCACCCGCACGTACTACATCTTTCGGGGATTATTTTGTATCGCCAAGGCAAAATCGATGAGGCCATCGCACGGATGGAAAAATCCATCGCGCTGGCACCAACTGTGGCGCTTTACCCACGCAATATGTGCGAAATTTACCGCGGTGCCGGGCGGTTGGATGATGCGGTGGCTTCAGGCAAGCGGGCCATTGAGCTGGCACCCGAGGACAGCCGCGCCTATTTCAATCTGGCACTCATTCATTATGAGCGTTTGGAGCTTGAGGAGTCGGTTCGCATTTGCGACCGCGCCCTGGCGTTGGACCCGAACTTTGCCGAAGCGCATTTTGAGCGCGCTGAGGCACTGCTGCTGGGCGGCAATATGGCCGAAGGCTGGAAGAGCTATGAATGGCGCTTCAAGCTGAAGCAGGCTGAAGGCATGCTGCCCAAAACCGACAAGCCACAATGGGATGGCAAGCCATTGCCTCCCGGCAAGTTGCTGCTGGTGGCAGACCAGGGGTTTGGTGATTGCATTCAGTTTGGCCGTTTGATCCCGTGGGCCGCACAAATTGCACCTGCCCCGGTGTTGGCCTGCAGCGGCGATTTAACCCCGATTCTGCGGCAAATTCCGGGCATCGGCCGCATGGTGACGCGCTGGGAACTGACCGGCGACTTCGACGCCTATATTCCGCTTTCTGGCTTACCACGTCTGGCCGGTATCGATTCTGGTAATGTGCCGTTGAGCGAGGGCTACATCACCCCAAACCCGGAATTAGTTGCGCATTGGGGGGCGCAGTTGGACCGCTTGCTGCCAAAGGGTAAACGCCGCATCGCGCTCGTTTGGGCAGGCCGACCTACCCATAAAAACGATAAAAAACGCACCCTGAAGCTGGCACAGTTTGCCCCATTGCTGGCGCGGGACGATATTGTGGTGGTGACGGTACAAAAAGGCGAGCAGATTGCTCAGGTCGGGGGTTATTTCGGCAACGCCCCGTTGGTAAATCTGGGTCCTGATATTGCTGATTTTGCCGACACCATGGCCATTTTGAATAACGTTGAACGGTTAATCACCATTGATACCTCAGTGGCACATGTGGCGGGAGCCTGCGGTATTCCTGCCTCGATCGTGCTGCCTTACGCGCCGGACTGGCGCTGGCTACTCGGGCGCGATGATACCCCCTGGTATAAATCAGTCCGGCTATTTCGCCAGCAGCGCCCCTATGAATGGGGAGACGTCATGGAGCGGGTGGCGCGGTCACTCGATTAGGGCATCACGAAAAATTTTACCGCGACAGTGAAATTTTACTGTCACAATTCATTAAAATGCGGCAACCTTATTTCCTAACGAGCGAAAAAGGGCATAGGCGCGTGAACCAATCGGAATACACCTCCAAACTTGATGAGTTCGACTACCTGATGAACGACCCGGAAGCCGACCCGGCACCTGAACGGGTATGGGAGGTGCTCGCCGCGCTATCGTTCCACGATCTGAGCCACGGCACTGCAGCTGAATAGCCCTTCAAGCCGGCGGTGTTGTCCGCATGGCGTGCAGGTCAAACCAGCCGGGCGGGCGGTTGTTCCAGGCTGTTAAAACCTCGTCTCGCTTGAGCCAAGCGCCAGGAATATCCTCGCCAAAGGGGCCCGATGAATGTTCCTTAAATGAATAAATCGCTTCGCCGCCGTCAAGTGTCATAATTTTACAATCAGCAAATACCTCCGCGACCGTGCGACCGGCAGTAAGTTTAAACGCCGCATATTGCATCGCTTCAAAATAGCTAAAAACACCCACCGTGTGTGCCTCGGCAGACAGATAAGGCGGCGCGATCTGATTGGCGGCAAGGTCTGCGAGGCACTGCAAATCATAGCCTTCGATATCGATTTTTATATACTCAGGCTGGCCATATTGCCGGATGATATCAGACAAACGCTGCACGGGCGCGGCAATGACTTCAAACTGATCATCGGGCAGCGTGGCGGTGTAGCCCACACGTTCACCCGCCGGTTGAAAGGTGCTGAGGACGGAATTACTGCGGTGCATATAAAATGGTAGTTGCCCGGGCTCGCCTGCAATGCCGGTATTGAGAACGACCAGACGCTGAGCTGCAATTTCAGCGTTAAATCGCATACGGACATAATCGCACAGGATAGGATTGGCCTCGATGGCTACCACCCGGTAGCCTTTAGCAAGATAATAGGCGCAATCATCGCCATTATTCATTCCTACATCATAAACAAGCGGCAGTTGATTGGTCATGGTGATATCTCCCTGCCCTTTTATACCATTACGCGCAAAACCAGGTACAGATGTGCTGCGCCTTTAAATAAGCCGCAGCAGACTGAGCACAGCGGATACGCCCGCACATCCGGCACCAACATCCAACGAAATAACCGCGCCATGCCGACCGAGCTTGGCCAACATCACGGCTGCCAATGCCGCACCCGTCGCCTGCCCTAGTAAGCGAGAGGTAGCGATAACGCCGCTAGCAGCGCCGCTACGGGGCTTGGGTGCCGACATCATGATAATCCGATTATTCGGGGGCTGAAAAAACCCAAAGCCAAAACCACACAGCATCATGCGCCATATGACATTAATATAGCCCGTGTGCAGAGGAAGCAGGCTTAGCAAAATCAAACCCGATGCCAGAAGGGTTAAACCTACAAAGTTCAAAATGGCCGCTGGATAAGCATCTGCCAGACGACCAGAAAAATTTGTAATGGCGGCAATGGTGAGTGGCCACGCCATAATCAACAAGCCAGTTTCGGTGACATTAAAGCCCAGTGTTGACTCAAAATAAAACGGTAACGCAACAAATGCCAGCATCTGTGCGGTAAAGCATGAGATGGACGTCGCAACGGATAACGCGAATATCGGCCGTTGCAATAAGTCAACCGGCATCATGGGGAACGGATTCGGCAGTTGCCTGAGCACTGACCAAGTAATGGCAGATAAAGAAGTTAGTAATTCAAGCAAAGAAACCCAAAGGGGTGTGGGATGGCTGAAACTCTGGATCGATGTAATTAGCATCGCAAATGCAATTGCGGTTAGGAATGCACTTAAAATATCAAAATGGCGCTTCATGAGATCGCTAGCCGGCAACGTACGATAGCCCATAATTAAGGAGACAATTCCCAGCGGCACATTTACCGTGAACAGCCACTGCCAGGAGGCAAAACTCAGGACAATGCCGGCAAAGCTGGGACCCATGGTGGAGCCGACCGCCACCACCATGGAATTGATACCGATACCTCGGCCCAGCATATTATGTGGGAAAATATACCTGATAAGCGCGGTATTCACACTCATAATCCCGGCAGCACCAAAACCTTGCACAATCCTCGCCATTGTGAGGGTGGTGATGGAGTTAGCCATCACGCAACCCACCGACGCCAAGGTAAAAACGGCAATGCCCGTTAAATAAACCTTTCGGTAGCCATAGATTTCTGCAAGGGCCGCAAGTGGCAAAAGCAGCATTACGATCGCCAGTTGATAGGCGCTAACGATCGCCACGGAGTCGGTGGGGGTCGAATGAAAGTCGGTGGCGATGGTAGGCAAAGCAACGTTGGCAACCGTCTGGTCCATCACCGTTAAAATAACGGTAATAAGAACAGCAGCGAACGCAAGAGTCCGTTGTGGTTTGGGCAAACCATCAGCGTGGATTAAGCGGTCTGCCAAGAATGCATCATCCCTTCCACTAAATCGTCAGACTGATGCACCCAAAGCATATGAGACTATTACCAAGCCCAAGGGGGTGCCTTATTGAAACACCCGCAATCTCGCAAAGCCAACGCCGAGGGCTTTACCTGTCCAGATAAAGGTAATGGCGGCAAACCCGATGGCGGCAATTGACAGCGGAATGACCGGCACCAGAAACAGGATAAATACGGAAGCATGATGCGCGATCAACTGTCCTGCCAGCAATGGGCCTCCAATAGCCCCGATGCGGCCTATGGAATGGGCAAAGCCTGCGCCTCGAGACCGGATAGCGGTGGGATATAGAATGCCAGCCGTTGAACTCATACCAACCTGCGCGCCGAGTACACTAAATCCGATCATGAAAACCAAAAAGTGAATCATCGCGGGTGACGTATCAGGTACCCCGATCAGTGTGGTGATGACGCACCCGATCGCCGCGTATAGCGCCAATACCACCGGCCCTATAATGTCCAGCGCCGGGCCAATCAGCAGGCCACCTATCACACCCCCGACATAATAAAGAGACACTGTTTCAGCAGCCTGAGCCGGAGAAAAACCAATATCGCGCAGAACGATTGTCAGCCAGCTATTGATAAAGAAATTTACCAACATGATGGAAATAAACACCAGCCACAAAAATGGCGTAACGAACTTCAGTTTCTCAACAAATAGAAATTTTATGGTAAATTTCTCAGCCTTGGCTTCGTTCAAAACAAAGGTGACGCCAGCAGGAATGAAATGCTCTGGTGCAAGTTTACCTAGCCACTTGCGAATCTGAGCATCATTTTTGAGATCAAGAGCCAGAAATTTCAGAGATTCGGGAAGCATGAAATACACCAATGGCAAGACCAGCAGCGGAATCAGCCCACCGACAAAAAATAGCTTATGCCATTCACCTCCGACTAATTTTGCGCTGATTACCCCTGGTAAAATGCCACCAAATGTAATGCCCATGAAGGCATAGGTGGTGAAGGCAGCGCGAATCTTCTTTGGTAGGAACTCAGCCATCATGGCGGTAACGTTGGGCAGCAAGCCACCCAAGCCGATGCCGGCCGCAAAGCGCAACCAAAGCAGCGAGGCAAAATCACCGGCCATACCGCAGCCGAAGCTCGCCACGCTAATAATAAAACAAGCGATGACGATGCCACGCTTACGGCCGAAACGGTCGCCATATAAGCCACTCGTGAGTGCGCCAACCAGCATCCCCAAAAGTGCGGCGCTAAATACCGGTGCCATAGCCGATCGAACCATATGAAAGCTGGTAACAATGCCGGGGGCCGCGAGACCGACGACACCAAGGTCGTAACCATCGGACAACATGGCGGCAAAGCAGATGAAAAAAATAAGCATTGTAAACCGTCGAACCGGCAGATTATCAACCACCGTACCGATATTAAAACTATTCTCAGTATCCATTTTTGGCCCCTATTATATTATTGGTGATTTACGCTTTCCAGCTCGCTTCGCCCGACCGCGTTCGAAACTGGGAAGATCAATGATTTTATGACAACTGGAACCGAACCTGACCCTTCAAGCATTTTTCCAATATCAATAAAATCGAATTTTTTCGAAATAATACCATCGATCGAAACGACCCTACCTGGCAAGTGCAATTCCTCAGCAAAATGCAAACCAATCAATCCACCGATATCGCAATCGCCTACCAGGATAATTGGCTGACCATCTGTGATCTGGCCAGCAAACCCGGCGGCGACACCGCGGCAAAATGCATCGAGGCGCGGGAATGTGGCAGAGCCTTGCCATGAATAGCCGAGCGCGATGGCCTGCGTGGCATCGATGACGCCTGAGCTTGCGATGGCGCGGTGGATGTCGGCGGCAATTGCCTGTGCGTCGATATGTTCGGTTAACAGGCTTGACGTCAGCATGATGGTAGGCACGTTGCGAAGCGGCAGAAAATTCAGGTCGGAGACAAAAATCGTCGAACCGCTAACCTGCACAGTGTATTGCGATGCCCCGATCACCGTGGCGCGAATGCCATGAGCAACTGGCACCACTTCAGGCCCCCACGCTTTGACGTTTCGGAGGATATTTTGTGCCAGCCGCTGGCCGAGATCTCCGTGGCCGGCATCGGCGCGCTCATAGATATATTCTGAGACACCACCCGAAAAAGTAATGAATACCGGAGGGGCCGAAGGTGTCAGCGCTGCAAGACGCAGCAGATCAGAAGTAGCCTGCCTCAAGGCGCCAGCTTTGATCACTTCCATCAAGGAATCGGTCATAACGTTGGCCAGTACGTCAAGGTCGGCGTGACTGACAATAGCACCCAAAGTTAGCATGACCCCGCAAGCTTCGGCGATTTTACGCCCCGCCGGTTCCAGGCGTGTCAGGCGGCCAGCCTCATCCATCGCGATCAACCGCGCTCCAATATCGATTGCGGTAAATTCGCGTACCTCACCACGATAGCAGCGGGCCAGTTTGGTGGTGCCGCCGCCGATATCAATGTTCAACACGTCATGGGCTGCATCGATCGATAAGGCGACAGCGCCTGCGCCATGTGCCGCAAGAATGGCTTCCATACCATCACCGGCGCTGACCGAGACAAATTTACCGGCCGCCTTTGCAAATATGTCAGCAATGGCACGCGCATTATTGCGCCTTACCGCCGTGCCGGTGAGAATCAGCGCCCCCGTGTCGATGGTATCAAAATCAATACCGGCGTGCCGGTACTGTGCCTCGAAGAAAAATTTCAACGCCGCCGTATCAATCTCATTGTCTCTTGTATAAGGGGTCAGCAGAATTTCGGATTCAAATAAAACGTCCCGATGAGCGACGATGTAATGCGAGTCTACTCTCTCCAGCGTGATGCGCGATAAAGCCAAATGAGTGGTGGAAGACCCAATATCGATGCCAATGCTGATGATCTGAATTTCGTCTTCATCAACAATGCTACGCCGAGCATTGGTGAAAAACAGCCTACCGCCGACGGGATTATCCATCATCGTGCCAAGCAAATATACGAAAATGAGCCTTCACGCTTACAGCCTAGACGGGCTTTTCATAAAGTTTCGGGTCCATGCGGCAGACCACACCTTCCTCCCTCAACCGGGCCTCATATTCCTGGCGGATGAAAGGGTCTTCCTGCCAATAGGGAATTGCGGAGCCGCCGTCTTGCAACTCCATAGCCGTATAGTCAGTGTGCGGCGCACCTGGCGGGCCTGGGTCACGGCCTGGCGAGTGCGGGCCGAACCAGGCCGTGAGACGGAAGGGTTCCTTTGAAACGCTAAAATGCTGATGGTACCAGCGGGCGCCACCGGGCGCAGCCGTCACCATACCGCCCGCTTCATAATCGAGCCGGCGTACCTCCGAGGCATTGCCGTCTTTCCAAGGATTCGGGCCAAGCCGCTCAGGCCAGGTGTAGGTATAGCCTTTACCTTTCACACAAATGAGCACCGCCGCCGAGGTGTGCGCATGGGCTTTCGAATAACGGCCATTTTCATGCTGCCCGATCCATAAATAAAAACTATTGTTGGTCATAAACGGCTCAACCCGGCGATAGCCTGGTGAGCGGCGGTTATCGAGCGGCAGATCACAATTCACAGCATCGGGTACCAAATTTGTACGGCGCATGGCGAGGCCACGCACCGGGTCTGGTTCAATATCATCACGCGGCTTGTAGAAATCGTCAGCCTCGCTAAAGCGATCTTTGAAAACATAAGGGTTGTTGAAAATAGCTTCAACGTTATTGAGTGCGTTCATCACCACTGGCGCAGTGGTACCGCCGAGCAGTAAGGCCGGCGCGGAGGAACCATTAACGATCCGGTGCATGGCATTCATTGGGATGGAAAACAACGAACCAGTTTGCCATTCGAAAATATGCCGCTTTGACTCATTTTCCAGCCAGACCTCCGTGGTGCCACGGCCTTCCAGCACTAAATAAATTTCCTCGTACATGTGCTTTTCCGGATGCAGCGCACCAGAACCTGGCACCTCCACCACATGACAGCCCCATTTACCTTCAGTACCAAAAAGTTGAACGTAGGTTCCCCGCCCGCCGGTGCGCTTCCACGGCGCTAAAGGGAGGTTGTGGGCTTTGTTGATACCAAGATCACGGAATACCGGGAT
Source organism: Acidocella sp. (assembly GCA_027308685.1). Taxonomy (GTDB): domain Bacteria; phylum Pseudomonadota; class Alphaproteobacteria; order Acetobacterales; family Acetobacteraceae; genus Acidocella. The sequence continues at coordinate 38,044 of DAIDEE010000027.1, forward strand.
ACCCTCACTCGCCATAAATTCATCGTAAGGGGTGGCAAGTTTTTTAAATGTACCAAACCCCGCCTTGGCAACTTCGCCCGTCGGTTCGTGCCAATGCTGTTGGCCTGTGACATCATGCGGCATTTTTTATCCTTTTCCCATTATCCCGGGCTTTTAAGAGCCCCTCATCCCGTTTGTCCGATAAAGCCAAAAAAGCTGAAACGTATGGAGGTAACTCCGCGGTTCACAAATTTTGCAATTTTTACGGTAAATCGGGTTAATTTCTAAACTTGGCAGGTTTTTCCCAGTAACAATAAGTTCATTATACGAACATTTGTTATGAAAAACTATCAAACAGACAAAACCATGTCAAGCCTCGCCGCATCGCGAGCGATGTGATCAATGATAAAGCGATGTATTTACATGAATTTTGGAGGTCCGGGCCGGAATCGAACCGGCATACGCGGATTTGCAGTCCGCTACATCACCACTCTGCCACCGGACCGGTGATTGGGTTTCAGAAGGCGTATATCCCCGCCGCGACGTTGCGGGTCAAGTGTTATCGCCGGGGCGGTTGAGTTTCTGGCTAACGGTTCGCTATAAGGTGACAAGTGGCTCACCCCAGCAAAGGTTTCAGATGACCGAATATTCCACCGATATGGCGACTGCCCGCGCCCACATGGTAGATAGCCAGGTTCGCCCTAACCGGGTGAATGACCCAAGGGTGATCGCTGCTATGCGCAATTTGCCGCGTGAGGCCTTTGCACCGGCCGGGTGCAAACCCTATGCGGATGCCGATATTGCCTTGGACGGCGGACGGGTGATGCTGGCCCCCCTGACCATAGCGCGGCTGACACAGTTAGTTCTGGAGAGCAGTCCGGCGCATGTTTTGGTAATTGGAGCTGGCAGCGGCTACAGCGCCGCTATTTTGGCCAGCAGCGGCGCCGCAGTCACCGCGCTAGACGTCCCCGCGGCCGGCAACGCTGGCCCCGTGCCGGCCAATGTCGCGATGGTCACTGGCCCGCTGACCGCCGGATGGCCTGCAGCCGGACCCTATGAAGCCATTTTAATTGAGGGCGCCATACCGGAAATACCGGCCAATCTCATCACGCAACTTACCGCCGATGGTAAGGTGATCGCAATTTTGGCAGATAAATCAGATAGTGGCGGAAACCTTGCGTCGCTGGGGCGGGTTGTCGTGGCGCAGCCAAGCGGTGGCGGTTTTGCCCTAACCAGGAGGTTCGACTGCATGGCACCTAGCCTGCCAGCCTTCCAGCCTGCCCCCGCTTTTGTTTTTTGAAACTTCGCGCGGTCACTTCTGCGGATTGCCCGTCTACTGGGGCCGGGTCCAAATTGATCGGTATGAGGTTTTCGCGCATGGTTGAGGTCACGTGTGCCTGTGAGCCCTGCCTGAGGAATTGCCAATGACTGGTCGATTGATTTTCCTGTTCGGCATTGCCGTGTCACTGCCTTTGTCCGCCGGTGCGGCATCACCCCAACCAAGCGCTGAAGGCCCGCCAACCACTTTAACGCAGGCCCTGGCCGAAGCCTATGCCAATAACGCGACGTTACAGGAGCAACGCGCCAGCCTGCGGGCCACCGATGAGGGGGTGCCCACAGCGATGTCCGGTTGGCGGCCGACAGTGACGCTGAGCGGCAGTTTTGGGCATTCATCGAGCACCGTGAAGCAGAATACTCAGCAGCTTGTCGGTGTGTTTCCGACGCCGATTTATCAAAAAGGCAAGTCAAGGCTGGTTGAAACCGGCAATCCCGAAACCGCCCAAATTACCCTGTCGCAGCCAATTTACAGCGGCGGTAGGGTGATCGATGAGACCCGACAGGCTAAAAATTTGGTTTATGCCGCCCGCGCCCAGTTGCTGGCCACCGAGCAGGCGGTGTTCCTTAATGTGGTGAACGCCTATGTCACGGTGATTACCGACACGCAGGTGTTGGCTCTCGATAGAAACAACCAGACAGTGCTGGAGCGGCAACTCCAGGCTACCCGTGACCAGTTTAATGTCGGCGAGATCACCCTCACTTCAGTTGCACAAGCCCAGGCTTCTCTGGCACAGGCTGTGGAGCAGGTGGCCGTGGCCCAGGGCAATCTACAAATCGCCCGAGAGAATTTCCGGCAACTGGTGGGCGACTACCCTGGAAACCTTACACCGCCACAACCGCTGGCCTTGCCGGTTAGCTCCAAAGATGCCGCTGCCCAGGCCGCACTTGCCAACAACCCCAATGTCGTCGCCGCCAAATTTGCTGAAGCCGCTTCCAGAGATGCTGTCGATGTCGCTTTTTCGGCCTTATTGCCAGTGATTTCGCTGCAAGCCTCTGGTTTTACTCAATCCGACCCGACAGGTGCCGGAACCAGCACTCGGGGTGGCTCGGTGCTCGGCCAGGTGACCGTGCCACTTTATCAGGGTGGAGCGGAATATTCGGCCATTCGGGCGGCCCGCGCCAAGGAACAGCAAAGTTTTGCCACGGTAATCGACCAGCAGCGCACGGTGTTCGCCCAGGCTACGCAGTCCTGGGAGGCGCTGGTAGCCTCGCGTGCTGCGATCGTAAGCACCAACGCCGAGATCAAGGCGAACGCGATCGCCCTGGACGGGACCGAGCGCGAGGAAATCGTGGGGACCCGTACAACTCTGGATGTACTGAATGCCCAGCAATTATTATTGAATTCGCAGGTGCAACAGGTGCAAAACATAGCGACTCTTGTAAATAATTCGTACACAATAGCTTCAGCCATTGGCAGGCTAACCGTGACCGACCTAGGACTTCCTGTGAACCAATATGACGATCTGCAGTATTACCGCGCGGTCAAGTATGCCGGATTTGGCACGGGCGAGACCGCGGACAGCGATGCGGGAATTGCGCCGAACGGCACATTGATGCATGTGAATCAATCTCAAGTGGCACCCTGAAAGACAGATAGAATGACACCTCCCAACAGCGATCAACCCACTTCTGGCGGCTCAGGCGAACCCTCGATGGAGGATATTCTTGCATCCATCCGACGTATTTTAAAGGACGAGGCGGTGCCGGCGGTTGCCGAGGAGCCTGAAGCAGAGGACATTCTGGTGTTGGATTCCAGCATGGTTGCCAGGCAGGTCGATCTATCCTCGGCCACCATGCCACCAATGGCCGAAGCGGCATCCTCCGCATCGGGGCTGGCCCCCAACCAAGAGCATTTTGCGTCCGAGCTAACGCCATTTGCGGCTTCATTTGAAACGAAGACCGCTTCAGCCGATGAACCGGATGTGGATTTGAACGCCCCTTTCAAACCGATGCCGCTGCCAGACCCCATTTTTTCAACGTCGCCGACCGAAGCTCCAGCCGCCCCCGCGGCAGGGACCCTGCCAACATGGCCGGCAGCATCGGCACCCGGCCTGCCAGACTTGGGTGCTTACAAGCCGGTCGATACCGGTCAGCCCTCAGCATTGCCGGTATTTGGCCACCGGCATATTCCCGATTTCGGGGCCAGCGCGGGTGGTATGGCCAATCCGCCGTCGGCACTCGGCGCTAAACCGCCCGAGCCAGCCCCTACCCCAGAACCGGCAACCACTTTTGTCCCCTTACTATTCCCGGCACGGCCACCGATCAACCCTGGTATTCCTGCAACACCCGTGTTTGGATCAAAGTTCAGCCCGGATTTCTCAAGGCTCAACACGCTGCCGCCCAGTCTGCAACCCAGCGATGAAACAACACAATCAATTACCCCTGAAAGCACGGTGGCAGCCGCCCCCGAGCCAACGCCAACGCCTGTGGAGACATTTATGCCGGAGTCCAACGACAGCAATTTCACGCCGCCTAACAGCCTGATCGATAACCAGGTCTCAGCTGCCGCCGCCAGTGCGATTGGCGCCATGGTGCGAAGCATTTCGGCAGAGAAATCCGTGGCAGTCAGCCGGGGCGGTGCCACCATTGAGGATATGGTTCGCGAGGAAATCCGCCCGCTACTCAAAGCGTGGCTGGATACCAACTTGCAAAGCCTGGTCGAGCGGGTGGTTCGCTCTGAGATCGAGAAAGTTGTTAACCGCAGTCTGGACTAACTAATCTTCAAGGCTGGCCTGCCTCGCCAAAACGAATTTGGTAGGGTTATAAGGCCAGCCATGAATGATGCTGTAAACGAAGTGACTCTCGACAAACATTTCAACGCCGCCGGGCACGAAGCCCGTATTTATGCGGGTTGGGAAAGTTCCGGCGCGTTTGGTGCCAGCCCCAACACGACAACTGGCCCCTTCACCATCATGATCCCCCCGCCAAATGTCACGGGCAGCCTGCATGTGGGTCATGCGCTGACCATGACATTACAGGATATTCTGGTACGGGTCCGCCGGATGCAGGGCCGCGACGTGCTGTGGCAGCCAGGTACCGACCATGCCGGCATTGCCACACAGATGGTGGTGGAGCGCCTGCTGGATGCCGAGAAAACCAGCCGTAAGGAAATCGGCCGGGATAAATTCCTGGAACGCGTTTGGAAATGGAAGGCCGAATCCGGCGGCACAATCTCGAGCCAGTTACGCCGCCTTGGCGCTTCACCGGACTGGGGGCGCGAGCGCTTCACGATGGATGAAGGCCTCTCCAAAGCCGTGCGCGAGGTGTTTGTGCGCCTGCACAGCGAGGGGTTGATCTATCGGGACCGCCGGTTGGTGAACTGGGACCCGAAACTGCAGACTGCGATTTCCGACCTCGAAGTTGAGACGAAAGAGGTAAAAGGCAGCCTGTGGTATCTGCGCTATCCGGTTGAGGGCGGCGGAGAGATTATCGTGGCGACCACCCGGCCGGAGACCATGCTGGGAGACAGCGCGGTTGCGGTGCATCCGCAAAACCCAAAATATAAGGATTTGATCGGCAAATTCGCCATCCTGCCGCTGACGGGGCGCAAAATCCCCATCGTCGGGGATGAATATGCTGACCCGGAAAAAGGCACCGGCGCGGTTAAAATCACACCCGCGCATGATTTCAACGATTTCGAGGTGGGCAAGCGGCATAACCTGCCCTCACCTTCTATCCTGGACCGGCAAGGGCGCATTACGCTGGCGGAAATTGGCGAGGTTCCGGCATTCACGAAGTCGCTGGAAGGAATGGACCGGTTTGCCGCCCGCAAGGCTATTGTGGCAGAGCTTGAAGCGCAGGAAATTTTGGAGAAGATCGAGCCACACACCAATCAGGTGCCGCATGGCGATCGTTCCGGCGTGGTAATCGAGCCGCTGCTGACCGTGCAATGGTACTGCAACGCCGGGGTGCTGGCTGGCCCCGCTATTGCCGCTGTGGAGACCGGCAAGATCGAGTTTGTGCCTAAGCAATGGGAAAATACCTTCTTCGCCTGGATGCGCGATATTCAACCCTGGTGCATCTCCCGCCAGCTTTGGTGGGGCCACCGGATTCCAGCCTGGTACGGGCCCGATGGCACTGTGTTCGTGGCGCATGATGCTGCGGGCGCTCAGGCCAAGGCCGACGCGCATTACGGTGAACACCGTGAGATCACCCAGGATGAGGACGTGCTGGACACCTGGTTCAGCTCCGCCCTCTGGCCCTTCTCCACCCTCGGTTGGCCGGAGCAAACGGCGGAGCTGGCAAAATATTACCCGACCGACGTATTGGTGACCGGCTTTGACATCATCTTCTTCTGGGTCGCCCGGATGATGATGATGGGGCTGCATTTCATGGGTGATGTGCCATTCAAAACGGTTTATATTCATGGGCTGGTGCGCGATGAGCGCGGCCAGAAAATGTCGAAATCCAAGGGCAATGTCATCGACCCGATCAACCTGATCGAGGAATTTGGCACTGATGCATTGCGCTACACCGTGGCGGCTTCCGCCGGGCCGGGGCGTGATGTGAAAATGGGCAAGGCGAAGGTGGAAGCCAATCGCAGCTTCATCACCAAACTCTGGAACGCGGCGCGCTTCTGTGAAATGAACGGCGTTGTGCCGAACCCTGACTTCAACCCGGCTTCTGCAAAGCTACCGCTGTCGCGCTGGATTTTGGCAGCCAGCAACAAGACGATTACCGATGCTACGGCAGCGGTGGACGCCTTCCGGGTGGATGATTATGCCTTTGCGGTCTGGCATTTCGTCTGGGGCGATTTTTGTGACTGGTTTCTGGAGTTTGCCAAACCGGCCTTTGCCGGCGGCGGCGATGACGCTTCAGAAATCCGCGATGTGGCGGGATATGTGCTTAGCGTGCTGCTCCGGCTGATGCACCCGATCACCCCGTTTGTGACCGAGGAAATATGGGATCATTTTGGCTATGGCGCGGAATGCTCGCTGATCAGCGCAAGCTGGCCGCACCCAGCTGAGGTCAGCGATGCGGCGGCGGCGAGTGCCGATGTTGCTTGGGCCATTCAACTGATTTCTGAAATCCGCACAGTGCGTTCGGAGATGAACGTGCCGCCCAGCCAAAAATCGCCGGTCCTTCTGAAGGATGCTTCTGCAGAAACTCTGGCACGGGCAACCGCGTGGCAGGAAGCAATTTTTCGGATGGCGCGGGCAAGTTCCGTCGGTGAATTAGTTGGCGAAGTTCCGCACGGCTCTGCCCAGGCGGTGTTGAATGAGGCCACCATCATTCTGCCATTGGCAGAACTCATTGATCTGGACGCCGAGCGGGTTCGCCTCACCGGTCTGCGTGGCAAGGCTGCGACGGAGCTTGAAAAAGTCAATAACAAATTAGCCAACGAGGATTTTGTGAAACGCGCCCCGGAAGCAATTATTGCTGAGAATGAAGAGCGCCGCGCGAGCTTTTCTGCCGAGATCATCCGGCTCGATGCAGCCCTGAGCCGGATCACCTAAGCCGTGGATGTCATCCTCTCGCTAAACTGGAACTCAGCCTATAATTCCGTGCGTGGTGTTATGGTGCATCTCGGTGAAGCCTGGAAGCAGATGGGCCTTGAGATGGTTGAGATCGATCTCGGAGCCCCCGGCTGGAATGATCAACTACGCGGTTTACTTAATAACCGCCGCGTGCGGTTTGTGGTGAGCACTGCGGGAATTGGGTTGAATATCGGTATGGATGGTGAAAACCTGTGGGCCAAATTACGCCTGCCGGTATATGTGTTGCACATCGACCATCCAATTTATTACGGCGCCCATCATCGCACGCAACCAAAAACCGTCGTGATGGGCTACATCTTCCGCGACCACGCACTTTATCAGGCCAGCGACGTGAAGGCTGATAATATCGTCACCACCATCGATTATGGGATCCCAGATTTACCCGTACCTTCGATGAAAGACATTATGGCGCAAGGCCGTCCGCGCATCGTGTTTGCAAAAACCGGAAATTCTCCTGAAGTTTTGGCAAATATGTGGCGCGGTGCACCGCAGTTGGAGCGTATCCTGCATGACGTGATGGATGAACTGGCGCTGACCACCAAGGGCAATGTGTTTGTCGCTGATATTCATCCGTTGGTAAAAAAAGTAGCTTCCGCGCACCGAATTGATTTACAGCCGTTTGATCTGCTCTCACGGTTTTTGATCGCGCAGATCGATGATTATAGCCGCCGGCTAAAAAGCACCTCAATGGCAAAAGCACTTTTGCCGTTTGAGGTGGATGTGTTCGGTGGGGCCTGGGACCATATCGATACCACCAATGCCAAAGCCCGCTTCCACGGGCCGTCGGAATATAGCGTTGTTGAAAACAGCCTCTCCGGCGCCACGGCTAGCCTGACGATGCACCCTAATACTGACTTTGGTGCGCACGAGCGTTTTTTCCTTGCCCTTGGTGCCGGCAGTATGCCGGTGACCGACCGCAACGCCTATATCGAACAGGCTTTTCCTGAGCTTCTGCCTTATACGTTCGACTTCACACCAGGCAGTGTCACGGCCGCCCTTGAAAATGTGGTTAAAAATCCGAAAGCGGCCTTTGAACTCGCCCGCACCACGCGCGAACGTGCACGGCCCATTTATGGCATGGAGCAGACCGCTGCTAAAATTGTTGAAATTATGCAATCCGCTGCCTTTTTGTTTGCAGCACCAAAACCTGAACAGAATTTTTTCGTACCCTGAAGCTTAAAAACAAAGGACGCCATTATGCCAAAAATCTGGGACAAATCCCGCCTGCCATCCCGCCATGTTACGGTTGGGCCGGACCGTGCGCCGCATCGTTCATACTATTATGCCATGGGGTTGGGCCAAGAAGAGATCGACCAACCGTTCATTGGCGTTGCTACCTGCTGGAATGAAGCGGCACCCTGCAACATCGCCCTTTCGCGCCAGGCGCAATCGGTCAAGCGCGGAGTCTCCGAAGCTTTCGGCACGCCGCGTGAATTCACCACCATCACGGTAACCGACGGGATTGCGATGGGCCACCAGGGCATGAAATCCTCGTTGGTGTCGCGCGAAGTGATCGCGGACTCCGTTGAACTCACCATGCGCGGCCATTCCTACGATGGGTTGGTGGGCGTTGCTGGTTGCGACAAATCTTTGCCGGGCATGATGATGTCGATGTTGCGGTTAAACGTACCTTCAGTGTTCATGTATGGCGGCAGTATTCTGCCGGGTAAGTTTCAAGGCCGTGATGTGACGGTGGTGGACGTGTTTGAAGCCGTGGGGCAGCACGCCGCTGGCAAAATGTCGGATGAAGATCTCTACAAGTTAGAATGCGTTGCCTGCCCCTCGGCCGGCGCTTGTGGCGGGCAATTCACCGCCAACACCATGGCGATGGTCTCCGAAGCTATCGGCCTTGCATTACCAGGCTCAGCCGGTGCGCCGGCACCGTATGAGGAGCGCGATCGGTTTGCGGTTCTCTCCGGCCACGCCGTGATGAATCTCATCGAAAAAAATATCCGGCCGCGCGATATTTGCACCCTCAAGGCCTTTGAGAACGCCGCCGTCCTGGTGGGCGCCACTGGCGGTTCCACCAACGCTGCGCTGCACCTGCCCGCCATGGCGAGCGAGGCTGGCATCCGCTTCACGCTTGATGACGTGGCCGCCATCATGCGCCGCACCCCGTATATTGCCGATTTGAAGCCCGGCGGAAAATATGTGGCTCTGGACGTGCATAATGTCGGCGGTATTCCGGTGATTATGAAGTCATTATTCGATGCCGGGTTGCTACATGGCGATTGCATGACCGTGACCGGCAAGACCCTGGCCGAGAATTTGGAAGGTGTGGTGTTCCCTGAAAATCAGGATGTGATTTATCCGGTATCCCGCGCCATTACCAAAACCGGCGGCGTGGTGTCTCTTAAAGGTAACCTGGCTCCAGACGGCGCGATTGTGAAGGTGGCAGGCCTGAAGCAACAGGTTTTTGTTGGAACCGCACTCTGCTTCGACTGCGAGGAGGATGCTTTCGCCGCCGTGCAAGCGCGGGCCTATAAAAAGGGCGATGTCATCGTGATTCGCTACGAAGGGCCGAAAGGCGGGCCGGGGATGCGTGAAATGCTTTCCACCACCGCAGCCATTTATGGCCAGGAAATGGGTGAGCATGTGGCGTTGATCACTGATGGCCGTTTCTCAGGGGGCACACGTGGCTTCTGTATCGGCCATGTCGGGCCGGAAGCCGCCGTCGGTGGGCCGATCGCATTACTCAAAAACGGCGATAAAATCACCCTGGATGCGATCGCAGGAACGATGAATGTGGATTTGACCGACGAAGAATTCGCTGCCCGACGGGCCGAATGGAAGCCGCGTAAGACCAATTATAATTCGGGAGCCATCTGGCGTTTCGCACAAAACGTCGGACCGGCGCATCTGGGAGCGTTGACGCATCCCGGAGCAGCGGCGGAGACACATTGCTACGCTGACATCTAAACGTAAGAGGCTGGTTCAAACCGTAACTTTGAACCAGCCTTTTTTGTCAAACCTTGTCGGCTTTTGCCTGCGAGGTGACCTGGGTAATGGTCGAGCGTACCACGCTGACGGTCACGTTTGGGGCAATTTCAACGTCGACTTCGGTGGAACCCTCAGTGACCTTTTTCACGACGCCCACAATCCCACCAGCGGTTACAACCTTGTCGCCGCGGGTCAGTGACGCTTGCTTGAGCTTCAGTTCCTTCGCCTGGGCCTGTTGCGGGCGGATGAGCAGGAAGTAAAATACTACCATAATTAGCAAAATCGGGGCGAATTGAACGAGACCTGCTATGCTGCTTGGGGCAGCGGCGGTGGCAGTTTGGGCATAGGCTGATGAAATGAACATACTGGTTCCTGGTTGCAGTGATTTGCGCCGGACCATAGGGTGCGCCGCTCGCCAGTCAACAGGGGACAAAATTTAGATGGATGAGAGTTTGCTACGCCGGATCGCCGAGGCCCTGGAACGCTTGAGCCCCGCAGCAGCCGGAACGCCCGACTTAACGGCTGCCGATGCCTTTGTCTGGCACCCTGCCCCGCCGTCACTATCGCCGGTGCCGAAGGTTTCGCGTGTTCCGCTGGCTTTGTTACAGGGGGTTGCGCAACAAAAAGACATTTTGCTGGAAAATACCCAGCGCTTTGCCCGTGGCCTGCCGGCCAACAACGCCATGCTGTGGGGGGCCCGCGGCATGGGTAAGTCATCACTGGTGAAGGCGGTGCACGCCACCGTTAACGAGACCAGCCCCGGCGCCTTGGCACTGATTGAAATCCACCGGGAAGACATTCGTACCCTGCCCACTCTGCTGAATATCCTACGCCCACAGCCTCGGCGCTGCCTGATTTTATGCGATGATTTATCGTTTGAGAAAGAAGATGCCGATTACAAGGCACTGAAGTCGGTGCTGGATGGCGGCATCGAGGGTCGTCCCGACAACGTGCTGTTCTACGCCACCTCAAACCGCCGCCACCTGATGCCGCGTGACATGATCGATAACGAGCGCTCCACCGCCATCAACCCTGGCGAGGCGGTGGAGGAGAAGGTTTCCCTCTCCGACCGTTTTGGCCTGTGGCTGGGCTTTCATAATGGTAACCAGGAGCAGTTTTTTGCGATGGTCGACGGCTATGCCGCGGCCTATAAGCTGCCGATCAGCACCGTGGAGCTGCACGCGGCGGCGGTGGAATGGTCGGTCACGCGCGGCGGACGCTCGGGGCGCGTGGCTTGGCAGTTTATCCAGGATATCGCCGGGCGCCTGGGGGTGGCGCTCCACGACTAAGGTCGCGATTTCACGCAGTGTTCATGCCCATCGCTTATTCACCATTATAGCCTCGCGACATCCATCGGAGTATCGCCATGACCAGCCGCCGACAAGTTCTGCAAGGTGCCGCGAGGATGGGCCTAGCTGCGGCAACTTCGGCTGGCGTCTCCGGCCTGGCACTAGCCGGCACCAGTCTAAAATTACGGTTGCTGGAAACCTCGGACATTCATACATTCGACGAAGACTATGATTATTTCCGTGACCAGCCTGATGAAACTGTCGGGCTGACCAAGGTGGCAAGCCTCATACGGGCGGCGCGGGCCGAGGTTAAAAATTCACTATTGTTTGACAACGGTGACATCATCCAAGGCAACCCGCTGGCCGACTATGTAGCCCTGCCTGGCAACTTCCCGCTGGACCATGTGCATCCCACCATTCGGGCAATGAACTTGCTGAATTACGACGCGGCGACTGTGGGCAACCATGAATTCAACTACGGCCTGCCGTTTTTCGATGCCGCCATCGCCGGGGCTAAATTTCCTATGTGCTCGGCAAATTTTCTGCACGCTGATGGCACACCCTATTTGAAGCCGTACCTGATTTTGGAGCGCACCCTGGTTGCCGATGATGGCCAAGCCCATGCCCTGAAAATCGGCGTTATCGGGTTTGTAACCCCGCAGATCATGGATTGGGACCGTGCGCATTTGGATGGCCGGGTGCAGACCATCGATATTGTAGAGGCAGCGCAACGCTATGTGCCGCAACTGCGCCGCCAGGTGGATATTCTGATCGCGCTCAGTCATTCAGGCATCAATACCAGCCCGCGCCGGGGCGGCGATGAGAATGCCTCATTCTACCTCGCCAATGTGCCGGGAATCGATGTCATTTTCACCGGCCATTCGCACCGGGTGTTTCCGGGGCCTGATTACGCCGGTTTGCAAGGGATTGATGCCGTGCGGGGTACTCTGAACGGGGTGCCCGCCGTCATGCCGGGGTTCTGGGGCAGCCATCTCGGCGTGATCGACCTGACACTGGCCGCCACCGGCTCCGGTTGGCGCCTGGTAGATTTTACCTGCGAGACCCGCCCGATTGCCAGCCGCGATGGCCGGACGGTTACATCGTTGGTGGCCGACGATGCTGCCGTGAACGCCGCGCTCGCACCTGAGCACGCAAAAACCCTGGCCTGGATACGTCAGCCAATTGGGCAATTAAACCACCCTGTAAACAGCTATTTTGCATTGATCGGCGATGATGCATCACTCGCTTTGGTGAACGAGGCGCAAATCTGGTACGCACGGCCGTTACTGGCCGGCACACCGGCAGCGGCACTCCCCCTGCTTTCAGCTGCCGCACCTTTTAAGGAGGGGTATCAGTCACCTGATAATTTCGTCGACCTGCAGGCCGGCACCATCGCCATCAAGGACGTGGCGGATTTATATATGTACCCCAACACGGTGTGTTGCGTGCAGGTGAGTGGCGCGCAGTTGCGTGAATGGCTGGAACACTCTGCCGAGGTGTTTGCCCGCATCGATATCAACAACCCCGCGCCGCAACCGCTGTTGAACCCGCATGTACCTTCCTACGTCTTCGATGTGATTGCGGGCGTGACCTATCAGATCGATATCTCCGCCCCGCCCCGCTATGGCGCTCATGGCAAAATGAACCCAAACGCGCGGCGCATCGTGAATTTACGCTATCGGGGGGTGCCGGTAGCCGAGGACCAGAATTTTGTGGTGGTGACCAATAATTACCGCGCCGACAGCGGCGGCGTGGTGCCCAAAGACCACCCTGAGGCGGTGGTATTGCGCGCCCCTGACCAGATCCGCGACGTGATCGTGCGCTATATTCTGCAAAACAAAACGCTCGATGTGGCGGTCCCGCCGGTATGGTCGTTCGCACCGTTGGGAGCCCCGGTAAGCGTCACCTTCGAGAGTTCCCCTGCCGCCGCCAAATATCTGCTGGCCCAGCCGGGCATGACGAGGCTGCAAGACAATGGCGACGGCTATGCGGTATTTGGCCTCACGCTAACCTAGTCCCGCTCAACGCAGCATGGCCTTGACCCGGCACGCGGTTTCCGTTGAAAGAGGCACCAACCGGAGAGGTGGCCGAGTGGTTTAAGGCAGCGGTCTTGAAAACCGCCGTGCGTTAACGCGTACCGTGGGTTCGAATCCCACCTTCTCCGCCACAATGGCACTTCCTGAACCGCCTTGAACCGCAAAAAGATCAGCAAATCCGCCATTTTCAGCCCCAAAATCTGTTCAACAGTATTCTTTGTATTTCACTGTTTTTCATGCTATTTTGATGGCCAAAGTGTAGGCTAGATTTTAGCGACTGAGGATTGGCAATGGCACGGGGTTATCGTTTAAACTCAATGAAAATCAACAAGTTACGAGAACCAGGCCGTTATGGCGATGGTGCCGGTTTGTGGCTTCAGGTCCGCTCTCCAACCAATCGCTCTTGGATTTTTAGATACATGCTAGACGGCCAAGCACGTTGGATGGGGCTGGGCGATTTAGGTTTAGGAGCTGGCGACGGTGTAGGACTCGCTCAAGCAAGGATTTTGGCTGCAGAAGCACGCCGCCTGTTGGCAGCGGGAATCGACCCCATAGATCAAAGGAAGCAAGCCGTTGAGGCCCGAAAGCGAGAACGCGAGGTAAAATCATTCTCGGAAACCGCCGAATTATTTATCAAGGCCAATGAAGCGGGTTGGCGAAACGCCAAACACGCAGCGCAGTGGCGGGCGACCCTAGCTACGCATGTGTACTGTGTTTTTGGCAAAAAGCGGGTGAGTCTAGTCGATACCGCAGACGTGCTTGCGGCATTAGAGCCAATTTGGAGTACAATGCCAGAAACGGCCTCAAGGGTCCGAGGGCGAATCGAGAATG
>DAIDEE010000030.1 GCA_027308685.1 Acidocella sp.
ATCACGCTGCCCACCCTGGCCCTGCGCATCAACGCTGCCAACCCCACTATTTTTCATACCGACTTGCCCAGCAAAATCGCCGTCGCCATCGATAATAACATCGATGCCTCGATCAACACCGGCAGCATCGCGATGAACGAAACGCTCGACCCCAACGCGCTGTTCAGCAAAACCGCCTATCCGTTTCGTAGCGGCGACCTCAACGCCACTGATATCGATATCCTGGCCAGCCAGGGCAGCCTGCTGGTGATGCATATCGACCGCGTGACAGGCCATTCCGACCTGAATTTGAACGCCGACGCCAACAGCGCCGCCGCCACCGGCTCCACCACATTCGACGGCATCGCCCTCTCACCCATCCTCACCCGTATTGCCTCGATCCCGTTTGACGGCAAAATAACCCACCTGAGCATGGGGCTATCACTTTCCGGGCCGGTGCCGCCCAACCTGATGGATCTGGTCAACCAGTTGCGCGCCGCCCAGGCCGACCCGGTGGCCGAGCAAAAATTATTGATCCCACTGGTGCATAAATGGGCCACCGCCGGGGGCAATGGCAACATGAACCTGGCCCTTACCATCGGCCCCGCCGCCGCCGCCGCCGATGCCGCCATCAAGTTTGATGCTAATTTGCAGCCTGAGGGCACCGCCGATCTCACCGCCATCCATCTGCACGCGTTCACCAGCGCCATTACCGACGCGTATCCGCAATTCCAACCTAGCGTGGCCGCCGCCGAGGCGCTGTTGTCACCTTACCTCACCACCAGCCCCTCCGACGGCCAGACCCTCGCAATGCACGCAACTTACGGTGCCGGCATGGTTAACCTTAACGGCAACAAAGTGGCCGACATGCCGCCGCTGGACTGGAACGCCCTTGAAAACCCAACCACCGCGCCCGCGACCCCGACCGGCCAGGTGCCGTAAATTTTTAAGGCGCCGACTCCAGGAGTTTATGGTAATATTGGTGGGTTGGAGTGGGTGCTGGTTTCGCATCCTGCTGAATGATTTGTTGTTGAATGGCCGCGGCGGGGTTAGCGCGGTCGGGGTTGAAATGGGGGTCTGATTGCTCGTTTGGCGTACCGTTACCATCATCCTCGCCATCCGCGCCCGGATTCAGCGAAAGTTCCTGGCTGGCGGCTTTCGCCAAGGCTGCGGCGGCGGTCTGTAAATTTTTAATGGCGGTGGCCTCAGCCGTGCTGGCATTGTTCAAATCGCCCTGACCCAGCGCTGATCGAGCAGTCTGCATGGCGGTGCCCGCCGGGCCGAGGCTAGGCACATTCACGCCGCGTTTTGTCAGGCTTTGGCGCGTCGCGTTCAACTGGTTTTGAATCTTATCTTGTGCATCGGCGGTAGCGGTCCCGGCATTGGTCGCATCCAGCAATGCGGCTTCGGCCTTGATCATATCGGCTATAGCCTGCATCGCCGCATTCGCTGCCTTCGACTGCGCCATCTCGGTTGCGCTCATCGGCCGGGCATTTTGCAGGGCGCTTAAAATCCGTTGGAACGTTTTTAATTCCTGCGCTGCCTGATCAGTCCGCCCGGCGGCTTCATCCTGCACAATTTTATCCGCCAACTGGTCCAGCGCCGAGAGGTTCATCGGCGTGCCGGTTTGCCCAGCGGCAGCCTGAATCGCGCCAATATGACGGGCGGCGGCGGCCTGCATGGCTTTCAACAATTTTTGCAAAGTAACAACATTTGGCGGCGTGCCATGCAGCCCGGCCTGCAGCGCTGCCATCAACGCCTGGTTGCTGGCTGCAAATTGCTGGGCGGGCAGAAAATCCGGCCCGGCTTCTATCTCCAACGCCAGCGCCAGCAACCGCGCCACCACATCAGGCACATTGGTGTTGCGCAGCCAGATGGCGGCACCAAGCGCCGCGATCTGCACATCCGCCGCCGGATCAATGGCACTCGGTGGCTGTTGGCTCAGGTGCTGCAAAGGTTCGGCAGCGGAGCCAATGCTGGCGGGATCATCGGCGATATCGCGGCGCAAATTCACCAAAGCGACGGCGGTGGCGTCATGCAAACGCAGCCCGGGCAAGGTGAAGCTCTGCGCCGGACGGTCGCTGGCTGTCACATCGGCCACATTACGGGCGGTCAGCGTCAGGGTCACCGGTTCGCCGTCAAACGGTGATTTGGAGAGATCAACCAGCACCTGACCATCGCCGGTTCTGGCAGGCAGCTCAAAATTATAGGTCAGCGCCTGCGGATACCCCACCGGCTTAAACGACGCCGTAAGCGCGTTCAGCCCATAGTGGTCAGCCACATGCCAGCGCAGTTTCAGCGCATTGCCTCGCGCGATACTGGCTTCGATAACCTGCACCACCGGCGCGGCTGGCAGCACAGCGGTGATGTCCCAATGCGCCAACCGGTGCCACCACGGTCCCACGGTCAACACCGCAGAGCCGGTGATGGTGGCATCGGCGCGATGGCTGGTGTCGCTTAAAGTGCTGGTGATAACATTATTTTTGCCAATTTTTACCTTCGGCGCCCGGGTGGGGCCATCGGTAATCACGGTCAGTTGCGAACCGACCAGCGTGCTGACAGCCTCGCCTTTGGCAAGCACATGGGGCGGGGCGCCGGTATAACGTGGCGGCGTCACCCACGCCGTGACGTGCGGGCCAGGAAACGGCCAATCTGGCAAGGTGAAGGCGGCGGCAATCCGCAACGGTGCCTGCGGGCCCGCCACCACAAGGCCCGCCAGCAACCCTGCCAGCAACAAACCGCGCAGGGCGAATTTATCGCGCGCCACGGCCTGCACGTTGAAGGCTGGAGACCTGGCCGACGCCAAAGCCGCCGCTGCCCGCCGCTGATGCGCCGCCCAAATATCATTGGCGGCATCTACATCGTTTTCAGGCATGTCATTCAGGGCCGCAAACGGCCGGTGCGGCAGATGCGATGCCGCTTCAATCCGTCGATCAATTTCAGCGGCGGCGGGGCGCTTAAACCGCCACAGCCCCCACAGCAGCAATCCCGCCGATACAATCAGCACGGCGACCAACAGCCAGCCATTCCCCAGCCCCAACAACCCCAGCGCCGCATAGGCCAGCAGCACCGCACCCCCGGGCGCCAAAGCCAGCGTCAGCGCTTCAGCCCACAGCACCCAGGCCGCAAACCTGCGCAGTCTGTTTAGCCGGGAATGATCTCGTGTGCCCATAAATCCGATTGTGTCTGCCTGGGTGAAATCAAATGCGCCTGCCCGCCATCCAGCAGCACCGCCGCCGCCCGCGGCCTGGCATTATAGGGGCTGCTCATCACTGCGCCGTAAGCGCCTGCATCGAGCAATGCCACCCGCGCCCCCGGCTTGAAGCCTGGCAACACACGGTCGACGGCAAATGTATCGCCGGTTTCGCACACTGGCCCCACCACATCGGCGGGCGAGGCGGGGCGCACAAAATCCACCGCGCTCACCGGCAAAATCCCGTGATAGGAGTCATATAACGCAGGCCGCAGCAGGTCATTCATTGCCGCATCCAGCACCACAAACCGCTTGGCGCTGCCTTGCTTTTGCAAAATCACGGCGGCCAGCAGCAACCCCGCCGGCCCCACCAGATAGCGCCCCGGCTCCAGCAATAATTGCACACCCAAATCGCCCACGCTGGCGCGCACCATTGCGGCAAACGCCACCAGCGAAATGCCGGGTTCATCGTAATAGCCGATGCCCAGGCCGCCGCCTAAATCCAGCACCGAGACCACTTGCCCCGCCGCCCGCAACGCCCGCACCATTTCGGCGGCCTTGGCATAAGCCGTGGCATAAGGCGCAGGATTGAGAATCTGGCTGCCGATATGCAGCGCGATTCCCACCGGCTTGATCCCCGGCAAACCCGCCGCATGAGCATATAGTTCCACAATATCATGCGCCGCGATGCCGAACTTATTGTCGGCCAGACCTGTGGTGATCTTGGCATGTGTCCCGGCATCCACGTCGGGATTCATCCGCAGCACGATATTAGCAATTTTACCAGTTTTCACGGCAACGTCAGAAAGCATCGCAAGCTCTTCGGCGCTCTCAACATTAAGCTGCCCAATGCCCGCCGCCAGCGCCGCCGCCATTTCATCGGCCGATTTTCCAACCCCCGAGAACACAATATCCGCCGCCGCCACGCCGGCTTTTTGCGCCCGCATGAATTCACCCAGGCTGACCACATCGGCGCCGGCACCGGCGGCACGCAAAACCGACAGCACTGCCAGGTGATCATTGGCCTTCACCGCATAGTGAATATGCGGGTGCAGGCCCACGGCTCCGAACGCCGCCGCCAGCGCCGCATACCGTGCCCGCATGCTGGCCGCGCCATACACCCAGGTCGGCGTGCCAAACTCATCGGCAATCGCGTTGAGCGCCACGCCCTCAAAACACAAGCCATCCTGCGCATGCATCGAAAGCGCGGGCCTTGCCGCCAGCAAGTCGGCAATTTCAGGTTCAACCTCGCGCCGTTCCGCCACTGCCATGCTACGGTGCCGGGTAGGTGCGCGGATAGACCACATCCGCCGCCGGACCAGGCGGGATAGGCTGGCCGTAGCGCCCACAACCGGCCAGCACCAGCGCTATCATCGCCGTTAAAACCCAAAACTTCATGCCAAACTCTCCAGCCATTTTGCTGCCGCTGCCGCCACATTGGTTGGTGCCGTGCCACCATAACTTGTCCGCGAGGCCACCGAGGCTGCCACCGTCAGCACTTTATACACCTCTTGAGTGATCCGCGGCTCAACCGCTTGCATGTCCGCCAGTTTCACCTCCGGCAGATCAATTCCCTGATCCTCGGCCAGCTTCACGATCCGCCCGGTGATATGATGGGCATCGCGGAACGGCATGCTTAAGCTCCGCACCAGCCAATCGGCCAGATCCGTCGCGGTAGAAAACCCGCTGCCCGCCAGTGCTGCCATCCGCGCGGTATCGGGCTGCAAGTCACGCACCATCCCGGTGGTGGCGGCGAGGCAAAGCGAGATCGCATCGGTGGCGTCGAACACCGGCTCCTTGTCCTCCTGCATGTCCTTGGCATAGGCCATCGGCAGGCCCTTCATCACGGTCAGCAGCCCGAGCAGCGCACCGAAAATCCGGCCGGTCTTGGCGCGGGTTAATTCGGCAGCATCGGGGTTGCGCTTCTGCGGCATGATCGAACTGCCGGTGGTGAAGGCATCACTCAGGCTGATGAGTTTGTACGGCGACGAACACCAGATAATGACCTCCTCGGCAAAGCGCGACAGATGCATCGCCAATATCGCCAGTGCCGAGAGATATTCCAGCGCGAAATCGCGGTCCGACACTGAATCCAGTGAATTGGCGGTAGGCCGGTCAAACCCTAACGCCTGCGCCGTCATGTGCCGGTCAATCGGGAATGAGGTGCCGGCCAAAGCTGCCGCCCCCAGTGGACATTCATTCAGCCGCGCCCTTGCATCGTGTAAGCGGCCCGCATCGCGCGACAGCATTTCCACATAGGCCAGCAGATGATGCCCAAACGTCACCGGCTGGGCGGTTTGTAAATGGGTGAAGCCCGGCATCACGCTGGCGGCATGTTCCGCCGCGCGTTCAGCCAGCGCCCGCATCAAATCCTTCACCTGCGCCGCCACACCATCAATCGCGCTGCGTACCCATAATTTGAAGTCGGTGGCCACCTGGTCATTGCGGCTACGTGCGGTGTGCAGCCGCCGCGCCGCCTCACCAATCCTGTTGGTCAGGCGCACTTCGATGTTGGTATGAATATCCTCCAGCGCCTCGATGAACTCAAAACGCCCGGCCCCGATCTCCTGCGCAATCGCCGCCAGCCCTTCGTCGATGGCGGCCACATCGGCAGCACCGAGAATGCCACACGCCCCCAGCATCGCCGCATGGGCACGGCTACCTGCGATATCATGTTGCCATAATTTGCAGTCGAACCCAATTGAGACATTAATGGCTTGCATCACGGCATCGGGTCCGGCACCAAACCGGCCGCCCCACTGCAACGCCTGCCCTACTGGAGTGTTCGCCTTGTCCTTGCTCAAACCAACCCGCCCTTTGTCCACACGCCATCTGTCGCGTCGATCCATCATCGCCGCTGCCACAGGCTTAGCCGTCAGCGCCGCGCGGGGCAATTATGCCCACGCCCAGATCAGCCCGGAAGACCTGCCGGATGCCTCCACCGGTCTGCAGCAAATCATGCCCAGCACCGGGCCTGACCTCAAATTCACCGACCAGACCGGCCACCCGCTGTCACTGGCGGATTATCGCGGCTCTGGGCTGCTGGTAAATATATGGGCCACCTGGTGCGGCCCTTGCGTGGCGGAACTCCCCAGCATCGCCGCGCTAGCTCCCAAACTGGCCCCCTTCAAAATTCTGGTCCTGCCAATTTCGGTTAATGCCGAGGGGCTGGCGGCGGTGCAGCCCTTCTACAAATCGCACAACATCACCACCCTGCCAATTTTGCTCGATACCGACGGCAACGCCCCCGATCTGCTGGAATCCGACGGCATCCCCATCACTGTGCTGATCGACCCGGCAGGCCGGATGGTGGCCCGGCTGGAAGGCGGGGCTGACTGGAACACGCCCAATACCATTGCCGCCATCACCCAGCTCATCGGCACCAAACCTGCCAATACCAAGCCAATCGTCAGTATCCATCCCTCCTGACCTTCCCCGCACGCATACCGCCGGGCTTGTCAGAGCGCGGGTTGGTTGCCAGATGTTGAGCCATGGAAAATCCAAATGACCCGATCGGGTGGCACGGCACGACGATCCTTTGCGTTCGCCGTGACGGCAAAGTGGCGCTGGCTGGTGACGGCCAGGTTTCTCTCGGCAACACGGTTGTAAAAGGCAACGCCCGCAAAGTCCGCCGCATCGGCAACGGCGCGGTTCTGGCCGGTTTTGCCGGCGCCACCGCCGACGCCTTCACGCTGCTGGAGCGCCTTGAGACCAAGCTGGAGCGCTTCCCCAACCAGTTGGAACGCGCCTGCGTGGAGCTGGCGAAGGACTGGCGGACTGATCGTTACCTGCGCCGCCTGGAAGCCATGCTGATCGTGGCAGATGCCGAACGCAGCTTTACCCTGACCGGCAACGGCGACGTGCTGGAACCCTCGGACGGCGTGGTCGCCATCGGCTCGGGCGGCAATTTTGCCCTCTCGGCAGCCCGCGCCTTGATGACCGTGCCCGATTTGAGCGCCGAGGAAATCGCCCGCCGCGCCATGAAAATCGCCGCTGACATCTGCATCTACACCAACGAAAACCTGATTGTTGAAACATTGTGATCGACGTTCCCATTTACTCCCCGCGTGAAATCGTCTCCGAGCTTGACCGCTTCATCATTGGCCAAAACGACGCCAAGCGCGCCGTCGCCATCGCGCTGCGCAACCGCTGGCGGCGGCTGCAACTGCCGGAAGCCATGCGCGATGAGGTGGTGCCGAAAAACATCCTGATGATCGGGCCGACGGGGTGCGGTAAAACCGAAATCGCCCGGCGCTTGGCCAAACTGGCGCAGGCTCCCTTCATCAAGGTGGAAGCCACCAAATTCACCGAGGTGGGTTACGTGGGCCGCGATGTGGATAGTATCGTGCGCGACCTGGTGGAAGCCAGCATCACCATGCTGCGCGAACAGAACCGCAAGGGCGTGCAGGTAAAGGCCGAAGCCGCCGCCGAGGAGCGGATTCTCACCGCCCTGGTCGGCGATGGTGCCTCCGCCGACACGCGGGTTAAATTTAAGCGGATGCTGCGTGCCGGTGAACTTGAGGACAAGGAAATCGAGGTGGCGTTGAGCGAGGCCCCGGCTGGGATGCCCATCGGCATGATGGACATGCCAGGTGCGCCGCAAAACGGCGCGATCAACCTCGGCGAGATGATGAAAGGCATGTTTGGCCGCCAGCCCACCAAGCGCAAACTGCCGCTGCCGGAAGCCCGCAGCGCCCTGGAGCGCGAGGAAGCCGACCGTCTGCTCGACACCGACGCCCTCACCAAGGACGCGCTGCGCCACGCCGAAAACAACGGCATCGTGTTCCTCGACGAGATCGATAAAATCTGTGCCAAAACCGAAGGCGGCTTCCGTGGGGGCGATGTCTCGCGCGAGGGCGTGCAGCGCGACTTGCTGCCCTTGATCGAGGGCACCACGGTCTCGACCAAATACGGCCCGATTAAAACCGACTATATTTTGTTCATCGCCTCCGGCGCCTTCCATGTCGCCAAGCCGGCGGATTTGCTGCCGGAACTGCAAGGCCGCCTGCCGATCCGGGTGGAATTATCCTCGCTCTCGCGCGATGACTTCAAGCGCATTCTCACCGAACCCGAACATTCGCTGCTCAAGCAATATACCGCGCTGCTCGGCACCGAAGGGGTGGGCCTGGAGTTCGCTGAAGATGCTGTCGATGCGCTGGCGGATCTGGCTTACGACATCAACGACCGGATCGAAAATATCGGCGCCCGCCGCCTCGCCACCGTGATCGAAAAACTGCTGGAGGAGATCAGCTTCACCGCCACCGACCGCGGCGGCGACAGCATTGTGGTCACCGCGGCCTATGTGAATGAACGGGTGGCGCCGCTCGCCGCCAAGGGAGATTTGAGCCGCTTCATACTATGATTTCATCTGGTTTGATGTTAGAGTATAGGTTATGGATCAAAACGGTATCGTAACACGGGTTGCCGGCGATACCGGCAATGTCGCAGCCAGACTACAGCAATTCGGATTGCCTAAATGAGCCATCGTTTAACCGCCTTGCTGGTTATTTTGGGCGGTGTATTGGCGTTGGCGACAGCCTATTGGGCGCAATATATCGCCTTGCTGGCACCCTGCCCGTTGTGCCTGTGGGAACGCTGGCCTTACCGGATCATCATCGCCCTTGGTTTGGTTACCCTGTTATGCCGACCACCCACTGGCCGGCTGGTGCTGGGTCTGGCGGTCATCACCATGCTGGTCGGTGCAATAATTGCCAGCGTGCATGTAGGCGTAGAACTGCATTTGTGGCGCAGCCCGCTGCCTGAATGTAACGGCAATTTCAGCCCAGGCAGGGCGTTGCCGATGACACCGGCAATTCCCTGTGATGAACCAGTCTATCTGATCCCAGGTTTTCCGGTTTCGATGGCGACGATGGATTTAATCTATGAGCTAACCTTGGCGCTGCTCACAATATCCTATATCTCACGTAAACCCCGTCGATTCAGCCGCTGAGGCCCCGATGACAGACCAGATCAAGCGTTTCATTCGTGTCGATCATGCCGGTGAATACGGCGCCGCCCGAATTTATGCCGGGCAACTGGCCGTACTGGGCCGCGGCCCCCACGGCGCCACCTTGCAGCACATGAAGGACCAGGAACAACACCACCTGGATACCTTCGCCAAATTGATCACCGAGCGCCGGGTACGCCCCACCGCCATGCTGCCGTTCTGGCACATCGCCGGGTTTGCCCTGGGTGCTGCCACGGCAGCGTTAGGCTCCCGCGCCGCCATGGCCTGCACCGTGGCGGTGGAGGAAACCATTAACGAACATTACCTTGCCCAGGAAGCGGCTCTGGACGAAACCGAGGCCCCGTTACGTTCCACCATCGCGGAATTTCGGGCCGAGGAATTGGAGCATCGCGATATCGGCCTGGCCAATGATGCCGAAAAAACCCCGGGCTACCGCATCCTCGCGGCACTGATCAAAACCGGCTGCAAGGCCGCGATTAAAATCTCCGAGCAGATATAATCATTTCATCTGTTCGGCTCATTCACCCGTTTCCGATCAAACAGACCCGCCAGAACTCAATCCCTGAGCTCAATCATAAAATGTTCACAATTATGACGTTTACCAGACACCAGCAAGAGCGATAAACAGCCGTGACCATCGTTTGATCTGTCTATTTTGTGGCTGTATTTTTAATATTGGAGATTCATTTGTTAAGCACCCCGCGCCCAACCCACATTGCGAAACTCCTCGCCACATTCGCAATCGGTGCCCTCGTCAGCCTGTCGCATCCTCCCAAGGCTGATGCTGCCACACCTTCGGTGACCTCAGGTGCTGCCTTATTTGCCAGCAACTGTGCAAGCTGCCACGGCAGCAATGGCGCTGGTGGCATGAAATTTGGCTCTGCCGTGGCGGCTGACCTGCAAGCCCCCGGCCTTGAAAAAACTTACCACGGTAGCGACAAGCTGATCCTTCGGGCGATCATGCTCGCCAAGGACGAAGACGGCGACCGTCTCGACCAGCCAATGCCCGCCTGGAAGGGCAAGCTAACCGTAGCAGAGGCGAAGGACATCATCGCATACCTGCACACGTTGCACTCATAAAGTCACCTTGATCGTTCCACACCTACAGCAGGTTATTTTTCCATAATCCAAAATGCGCGGGCACCAGTTTCCGCGACGCGTTAAAACTTTACTACGACGATTTTTTTAATTTTTGGGGTATATTTTACGCTCCTTATTTCAAGAACCGGCTCGGCCAAACGCATCTGCGCTTGTGGGAATTGCATGCGCAATTCCCACAAATTTTTGACGATCTCACGCGTTATAATTGCCTGATTTTCGTGCGCGCCCCTATGCCCGGTTTCTCTCGGCGGTGAACGAGCATATGAAAAAATTCCAGCCGCATGTTAATTTGGCAGAAATGGACGCCGCCCAACGCATCAGCACGATTGAAGCGTTCATCCACAATGAACTGACAATCGCCCACATCACCATTGACCGGCGGTTCATTCATTTCTCGCCGCAGCTTTGGTATTTGAGTCTCGGCAAGCACATCATCCCGCGCCATATCATCGCGATGCGGGACGACCAGAATTTCACCTACCAGGGCTCATGATGACTTGGCCTATTTTGCCGTAAACTCGCAGTTGGCCGCGATGTTGAAACAACCGCTTTTGCCAGACACTTCGGCCACACCAAACCCTTTGTTCGCAATCAAGGCCTCATAAATACGGTTTTACTGCAGTTACATACGCCATCCGTTCGGTGCAAACACGCTCACCGGATTCAATAACAGGGCTCATCGCCTGTTTGAAAAAAC
Source organism: Acidocella sp. (assembly GCA_027308685.1). GTDB lineage: Bacteria > Pseudomonadota > Alphaproteobacteria > Acetobacterales > Acetobacteraceae > Acidocella. The sequence goes on from DAIDEE010000030.1 coordinate 10,939, forward strand.
GCCGCTCTTCAGCATCAAATTGCGTCGCCATAATCTCGGCCAATGTTGGTGCCAGCGGATGTGGGGAGGTATTGATAAACACCTCCCACGGCGCCGGCGCGGCCATATTCACATCAATATGAAATTCCAGGTGAATATGGCAAAATCCAGCGTTTTGCAGGAACCTGACCAGGTCGCGTTCGCTAAAATTGGTGATAGGGTTCTGGGCAATGGCTTCAAGCGTATCTGGAAACTGCGCGGCCTGCCAACGCTGCACCAGCTTCATCAGCCGGTCGGAGTGGTCCGGCGGCCGCGCCGCTAAAACTTGACCCAAAGCGCACGCCGCCAGTGCCTCATCACGGAAAACCGGTTCTCCAATAGAAATACGCCCACCCGGTTTGAGCACGCGGTAACATTGCCGCAAAGCTGCCAGCTTATCGGGCACATAGGCCAGCACCGCCCGGCTGGTTACCGCATCCACTGACGCACCGGCAAGCGGGCTCATACTCTCGGCTGATGTTAATAAAAACTTACATTGCGTCACCACCCCCGCACAAAGCGCCAATGCCTCGGCGTGCCGTAGCAATGCCGGTGAAATATCGGTGAAGACCACCCGCAGTCGCGCCCCAAGACGCTCGATGGCGGCCAGCCCCACTGCCCCTTCACCTGCCCCGATATCGAGTAGCGTCATGCCGGGCCAGAGTTTTGCGCCGTCCAGCACGCGCTTCACATACACCGCTACCCGGCTGCGGACGTTGCGTTCGTAGTCGGCATCGCCGCCATAACGATGATTGCGCAGCCAGTTCGACCATACATCAGTTTCGCGACTTAACCGACCGTCCATGCCCACCGGCATAGCTTACGATAGTTAATCCAAAGTTTCCCGATATGAGCGCACCGCGACCACCCCGATTACCACAATAAATAAAATAATCGGCCATAATTGCGGCCAGATCGCCATGAACCCGTCGCCCTTCAGCAGCACGCTGCGCATCACCCGCAGCGCGTGCGTCACCGGAAACACCTGGCCGATCCACTGCGCCCACACCGGCATGCCTTTGAACGGGAACAAGAACCCCGAAAGAATGAATGAAGGCATCAACACGAACATCGCCATCTGGATCGCCTGCATCTGGTTGCGGGCAATTGTTGAGATCGTAACACCCAGCAACAGATTACTGGTGATGAACAGCCCAAGCGCCAGCGCCACCAGCAGCACCGAGCCGCGCACCGGCAGCCCGAACACCGCCACCGCGATGGTCATGATAATCGCCACCTGCACGTAGCCGATGACGATATACGGCACCACCTTGGCCAGCATCACCTCCGCCGGGCGCAGCGGCATGGCAAGTAAATTCTCCATCGTGCCACGCTCGGTCTCGCGGGTGATGGCGAGCGTGGTGACAAATAACGTCGAGAAGATCAGCACAATACATATCAGCCCTGGCACCACGTTCAGCACCGTCAATGCCTCGGGGTTGTAACGGGCGTGCACCACCACCTGAAACGGCGTCACCGCCGGTTGCGAACGCAAATTCGGCGGCAGGTCGCGGTCCAGCACGCGGCTCAACCCGGCCAGGGCTGCGGTGGCATTGCCGATCGCCGAGGGGTCGGTGGCATCGGCATCCACGAGGATCGCAGGCTTGTCGCCACGGTCCACCAGCCGGTCAAAATCTGGTGGAATATTCACCACAAACAACAAGCTGCCATCGGCCAACCCCTGCTCGCCCTGCGCCTCCGAATTCAATGGGATGATATTATAATAGCCGGTGTTTTGTAGCGCCGCCACCAGTGTGCGTTCATCCTGCGAATGATCCGCCGTAATCAGCCCGGTGGGCAGATGTTTTGGGTTGGTGTTGATGGCGTAGCCGAACAAAAATAATTGCAGCACCGGCAGCAGAATAATCATGCGCAGGGTGAAGTAATCGCGCCGGATCTGCAGCCATTCCTTATGCAGCACGGCGCGGAAGCGGCGGAAGGAAAACCCGTTCATGTCTTGGGGTCACTGAGCAAATGAATGAACACGTCTTCCAGCATCGGCGGCACTTCATGCCAAGTGAGCGCCGCACCGGTTGGCGATGCCTTGGCTTGTTCAAGTGCTCTGCGGTCCATCCCGGCAATATGCATCTGCGCGCCGAACACCGCCGCCGATTCCACCCCGCCATGGCGCGCAATTTCACCGCCGTGGCATCGAGGTTGGCGCCGGTGGCTACATAGGTGGTCAGCTTGCTCGATTGCACCACCTCATCGGGCGTGCCCTGCACCACCAGTTTGCCATCCGAGAGATACACAATGCGCGAACAGCGCGCCGCCTCATCCATGTAGTGGGTGGAAACCAGCACCGTCAGCCCCTCACCCGCCATATCATGAATCAGGTCCCAAAATTCCCGGCGGGCTTTGGCATCCACACCGGAGGTTGGCTCATCGAGCAGCAGCAGTTTTGGTTTGTGCAAAACGCACGCGGCAAGTGCCAGGCGCTGTTTCCAGCCGCCCGATAATTCCCCCGCCAACTGGTCCGCCCGGTCAACCAGACCCATCCGCTCCAGAATACCCGCCACCGCTTGGCTAGGGTTGGCCATGTCGTAAACCTCGGCAACAAATTCGAGATTTTCCGTCACGGTCAGGTCATCGTAAAAACTGAACCGTTGCGTCATGTACCCAATCTGCCGGCGAATTTTCTGGGCGTCGGTCAGAATATCCATGCCCAGGCATGTGCCGCCGCCGGAGTCCGGTTTCACCAGTCCGCACAACATGCGGATGGTGGTGGTTTTACCACTGCCATTGGCGCCCAGAAACCCGCAAATCTGGCCGGGCGTCACCGCCAGTGTCAGCCCATCGACCACCTTGCGCGCGCCATAGGTTTTATGCAGATCACGCGCATCAATGACGAGCGTTTCGCTCACGGCGATTTTGCGGCGGCCGGCTGCACCTCAACCGGCTCACCGGGATTCAACAAAGCCGCTTGCGCCAGAGACGGCCGCGCCTCAATGAGGAATACCAATTTGCTCTTGCTGGAATCACTGTAGATCAGCGGCGGCGTATATTCGGCCTGCGGCGAAATGAATGAGATTTTAGCGGTCAAATTGGCGGCGCAGCCATCGCAATGCAGCGCCACCTCTTCGCCCAGATGCACCGTTGAGGCCGCCGCTTCCGGCACGAAAAACCGCACGAAAATATTTCCCGGCGGCAGCAATGAAACCACCGGCGCGCCGGCCTGCATCGTTTCACCAGGTTGCGCCAGCACATCCGCCACCTGGCCCGCCACCGGCGCACTCACCACCCGCTGCGATAGATGCCACTGCGCCATCGTCAACGCCGCCTGATCCGCCGCGACAGCGGTGCGCTGGTCAGCAATTTCCTGGGCCCGGCCCAGTGGCTGTTGCGATTGCGCCAAAGCCGCCTGCGCCGCTGCCAGTTTGGCTTGCGCGGATAAATAAGCCGCCTGCAACTGGTCAACCGATTGCTGCGATACCGCACCGGAGCGTAACAATGCCACGCCGCGTTGATAATCGGTTGCGGTTTGGCTCGCTGTGGCTTGCGCGTCAGCCAGATTGGCCTGCGCCTGCGCAATTTCCGTCACCTTGCCGCCGGCCCGTAAATTTGCCAGTTGCGCCTGCGCCCCGGCCAGCACCTGCGCCGCCTGGTCACGCGCCGCCGCATCGAAAATAGTATCCTGCGTGAACAGCAACGCACCGTGCGCCACACTATCGCCGCGCTGCACCGCTACCTGCGTCAACAGCCCCTGCTGCGTCGGCCCCACCAGCACAAAATCAGCCTCGGCATAACCCTGCCAGATGGTGGGTCCTGGCGTTTGCGATACAACCCACCAAACACCCCCCGCAACGGCAACCACCGCCAGCCCGCCAGCCACCAGCCATCTGCGAGGGCTCATCTCATCCGTCCAAATGCCGCAATAAAGCCGTGCGGATTTCCAGAGGCACCGTCTTTTCCACCGCCTCATTCAACCGGCGCATCTGGCGGCGCAAATCATACAACTGGTCCAGCAACGAGAGCACCGTCGGCAACGCCGGTTCGGCAACGTCCAGCTCATCGCGCAACGTCATAATCAACCGGATACGCGCCAGATCGATATCCTGAAACTGATACGCCCCCGGCGTGCCCAACGGGCGCACCAGATTTTCCGCGATCCAGCGGTTTAAATCGTCGGGCGATAATTCACGAATTTCCACAAATATCCGCTCGAAGCTGATCATTTCACCACCTCCATCCCGGCCCGCGGGTCATGGGGATGCTCAGGCTTCCAGTCCCGCAAAAACGCCTCTAACGCCGCGTCCGGCTTGCCCACCATCACCTGCAGACTCACAAACAAATCCCCCACCGGATCATCTCCATGCGCCGGCACCCCACGGCCACGCAGCCGCAATGGCGTGCCGGTATCGCTGTGCGGCTTGATCGTCATCACCACCGGTCCCGCCGGGGTGGGCACCGTCACCTTGCCGCCCAGCACCGCCTCGCTCAGCGTGATCGGCAAATCCAGCCGGATGTTCTGGCCGTCGCGCGTATAGAATTTATGCGGGGCGATATTGATCTCGATCATCGCATCACCCGCCGGACCATTGGCCCGCCCCGGATTGCCGCGCCCCCGCAACCGCAGCATGTCACCTTCCGAGGTGCCGGGCGGAATTTTCACATCGAGCGCCTGGCCATCCGGCAAAATCAGCCGCTTGGTGGCGCCGTTCACCGCTTCGAGAAACGCCGCGGTCAGCACGTAATGCGCGTCCTGCCCACGTGCTGGGCCGCCAGCCCCGCCGCCTGCCCGGTTAGTGAAAATGGTCGAAAATAAATCCTCAAAATTCTCACCACCAAACCCCGCTCCCGCATCAGCCCCCGCATTGCCGCCCGCCCCATAGCGCTGCCCGGCGGCGCTGTCGGCATATTGGCGGTAGTTATATTTCGGCGCTCTCTCAGCGCCGCTTTCGTCAATCTCACCGGCATCGTAACGGGCCCGCTTGGCGGGGTCGGACAAAATTTCGTTCGCCGCCGATACCAGCTTGAATTTTTCCTCAGCCGCTTTGTTGCCGGGGTTTAAATCCGGGTGATGCTGCTTGGCGAGTTTGCGATACGCCCGGCGGATATCATCCACGCTGGCCGCCTTCGTCACCCCCAGAACTTTATAGAGATCCTCAGCCATTTTTTCCTCAAAAGTTATTCGTCATAAAGCGGTGAATGCGAATAGCGCGGCAAATCATCGGCCAGCGTAAACCAACCAATGCGTTCACTGTACCAGCCATGAACGCTCGGCGGCATGACATAAGGCAAGTCCAACGTGGCGAATCTCCGCGCGGTCGCATCCTCCGGTCAAATCCATCGTGATCATCCGTGTTATGAACCCGCCATCATTTAACACCCGCAAGGAGCGCCATGCCAAATCATCTGAAATTCTACATTGACGGCGCCTGGGTTGACCCGCTCCTGGCGAACCGCATTGCGGTCATCAACCCCGCCACCGAGGCGGCATTTACCGAAATTTCTGGCGGCAGTGCGCTCGATGTCAACCGCGCAGTGGCCGCCGCCAAGGCCGCCTTCCCTAGCTTTGCCCGCACCACCAAGGCCGAGCGCATGGAGCTTTTACGGACCATCCTCGCCATTTACGAGCGCCGGATGGATGAAATCGCGGCGGCCTGCTGCGCCGAAATGGGGGCGCCCATCGGCTTCGCGCACGATGCCCAGGCGTTTGTCGGGCAAGCGCACTTCAAGGCGCTGATCCAGGTGTATGAGGATTTCTCCTTCACCGAAAAGCGCGGCAGCACGCTAGTTGTGAAGGAGCCGATCGGCGTGTGCGGTCTCATCACCCCCTGGAACTGGCCGCTCAACCAGATCGTCTGCAAGGTGGCCCCGGCGCTGGCGGGCGGCAACACCATGGTCCTGAAACCCAGCGAGATCGCGCCGCTGAACGCCATCATCTTCGCCGAGATCATGCATGAGGCCGGGGTACCCAAGGGTGTGTTCAACCTGGTCAATGGCGATGGCCCCTCGGTAGGGCAAAAGCTGGCCGAGCATCCGGATATGGCGATGATGTCGTTCACCGGCTCCACCCGCGCCGGGATCATCGTGGCCAAGGCGGCGGCTGATACGGTCAAGCGCGTCTGCCAGGAGCTGGGCGGCAAATCCGCCAATATTTTGCTCCCCGATGTGGATTTAGATGCGGCGGTGCGCGGTGGCATCGCCGCCTGTTTCATCAACTCCGGCCAATCCTGCGACGCCGCGACCCGGATGCTGGTGCCGCGCCATCTGCACGATACCGCCATGGCGATCGCCGCCGATGAGGCCGACAAACAAATCACCGGCGACCCGCATGACCCCAACACCGTCCTCGGCCCGCTGGTCAGCCAAATCCAGTTCGACAAGGTGCAGCGGCTGATCAAATCCGGCATCGACGAAGGGGCTACGCTGGCGGCCGGTGGCCTCGGCCGTCCCGCTGGGCTGAACAAGGGTTATTATGCCCGCCCGACGGTGTTCGGGAATGTCACCCGCACCATGACCATCGCGGTCGAGGAAATTTTTGGCCCTGTGCTGTCCATCATCCCGTATGATTCACTCGCGGAAGCTATCGAGATCGCCAACGACACGGTGTACGGCCTGGCCGCCTATATCCAGGGCAAAAATACCGCGCAGGTGCGCGAAGTGGCCGCCCAGATGCGGGCCGGCAGCGTGTATCTCAACTACCCTGACAGCGACTTCATCGCCCCGTTCGGCGGCTACAAACAATCCGGCAATGGCCGCGAATACGCCGATTTTGCCCTCAATGATTTCCTGGAGATCAAAGGCATTGTAGGCTATGGCGACTGACATAAAACTGTCACCTTCAAGCGCTCATTGATGAGTTAAGGCGGCGGCAGAGATTTTTAGGAATTAGCCGATGAAACTATCCCGCCGCCACCTGCTCACCAGTTCAGCCAGCCTCACCGCCGGGGCCACCCTGCCGCTGGCGCCCGCCGCCGCCGATGCCGCGCCGTTGAATTTTGTGCTGATCGGCGATTGGGGCCGCAAAGGCCATGATGACCAAACCAACGTGGCGGTGCAGATGGGTAAAACCGCCGCCGCCATCAACAGCCAGTTCACCGTCTCGCTCGGCGATAATTTTTACGAAAACGGCGTCGAGAGCGTCACCGACCCGCATTGGCAAAAATCCTTCGAGCAGGTTTACACCGCCGCCTCGCTGCAATCGCCCTGGAAGATCATGCTCGGCAACCATGATTACCGCGGCAACATCCAGGCGCAGTTTGACTATGCCAAACTCAGCAAACGCTGGCAGCTACCCGCCCGCTACTACCAGGAAACCCTGGCCCTGCCGGACGGCGGCAAGGCGGATATATTTTATCTCGACACCTCGCCCTTCATCAAAGCCTATATCGGCACCAGGGTTGATATTGCCGGCCAGGATACCGACGCGCAGCTGCATTGGCTTGATACCGCACTTGCCGCCTCCACCGCGCCCTGGAAGATCGTTATCGGCCACCACCCGATTTATACGGCGGTCACCGGCGACGACCATGACCAGCCCGATTTAATCGCCAGGCTTGACCCGATTTTACGCCAACATGATGTGAAAATTTATATCAACGGCCACGACCATTGCTTCCAGGTCGTGAAGGTCAACGGCCTGACTTATGTCACCAACGGTTCCGGTTCCGAAACCTACAACCCCGGCCCCGCCAAGCGCGGCGGCTTCGCCTCCGGCGCGCATGGCTTCATGAGCATTGCCCTGACATCGCAGAAACTTGATTTTTCCCTCATCGATATGACCGGCAAGGTGCTATACGAAAACACACTAACCAATACGTAACTACTGAGGGGAACTGCCGTGGTCATCGTCCATCATCTGAACAACTCGCGTTCGCAGCGCGTGATCTGGTTGCTTGAGGAGTTGGGCGTTCCCTACGAGGTCAAGCGCTATGAGCGCGACGCTAAAACCATGCTGGCCCCGGCGGAATTGCGGGCGGTGCATCCGCTGGGTAAATCGCCGGTGATTACCGATGAAGGCAAAACCATCGCCGAGACCGGCGCGATTGTGGAATACCTCATCGAAACCTACGGTAATGACCGCCTGATCCCGCCGCACGGCACGCCGGAGCGCCTGCGCTATACGTATTGGATGCACTACGCCGAAGGTTCGGCGATGCCGCTGTTGGTGATGAAGTTGATCTTTGGCGCCATCCCGAAATCCCCGCAACTGCCGTTTTTCATCAAGCCGGTGGCGCGGATGATCACCCAAGGGGTCGTTAAATCCTACCTCGACCCGCAGATTAAAACCCACATCGCGTTCTGGGATGCCGAGCTTGGCGCGGCACCATATTTTGCCGGTAACGAGCTGACCGGCGCCGACATCATGATGAGCTTCCCCCTGCAAGCCGCCGCCACCCGCAGCACCCTCACCCCCAAACTCGCCACCTACCTCACCAGCCTCGAATCCCGCCCGGCGTATCAAAAGGCGCTGGACGCCGGCGGGCCGTTTGAATTGATGGGGTAGGCGGGCGCGCCCCCTCCCGCACCACCGTCATTGCGCGCCCCGCGACAGCGGGGCGCGGCAATCCATCTTCCTGCCCCAGCAGTGTCTCAGTTGATTTTAGGACTCTGACCCAAATCGGGCGTAGACTGGCCGGAAAGATAATCTCAGCAGCAGACATTCAGCTTGATTCGCTGCCGGCAGCTGCCCACCCAAATCCAACATCCAAACCGGCCCACTCCCTTCATATAAAATGGATTGCCGCGCCGCGCGTTGCGCGGCTCGCAATGACGGGGGCAGGGGTGGGTGGCTACCAAACCGCCCGCCGCGCCGCCCACGGCTGTGCGGCCTCCAACTGGCTGGCCAGCCGGAACAGCAGCCCTTCGGCGCCAAACTTCGCTGAAAACTGCACGCCAACCGGCATGCCATCCGCGCCCCAATGCAATGGCACCGACATGGCCGGGCAGAAGGTCATGTTCGCCAGTTGGGTAAAAGGCGTGCGCTGTAAATTCTCGAATGCCAATTTGTCCACAATGCCGGATTTCAACAACAGCCCGCCGCCGTGCACCGCCACCAGCAGTTTTACCATTTGCTGCTGCAATTTGGGTGTTTCCAAACTACCGATCTTCGCCGGTCCCATCGCGGTGGTGGGGGTGAGATACACATCATAGGTCTCATGAAACACTCCCACCGCGCGGGCAAACTCATTCCACTCGGCCCGCATGGTCACAAATGCCTCGGCGGACATTGACCGCCCCAGCAGCGCCACCGCCCGTGTATCGGGGTGGTACGAACTCTCCTTCGCCCCCGTTCGTTTTTCAAACGTCTTCACCGCCGCTGCCACATGACCAAAATACATGGCCATGTAGCAGCGCGACAATGCCGCACCCTTCACAGCGGGTGCGGCTTCCTCAACAATATGCCCCAGCGACTCCAGCAACGTTGCTGCCGCCTGCACGGCCTTCACCATCTCGGGTTCCACCACCCCGCCGACGGGTGACGCGGTGGAAAACCCGATTCGCAACCGCCCCACCTTCGCACCCATTTCCGCCACATAAGGCCGCTCGGGGGGCGCAATGATAAACGGATCACCCGGCATCGGCCCCGCCAACGCATCGAGCAGCGCGGCACTATCGCGCACCGAGCGCGAAACGCCGAGCGTCACATCGCAGCCATCCCATTTCTCCCCCACCGCCGGGCCGGAGGGCACGCGCCCCCGTGAGGGCTTCAACCCAAACAACCCGCAATAGGAGGCCGGAATCCGTATCGAACCACCGCCATCCGCCGCCGCCGCCATCGGTAAATACCCCGCCGCCACCGCCGCACCTGAGCCACCGGAGGAGCCACCCGGCGTACAGGCCAGATTCCAGGGGTTGCGGGTGGCGCCATGCAGTTCGGTTTCGGTGGTGGCTTTCAGGGCCAGTTCCGGCGTGGTGGTGCTGCCCATAATCACCAGCCCCGCCGCCAGATAGCGCTTCACAATCTCGGAGGTTTCGGTGGGCTTATAGTCGCGCAGCGCCACCGCCCCGCAAGTAAGGCGCTCGCCGGCGTAGGTTAAATCCATGTCCTTCAGTAAAAACGGCACGCCAGCGAAGGGGCCGGTAAGCGGTGCCGCCACCTGTGCTTTAGCGCGGCCGCGCATATCCACCGCGATGGTATTAAACTTCGCCTCACCAGCATCAACTTTGGCAAGCGCAGCGGCCAGCACTTCGGCGGCGCTTAGCTGCCCGGCGGCAACCAGCCCGGCCAGCCCCGTCGCATCATATTGTTCATATTCGGTAAACATGGCTTCCCCCTGCCGCTTTGGGCAGAGAATGGCCGATTACGGCTTGGCACGCCAGAATAATAATCGCGCCTTACCATGCACCCGCTCGGCTAAAATTTCCGCAGGCGCCAGTTCATCCTCGGGTCCCAGTTCCGCCACCAAAATCGCCCCCGGCGCAATCCAGCCGGTTAAGGTTAGCGCGTGCAAGGCCCGGTGGATCAAATTCTGCCCATAAGGCGGGTCGAAAAACACCAACTCATGCGGATGCCCCGGCGGTGGCCGCAGCGCATCAGCGCCCATCACCCGGGTTGTTGCTGCAACCTTGCAGGCCACAATATTCGCTTTGATCACCGCCTGGGCATCACGCGAGAGTTCAATGAACGTTGCCGCCGCAGCACCGCGTGAAAGCGCTTCCAGCCCAAACGCGCCGGTGCCGGCAAACACATCCAGCACCCGGGCCTTCTGCATGAAACCGGCCCCCGCCCAGGGCGCGTGCAGCAGAATATCAAACGCAGCCTGCCGCGCCCGCCCGCTGGTGGGCCGCGTTGCCAGCCCTGCCGGCGTGGCGAGCTTCCTGCCCTTCAGCGAACCCGCAATAATCCGAGGATTGCTCATATCTTCAGGCTGGGAATTTGCTCGCGCAAAATCTTGCCGTTCACTTCCTCCACCGCGCCACGCTCCAACAGACCCAACTGGAACGGCCCGTACGCCACCCTGATGAGGCGTGTCACGGGCAGCAGCAGGGCGTCCATCACCCGGCGGATTTCACGGTTTTTGCCTTCCTTCAAGGAAACACTCAGCCAGGTGTTGGCGCGCTGCACAGAATCCACCGCCGCCTCGATCGGCCCAAACTGCTCGCCATCCACCACCATGCCTGCCGCCAGACGCTGCAATTTTTCCGGCGCCACGCCGCCATGCACCCGCACCCGGTAGCGCCGCAGCCAGCCGGTTGCGGGCAATTCCAACTGGCGCGACAGCGCACCATCGTTGGTCAGCAGCAACAGCCCTTCCGAGGTTAAATCCAGCCGCCCGACGCTGATCACGCGCGGTAAATCCGGCGGCAGTTTTTCAAACACGGTGGGGCGGCCTTCGGGGTCCTTGTGGGTGGTCACCAGACCATCGGGCTTATGGTAGCGCCACAGCCTGGTGCGCTCCGGCTCGCTCACCGGCTTGCCGTTCACCACCACCATGTCGCCAGGGTTCACAAACACCGCCGGGTGGGTAACATCCGCATTATTCATCCGCACCTTGCCCGCCGCGATCAGCGCCTCGGCATCACGCCGGCTGGCGATGCCGGCACGCGAGAGATATTTGGCGATGCGCTCGCCACGCGGGGCGGCGTTGGCAGGAATTTCGTCAGTCATTGTGCGGCTCCTATCAGGGCGGCAAAAATCCGGGCATCACCGGCGTCGATTAAATATTCCGGGTGCCACTGCACGCCGAGGCAAAACCTGTAGGCGCTATCTTCAATACCTTCGATCACGCCGTCCGCCGCCAGAGCATTCACGCTGGCCCGGCCGGCGCTGCGCACCGCCTGGTGGTGCGAGGTGTTCACCTGCATCACATCAGCGCCCACAATGTTATGCAGCAATGTGCCGGGCAGTATTTTCACCGAATGACCGGGCTCATAATGCGAAGTGCTTTGCTCATGCGCCAGCGCGCCGGCCACGGAATCCGGAATATGCTGGATCAGCGTGCCGCCAAGCGCCACCGCCAGCAGTTGCTCGCCGCCACATATCCCCAGCACCGGCATGTTGCGGGCCAGAGCGCCTTGCAGCAGCGCCATTTCCGCTTCGGTGCGGCCAGCCTTTAATTCTACCGTGCCATGCCGCTCGGTATCGCCGTACAGCGCCGGGTCCACGTCAAACGCCCCGCCGGTCACGATCAAGGCATCCAGCCTGTCGAGATACGCTGCCGCCAAACCAGGGTCATGCGGCAACGCCACCGCCAGCCCACCAGCCGCCGCCACCGCCGCCGTGTAATTTTGCCGGAGCGCGTACCAGGGATATTTTGAGTAGCCGCCAGGTTGCTCGGCATCGAGCGTCAGCCCGACCAAAGGAAGTTTTGCCATGGCTTGACCTAGACCTTCCCCCGCTCCCAAGGCAAGAAACCACCATGACCCCGGAAGTAACCCCCATGGAGATTGCTCTGGCCGAAGCCCAAGCCGCCGCCGCACGGGGCGAGGTGCCGGTGGGCGCGGTCATCACCGATGCGGCTGGCAAGGTGATCGCCCAAGCAAGCAACATGGTGGAGGCCGAAAACAACCCGGCTCGCCACGCCGAAATGCTGGTGCTCGCCGCCGCCAGCAGCGCCATGGGCACGCGCTACCTCAGCGATCACACGCTCACCGTCACGCTGGAACCCTGCGCGATGTGCGCCGGGGCGATCGCCGCCTACCGGATCAAAAAACTGGTATTCGCCGCTTATGATGCAAAATCGGGTGCAGTGGACCACGGCCCTCGGATATTCGCGCATGGCACCACCCACCACAAACCTGAGATCATCGGCGGCGTGGGGGAGCAGGCGGCAAGCGAAATGCTGCGGGCGTTTTTTGCGGGCCGGCGGGGATGATTCGCTGGCCGTTGTCCGGTTACAGTTTACCTAATCACCACCACTTCAAACCCCGCCAATTTCTGCCACGCCGCATCTGCCGTCATCGCCGGAACATTCCGGCTGCGGGCCAGCGCCAAACATGCCCTGTCTCCCAATGACAACCCGAGTGCTCGACTCACCGGGCGTAATTCACCCACCACACAAGCCTGTTCAAAATCAAAATCCACTGGCGTGATGCCAATCGCCTCTACCGCGATTCGTGCCTGCACCGCCGGCATGCCGCGTTCACATAATTTACTGATCACCTCGGCGATATTCACATTGGACATCAACGCCCCCGGCAACGCCGCGGTTACTTTTTCAGCACCAGGCTCGCCCAACAGCAACGCCAGCACCGCCGAGCTATCGAGCGCCATTTCACTCAATAGCGGCGGCGGCCTTGCGTTCGGCGATCAGTTCGTCAGCCAGATTGGCGTCAGGTGCGATATATTGCCCCACCAATGCCTGGGCGCGGCGCACAGCGGCTTGCACCGGCTCCAGAATAATGGTGCCATTCTCCAGCCGGGCCAGCAGCGTGCCGCCGGCGGCACAACCAAGCTCGGCCCGCATATTGGCGGGGATAACAACGCGGCCATTAGGAGCCAGTGTTATATTTGCGACATATGACATATTTTCTGTATATGCCATATTTCATGAAAATGCCAGTTTTAACTCTTCTTCGCTTCAAACTTATACGGGCTGGCACTTGTCGTTCCGGTGTCCAACGCCAACCGGTGCGCGATGGGGGGAAATGCGCGTGAGCGGCAGTCTTGCCGGTCGCACAGGCGGCATGACAGGCCAATGCCCACCGCCGCCGTCGCGATATCGATGCCATCCGCATACACCAATTCACTCGCATGGCTGACATCACAGCCCATCGCCACCACCCGTACCGGCGGCGGTTCGCCCCAGCGGGCCGGGCGGCCCGTCACGGCGCGGGCAAAACATAAAAATGTCTGGCCGTCCGGTAATTGCGCGATCTGTACCCGCGTGGTGCCGGGCGTTGCGAAGGCGGAATGCACAATCCAGCGCGGGCAGGTGCCGCCAAAGCGCATGAAGGGAAACCCCGCCGCCGAAAACCGCTTGCTCACATTGCCCGCCGGGTCCACCCGCAGGAAGAAAAACGGAACGCCCCTGGCCCCGGTGCGTTGTAAAGTTGACAGGCGGTGGCAGGCTTGTTCGTAACTCACCCCAAACCGTGCGGCCAGGGCATCCACATCATAACGCACTTCCTGGGCGGCTTTCAGCGACGCCTCATAGGGCATCAAAATCGCCCCCGCGACATAATTCAGCAGCCCGATCCGCATCAACTCTGCTGCATCGCGCGAAGTTGGTTGCGCGTCCTTCACCAGTTTTTCGACCGCGTCGCGGCATTCCAGCAAGGCTAATTGAAACGCCATCTGAAACCCCCGGCTTTCGCGCGGCAAAGCTTCTGAGAGTGTCAGCAACCGCGCCTTGGCATCAAAAATCCGCAGCGCCCCTGGCAGCGGCTTTACGCTCACCACCAGCCCATGGTCACGCCGCAAGCGCTCCGCCAGCGCGTGGTTCATACCCAGGCTTTCGGCATTCAGCGTCGTGCCAATCGCCTCGGCAGTGAGTTCAAGGGGCGGAAAATGATTGGCGTACTCATGAAAAAAATCCCGCACCTCCTCATTGGGCAGCAAAATTTTACGTCCCGACGGCAGTGTAATCCCGCCGGACTCCTCACGCGCCCCTGCCCAGGCCCGGTGCAGCGCCAATATTGCCCGCACGCCATTGGGGGCCGAGGCCGCCAGCGCCTGAATTTCGGCTTCCGGCACTGGGTCAGTCCCCAGCAGCGGGTCGCCGAACACCTCGCGCAAACCCACCTCGAACTGCCGCTCCTGCACGCCCGAGAGTGCTGCGAGGTCAACTTTAAGAATATCCGTGAGCTTAAACAGCAGGCTGGCGGTGACACCGCGCTGATCATGCTCCACCAGATTTAAGTAACTGGTTGAAATGCCCAATTTTTGCGCCAGACCTTGCTGCGAGAACCCTTGTTCCATCCGCAGCCGGCGCACCGTTTTACCAATGACTGTCTTTGACATATTTTACAAATAGCAAAGTTTTACAGTCAAGTCATCCACCCATTTCGGTAAAACGAGGTATTTGCGGGTCATTTAGCGCGTGACATTCGGCCTGAATGTGTAAATAATTCACTCATCGCCAAACGGCCCCGCTATCTCGCCCACCTAAAGGATTTCGACCATGTTGACCCAGACCCGCACCAGCCACGCTTCTCACAGCCATATCGACCATGATGACGGCTTAGTTCACAGCCATTCCTGGACCTCCTGCGAAGCCCCGCACATCGGCCGCCGCAGCGCTGCCCTGGCCCGCCAAGCCGCTGCCAGCCGCCCGCAGCACCACGACCATGATGATGGTCTTGTGCACAGCCATTCCTGGGCCGTTTCCTCACCGGAACGCTAAACCCGCCAAATAACAACAAGAGACTGACTGACGCTTTGAGCGTGGGGCGCCGTTCGCATCCACCTCAACCGGTCAGGCTCCCATCAACTCCCGACAAGATCAAATAATCGCGTATAAACGCCAACTCTTCAGGAAACGTCCGAAATACCCCGGGTAGCGATACCCGGGGTATATTTTCTTTCACTTCTCCGAATCCACACAGCATGGCAGGCTTACCCCATGTCTGCCCGGCCCTTTGTCCTCACCGCCGATTTACTGCTCCGGGCCTATCGCCTTGGCATGTTCCCGATGGCGGAGTCACGCGCCAGCCGCTCGCTGCATTGGCTGGACCCCGAAGCCCGCGGCGTGCTGCCGCTTGATAAATTCCATCTGCCACGTAGCCTGATGAAGTCCTTGCGTGCCGGGAAGTTCAGCGTCACCGCCGACACGCAATTTGCCGCCACCATCGCCGCCTGCGCCGCCGCCCGCGCCAACCGCCCGGAAACCTGGATCAATCAGGAGATCGAACGGCTGTTCACCGAGTTATTCGCGTTGGGCTTTGCCCATAGCGTTGAGGTGTGGGCCGATGGTCAGCTTGTCGGCGGCCTGTATGGTGCCGCCCTGGGCGGAGCATTTTTTGGCGAAAGCATGTTTTCCACCCAAACCGATGCCTCAAAAATCGCCCTGGTGCATTTGGTGGCCCGGCTGCGCCTGGGTGGCTACGTGCTGCTCGACACCCAATTCATCACCGCCCACCTTACCCGCTTCGGGGCGGTGGAAGTGCCGCGCGATGACTACCATGTGCTGCTGGCGGGCGCCGTTGAAATCTCCGCCCGCTTTCAAGCCGCGCCTGAGCCCACCCTGCTGGCCGCTGAAATTGCCGCTATGTACGCCCACGCCCGAGAGGAACGATTGCCTTGAAAACCATTGGCCCCGCTTTGCTGCTTCTCAGCGCCACCCCGGCGTTTGCCAACCCACCGGCCTATCTGCCCACCCGCGATGTCAGCATCACCTATAACCTTGCTGTGCCGGGCCATCAAACTGCAACCTACCAACTAGCCTACGATGCCGCCGACCAACGCGCCCGCATCGACGACCCCGCCCAGGGCACCTATTTCCTCGTCAATTTACCAGACGGCACCGCGCAGCTGGTGGTTCCGGCCTTGCACAGCACTGTCAACGCCCCTGACCTCTCGGCGTTGAGCCAACAACTCAACACCGCCGGCCAGGCCCGTTTCACCGCCCTCGGCCCAGGCCATTACGCCGGACTGGCGTGCGAAAAATACCTGGTCCTCGGTGAACAGGGCACTGGCACCGCCTGCCTCACGCCAGACGGCGTCATTCTGCACTTCGTCGGCCATGACTCTCACGGCTCAGCCGATATCACCGCCACCTCAGTCTCCTACCAGCACAACCCCGGCTATTTGTTCGCGCCGCCGCAAGGCAATTCCAGCATCAACTTGCCGCCTGGCATGTTACAGCAATTACTGGGGAAATGAGGTCACGCCGCAGTCTGTCATAGCAGCCAGCAAAAAACCCCCTGTCCGGGCTCGGAACTGCATCATACAGGGAGATGATGTCTCAGTCGGCGGCCTCAATCCCTGATGATACCCATGATGGCGCCACTGGTAGCACCCATGACGGCCTGTTCGGTGGCGCCCGCAACCGGGCGATGTTTGCCGTGGCCATGTCGGTGCTGCTGTCGGTGCTTGATTACGCCATCGTCAACGTCGCCTTGCCCAGCATCGCGCACGACATCCACACCACCGCCTCGGCGGCCATCTGGGTGGTTAACGCCTACCAGCTTGCCAGCGTCATTTCACTGCTGCCCCTGGCAGCGATGGGCGACCGGGTTGGCCACGCCCGCATGTGCCGAATCGGGCTGATATTATTCGTCGTCGCCTCGGTGCTGTGCGCGATGTCCAAAACCCTGCCGGAACTGGCCGCTGCCCGCGGCCTGCAAGGCTTCGGCGGCGCCTGCATCATGAGCGTCAATGCTGCCCTGGTAAGGTTCATCTACCCGGCAAAAATTCTCGGCCGCGGCATTGCGTTAAACGGCATCGTGGTGGCCGCCGGCGTAGCACTTGGCCCCACGGTGGCGGCCGGCGTGCTCTCTGTCACCACCTGGCCATGGCTGTTTCTCATCAATCTGCCCCTGGGGGGCGCCGCCTTGTATTTCGCCGCCACGGCACTGCCGAAAACCCCCACCACCGGCGGCCGGTTCGACTATCTCAGCACCGCCCTCATCGCCTTATCCTTCGGCGCACTGATTATCGGCGGCGACAGCTTCGCCCACGCTGCCAGCCTGCTGGTCTCGCTGAGCCTGCTGGCTGTCGGCAGTGTCAGCCTGGTGGTGCTGGTGCAGCGCCAACGCGGCCGCGCCGACCCGCTGCTCCCCATCGACCTGCTGGCCCGTCTCGGCTTCACCACCGCTTTCCTCACCGGGTTTTTCGGCTTTGTTTCGTCCAATTTTTTCATCATCTCGATGCCCTTCAACCTGATGGGCGTGCTGGGCCGCAGCGCCGTGGCCACCGGCCTGCTGATGACCCCCTGGCCAGTGGCAATCATGGCGGTCGGGCCACTGGTGGGCCGGTTGACCGACCGCTACCCCGCGGCCTTTCTCACCTCGATGGGCCTGTGCATCACCGCCACCGGGTTTTTATTATTGCGCCTGATGCCGCCGAACCCCTCAGATTTTGACATTATCTGGCGCATCGCGCTGGCCGGGTCGGGCTTTGGCTTTTTCCAGCCCCCCAATAACAAGGCGATGATCACCAGCGCGCCGTTGAACCGCACCGGCAGCGCCAGCGGCATGATCTCGGTGGCACGGCTGCTGGGGCAGACGGTGGGTGGCATGTTGGTGGCGCTCACGCTGGGGCTGGTGCTGCACGGCGGCACCGCCACATGCCTGACACTAGGCGCGGCTACCGGGTTTTTCGCGGCCTCCATCAGCGCCAGCCGATTCATCCTTTTACGCAAAAGACAATCCAAACATTGACGAGCGTGCCTCCCCCCGCCTATATGCCGCTTCCCCAAGGCTGAGCCGTTCAAGGTTCGGCTCTGAACTTGTTTTTATCGCCCATTACTGCCGGAGTTTTAGAACGTGAAACGGACCTATCAACCTTCCAAACTTGTCCGCAAGCGTCGGCATGGTTTTCGCGCCCGCATGGCAACTGTTGGCGGCCGCAAGGTCATCGCCAATCGCCGCGCCAAGGGCCGCGCTAAACTCTCCGCCTGATTTCTGCGTTCTCCGAGGGCCTGAATTTGGTTTCATACGCCCCGCCGGATACTTTTTCGCTTCGTGCCGATTTTTTGCGTATGGCTTCGCGCGGGCGCAAGCTGGCACGCCCTGGATTTGTGCTGCAGGCGATGAAATCCGCGCCTGATACGCCGGTGCGCGTGGGCTACACCGCCACTAAAAAAATCGGCAACGCCGTGGCCCGCAACCGGGCCCGCCGCCGCCTGAAGGAAGCCGCGCGGCTAACGCTGGGCGACATGGAACTTAGCGGCTTGGAGCTGGTCTTCATCTGCCGCCAGGAAACCGCCACGCTGCCGTTCGCGGTACTCTGCCAGAACCTCAAAACCGCTCTGCGCGAGGTTAACCAATGAGCCCCGCCGCCACCATGCTCTCCGGCGCGGTGCGGGTGTACCAGCTTACCCTGCGCCCGCTGATCGGCGATAATTGCCGTTTTGTACCGTCTTGCAGCGCCTACGCCCGCGAGGCTCTGGCGGTGCACGGTGCGGGCCGCGGCAGTTGGCTGGCGGTTAAACGCATCTGTTCTTGTCATCCCTGGCACCCGGGCGGTTACGACCCGGTACCGCCCCCCACTTCGGAAGCTTAAAACCCATGGACCAAAAGCGGATTTTTATGGCACTGGCGATATCGGCCGTGATTCTCATCGCGTTCCAATTCATCCAGGCTGAGTTTTTGCCGCATCCGCCGCCGCCCGCCGTGGTGGCGAGCCAGAGCCAGCCGGATACCGCCAGCACACCTGCCGCCGGTGCCGCCAATGCCCCCGGCGCGAATGCCAGCGCCGTTGCCGCCGCCAATGGCCCCCGGCTGACGATCGACACGCCCAACATCCAGGGCAGCCTCGCGCTTACCGGTGCGGTGCTCGATGATGTGCAGTTGAAAGCCTACCACGAGACTACCGCCAAAGACTCCCCGCTGGTGCAAATTCTGGGCCGCCGCGACAGTAAAACCCCGTTCTACACCCAGTTTGGCTGGACCAACCCGGCCGGCAGCAGCATCGCCGTGCCGACCGACAGCACAGTGTGGACCGCTTCCGCCAGCACGTTAACCCCCGATGCGCCTGTCACGCTCTCATGGGATAACGGCGCTGGCGTCACCTTCCAGCAAGTTCTGAGCGTGGATGATAAATTCATGTTCTCGGTCACCCAGCATGTGATCAACCACACCGCCGCGCCGATCAAACTCTATGATTGGGGCCGGGTGGCGCGCGACTACCTGCCGGATGAGCAAAAGAGCTACATTTTATATGATGGCCCGCTCGGCGTGATTAACGGCACGCTCAAGCAAATCTCCTACGCCTCCACCAAATCAGATGGCACCCGCAGCGCCGATGGCACCGCCTATTCCGAGACCAGCAACGGCGGCTGGCTGGGCATCACCGATAAATACTGGCTGACCGCGCTGATCCCCGCCCAGGATACCAACCTGAACGGCGCGGTGCGCTACCTGCCCACCACCCTGGGTGACGGCCATGCCTATCAGACCGATTTCATCAGCAACGCCCCCGAGACCATTGCCCCCGGCGCAACCTCGGCGAATTCGATGCATTTGTTCACTGGCGCCAAGGTTGTGAGAACCCTCGATGCCTATCAAGCCCAATACAACATCCCAAGCTTCGACCACGCGGTGGATTTCGGCCATCTTTATCTCATCACCAAACCGATCTTCTTCGCCATTGACTGGCTGAATTCCAAAATCGGCAATTTCGGCCTCGCCATCATGGTGTTCACCGTCGGTGTGAAGGCATTGTTCTTCCCGCTCGCCAGCTATTCCTATCGCTCGATGGGCAAAATGAAGGCGGCGGCGCCGAAGATCAAAGCCCTCAAGGAAATGTATAAGGACGACAACGCCAAAATCCAGCAGGAAACCATGGCGCTGTATAAGGCCGAGAAAATCAATCCGGCATCGGGATGTTTGCCGATGCTGGTGCAAATTCCGGTGTTCTTTGCGCTGTATAAGGTAATTTATATTACCATCGAAATGCGCCAGGCGCCGTTTTATGGCTGGATCCACGATCTTTCCGCACCGGACCCCACCAATATCTTCAATTTGTTTGGGTTGATTCCGTTCGACCCCACCGTGATCTCGCCGTACCTCGGCCTGGGCGCGCTGCCGATCATCATGGGCTTCACCATGTTCCTGCAGCAAAAACTCAACCCCGCCCCGCCTGACCCGGTGCAGGCGCGGATGTTCCAGTTCATGCCGATCATCTTCACTTTCATGCTGGCGCGCTTTCCGGCCGGTCTGGTGCTATACTGGACCTGGAACAACCTTCTCTCAGTAGGACAACAATGGCTGATCATGCGCCGGGCAGCCGGCCCGAAGACGACGAAGACGGTGCTGGCGAAAACCTAGAGCATGTCTTTGCGCCGCAGGAATTCAGCCCTGAACAGCTGGAATCCGGGCGCGTGTTGTTCGCCGGTGCCTGTGAGTTTTTCTACGCTGCCCAGGCGCTCGAGCATCTGCCCGAGCCGCGTGGGATTGAGGTGGCATTTGCCGGACGCTCCAACGTTGGAAAATCCTCGCTGCTGAATGCGCTAACCGGGCGCAATGCCTTGGCCCGCGTCTCGCATCAGCCAGGCCGCACCAGGCAGTTGAACTTCTTCCAGATGGAGTCCGCACCTTTGGTGCTGGTGGACATGCCGGGCTACGGCTATGCCGAAGCCCCCAAAGCCATCAAGCGCGACTGGCAGGGGCTGATGCTGGATTATTTGCGGGGCCGGCCGAACTTGCGCCGCGTGCTGCTGCTACTCGATGCCCGGATCGAGGTGAAAACCTCCGATGAAACCGTGCTGGAATTGCTCGATCAATCCGCGGTGGCCTACCAGATCGTGCTGACCAAAGCGGATTCCGTTAAACCCGCCGCCTTGGCCCGCAAGCAGGACGAAATCCGCGCGCTCGCCGCCAAGCACCCCGCAGCGATGCATAATATCATCACCACCAGCAGCAATACCGGCTTTGGCATGGATGAACTCCGTGCCAACATCGCTGCTCTCGCCAAGGATTGATCATGGAAAAAGCCACCATGGAAAAGGCCGCTGAACAGGCCCAAATCGTCGCCCGCGTGCTGCCATATTTGCGCCGCTACGCCGGCGCGACCATCGTGGTGAAGTATGGCGGGCACGCCATGGAAGAAGGCCATCTGGCCTCGCAGTTTGGCAACGACATCGCGCTGCTCAAGCAGGTCGGCATCAACCCCGTGATCGTGCATGGCGGCGGACCGCAGATCAACGCCATGCTGGCCCGGCTGGAAATTAAATCCCACTTCGTCGATGGCCTGCGCATCACCGATGCCGCGATGGTGGAAGTGGTGGAGATGGTGCTTTCCGGCACCGTAAACAAACAGGTCGCCGGCCTGATCAACAAAGCCGGGGCGCTCGCCGTTGGTATTTCCGGCAAGGACGGCGGGCTGATCCGCGCCAAAAAACTATCGCGCACCAAGCGCGACCCCGGCTCGAACATCGAGAGCGTGCTCGACCTCGGCTTCGTGGGGGAGCCCACCCATATCGACACCCGCGTCATCCACGCGCTGACCGGCGCCGGGCTGATCCCCGTCATCGCGCCGGTGGGCGTGGGTGAAGACGGCCAGACCTACAACATCAACGCCGACACCGCCGCCGGCGCCATTGCCGGTGCGCTGAACGCCAACCGGCTGCTGATGCTGACCGATGTTCCGGGCGTGCTGGATAAGCAGAAGAATTTGCTGACGGATTTATCGCTGGCCGACATTCAGCGGCTGATCGACGACGAGACCATCTCCGGCGGCATGATCCCGAAGGCGCTGACCTGTCTGGAAGCAGTGACGCAAGGGGTGAAAGGCGCCACAATTTTAGACGGCCGCGTTCCACACGCGCTGCTGCTGGAATTGTTTACCGAGGGTGGGATTGGGACGTTGATCCATAAGTAGAACCGGACAAGCGCCCGGCTCTCGGCAACGCCCGCATTTGCGCCTACACTTGCCCCCATGCTCATTCTCATCCTCGGCCTGATCCTTTTCCTTGGCGTCCACAGCTTTTCCATGTCACGCCGCTGGCGGGCCAAAGCGATCGACCTTATGGGGCTGCGCTATTACAAACTCTCCTACATGGCGAAGTCCTTCCTCGGGCTGGGGCTGATCATCTGGGGCTTTATCCGCTACCGCCATGCCGGGCTGATTATGGTCTGGAATCCACCCTACGCGCTGCATTACCTGAATTTTGCGCTGACATGGCTGGCCCTCGTCAGCTTGTTCAGCATGGGCAGCAAGCCCGGCAAAATCCGTGGCTTGGTGCGCCACCCCATGATCACGGCGGTTAAATTCTGGGCGCTGGCGCATTTGCTGGTGAACGGCGACCTGGGCGGCATGTTGCTGTTCGGCAGCTTCCTGGCCTGGGCCGTGGCGGATAGGATTTCACTAAAAAAGCGCGGCGACTACGGTGCCCCCCGCAACAAAAAATTCACCCCGGCGGATTTGCAAGCCGGGGTTTTGGGCAGCGCCATCTACGCCGCTATTATCTTCCTGCACCCCTATCTGTTCGGTGTGCCGGTCATCAACGGGTAGGGATAAAACACCTGCCTTGGCGAAACGCGGCACCTGTGCTGAACTGCTCCCCTTAACGGCAGCAACATAACGCCGAGGGGAACCGCCATGGACCATGATTATCTGGCTGACAACCCATATGAAATGGCGTTGAGCGAGATCGACCCGGCCCAGCCAATCTTGTTCCAGCACGATGCCATATGGCCGTATTTTGAACGGCTGCGCCGCGAGGCCCCGGTACATTATTCCAAGGCCGGCATGTTCGGCGCCTATTGGTCGATCACCAAATACCGGCACATCATGCAGGTCGAGGCGAACCACGAGGTGTTCTCCTCGGATGTAAAATATGGCGGCATCACCCTGCGCGACCAGCCGCTGGATTTCGTACTGCCGATGTTCATCGCCATGGACCCGCCGCGCCATGATGCACAACGCGCTGCGGTACAGGGCATCGTAGCGGCGCCCAGCCTCACGCAACTCGAAATCCTCATCCGTAAGCGGGCCCAAACCGCGCTCGATCATCTGCCGATTGGCGAAACCTTTGACTGGGCGGAGAAGGTTTCCATCGAGCTGACCACCCAACTGCTCGCAACCCTGCTGGATTTTCCGTGGGAGGACCGGCGCAAACTCACCCGCTGGTCGGATGTGGCAACCGCGGTGCCAGGTGGCGGCATCATCAATAACGAAGACGAACGCCGCGTTGAGTTGCTTGAATGCCTCGGCTATTTCACGCAACTCTGGAATGAGCGTGTCAACGCCCCGCCGCGTGGTGACCTTATTTCGATGATGGCACATTCTGAGGCCACGCGGCACCAAACCCCGATGGAGTATCTCGGCAATATTCTGCTCCTGATCGTCGGTGGCAATGACACCACCCGCAACTCGATCACCGGCGGGCTGTATGCGCTGAATAAATTCCCTGATGAATACAGCAAACTTCTGGCTAACCCCGGTTTGATTCCCAACATGGTCCCGGAAATCATCCGCTGGCAAACCCCGCTCGCCCATATGCGCCGCACCGCGACGCGGGATTTTGAATTCGAGGGTAAAAAAATCCATGCGGGCGACAGGGTGGTGATGTGGTATGTGTCGGGCAACCGCGATGAGGAAATTATCCCGCAGGCAGACCGGATGATCATTGACCGCGAAAAATCCCGCCGGCATTTATCCTTCGGCTTCGGCCTGCACCGCTGCTTAGGTGAGCGCCTGGCGGATATGCAGTTGCGCATTTGCTGGGAGGAAATTCTGCAGCGGTTTGGACGGATTGAAGTTGTTGAAGAACCACAGAGGGTTTTTTCAACATTCGTGAAGGGATATGTGAATTTGAATGTGCAAATTCCCGCCAACGCGGTGCGGAAACATTAGAGCCGGGTGGGCAGCGTGACATCATACCAGAAAGACCCTCGTATTCTACTGGTCACCGGCTGTGATGAGTGGCATTTTGACTTGGCGGCAGATTGCATCGCTTCGTTTCATGCCAACTATCCTAGCGCCTGCGATGTAGGTTTCATCAATTTTGGCCGTAAAACCCCGCCGCACGAAATCGCCGCGCATGTGACCCATTATCTGCCCCTGCGAGCACCGGCGGAATTCTCCAAGAACATGGGCTATTACACAGCCTTCAGCGGTGCCAAGGCCAAATTGCCAGAGTTGTTTCCGGGTTATGAGGTTTACATCTGGGTCGATACTGACTGCTGGTTCCAGGGGGCTGATTCGTTGCCTCGCATCATCGCCCAGGCCCGCACCCATGATATCGCGATTCATCCTGAATTTGACGTGCATTATATCAACTATCCAACGCCCTCAAAACGCACACTGAATATTTATCGTCGCAATGAAGGCGAAGATTTATCCAACATGCCGCTGAACATGCCGATGCTGAATGCCGGGGTGTTTGCCATGCGCGCCACATCGCCCATTTGGGCGGCGTGGCAGCAGGAATTGCAGGCCTTACGGGACAAGCAGGCACAGGGCCAAAAAATCTATTTCTCTGACCAGATTCCATTGCATAAAATCATTTATAAAATGCAATTCGATATCGGGCCGCTGCGGGCGATTGACAATTGGCAGACTTATATATGCTTTCCCGGCGTGGATTTACGGACCAAAAAACTCATCGTCCCCACGCCGCCACATGAAGTCATCGGCATCATCCACCTGGCTGGAAGCACGAAATTTGAAACCGTCACCATGAATGGCCACTCATTCGGGTTACGCTACCGCGATTTTCAACGGCTGGCGCGGGAGGTGATTTGAGTTGAACCCATCAGGCCGCCCCACCGCCACCGTCATAACAAAAAAGGGGGCCGAAGCCCCCCTTTTCCGGTATCTCGGCCTATTAAGCCGAGTAATACATTTCAAACTCAACCGGGTGCGGGGTGTGCTCGAAACGATACACATCTTTCCATTTCAGTTCGATATAGCTCTCAATCTGCTCCTTACTGAACACGTCGCCGGCCAGCAGGAACTCATGGTTGGCTTCCAAATTCACCAAGGCTTCGCGCAGTGAACCGCAAACCGTCGGGATGCCTTTCAGCTCTTCCGGCGGCAGGTCATACAAGTCCTTGTCCATCGGATCGCCCGGGTGGATTTTGTTCTTGATACCATCCAGCCCGGCCATCGCAATGGCGGAGAACGCCAGATACGGGTTGGCGGTCGGGTCAGGGAAGCGCACTTCAACGCGCTTGGCCTTCGGGCTGGTGGTGTACGGAATCCGGCACGAAGCCGAACGGTTACGCGCTGAATACGCCAGCAACACCGGCGCCTCGAACCCAGGGATCAACCTTTTGTAGCTGTTGGTGGAAGGGTTCGTGAACGCGTTGATCGACTTGGCATGTTTGATAATGCCACCAATGAAATACAGGCACATCTCAGAGAGATCAGCATAACCATTCCCCGCAAACAACGGCTTGCCGGCTTTCCAGATCGACTGGTGGGTATGCATACCCGAGCCGTTATCGCCATAGATCGGCTTCGGCATAAAGGTCGCGGTCTTGCCATACGAATGCGCGACGTTGTGGACGCAGTATTTATAAATCTGCATCTGGTCGGCCATCTTGGTCAGTGTGCCGAACCGGGTTCCCAACTCGTGCTGGCTCTGCGCCACTTCATGGTGATGCTTTTCAATCGGCAGGCCCATCTCGCCCATCGCAGAGAGCATTTCAGCGCGCAAATCAGAATCACCATCCACCGGTGGAACCGGGAAATAGCCACCCTTCACAGACGGACGATGGCCCATGTTGCCTTCCGGATAGTCCTTCATCGAGGAACCGGGGCCTTCAATGCTGTCCACCTGGTAGGTGCCGAAGTTACCGCCGGTGCCAAACTTCACGCTATCAAAAATGAAGAACTCAGCCTCCGCACCCACCACAATCTGGTCGCCGATGCCGGTTGACTTCAAATAGGCTTCCACCTTCTTAGCGGTCGAGCGCGGGTCGCGGGCGTAGCCCTGGCCGGTCGAAGGCTCAATGATATCGCAGAACAAAATCAGGCTCGGCTTGGCCGCAAACGGGTCCATCACCGCGGTTTCAACGTCCGGCTGCAAAATCATGTCGGATTCGTTGATGGCTTTCCAGCCGGCGATGGAAGAACCATCGAACATGAAGCCGTCCTTCAGGGCGTCTGCATCGACCGTCGAAATATGCTGGGCGGTGTGCTGCCACTTGCCTTTCGGGTCGGTGAAACGAAGATCGACGTATTCAACGCCGTTCTCCTTAATCATCTCTAAAACTTTTGCGATTCCATCGTCAGTTCCAGCGGGCTTCTTCGCCATGCTCTATCCCCGTTTATATCAAAGGTTGTTTGTCCACGCGCAACAAAACCGCACCATGCGGCATTTGCTGCCCACTATCCTCTGTGCAACGCCAGGCGCGGCATAGCAAGCCACCATGCCGCGTCCACAGCTATACAAATGAACGAAGCGGCTAGATGGCCGCATCGCCCTTTTCACCTGTCCGGATCCGAATGGCTTCTTCAACGCTGGAGATGAAGATCTTGCCATCACCGATCCGCCCGGTGCGGGCCGCGTTGGTGATCGCCTCAACGGCGCGGTCCACCAAGGCATCTTCACAGATCACCTCGATTTTTACCTTCGGCAGGAAATCCACCACATATTCGGCGCCGCGATAAAGCTCGGTATGGCCTTTCTGGCGGCCAAAACCCTTGGCCTCAACCACCGTGATGCCTTGCAGCCCCACTTCATGCAGAGCCTCTTTCACTTCGTCGAGCTTAAACGGCTTAATGATCGCTTCGATCTTTTTCATCTGGTCCACGCCCGGCAAATACAGGCGTCCTCCTCTATAATTCGTGCGGCCAGCGCGGATGCGCGCCAGCCAATGGGCTGGCAGAGCATAGCCTTGCATGAGGCGTGCCAGCTTGCAATCGTGGTTGTCATCGTGGTTTGAGGCAACCCACGGTTAGCCATGCCGCTATGTTTTGCCCACGGTACGGCTTCTAGTTGCTTAATTTATAGGCAAATTTGCTTCATCCTGACATGACAGCTATTTTGCGCCGATATGACCCAAGGACGCCTCGTGAAATCTCCTAACAATCTGCTCGCCCAAACCGGCACCACCATCTTCACCATCATGTCGGCATTGGCGGTGCAGCATACCGCCATCAATCTTGGCCAGGGCTTCCCCGATGTGCAAGGCCCGGCGGATGTGGTGCAAGCGGCGGCCGACGCATTGTTAGATAACCGCAACCAATACCCGCCGATGACCGGTGTGGCGGAACTCCGCCAGGCGGTCGCCGCGGCCAACAAGCGGTTTTATAATCTCGATATCGACCCCAACGGCGGCGTGGTGGTCACCTCCGGCGCCACCGAGGCCATCACCGCCTGCCTGACAGCGCTGATCAACCCCGGCGACGAGGTAGTGGCAATCGAGCCTTTGTACGATACCTACCTGCCGGTGATTAAACTGCTGGGCGGCATCCCGAAGCTGGTGCGTCTCAACCCGCCGGATTGGAGCCTGCCGCACAACGAACTAACCGCCGCCTTCTCACCGCGCACCAAATTGCTATTGCTGAACTCGCCGATGAACCCCTGCGGCAAGGTGTTCACCCGTGCCGAATTAAACTTCATCGCGGACTTACTGGAACAGCATGATGCCTACGCGGTGTGCGATGAGGTTTACGAACATCTGGTGTTCGCCCCCGCCACCCATATTCCATTGATGACCCTGCCCGGCATGGCCGAGCGGACATTGCGGGTCGGCAGTGCTGGCAAAACCTTCTCCCTCACCGGCTGGAAGATCGGCTATGTCTCCGGCCCGAATGAACTGGTGGGCGTGGTTGCCAAGGCACACCAGAACCTCACCTTCACCAGTGCGCCGAATTTGCAACGCGCGGTGGCGCTGGGGCTGGCCAAGCCGGATGAGTATTTCACCGCATTAGGGAGCACGCTGGCGGCCAAGCGGGATTTACTAGCCGCTGGCCTCACCCGCCTCGGCTTTGGCGTGCTGCCGGCGGATGGCAGTTATTTCATCACCGCCGACATTTCGCCCCTCGGCTTTACTGGCGATGATATGGCCTTCTGCCGCACCATCACCGAACAGGCCGGGGTGGCCGCGATTCCGCTCTCAGCCTTTTACGACAGTAACGGACCCAGCCATTTTGTGCGGTTTGCCTTCTGCAAGCAGGATTCGGTCCTCAATAATGCCCTCGCCCGCCTAGAAAACTGGATAACGCCAGAGCAAACATTGACGGCGACCGCATGAGCGCAGTACCACCCAGCACTGATCAGGGCACCTGATGGCGGACGTAGCTCAGTTGGTAGAGCGCCGGTTTGTGGTACCGGTTGTCGCGGGTTCAATCCCCGTCGTTCGCCCCATCCCCCTCCTGCTTGTTTCAGCATGATCGCCGCCCTCATCCTGGCCGGTGGCCGGGGCAGCCGGCTCGGTGGGGCCGACAAGGCTTTCTTGACCATGAACGGCCAGCCCCTCATCGCGCATCTGCTCGCCCGCCTCACCCCGCAAGTGCCCACCATCGCCATCAGCGCCAACGGCGACCCCACCCGCTTCGCTGCGTTCGGCCTGCCGGTGCTGCCAGACCTTCACCGTGGCAAAGGCCCGCTGGCCGGTGTTGCCGCCGGGCTGGCCTGGGCCGCTGACATTGGGGCCGCCGCCCTTCTCACCGTCCCGGTGGATACGCCCTATATTCCGCACAACCTCGCGGAGCGTCTCGCCCCAGCGCCGTCGGTTAGCTGTTACCGGGGCCGCCAGCACCATCTGGCAGCGCTCTGGCCGGTTGATTGCCTGCCGATGTTGGAACGATTTTTAGAGCCAGAGGGTAAATACAAAGTACGGGACTTCCTGAAGCTCATCCGCGCCCGGCAAGTTTCGTTCAACGCGCCCTATGACCCCTTCCTGAACATCAACACCCCCGAAGACCTCGAAGCCGCTACAGCGCTTCAGGCAATTTGAACGCCGCTTTGCGCTCGCTGTACCGATCCACCAGATAATCCGCCCGGTCGCGCAGCAGCCAGGTAAAGCGCAGCAATTCTTCCATCACATCCACCAACCGGTCATACAGCGGGCCAGGCTTCATCCGGCCCTCGGCATCAAATTGCGTATAGGCCATCGGCACGCTGGATTGGTTGGGAATGGTGAACATCCGCATCCAGCGCCCCAGCAGCCGCAGCGTGTTCACCGCATTGAAACTTTGCGAACCGCCGGAGACCTGTAACACCGCCAGCGTACGCCCCTGAGTTGGGCGTATTGAAGCCTCCTCAAGCGGCAGCCAGTCGATCTGGTTTTTGAAAACACCGGTGATGGCACCGTGCATTTCCGGGCTGCACCAGACTTGACCCTCCGACCATAGCGAGAGCGCGCGCAACGCCTGCACCTTCGGATGGGTTTTCGGCACGCTGTTCGCCACCGGCAACTCACGCGGGTCGAAGATTTTCACCTCCGCCCCCATCAGTTCCAGCAGCCGCGCCGCTTCCTCAATCAGCAGCCGGCTGTAGGAAACCTCACGCAGCGAGCCATACAACAATAAAATACGCGGCTTGTGGGTGGCGCGGACCGCAGGTTCCAACCGCTGCACATCAGGCGCGTGCAACAAATCCACGCGCAAATTCGGCAAGCTCATGCGCCCAGCACCCGCAACCATAAATCCAGCGCCACCAGCACCACCAACAGTACTGGCGGGGTGATGCTAAGGCCGACTTTCATGTATTGCCCCCAGGTAATGCTAATGCCCTTGCGCCCCAGCACGTTCAGCCACAGCAATGTCGCCAGGCTGCCGATCGGGGTGAATTTCGGTCCGAGATCACAGCCGATGATATTCGCATAAATCATCAACTCGCGGGTCAACGGCTGCAGGTTTGTTGCCTGCTCGATCGAGAGCGTGCCCACCAGCACACCCGGCATGTTGTTCATCACCGACGATAGCAACGCCGCGCCAAAGCCAGTACCAATGGTGGCCACCATGCCACCTTGCCCCGCCAGCCATGCCAGCCCATACGCCAAGTAACCAGTGAGGCCGGCATTGCGCAGCCCATACACCACCAGATACATGCCGAGCGAAAAAATCACGATCTGCCAGGGTGCATTTCGCATAACCTTACCCACCGAAATCACATGCCCCTTGGCGGCGAGCGCCAATAATACCGCCGCACCAGCGCAGGTGACCACCGAAACCGGCACACCCAAAGGCGCAAACACAAAATACGCCACCAACAATAACCCTAATATCGGAAACGCGGCTTTGAAAATCACCTTGTCACGAATCGCGTGCACCGGGTCCTCAATATTTCCCAGGTCGTATCGCACGGGTACCACCCGCGCATAGAACGCCCACAGCACCGCCAACGTGACCAGCGTGGAAACAATATCCACCGGCACCATGACCAGCGCATAACGGTTGAAGGTGATGTTGAAATAATTAGCACTGACGATGTTGACCAGATTTGAAATGATCAACGGCAGGCTGGTGGTATCAGCCACAAACCCGGTAGCCACCACAAAGGCTAATGTCTGCACGGGGGTAAATTCCAGCCGCAGCAAAATCGCCACCATGATTGGGGTGAGCAACAGAGCCGCACCGTCGTTGGCAAACACCGCCGAGATAGCTGCCCCCAGCAGCACCACCAGCGGGAACAAAAACCGCCCGCGCCCGCCGCCCCAACGCGCCACATGCAGCGCCGCCCATTCAAAAAACCCTGCTTCGTCCAACAATAATGATATAATGATCAACGCGACGAAGGTAAAAGTGGCATCCCATACAATATGCCACACCGCGCTGATATCGTGCCAATGCACCACGCCGGTCGCCAACGCCACCGCCGCCCCTGCCAGCGCACTCCAGCCAATACCGAGGCCACGCGGCTGCCAGATGACAAACACCAAGGTTACTAAAAATATCGCCAGCGCCAGCATCGGCGTCTCCTCAAATCGTCAGGTATTACCGAAATTCAGCGCACGCGCTGGCCCGTGGCGTCCACCACCGCCTCGCCATCTTCCTTGGAAAATGCGGCTTTTTGCGGTTCGGGTAGAATATCCAGCACCAGCTCCGAAGGCCGGCACAGCCGCACGCCCAGCGGGGTCACCACGATCGGACGATTCAACAAAATCGGGTGCTGCTCGATGGCGTCAAGCAATTCATCATCGCTCAGCGCCGGATTATCCAGGCCAAGCTCCGTATAGGGTGTATCCTTCTCGCGCAGCCAGTCACGTAATTTCACCCCAGCCCGCACGCTCAGTTGCCTGATCACTTCACGCCCTGGCGGGGTTTTCATATATTCAATCACCAACGGCTCAATCCCGGCATTGCGGATCATCGCCAGCACATTGCGCGCCGTGCCGCATTGCGGATTGAAATAGATCACAACATCAGCAGCACTCATCACGCCACTCCCGGGCGCGGCGAGGTTGTGCCCTCGAGCCTGCCAATGTCACGCAGCTTGGTGCCGAGCGCCATTTGATCGATACTGGCCAGCGGCAGGCTGAGAAACACGCCAATCCGGGTGCGTAAATATTTGAAGGCCTGCACGAAAGCTTTTTCCTTTTCAATATCCGGCCCCTGCACCGAAGCCGGGTCGTCGATCCCCCAATGCGCCGTCATCGGATGTCCCGGCCAGACCGGGCAAACCTCACCCGCGGCGTTGTCACACACCGTGAATACAAAATCCATCACCGGGGCATTGGCTCCAGAAAACTCATCCCAGCTTTTGGAACGTGCCCCCGCGGCGGGGTAGCCATAACCTTCCAGCACCTTCAGCGCGAACGGATTGACCGTGCCATTGGGGTAACTCCCCGCCGAGTGGGCGCGGAAATGGCCGCCGCCGTCGCGCTGCAAAATCGCCTCCGCCATGATCGAGCGGGCCGAATTGCCGGTGCATAAAAACATCACGTTATAAATTCTGTCAGGCATGAAAGCTCTCCTTTCCTCGTCACAGCACGGCATTAAATCCGCCACCAGCGGCGCGCATAAATCGGCATTGCCGCCACAACAATCCGCCGCCAGAAACAACATCACCGCGCGCAGCTTGGAGATTTCAGCGCGATAGATGATCGAGCGGCTATCACGGCGGCTACTCACCAAACCGGCCCGCGCCAGCACCGAAAGATGCGCCGACATGGTGTTGGCCGGCACACCCAAATCCCGCGCCAAATCCCCCGCCGCGATCCCCGCAGGCTCAGCCCGCACCAAGGCACGAAACACCGCGAGGCGCGTCTCCTGAGCTAAGGCCCCGAACACTGCAATGGCGTCATTTGATTCCATAATTCTAGATATATTGAATTAATATCGCACGTCAAGTGACAAAGCACGCTAGAATCTCACATCCCTCGCCGCCCGAACATCGTCTCCAATTCCGCCCGCGTCAGTTTCAGAAACGTCGGACGCCCGTGGCTGCATGTCCCGGCCCGGGGCGTGGCCTCCATCTCGCGCAGCAAAGCCGTCATTTCCGCCGGGGCCAGCCGCCGCCCGGCGCGAATTGAGCGATGGCAGGCCAGCCGCGCCAAGGCGGAATCCAATTTCGCCTCCAGCGCCACCGGCGTCTCGCTCTCGCCAAACTCCTCGGCCAAGTCCCGCAACAGCGCCGCCGCATCCGGCTCCTTCAAGGCCGCCGGCACCGCGCGCACCAGCACCGCCCCCGGCCCAAACGCCTCAATTTCCAGCCCCAGGCTTTGCAGTACATCGACCTGCGCCAGCAGCCGCGCCGCCTCGATCGGGGTGAAATCCACCACCACCGGCAATAACAACGGCTGGCTTGCCACCCGCCCGGCCTGAAATTCCGCCCGCAGCCGTTCCTCGGTCAGGCGCTCATGGGCGGCATGCTGGTCCACGATCACCAGGCTGCCATCAGCCGCCACCGCCAAAACATAAGTATCCAAAATCTGCGCCACCGGGGCGCCGAGCGGATGTTCCGCCAGCGGTTCCACCGGCTCGAATTGCCGCGCTTCTGGCGGCGTCAGCAGCGCAAACTCCGCCTCGGCAAAGCCGCGGGCTTGCATGCTGGGACGCGGCGGCAAATTCAGCACAGGGCGCTGACTGGAAAGCGGCGTATAAACTGGCGGTGCGCCCGCCAGCGACACTGGCCGCTCCAACAGCCGCCCGATGGCCCCAATCACCAGACTGCGCACCCCGTTGGCATCGGCGAAGCGCAACTCGGTTTTGGCCGGATGCACATTCACATCCAGCGCCTCCGGCGGCACCTCCAGCCGCAGGGCCGCTACCGGATGCCGCCCAGCGGGAATGACATCGCGGTAGGCCAGACGCAGCGCCATCCGCAGCAGCGGGTCCTGCACCGGCCGGCCATTCACCACGAAGCTCTGCAAGGCGGTGGTGGCCCGTGAGAGACTCGCCGGACCCGCCAACCCCAGCAGCCGCACGCCGTCACGCTCGGCCTCCAGTGCCAACAACCCCCCGGCGGTCTCACGGCCAAACAGCGCCGCCACCCGACCCGCCTCATCCTGCGCCGCCACGTCAAACATCACCCGCTCATCCGAGACCAGCCGGAACGCCACGTTCGGGGCCGATAGAGCTAGCCGCCACACGGCCCGCTCCGCCGCATCGGCCTCCGCCGCCGGTTTGCGCAGAAACTTCCGCCGCGCCGGGGTGGCGTAGAATAAATCCTCGACGATCGCCCGCGTGCCCTCCGGGGCGGAAGCGGGGGCTACCGCCGATACCTCACCACCCGCCACGACGATCCGATACGCGCCATCCTGGCCTTTGGGACGGCTGATCAATGTCAGCTTCGCCGCTGCGCCGATACTGGGCAGCGCCTCGCCGCGAAACCCCAAAGTGGCAATCCGCACCAACGTCTCATCGCTCAGCTTCGAGGTGGCGTGGCGTTCAATGGCCAGGGCCAGTTCATCGCGGGCGATGCCGCAGCCATCGTCGATCACCTCGATCCGGGTGATGCCGCCGCCCACCAGAATCACCTCAATCCGTCGCGCCCCGGCATCCAGCGCGTTCTCCACCAGCTCCTTCACCGCCGCCGCCGGACGCTCGATCACCTCACCGGCGGCAATCCGGTTCACGATATTGGGGGACAGCAAACGGATGGGCATGGGCGGCAATCTCGAACCAACCGAGGCAAACCGCAAGGCGATATCTTGCCGCAAAATCATCGCCACGCCGTAAAAGTCTCTTTCCCAACGCAAAATTACCGGTAAGATAAGAAGTTTATGACCAGGAACTTTTTACCAAGGCCTGCCGATGCGTGAGATCGTCAAAACCACCTGCCCGCGCGACTGCTACGACGCCTGCGGCATTGCGGTGGTGAAGCATGACGGCGTGATTACCAAGGTGCTGGGCGACCCCGAACATCCGGTCTCGCGCGGCGCTTTGTGCGGCAAATGTGCGCTGGCCTATAATGGCATCTGGCGCGACCCCGAAGCCCGCCTGACCACGCCGCTGAAGCGGACCGGCAAAAAGGGCGAGGGGAAATTTGCCGCCGCCAGTTGGGACGAGGCGCTGGCCGATATCGCCGCCAAACTCAATGCCATCCGCGCTGAAAACCCTGCGAAAATTCTGCATACTCATTACACCGGCACGGTGGCCATGCTGGCCGGCAGCTTCGGGATGCGGTTTTTCAACGCCATCGGCGCGACCGAGGTGGACCCGGATTCGGTGTGCAACAAGGCCGGGCATGTGGCGCTGAACTGGACGCTGGGCGATAGCTGCACCGGCTTCGACCCGCGCGCCGCCGCGTCGGCTGCCTGCATCATGGTGTGGGGCGCCAACCCGTTCGCCAGCGCCCCGCATATGCACAAGCACTGGCTGGCCGAAGCCCCCGGTAAAATCATCGTCATCGACCCGATCCGCCACCCCACCGCCGCGATGGCGCATTTACACCTGCAACTCCGCCCTGGGTCGGATGCAGCTTTGGCATTCGGCTTCATGCATATCGCCCAGCGCGACGGCCTGCTTGACGCGGATTTTATCGAAAATCACGTCATCGGCTGGGATGAATTGGCCCCAGACATTGCCAAAGCCACGCCGGAATGGACCGCCGCCGCCACTGATTTACCCGCCGCACTGATCGAGCAAGCGGCGAGACTTTACGCCACCGGGCCTTCGTTGCTGTGGCTCGGCCAGGGCGTGCAGCGGCAACCCAAAGGCGGCAACGTGTTCCGCGCCGCCGCTGCGCTGGCCGCCGTCACTGGCAACCTCGCCAAACCCGACGCCGGGCTGTGCTACCTCAACGGCCCCGCTACCCGTGGCGTGGATATGGGCAAGCTCACCGCCGCGCACCTCGCCGGGCCGGGTGGCGCCCCCTCCATTTCGCACCTCGACCTCGCCGAAACATTAGCCAACCCCACCCGCGCCGCAGCCCTGCTGTGCTGGAACAACAACATCCTGGCCTCGTCGCCGCGTCAGGCGATGCTACGGCAGTCGCTCGCCCGCGAAGATTTATTGCATATCTGTCTCGATCTGTTTTCCACAGACACCACCGATTATGCCGACTGGATTCTACCCGCCGCCAGCTTCCTGGAGTTTGATGATCTGGTGCTGCCGTATTTCAATCTCACCGTCAGCGCCCAGGTAAAAGCCGCCGCGCCGATGGGGAATTCACTCCCCAACCAGGAAATTTTCCGCCGCTTATCCCGCGCCATGGGGCTGAATGCGCCTGAGCTTTACGAGGGCGACGATCAAATTCTGAACAATCTCGTCGCCACCACCGGCGTTGCAAATAATTTTGCACAACTGGTGGCAAGCGGCACACAAGAATTTTCCACAACCATCGTTACGCCGTTTGCCAATAAAATCTTTCCCACCCCATCTGGCAAAGTGGAAATATCCTCCGAACAAGCTGTAGCCGCCGGAGCCCCCAAACGCCCCTTTGCCCACGCCGATGCGCCCGCCGCCAACAACAGCTTACGCGTGCTCTCCCCCGCCTCGCCCTGGACCATGAACAGCGCTTACGCCAACGACCCCAAAATCCGCGAGAGGCTCGGCGAAGCCACCGTCAGCCTGCACCCCGAAGACGCCACCGCCCGCAACCTGACTGAAGGCAGTATGGTTCGTCTCTCCAACCATGAAGATAAAATCACCCTGAAACTGCATCTCGATGCCACCTTGCCGCGCGGCGTGGCGCTGGCCCCCAAAGGCCGCTGGCCGCGCTTCTCACACGGTTCCAACATCAACGCACTTTATAACGGTGCCCATGCCGACATCGGCGAGAGCACCGCCATTCACGGCATCGAAGCGGAGATAACCCCAGCATGAGACTTTTGGTTTTCCAGCATATCGCCTCCGAGCATCCCGGCAGCTTCCGCGACGTGATGCAGGCCTACGGCCACACCTGGGAGGCGGTTGAGCTTGACGAGGGCGAGGCGATTCCACCGCTCGATGATTGTGACGCACTCCTCGTCATGGGCGGGCCGATGGATGTATGGGAGGAGGCTGAACACCCCTGGTTGGTGGCCGAAAAAGCCGCCATCCGCAACTGGGTAATGGCAGGCCGCCCCTATCTTGGCATGTGCCTCGGCCACCAGCTTCTCGCCGAGGCCTGCGGTGGTGAGGCTAAATTAATGACCGCCCCGCCTGAAGTCGGCATCAGCCGCGTCACCCTCAGCCCCGACCCGCTGTTCGAGGATGTGGGCGAGGTTTGCACCTGCTTTCAGTGGCACGGCGCGGAAGTGACCAAACTGCCGCCTGGCGGGCGCGTCATCGCCACCTCACCGGGTTGCGCCATTCAGGCCCAGGCCCTCGGCAGCCACGCTTATGGGCTGCAATTTCACATGGAACTCACCCACACCACCGCCGCCGAATGGGGTGCCATTCCGCAATATATTGCGGCCCTGGAACGGGTGAAGGGCCCAGGTGCCCTGCCCGCCATTCAGACAAGTGTTGAACAGAACTTCCCGGCATTGCACAGTGCCGCCACCACGATCTTCAGCAACTTCCTGAACATCGCGGCCCGCACCATCAGCGCCCAACAAGCCGCATAGGGACCCCACGCAATGTCACGCCCGTATTTCCACCACACGCCTGAAACCGCCAGCGACTTCGCCCAAAACCTCCGCGAAAACTCGGTTGAATATGTCCGTTTTGAACTGCCCGACCTCGCCGGCCTCTCTCGCGGTAAAACCGTGCCGATGAACCATGTGGAAAGCTACACGCTGAATGGGTTGAACCTTTACGGCGGTGCCGTCACGCTGGATTCCGCGTCCATCCCCATCCAAGGCACTGGCTATAACGAGGATATCAACTTCGCTGACTGTCTGATGATCCCGGACCCGGACACCGTGAGCAACGTACCCTGGCTTGCCAACACCGCGCGGGTGATCTGCGATACCAAATGGTATGACGGCCGCCCGCAACCCGCCGCCCCCCGCACCGTGCTGAAAAACATCCTCAGCCTCGCCGCCCAAATGGGTTACGGCGTGAAAATGGGCCATGAGTATGAATTTTATGTGGTGGACGCCGCCACCCGCAAACCGCTTTACACCGGCCAGCCGATCTTCGTCACCTCACTGCTGCACCAGCACCCGGCGCTTGATAAACTGATGCGCGTGCTGAACCTCAGCGGCGTTGATATGATCACCGCCAACGGCGAATATGGCCCGAGCCAATGGGAGCTGAACTTCGCCGCCGCTGACGGCATTGCCGCCGCTGACCGCGCCTTCGTGTTCAAAAATACCGTCAAGGAATTTCTGCACACTGAAGGCCTGCTGGCCACCTTCATGACCAAGCCGTACAAGGGTCTTGCAGGTTCCTGCTCGCATTTTCATATCTCATTGTACGACCTCGCGACCGGGCGCAACGTGTTTCTTGATGCCAGCGACAAGGACGGCATGAGCCCGATCATGAAGCAATTCACCGCCGGGATCCTGGAACACGCCGCCGCCGCGCAGGCAATTTGGAACCCCACGCCGAACTGCTACCGCCGCATCCGCCCGCATACGTTCGCCCCCTCCAATATCTCGTGGGGCGTGGAAGACCGTTCCGCCTCGGTGCGCATCAAGGCCAGCAAGGACAAGCGCCAGCACCTTGAAGTGCGGGTGCCCTCAGCGCTTTCCAACCCCTACCTCACCGCCGCCGCCACCATTGCCGCCGGGCTGTTGGGCATGCAGCATGAGAGCGTGCTGGCGCCGGAGCGTTCCGGCCTGAAGGAAGCTGACGACAGCTTCAAAAAACTGCCGACCGAGATGCATGAATCACTCGCGGCACTGGAGGCCGATACCGATTTCATCCACATGCTGGGCTCGGAATTTGTCGGTGTATTCCAGAAAGTGAAAGCCGCTGAGATATTGCGCCTGCGCGAGGATATTCCGGCTGCCGAGACCAACGAATATTTCGATTTATATTGATGGCGATCCTCGTCGTCATCCCCGCGCCAGCGGGGGCCTCCCCAGCCAGTTGCCGCACGCCATGAACTTCATCTTCATGCTTACCCGCGATGACCGCACCATTCCCGACTGCCTCGATGTCATCGCGCAAATCATGCCCCTCAACATCTGCCACATCGGCTTCAAGGACATCGGCGCTGATCTGGAAACCCTCAGAACCCTCAACCAAAAAATCCAAGCCAGCGGTGCGGTCAGCTATCTCGAAGTGGTGGCGACCTCTCCGCAAGCCGCCCTCAACTCCGCCCGGATGGCGGTGGAAATCGGCGTTAACCGCCTGCTTGGTGGCACACAGGTTGCTGAAACACTAGACATACTGAACGGCTCAAATATCAACTACTACCCGTTTCCCGGCACCCCCAGCGGACACCCCACCAAACTCGGCGGCACGCCCACGCAAATCCACGCCCACACCTGCGATTTTTTGGCGCAGGGCTGCGACGGGGTGGATTTGCTGGCGTACCGCGCCACTGAGGCCGAGCCGGTGGCCCTCGTTGAAGCCGCCCGCCGCGCGCTGGGGGATAAAACCCTGATCGTCGCCGGTGATATCAATGGCCCTGAACGCATCGCCGCCGTCCGCAACGCGGGAGCCGACGCTTTCACCATCGGCTCCGCCGCCTTCAACCTATCCTTCTCCCCCGCCACCACCCTCACTGGCCAGTTGCAGGCGATTATGGAGTGTGTGGGGTAACGCTCACGCCCGCGGCACAGAACCCGGGCCGCTGAAGGAAGTTGTTGCCGGCATTGTGCCCTGGTTCATCGCCGGCACGTTCAGCGCCACCGAAGCACCTAGCGCGTTCGCCATGTCGGTCGGCACCAGAATTGTCACGCCGCGGTCTTTGTTCATGTCATAAATCAGCCCCATCTGCCGGATTTGCAGCGCCACCGGGTTCTGGTGATAAATCTGGCTGGCGGCAGCGATCTGTTCGGCAATCGCCACTTCCGCACTGGCCAATGTCACCCGCGCCTGTTTCTCTTTTTCGGCCTGGGCGTTGCGGCTCATGGCGTCGTTCAACTCCGGTGGAATTTTCACATCGCGGATTTCCACCGAGATTTCACCGATACCCCAGCCCATGGATTTTTTGGTGATATATTCGCGCAACGTCGCATCCATCGCTTCGCGTTCCGAGAGAATATTATTCAACGTTGTCGAACTTATCACTTCGCGCAAGCTGGTCTGCGCCACCTGCGCGATCATACCGCGATAATCGGTCAATTCCGTCGCGGCGCGTTTCACATCCTGCACGCGCCAGAACATAATCGAATCCATCGTCACCGAAACAGCGTCGGAGGTCAGGGTATCCTCCGCTGAGATGCGGGTGCTTTGGCGGCGTGTATCAACTGTGGCGTACACAGTTTCAATCGCGGGGATAAGGAAATACAGCCCCGGCCCACGCACCCCGGCGAAGCGACCAAAGCGCAGCACCACGGCGCGTTCCCATTCGGCTGCGATACGGAATGTTAATCCGAAGATCACGCCGATGAAAATGATAACCAGGCCCGGCACTTGCAGGTTCAGCAGTGCAAACACCACCGCCCCGATAACGACGATGATAAAAGCGATAACAGCAACCGCGCTATTCATGGCATATTCCTTTATTTATTTCGCATCGGCACTATAGCCGAGCTTTTCATCTCCTGCACCGGCTCGCCATGCTGGTTCAGCGTTGTCATTTTATTTGTAATAATTCCCCAGCCTGGCTTGCTGGTACTGGCCCGCACCGCCAGCAATTCCACTCGCAACCGCAGCGTATCGCCGGGGCGCACCGGCTTCAGCCATTTCAGCGATTCAAACCCCAGCCCCACCGTGCCGGGTGCCGGCTGATAATGCCGCCCGGTCACCAACAACCGCATGGTCAGGCTGGCTGTGTGCCAGCCGCTGGCGATCAACCCGCCGGTCACCGCCGCCGCTACGGCTGGGTCAACATGCATCGGCTGCGGGTCGAATTGCTTGCCAAATTCGATAATGTCGGACTCACTCACCGTCACTGGTCCGGCCTCGGTCACTTGCCCCACGGCGAAATCTTCAAAATACATCGGCTCGGTCATCGTCTCTCCCTCGCGGCACTACAGCTTTATGGTTAGGATATGGGCATGAGCACTGAGGTTTTACTACTGGCGTTGATTATTGTGGCCGTTTTACTGGCAGCGGTGCTGGCTTGGGCGGCATGGCGGGCGGCTGAGCAATCGCCCGAGCGGCTGCGCCTGCTGCTGGAACAAAATCTGGCCGCCAACCGCGCCGAGGCGCTCACCACCCGCGAGGTGCTGGCCGCCATGGAAGGCCGCCTCGCCGCCGCCATCCAATCCGGCACCACCGAGGCGCTCTCGAAGGCGTTCGAGCAGATCAACACCGCTGTGCAGGCGGTCGCCACCACCACCGACCTGCTGCGCAAACAGGCCGCCGAGGATAACCAGAAAACCCTGACCATACTGGAAACCCGCCTGACCACCATCCAGACCTCGGTGAACGAGAAATTGCACGAGGCGGTGGATCAGCAGATGACCAACAGCTTCGCCCGCGTGCTGGAGCAGTTCGCGCAGGTGCAGCAGGCGATGGGCGAGGTGCAATCCGCCGCCGCCCAAATCGGTGACCTCAAACGCATTTTCTCCAACGTCAAAACCCGCGGTGGCTGGGGCGAGGCGCAACTGGGCGCGATGCTGGAGCAGGTGCTGCCGCCCGGCGCGTTTGAGCGT
Organism: Acidocella sp.; assembly: GCA_027308685.1. Classification (GTDB taxonomy): domain Bacteria; phylum Pseudomonadota; class Alphaproteobacteria; order Acetobacterales; family Acetobacteraceae; genus Acidocella. Next base: position 52,435 of record DAIDEE010000030.1, read on the forward strand.
AATTTCGCGGTGCAGGAAGGCTCGCGCGAGCGGGTTGATTTCGCCATCCGGATGCCGGCCCGCAGCCTGTTATGGCTGGCGGTGGATAGTAAGTTCCCCACCGAGGATTACGAGCGCCTTTTACTGGCCGCCGAAACCGCCGACCTTGATGCCGAGCGCACCGCCCGTGATAACATCGCGATTCGCATCCGGCTGGAGGCCAAAAAAATTCGCGAAAAATACATCTGCCCGCCCGATACAGTAGATTTCGGCGTGATGTATCTGCCCTCCGACGGCTTGTTCGCCGAGGTCGCCCGCATCCCCAACCTGATCGACGAAATCCGGGTGCGCGAAAAAGTCATTATTCTGGGGCCGACTTTGCTGCCGGCCATGCTGCAGACCATCCACCTCGGCCATATCACGCTGGATTTGGAAAAACGCGCCGGCGAGATCGGCAAACTGCTAGGCGCCACCCGCACCGAAATGACCAAGATGGACGATATTCTCGGCAAGCTGGCGGCCAATGCCTCGGCCATGTCCTCCAACATCGAACGCGCCCGCACCCGCACCCGCGCCGTCAGCCGGGTGCTGCGCACGGTTGAGATGGTGGAGTCCGGCCCTGCCCAGGTGATGCTGGGCTTGGACGCCGAAGACCCCGAGCCGCTTGCACAAGCATAGAACCCAGCCGATATCACGCTCATGATTGTCACGCTCCGCCACGGCCTTAACACCCTCGTTGCTGCTACCCTGCTGCTGCTGTCCGCCTGCCATAAGAATTTGTCGGACCAGGATGTCAGCATCCAAGGGCTGGTGCCGCCGCTGGCGATCTCGATGCAGGATGTCACCACCCGCAAGCCGGTTACCGCCGCCGATTTTCAGGGCAAGGTCACGCTACTGTATTTCGGCTATACCAACTGCCCGGATGTCTGCCCCTTCACGCTCGGCAACATCGACAAAATCATCAAGCAGCTCGGACCGCTGGCCAGCGACGTGACGGTGCTGTTCGTCACCGTTGACCCGGACCGCGACACCCCGGCCACCCTGGCGCAATACGCCGCATTATTTGGCCCCGATGTGCAGGGGCTGCGCGGCACGCCCGATGAGCTTTACAGCCTGGCGCGGCGCTACCGCGTGGTATTCTCAGTCACCAAACCTACGGCCACCACCGCGTACCAGGTCACGCATTCAGCCGCGGTTTACGTTTTCAACGCCAAGGGTGACGCACAATTCCTGATCTCAGGGCTGGACACCGACAAACCTGATATCGCCGGCATCACCGATGATTTGCGCGGCGTGATTAACCAGAACGCCCATGTCTCACTGTTAAGCTGGCTGGAAAGCCTTACTTCAAGCTAGATAGATATCCGGCCACCGCGTCGGTTTCCGCCGGGCTCAGCGCCTGCGCGATATATTGCATCGAGGCATTGCCGCCCTCGCCATTGGCGAAATGCGCCAGCGCGGATTTAATAACCCCTTCTGGCAGGCCCGCCAGCTTCGGTGCGCCGATGGAGGTGTTTCCACCTGCGTTAACCCCATGACAAGCCGCGCACGGCATCGCGCCCGCACCATCACCATGCAGGAATATCTGCTGGCCATTGGGAGACTCCGCCAGCGCCGGGGCTGTGAACGCCCCTACCACCGTTATGGCGAGCGTTGCGAGATGCCTAAGGCGCATTCTGCGCCCCATACACCGGCAGCGTTGCAACCACGATACTGCCATCCTGCAGGCGCAGCGTCACCGGCACTTTATCGCCTAGTTTCATCGTTGGCTGCATGCACATCAAATGATAGCCACCAGGCGCCAACGTCGCGCTGCCATGCGCGGGTACCGTGATGCTCTGCACATCCATCATCATCGCCATCCCGCTGGTATCAGCGCTTTTATGCAGCATCAGCATCCCGCAGGCCGGTGAAGCGGCGCCGGTAATCACTACATCCGCCGCCCCCGGATTTTGCAGCTCCATATAGCCCGCCGCTGGAATGCTCGGCAGCAAATAGCGCATCCAGGGTTTCTCCACTGTCAATTCCGGCGTCGCGGCTTGCGCCACCAACGGCAGCAACAGCAAAACAACCAGAAAAACTCTCATACTTTCACCAACGGCTTGATCAGCCCCGCCACCAGATCAATATCTGCCTTGCCCTGCGCCAAGGTGCCCAGAATATAATGGGCTTTACCGGAAACCCCAAACCCATACACCGCGTCACTATGGGTTATGTCCGCCACCGGGTCCGGGGCATCGGCGCTCGTCACAGCGGTATATTCAACGCCATAACGTTTCGCCAACGCCGCCAGTTGCGTGCTGGTGCCGTGCAAACCGTCAAACACCGGTGCTGCGCCAAAATTCGCCATATATTTTTTCAACACCATCGGCGTATCATAAGCCGGGTCGATGGTCACGAACAGCACCCGCAACTGCTGCCCGTCTGCCCCCATTTTGCGCACCAATCTGGCGGCATTTTCCATCGTTAACGGACAGGTATCGGTACAACGGGTAAAGCCGAAATATAAAATCACCGGATGCCCGGCGAAGTCCGCTGCCGTAACCACCGCACCCGTGGAGGCCAAAGTCATCTCAAACCGCAAATCCGGCAGTTGCCCCGTAATGTCTGCGTAGGCCGGGCCATCGTCGGCCAGGGCGAACCCGGCTGGCCATAACGTTGCCGCACCCGCCAACACCAATCCCTGCCGCCGCGTCAAACCCTTCATCATATGTTCTCCTGGCAGCGGCACGAAACCCATCGCACCACTGCTATAGACCAAACCTTACCCAACTGGAAGGTTACGTCATCACCTTATGTTTAGGTTACTTCGTCACCTTATGTTTAGGTTACTTCGTCACCAGCATCTGCGCCCGGGCTTCACCCATCGGGGCCGCCTTGGTGTGCAGGTTCACATAGGTTTTGCCGGCTTCCAGAATTTTCTCCTGGGCTTTGGTCACTTTCACGGTGCCGGTCATGCCGTTCACATAAGGGCCGGGGATGGGGATCAACACCTTAGCGGACTCACCCGCACTGGCCGGGCCATGAAAATGCGCAGCTAGCACCGGGCCGGTGAGACCTGCGAAGGTGATCGAGTATTTCAGCATATCGGTGCTGGTATCCAACGTCGCCTCGGCCATGCCGGAGGGGACGGATACGCCCTTGCCTTCAGTGCCAAAGTTACCGGACAGGTTAATGGTTTTGGCCATCGCCACGCCGCCAAAAGCCAACATTGCGGCAGCCGCCAGCGGCAGTACAGTCATTTTTGTTAGACGCATCATAAATTCTCCCTTGTTGATCACGCGGCCACCTGGGGCCACGCGCTATATATGGGCTGCTATGCCGTAGCGTGAAGTGTTTCCCGTTGCACAAGCTGGCTTCGCAGCGCACAAGTTTGCGATATGGAACAATCCCGCCTCGCCGACGCTACCCGCGACACACGCCACATGTTCATCCGCGACCTGGTGCTCAACGCCTCGATCGGCGTTTATAAGCATGAACATGACGCCACCCAGCGCATCCGCATCAACCTGGACCTCGCCATTCTCGACGATTCCGAGGAAAAACTCTCCCGCCCGGCGATTGGGCGCGACGATCTGGCCCGGGTGGTGGACTATGAGGCCATCGTCAACCGCACCCGCGCCATTGTAGCCGCCGGTCATGTGCAGTTGGTGGAAACCCTGGCTGAGCGCTTGGCGGAGTCTTGCCTCACGGACCCTAGGGTTGTGTTGGTGCGCGTCAGGGTTGAAAAGCTTGATGTTTTCGCGGATGCAGCATCGGCTGGCGTTGAGGTTGAACGGCGGAATTGTTAGTTTTCCACCACCAGAAATTCGTTAATAACAAAAGGGTTTATCCCTCAATCTTAACACAAATGTGACAGCCCATTTGTAAATATATCAAATAAAATCAACATGTTAACTGAAAATTACCGAACACATTTCACTACCGTTCCAGAATCTGGAAACTCCGTGTTAACCTGCATGATTCACTTTTTCCCACAGACTTATCCACAGATAAAACCTCTTGACCGTGTATAACATATCTCCCGCAACGGGCGTCACTATTATTGAAACCGCTCTGGAAACGATGCCGGCAAACCCCGGTGTTTATCGTATGCTCGATGTCAAAGGCGACGCACTTTACGTCGGCAAAGCCAAAAATCTCAAAAAGCGGGTGGTATCTTACACACAGGTTTCACGCCTGCCCGAACGCCTGCGGCGAATGGTGGCTGACACCGCCGCGATGGAGATTTTAACCACCCATACCGAAGCCGAAGCGCTGCTGCTGGAAGCCAACCTGATCAAGCGCTTAAAACCGCGCTACAACATCCTGTTACGCGACGATAAGTCATATTCCTGGCTGATGCTGACCGAGGACCATACGTTCCCGCAAATTTCTAAACATCGCGGTGCCAGGGTACGCAAAGCGAGTTACTGGGGGCCGTTCGCCTCCGCCTGGTCTGTCGGTCAGACCGTTCAAGCCATCCAACGGGTGTTCCTGATCCGCAATTGCCCGGACACAATTTTCACCAACCGGACGCGCCCTTGCCTACTGTACCAAATCAAACGCTGCGCCGCGCCATGCGTTGGCCGCATCTCGGAAACCGATTACGCTTTGTTAGTCAGCCAGGCCAAAGCGTTCCTGTCAGGAAAATCGGGGGCGGTGCAAAAAGAACTCGCCACCGAAATGGAAAAAGCTGCCGAAAAACTTGAATTTGAACGCGCCGCCGCCATCCGCGACCGGATCCGCGGCCTCACCTATATTCAGGGCTCGGATGTCATCAACCCGGCCAGCCTCACCGATGCCGATGTGATCGCGCTGCACCAGGAAGCCGGACAATCCTGCGTGCAGGTGTTCTTTATTCGCGGCGGCCGCAACAACGGCAACCGCAGCGTCTTTCCCGCACACAGCAAGGGCGAGGAACCAGCCCAGGTGATGGCCGCCTTCATCGCGCAATTTTACGATGACAAACCGCCGCCGCCGCTGCTGCTACTCTCGCATGAACCCGAGGATGCCGCGCTGCTGACTGAAGCATTGTCATTGAAAGCCGAGCATAAAATCGGCCTGATGGTGCCAAAGCGTGGTGAGAAATACGATGTGGTGAAACATGCGGCAACCAACGCCCGCGAGGCGCTGGAGCGCAAGCTGGCCGAAACCGCCGGGCAAGGCAAATTGCTGGCAGCCGTCATGGAAGTTTTCAACTTACCCGAAGCGCCGACGCGCATTGAGACCTATGATAACTCGCATATCATGGGCACCTCGGCTTATGGGGTGATGGTGGCCGCTGGGCCTGAGGGGTTTATCAAATCCGCTTACCGTAAATTTGCCATCAAAACCGCAATGAAACCCGGCGATGATTTCGCGATGATGCGCGAAGTGCTGCAACGCCGCTTCTCGCGCGCATTGGCCGAGAACCCCGACCGCTCGGATGAAACCTGGCCTTCGCTCATCCTCATCGACGGCGGTGCCGGCCAGCTCTCGGCGGTCACCGGCATCATGGCAGACCTTGGCCTCGGCGATATTCCGCTGGTGGCGATTGCCAAAGGCCCCGACCGCGATGCCGGGCGCGAATGGTTCCACACCGCCGGACGCGAAGCGTTCCAACTGCCGCCGCGCGACCCGGTATTATATTTCCTGCAACGGCTGCGCGATGAAGCCCACCGCTTCGCCATCACCACCCACCGCAATGCGCGGTCCAAAAAAATTACGGTGAGCGAATTAGATGATGTGGAGGGCATCGGCCCGGCCCGCAAAAAAGCCCTGCTCAACCATTTTGGGTCCGCCAGCGCCGTGAAGGCCGCCGGGCTGAAAGCGTTGGAAGCCGTGACCGGCATCAACAAAACCACCGCCCGCATGGTTTATGCGTATTTTCATCCGGGGGTGGTGCTGGAGGAAACCGATGAATAAATCGGTTTTTCCCTGTCCTCTCCCTTCGTCATTGCCGCGCATGCGAAAATCTTCTCATGAAGCCCGCATATACCCGCCTGCGCGGCGCTAACGAACGCGATGGCCTTCACTGGCTCGGTGTAATCACTACCGGCATACCATTCGGTGCGGCTTGCGCAATCGCACCCGGCGCGTTCATTTGAATTACCTCAATCGCGCTGCTCACGCTGGTCTGCGGGGCCGTGGTACTGGTGGCCTGCGCCGGCGCATCTTGTCTCGGTTGCAGGGCGATACGACCCGCCGCCGCATCGTACAGCACGTCATTATAAAAAAACGGCAAAAACCCGCTGAGAATATAGCTCTGCTGGGTATCGGCGGCCTGCTGCAACAAGCCGGTGCCAGGGCTTTCGTCCACCTTGAACGGCATTGTCAGGCTGGTCTGGTTGGCGGATGTAAACCGCAACGAGGCGTTTTCCCCGGCACTCCATAGCGTGGTGTTCACCGCATCGGGAATATACACAATCATCCCCGGAGAGCCGGTATCGAGGATCGTCGGTCCACAAACCTGTTGGGTGGTGCTCAGATTATTCAAACATCCCGGCAAAGTATCCAGCCAGCCGCCGCCGCTGCGGGCCAGCGCAAAACTTTGCGCGTCATGCACATCGTTATCATCCGGGTTGATAATCAACGCCCCGGTCTGGTGGCTGTTCGGTTCGGGTAGTTCAATCAGCCAACGCTTCGCCCCGATATGCATCAGCGGGTTTTCGCTGTCGCTGCCGGCCTGCAGGCTGATGCCGAGAATCGCCTGGAACCCCTGGCCCGCAATCCCGTCACCGCCGATGCCGTAGTCACGCGCCGCCAGCATCGCGGCACCGCAGCCTGGCCGGAAATCCATACACGAGGCCTGGTCCACAAGCTCGAACCGCACCGGATTGTCGGTGCTGGCATCACCGATGCTCAGCGGGGCGGTACCGATGGTACCGGTGAGCTTATCGCCAGCGCTGAACGACGAGGCACTGATAAAATGCGTATCCTGATAATTCTGCGCGGGCACCATGGCGCGAAATACCCGCAAGCCGGTTGAACCCGTATCAAGCAACGCCGGAAACGGCGCACCACCGCCCACACTCACCGGCACGCTGTAGCGCAGATCGCCATTCGGCAAAATCACCTCGGAAATTGGCACCACCACCCGCGGGGCATCGGCCATCGCCAGATGCGGCAACAGCAACAGCGGGGCGATGAGAATTTTCATGCGGGGGCCCGGCGGTCCTCAGGCGGGTAGTAGCGCAAAATCACCAATAACAACCCCACAGCGGGCACGGCTGCGAAGCTGGTCATAATGAAAAAGGGAATAAACCCCATCGCCGCCGCCATAAAGCCCGAAAGCCCGCCGATGGTGCGTAACGCCAATGGGGCCAGCGAGGACAGCAGCGCATATTGGGTGGCGGTAAATTGCCGGTTGCACAGGCCCGACATGTAAGTCAGGAACGTGGCATCCTGAAACCCCTCGGCGAAGGATTCCAGCACCGAGGTGATCACCAGCATATGCGGCTGGCCGGGAAACAGCCCCAAAGCCGGGTACATCAACAGCGCCAATGTTTGAAATAACGTTGTCAGCAGCAGGGCTTTTCCCACGCCAATGCGGGTGACCAGCCAGCCGCCCAGCGCCGTGCCGATCAAGGTGGCCGCGAGAGAAATTGGCCCATTCGCCACCGCGATCACCGCGCGGTTGAAGCCCAGCGAGGTGTAATAAGGTGCCAGCATCACCCCGGCCAGCGCCTCGCCCAGCCGGAATGAGATGATAAACGCCACCATCACCAGCGCCCCGCGCCGCGACAAAAACTCCTGCAGGGGCGCCACCACCGCCTCGGCAAAGCGGGCGGCAAAACCATTTGTATGCGGCAGCACCGGCACCACCGGCTCAGCCGCCAGCAAGGTGGCCAACGGCCCCAGCAGCGCCAACCCGGCTACCAGCAAAATCGCCTCATGCCAGCCAGTTTGCACCGAGAGCGCGATCACCCCGGCACCCGAGATCAGCATCGCCGCCCGGTAGCCCCACACGTAGCAGGCCAGCGCCACACCTTGCTGGTCGAGCGCAAAGGTTTCGATCCGCCAGGCGTCGATGAGAATATCCTGACTGGCGGACACAAACGCCAGCGCCGCGCCAAACGCCAGCGTGCCGGCGATGCTGGCCGCCGGGTTTGAGAGCGCCAGCCCGGCAATCGCCATGATCAGTGCACCCTGCACCAGCAGCAGCCAACCCCGCCGGCGCCCAAGACGCCATGTGACAGGTGCGGCCAACTCATCGAACACCGGCGCCCATAAAAACTTTAACGTGTAAGCCAACCCGATATTGGCGGTCAGCCCGATCACCCCCAGTGCTAAATGCTCGGATGACAACCACATCCGCAGCGTAAAGCCCGAAAGCGCCAAAGGCAGCCCGGAGGCGAAGCCCAGCATCGTCATCAACGCCAGATTTTTAAGCGAAATTCCTGCGCCGATGTCGCTCAACCGGCTCACCGCAAATTACTGGTTGCCAGCATCATTGATATTATCAGCCTTCACAAACTGGCCGTTTTCAATGTCACCCTCGTCACCGGGCTGCATACCGGCAATGCACGGACCCTGAAATTTCATCTCGGCCCGCAACCGCACCGGCCCGGTAGCGCTGGTCACGCTCCCCACCAACTCAACGGTTTCGCTATCCACGTAATTGATCTGCGTGTGGATCTTTACCGGCTTGCCCTCATCCTTGCAGGCGCCGTCGATCTCATATGTGGTACCAGCGCCTGAGATATTCATGCTGGAGCAGGAACTGCCCTCGAAGGTGAAAAATTTCAAATCTGTCGCAGGGTCAACACAGCTGACCGTTACGATCGGCGCCCCATCACGATATTTTTTGCCATCGGCCAGGGTCACCACTGTGCTGCTTTGCCACATTCCTGCCTGACGCAACGGCAAAGTGGCAGCCCGCGCATCATGGGCGGCCATTGTTGCGAACCCCAAAACAAATGTTGCTAAAATAAAACGACGAATTCCATCACCAAGCACAACATAACGCATGTCGAGTCCCCTTATCGCTTAAAGGGTCTTTGGCACGTCGTTTATATTTGTCAATTTTTTGAAGATCCCAGCCGCCAATGCCGCAAATTTTTACCCCGAATGGCAACCGCTAATGTTTATCTAATACATTCCCCTGTTTCTTGAAAACACCACTCTGCATGACGTGCCGCCGCATGGAATACCCGCCTATGGCTTAAGGTTTGGTGGAACCAGTCTGAACATTGCCGGTTGCCTTGGCTCACCATCGCCGCCCCATGCGGGCCGGGGCAGGGGCCATGAATGTCTTAGGCATTGCCATCGGCGACAAAATCGCTCTTCGTGCAGCCGCCGGACATGAGCTTTTTGCGCTCCAGCGCTTCGGTCGCGGGGTCGGTGCACATAGCTGTCACCATCGTCTGCCCGGTGCGGTCCATCACCTAGCCGTTGACCGTCATGTGCATAGTAGGTGTCATGGTGGTCTGCCAAAAACCAGCGCGGCGGTCCCTATGATATCCAATATCATAACCCTGCATCATCGAATGCCCTGGTGCCTATTTATGCACCAAGGTTACCTGAAAAATACCGTTTACGCGATGGATCTATGACGAAAGGCGGCCTAAACCGCCCTTCATAACAAATCGTTAAGCTGCGTCGTCCGACTTTTTATCGGCGCGCTTGCGGGCGTTCGGGTCCAGATGCTTCTTACGCAAACGGATCGCACCAGGCGTTACTTCCACTAGCTCGTCGTCCTCGACATAAGCGATGGCTTGCTCCAGCGTCATCCGGCGGGGCGGCACCAGCAGCAGGGCTTCGTCCTTACCGGCGGCGCGGATGTTGGTGAGCTTCTTTTCCTTCACCGGGTTGATATCGAGGTCGTTCTCGCGGCTGTGCTCACCCAGGATCATGCCCACGTAAACTTTTTCACCCGGGTTCACGAACATTACGCCGCGTTCCTGCAAAGCGAACAGCGCATACTGCACGGCTTCGCCATCTTCCGATGAAATCAACGCACCATTGCGGCGGCCTTCAATGGCACCCTTCCAGGGGCCATACCCTGCGAACAAACGGTTCATCACGCCAGAGCCGCGCGTATCTGTGAGAAACTCACCATGATACCCGATCAACCCGCGCGAGGGGATGCGGAAGGTTAAACGCTGCTTGCCACCGCCGGAGGGGCGAATGTCCTGCAACTCGCCTTTGCGGCGCGACATTTTCTCAACCACTACGCCGGCGAACGGCTCATCAACGTCGATCAGCGTATCTTCATACGGCTCTTCGCGCTCGCCGGTTTCCGGGTTCTTGCGGGTCAGCACTTTCGGGCGGCCAATGGTCAGCTCAAAGCCCTCGCGGCGCATCTGCTCGATCAAAACGCCAAGCTGCAATTCACCGCGGCCCGAAACTTCAAACGCATCGGTTTCGGTGGAATCCTGCACATGAATGGCTACGTTGCCTTCGGCTTCGCGGTACAAACGGTCACGAATTTGGCGCGAAGTGACTTTTTTGCCCTCGCGGCCCGCCAGCGGGCCATCATTGATGCGGAAGGTCATCGCCAACGTCGGCGGGTCGATCGGGGTGGCGGGCAGCGGGCCGGGCAGGTCCGGCGAGCCGATGGTTTCCGGCACGGTAGCGTCGGTAAGGCCGGCGACGGCGATGATATCACCAGCCGAGACTTCATCAACAGCCACCCGTTCCAGGCCACGGAAGGAGAGCAGCTTGGTCAGACGGCCGGTTTCCACCACGGTGCCGTCCAGGCGGTACACCTTCACCGGCATGTTCAAGGTGGCGCGGCCTTGTTCAACACGGCCAGTGAGCACTCGGCCCAAAAACGTGTCAGATTCCAGAATCGACGCCACCATGCCGAACGGCGCGGTCGGGTCGAGGTCAGGGGCCGGAACATGCGAGAGGATCAGGTCAAACAGCGGGTTCAGATTGGTCCGCTCGTCGGTCAACTCCTTCACCGCCCAGCCCTGCCGGCCGGAGGCAAACAGCATCGGGAAGTCAAGCTGCTCATCGGACGCGCCAAGGGCCGCGAAAAGGTCGAAAATCTCGTTATGCACGTCATCAGGGCGGGCGTCCTGGCGGTCGATTTTATTGACCACCACAATCGGCCGCAGCCCCTGCGCCAGCGCCTTGCCCAGCACGAACTTGGTTTGCGGCAGCACGCCCTCGGCGGCATCCACCAAAATCACCGCGCCATCCACCATGTTGAGAATCCGCTCCACCTCGCCGCCGAAATCGGCATGGCCTGGGGTATCGACGATGTTGATGCGGGTATCGTTCCACACCACCGAAGCCACTTTGGCGAGAATGGTAATACCACGCTCTTTTTCGAGGTCATTTCGGTCAAGGGCGCGCTCGGTCAGCGCCTGATGGGCAGCAAACGCCCCGGATTGGCGGAGCAACTGGTCAACAAGGGTGGTTTTACCATGATCGACGTGGGCGATGATGGCGACGTTACGGATATTCAGAACGGACATTTTTAAGGGCAACCTGCTAGTTTCGCTGCCCGCATAGCCATATTGCGGCGCAAAAGCGAGTGGCAAAACCAAATGGGCGCTATGCAGCGGCCATTTCCGTCAAAATCATCGATATTTAACGAAATTAATGCGCCATGGGCAGCATCGCCTGATGGGTCAGATGCGCGGCCTGGCTAAAATCTCCGCTCGCCAGCGCGGCCCGGGCTTGCTCGATGATCTCGACCCGCGATGAGTGGTCAACCGGAATCCCGGCTGATTGCGGCACCGCGCGGGTTAAAACCAGCGTCTCGGCGTGCGACAGGGCATCGTCGGCCTTCACCTTGTCGCGCCCATGAATTGCCGCGCCGGCAATCTGCAAATACGTCCGCACGCTGGCATCCTCGGGTAATGGCGCATTGCTCATCATCGGACGTTGCATCGGCATCGCGGCCACCGGCGGCGACATCGAGGCAACATCCTGGTCGCCTGGCGGGGCGGATTGTGCGCAAGCCACGCCGGCTGACAGAATAATTGCTGCGGAAGCTAGCCATAATGAATGCACGGATAACAGCTTAGGTGAAAGCATGGCGATCTCCTGAGATTTATCGAATGGGTCGCGGCCACTACTGGTATGGCACCGCCTGTCTCAAAAAAAATGGGTAGCGGCGCTCGTGAACTCAAGCCCTACGCCGTTAAATTAAATTTACGGTTCGGAAAAACCACGTGCGGCTATAAAATGCTCATCAACGCATGCTGAACAGCCGTCGTGGGGATCGCCTGCATCTCTGATGAGTTCCAGGTTTGTGCTGTCAGAATACGCAGTTTTGCCGTTGTTGGTGCCAATTTTTCCGCACTGGTGGGGCCAAAAAGCGAGACCAGCGGCAATCCCGCCGCCGCCAACAAATGTCCGCCACCACAATCGGCCGCCAAACCAGCGGCACATCGCTCGGCCAGGGCGATCGTCAGATCGCAGGACAGCGTTAATCCGGCCGCCTGAGCGTCCTGCAACGGAAAACGCGCCTTGGGCAAACGCTCTTTCATCGCGGCATAAATATCCATCTCCGACGGCCCAAGAATAATAGCGGGCTGATAGCCGCGATCCAGGAGGTCATTTGCGATAACGAGATGTTTTTCTAACGGCCATATTTTATGGCGCCCCCCGGCACCGGGAACAAGTGCCATATATTTTGGTCCGGCCGGCAGCAATTCAGCAGCGTGCTCACGGGTTTGCGCCGACAATATAATCGGCGCATCGGCGGTGACCGGCCTTCCCGCCGCCAGCGTCACTAATTGCAATAACCGATCGATCAGGCGTTTGGGCCGTCTTTTAATGAAGCTCGGCCGAACATCTGAAAATAAAAACCGCGCGGCGCAGGACATAAACATATCCGGCTCCAGTCGGCGCAGTGCGCGTGCCGTGCTTACCCGGCTTTGGGTATCAACCAACAAATTGATCCGCCGATCGTCCAATTTTTCAGCAAGCTCACGGCCAGTGCCGGTATGTTCAAAAACCTTGTCGATCAGCCCCTGTGTTATTTGCGCGAGTTCATGGGCGAAGGCGCTTTGGCCGTCTCCGGCAACCCAAATGATCTCATGCAGTGGAAACACGCTCCGCAGTGCGCGGACGAACGGCAACTTGATCAAAGCATCGCCGATCAGGTCGAGCCCGACATAGACAACGATTCTGCCGACATTATGGTTTTGATCCCGTGATGGAAATCGAGTTGTCAAATCACCAAAACCTTATCATCATTGTAATGACTTGCCACTTGTAACCATAATTTGCAATGAAAATGCTTTTTAACGGACTGCTCCAGTTACCCCTCGGCCTGATCATCGCTCAGTGTCGTAACAGCGCCGACTACCAACCAAACTTACCGGTGCTGATCTGCGTGCGACCCGCGGTGACCTCGGGTCATGGCCCAAAAAATCAAGATTATTCCCGCTCCCCCTGATTAAACCCTCGTCATCCACCTGCTTTTAACGTTATGAACCACTTATGGTACGTTTACTCCTCAGTTTCGGGCCACTTCTTCTGGCGCTCCGGATCCTTGGCCTGGCACCCCCAGCCGCCGCCAGCATCCCCATCGCAGCACCCGCCATCACCTGCGCCGCCGCCGGCAACGCCGCCGAGACCGCCGCCACCCTGCCGGCCAATATCCTGGTCTCGATCGGCATGGTGGAATCCGGCCGGTATGATGCCTTCAGCCACCACGTCACCCCCTGGCCGTGGACCGTGAATATCGACGGCGCGGGGCATTATTTTGCCAGCAAGCAGGACGCCATCGCCTTCACCCGCCTTGCGCAGTCTTCCGGCGCCAATGATATCGACGTCGGCTGCTTCCAGGTGAGCCTGAAATACCACCCGAACGCCTTCCCCGACCTCGATACAGCGTTTGATCCCGCCGCCAACGCAAGCTACGCCGCTACCTATCTCTCGCGCCTCAAAGCCCAAACCGGTTCCTGGAACACCGCCATCGCCGATTACCATTCAGCCGTGCCGGACCTCGGCTTGCCCTACCAACGCCGGGTGCTGGCGGCCTGGCACGGCATCGGCAACATCCCTTCCGCCATCGGCGACATTAATATCGACGCCCCCGACCCGGTGGTGATCATGCAGGCGCCCGCCGCCCGCATGGTGCGCGTCATCACCATGGATAGTCTGGCCGCCGAATCATCCCGGCCCGGGATGCCAAGGGTGATCACACCGTAACGGCCCCCGGCGGTTTTTTTATTAAAAACGCGCTCTGGTGCCGCTGCGTTAATAAAGTAGAAAACTTCTCCTCGCATCATAATCAGGACGGATCCGCCCGCGATACTCAGGGACCCACGGATCGCCCGAAGCACTCGGCACGCAGTCAAACATCATCGTTGACGTTGCATCAGGTGCCGCCATGACGCCCAGCCAGTCTCTCTTCAGCCCCCGCAGCCCGCAACCCGTGTCTCAGACGGCCTCCAGCCAACGCGCCAAACAAAAATTCCTCGGTTTCGTTGCCGATGCGCCAACCGCCGCCCTGCTGGAAAGTGGCTTCAAGGCCACCCTTACCAACGGCGGCACCTTTCATATCGTGAGCTTTCGCACCACCCTCGCCATGCTAAGCCGCATTCCCTGCCCGGAAACCCTGCTGGTGGATTTAACCGGCGAGGACCAACCGCTTTCGGCCATGCTGGAATTGGCCGAACTGGTGGAACCCGGCACCACCGTGTTGATCATCGGCCCCGCCCGCGAGTTGAGCTTCTATCGTGCGGTTGTGCACGGCATGGGGGTGCGTGAGTATGTCTCCAAACCGCTCACCGCGGCCAGCATCGCCAGCCTTCTGCTGCCGCACATTATCCCCGACCCCAAACCCATCGCCACCGCCGCTACCGGCCATATTATCGCTGTCACCGGGGTCCGCGGCGGGGTCGGCACCACCACCATTGCCGCCAACCTGGCCTGGATGATCGGCCACGACCTGCATCGTCACACCATTTTGCTCGACACCGACCTGCAAACCGGCACCGCCGCCCTGGCCCTCAATGTCGACCCCAGCCGCGGCCTCGCCTCCGCCCTGCAATCGCCCGACCGCATGGATTCCATGTTGATCGAGCGCGTGGCCCAGCCCGCCGGCGACCGGTTGCACGTTCTCGCCGGCCAGGAATCCCTCACCCAACGCCTTGACTACCCTGAAGGGGCGGCCAAAACCCTCACCCAAGCGCTGCTCGGCCGCTTCAAATTCGTGATCGCCGACACGGGCGCCCGCCAGCTTCCTTTCGCCCGCGAAGTCCTTGAACTTGCTCCACAACGCGTCATCATCCTCGACCCCAGCATCATGAGCCTGCGCAACTACGACCGCCTCATGGCCCAACCCGCCACCGCCAACACCCGCACCACCCTGGTGCTCAACCAGGCCGGCCGCCCCTACGGGCTCTCCCAAAAACTTATGGAACAAACACTCTCCATCAAATTCGACATCATCATCCCAGACCTGCCACGCATCATCCCCAAAGCGGAAAAATTCGGCGAAATGGGCATCAGCACCAGAGGCCCCTTCCGCGACGCCATCACCCAACTCGCCCACCAGCTTGGCGCCGCCGAACCGACCAACCGCGCCTTCCCTAAAATCGCCATCAACGCGTGAGGTTGAAACGGATGAGTCTGTTATGGTCAGGGGGTTCGGGAGGCAAAGCCTGCTGATCTTACAGTACCCATCCACCCCAACCTTTGGCTTTCGCAGCATTTTCGTGTATGTTGGCGGTTCGTGAGCGGTTGTTGGAGAGTTGGTTTTTATGAGTGAGCCTGTGTTGCCAGACGTCCCGAAGGACGAAGCCTATGATGCGGCGTCGATCAGCGTTTTGAAGGGGTTGGACGCGGTTCGCAAACGCCCAGGCATGTATATCGGCGACACGGATGACGGCTCGGGCCTGCATCACATGGGTTTTGAGATTATTGATAACGCCGTCGACGAAGCGCAGGCCGGCTATGCCACGCGCGTGGTGGCGATCCTCAACGGCGATGGCTCGATGACCGTAACCGATGACGGGCGCGGCATCCCGACCGACATTCACGTTGAGGAAGGCATTTCGGCAGCCGAAGTGGTGCTGACCAAATTGCATGCCGGCGGCAAATTCAATCAAAATTCCTACAAGGTTTCCGGTGGCCTGCACGGCGTGGGGGCGGCGGTGGTCAATGCGCTGTCGGAATGGATGGAAGTACGGATTTGGCGCGAGGGTGTGGAGCATTTCATCCGCTTTGAGCATGGCGAGACGATGGCACCCTTAACGGTGGTTGGCCCGGCGGATCATCCCAACGGCACCGAGGTCACGTTCAAACCATCCAGCGGTACCTTTACACATGTGGAATTTGACTATGCGGTGTTTGAGCGCCGGTTGCGCGAGCTGGCATTTTTAAATTCTGGCCTCACTATCATTTTGCGTGACGAACGCCACGCACCGCACCAGGAAGCGCATTTTTGCTACAAGGGTGGCGTTGCGGAATTCACCTTATGGCTGGACCGGGCCAAAACTCCGATTCTCGCCACCCCCATCACCTCGATCGGTGAAGCCAAGGAACATGGCATCCGGGTAGAGTTTGCGCTCACCTGGAACGATTCCTACCATGAGACAATGTTATGCTTCACCAACAACATCACTCAGCGCGACGGCGGCACGCATCTGGCCGGTTTTCGCGCCGCGCTGACCCGCGTGGTTTCAAAATATGCTCAGGGGATGAGCAAAAAAGAAAATTTTGAATTCTCCGGTGAGGATATGCGCGAAGGCATGACGGCCGTGCTGTCGGTAAAAGTACCCGACCCGAAATTCTCCTCGCAAACCAAGGACAAGTTGATCAGCTCCGAGGTGCAGCCAGTGGTACAATCCGCCGTGGCGGATGCGCTCAGCCATTGGTTTGAAACCCACCCGAAGGAAGCCAAAAACATCGTCCAGAAGGTGATGGATGCTGCCTCCGCCCGCGAAGCCGCCCGGCGTGCGCGCGAACTTACCCGCCGCAAGGGTGTGCTCGATATTTCATCGCTGCCCGGCAAGCTGGCCGACTGCCAGGAGCGCGACCCGGCGAAATCTGAACTCTTCCTGGTCGAGGGTGATAGCGCCGGAGGCTCCGCCAAACAGGGCCGCGACCGTAAATTCCAGGCGATTTTGCCGCTGAAGGGTAAAATCCTCAACGTCGAACGCGCACGCTTTGATAAAATGCTCGGCTCAGCGGAAATCGGCACGCTGATCACGGCGTTGGGCACCGGTATCGGCCGGGGTGAGCCTGAACAAGGCGGGTTCGATGAGAGCAAGTTACGTTACCATCGCATCGTCATCATGACGGACGCCGACGTGGACGGCTCGCATATCCGTACGCTGCTGCTCACATTTTTCTACCGCCAGATGCCGAAACTCATCGAGCATGGTTATTTATACATCGCGCAGCCGCCTTTATATCGTGCCAAGCGCGGCAACGATGAAACCTATTTGAAAGATGACGATGCGCTGGAATTATTCCTGCTGGAGCGCTCACTCGGCCAGGCCACATTAGCAGCAGCAGACGGCACCGTTTACACCGGCGACGAATTGCGCGGCCAAATGGAATGGCTGCGCCAATCCGTGAACCGCTTCAACGCGCTCGCGCGCCTGCTGCCCGTGCATTACCTTGAACAGCTTGCCATCACCGGCCTGCTTGCCACCTCTGCCCTGGGCCAACCGGAGCGTAACCAGGCGCTGGCAACGCGCTTGAACGAACTCGCCATCCCCACCGAGCGCGGCTGGGTGGTCACCTCTGATTCCGCCGGCGTGACACTGGGCCGCATGGTGCGCGGCGTGGCTGAACGCTACCATGTGGACGCCGCGGTATTGCGCACCACTGAAGCCCGCTGGCTGGCCGAACATAGTGCCAGCTTGGCCGCGATGTTCGGTACCGATGCCACACTGACCATCGACGGCCCGGCCAAGCCCATCCACGGCCCGGCACAATTATGGGAGACCATGCTGGCCTATGGCCGCAAAGGCCTCGCCATCAACCGCTTCAAAGGCTTGGGTGAAATGAACCCGGACCAGCTTTGGAAAACCACGTTAGACCCTGATGTGCGCCGCCTCCTGCAAGTAAAAATTACCGACGCCGAAGACACCGACCAGATTTTCTCGACGTTAATGGGCGACATCGTGGAACCGCGTCGCGACTTTATCGTCACAAATGCACTGAAGGTGGCAAACCTCGACACATGAGATGCTACAATTGGTCAACAAACCTAACGCTCAGCCACTAGCGCGTGAAACGTCCATAAAAGATTATGGACGCCAACCGATGACCATCCGGCCGGCGAGGAAGCGGCGCGGGCCGCGCGCATAGGCGCTACCGGGATGGATGTTTTGCAGCCGCATGTTCAACTTGTTCCAACAACGCGCTCAGCACTAACTGCCGGTCGTGATTACGGTGTAGTCTCAGGCCAGCCCAGGCGCCACACCGCTAATCTCATAATGACGACGAACTTATTTTATCGCGCGGTTCGCCGACGCGCCCGCCATTTGCGCATGACCTGCGGTAACTTCGTTCCGGCAAGTTCGCAATGGCAATTCACCGCAATTCAGCTGGCGCTTTAATTAACCACAACGGCGGTGCGCCGGTCCTCGGCCCCATCGGGCTGCGACCCTCAGGCCCGTTGTGCCGGAGGTCCGATAAGAAGCACCTGATGCACCGCAGCCTTGTTAGACCCGCTTGACAGGCGCCAGCGCAATAGCGTCTGATGATAAATAAAGGTTTTGTCGTCTTACGGCTTCGGCTGTGCTTGCTGGTTCAAAAAACAACTAGTCAAAACGGACACTGACCATGGAGGATGCGGCCAATTACTGGGTTTTATTGGTCTACGCCGTTGCCGTGATCGGTCTGGTCACGGGGATGGTCGGTGTGTCCTTTGTCCTGGGTCAGCGTCATCTGAAGCGTGCCACTCGTGAGCCTTTCGAATCCGGAATCGTTCCGGTTGGTTACGCGCGATTCCGGCTGCCGGTGCAGTTCTATCTGGTGGCCATGTTCTTTGTCATTTTCGACCTTGAAGCAGCATTTATCTACGCCTGGGCCTCGACAGTGCGGGCAGCGGGTTGGAGCGGCTACCTCGTCATCGCGGTTTTCATCATCACCCTGCTTGCGGCCCTGGTTTACCTCTGGCGCGCCCGTGCGCTCGACTGGGGTCCACGGCCAAGACCCCTTCCCAGACAAAGGCTGAATTGACGCCATGCGCTTCTCAATCACGAAATCAGACACCGGACGCATCGTCTCAACCACCGCGCCTTATCTGCGCGGCGCATCTGCCATCGGCAAGCCAGCCGGCCCCGCCCCTGAGGGCGGTACCTTCACCGAGGCGGTCCGCCGTAACCTGGCGCTCACCAAACTTGAGGACATGATCGCCTGGGGCCAGAAATTCTCGGTCTGGCCGTTCAACTTCGGGCTCTCCTGCTGCTATGTCGAGATGGCCACGGCCTTTACCAGCAAGTTCGACATCGCACGCTTCGGCTCCGAGGTGCTGCGCGCCACGCCGCGCCAGGCCGACCTGATGGTTATTTCCGGCACCGTATTCGTGAAAATGGCGCCGGTGATCAAATATCTTTACGACCAGATGCTGGAGCCGCGATGGGTGATCTCAATGGGCGCCTGCGCCAACTCGGGCGGCATGTATGACATCTACGCCGTGGTTCAGGGCGCTGATAGTTTCCTGCCGGTGGATGTATATGTGCCGGGCTGCCCGCCGCGCCCGGATGCCCTGCTGGAAGGGCTGATGCTGCTGCAACGCTCCATCGGCACTGACCGCCGGCCGTTGAGCTGGATGGTCGGCCCACAGGGCGTCCAAAAGGTCGAGCGGCCCAGTTTCCGCGACCTCAAGCGCGAGGACCGCCAGGCCGCAACCAACCTGTCAACGCCGGATCACGTTTAGAGAATGCTTACCAAGGCTGCCACGATCCCCGCCACCAACGCAGCACAGGTGATTCTGCGCGACCTGAACCAGCGTTTCGGGTCAGCCGCCATCACAGCGCAAAGCACCGCTGACCATATACCCACCTTCTGGATTGGTCGGGAGATCATCCACGACGTGCTCAAGCATCTACGGCACGGCGCTGCGCTGTCGTTTCGTGTGCTGTACGACCTGACCGCGGTTGATGAACGGTTGCGCGTCCACCGCGAGGGGCTGCCACCGGCTGATTTCACGGTGGTCTATCACCTTATTTCCTTCGAGCGGAACGACGATATCCGTATCAAGGTGCCACTGCATGAGAGCACCCTTGAAGTGCCAACGGCTGCCGATATCTGGCCCAATGCCAACTGGTACGAGCGCGAGGTGTGGGACTTATTCGGCATAAAATTTGCCGGACACCCAACCTTGCGCCGCATCATGACCCCGCCGACCTGGACCGGCCATCCGCTCCGCAAGGACCATGTCGCGCGAGCCACCGAGATGGAGCCCTATGTGCTCACCGAGGAGCGCGAGATCGCCGAACAGGAAGCGCTGCGCTTCAAACCCGAAGACTGGGGCATGAAGCTGCATAGCAAAACTTCGGATTTCATGTTCCTCAACCTCGGCCCCAACCACCCCAGCGTGCACGGCGTGTTCCGCATCATCCTACAACTCGAAGGTGAGGAAATCGTCGATGCAGTGCCGGAGATCGGCTTTCATCATCGCGGTGCCGAAAAAATGGGCGAGCGCCAGACCTGGCACACCTATATCCCCTACACCGACCGGATTGATTATCTCGGCGGCGTTATGAATAATTTTCCTTATGTGATGGCGGTCGAGACGCTGGCCGGCATCACCGTGCCGCCGCGCGCGCAGATGATCCGCATCATGCTCGCCGAATTATTCAGGATGGCGAGCCATCTGGTTTTTTATGGCACCATGTCGCAGGATGTCGGCCAGCTTTCACCAGTATTTTATATGTTTGCTGACCGTGAACGGGTTTTTCATATCATTGAGGCCATTTGCGGATTCCGGATGCACCCGGCCTGGTTCCGCATCGGTGGCGTGGCAGCCGACCTGCCGCAAGGCTGGGACAAGATGATCCGCGACTATCTGGACTATCAACCCAAGCGCCTCGATGAATACCACAAGCTGGTGATGCAGAACCGGCTTTTTAAGGCGCGTACCGTGGGTGTTGGCGCTTATACGCTGGATGAGGCGCTGGACTGGGGCGTTACCGGCCCTGGTCTTCGCGCCTGTGGTTTGGAATGGGACTACCGCAAGCAACGCCCCTATTCCGGCTACGACCAGCTCGAGTTTGAAATCCCCACCTGCAACAATGGCGATTGTTACGACCGCGTGGTGGTTCATATCGAGGAGATGCGCCAGAGCCTGCGCATCATTCGCCAATGCCTTGATAACATGCCACCCGGCCCGTACCGCTCTATGCACAAGCTCGCGACACCACCGCTTAGGGATAAAACAATGCACGACATTGAAACCCTGATCACGCATTTTCTCAATGCAAGCTGGGGGCCGGTGCTGCCGCCGGGCGAGGCGATGGTCAGCATCGAAGCGACCAAGGGCATCAATGGCTATTACCTCACCGCCGATGGCGCGAGTACGTCCTACCGCACGCGCATCCGCACCCCGTCATTCCCGCATTTGCAGATGATCCCGTTGATCAGCCGCGGCGCTTACGTCGCCGACCTTATCGCGATCCTCGGCAGCATTGATTTCGTGATGGCCGATGTCGACCGCTGAACAATCCTCCCCAGACGCGCCATTGGCAGCCGCACTTCGCCAGGAGATTGCAGAAGTGGCGCAACACGCCGAACACAAACGCGCCGCCAGCACCGACGCTTTGAAGCTGGTACAGAAGCGCTTTGGTTATATCTCCGATAACCACCTGGCCGAGGTTGCAGCGATATTGGGAATGACCCCGGCGGAGCTTGATGCAGTCGCTACTTTTTACAATTTAATCTTCCGCCGCCCGGTCGGCCGCCATGTGATTCTGCTGTGCGACAGTGTCGCCTGCTGGGTGATGGGCGAAGCCGCCGCGCGCGCGCAACTGCGCGACCGCCTGGGCATCAAGCCCGGCGAGACGACGGCAGATGGCCGCTTCACCCTGCTGCCCATCGTCTGCCTGGGCCATTGCGACCACGCACCAGCGATGATGGTGGATGAGGACCAATATGGCGATCTCAACGCCGCGCGGCTGGATGAGATTCTTGAGCGGTACAAGTGAGGATGATGATGGAAAAGCCACTCACCGCCTTGATCCAACCCGACGGTATCCCGCTCGACCTCAACGGCTATGAGCAAGCCGGAGGCTATCAGGCCTTGCGTAAGGCGCTGACCATGACACCGGAAGCCATCATCGGCGAGGTCTCGCGCTCGAAACTGCGGGGCCGTGGCGGCGGCGGCTTCCCAACCGGACGCAAATGGGATGCGGTGCCGCGGGGGGCTGATACGCCACGCCAGCGTTACCTTGTCGTCAACGCCGATGAAATGGAACCCGGCAGCTTCAAGGACCGGTTGTTGCTCGAACAGACACCCCACCAAATGATCGAGTCCGTCATCATCAGCGCCTTCGCAATTCAAGCCTCGATTGCCTATATTTTTGTGCGGGCCGAATATGTGCTGGCGATCAACCGACTCACCCGCGCCGCTGCGCAAGCCGAGGCCAACGGCTATGCGGGCGCCAACATTCTCGGCTCCGGCTTCGCACTTGCCATTCATGTGCATGCCAGCGGCGGGCGTTATATCTGCGGCGAATCAAGCGCCCTGCTCACAGCGCTTGAGGGCCGCCGCCCGATTCCGCGTGCCAGGCCACCGCGCTCCGCCTCCAACGGGCTTTGGGGCAAGCCGAGCGTGGTCAATAACGTTGAGACATTATGCAACGTTCCGCATATCATCACGCATGGCGCGGATTGGTTCCTCAGCCTCAGCCACAGCACCGACGGCGGCACCAAGCTCTATGGCATGAGCGGGCGGGTGAAGCGGCCGGGCCTGTGGGAACTGCCGCTTGGCACCCCCCTCAATGAAATCATCGAGGACCACGCTGGCGGAATGCAGGAGGGCTACAAATGCCGGGCGGTGCTGCCGGGCGGCGCGTCCTCAGCCTTTATCATGGCCGCTGATTTCAATGTCGCGATGGATTTTACGTCAGTGCCAAAGGTGGGCAGTGCGCTCGGCACCGGCAATATCTTGGCGCTCGATGACCGGCGCTGCCCGGTGGGTATGTTGCGCAGCCTGGAACATTTCTTCGCCCAGGAATCCTGCGGCTGGTGCACACCCTGCCGCGACGGCCTGCCCTGGGTGGAGCGAATTCTAACTGCGATCGAGGCGGGAGAAGGCCGGCCAGAGGATCTCGATACGCTCGCCCGCCATACAATTTTTTTAGGCTCGGACTTCACCTTTTGCGACTTAGCGCCTGGCGCGATGCAGCCGCTAGCCAGCGGGCTGAAGCATTTCCGCGCCGAGTTTGAGCAACATATCAACGAAAAATGCTGTCCCTGGCACGATTCCGCAGGAGGTTGGGCATGACGAATTTCCTGGTCGACGGCAAACCATGTAGCGCCAAGCCGGACGAAAACCTGCTGCAAGCCTGCCTCGCCGCCGGGCTCGACCTGCCGTATTTCTGCTGGCATCCCTCACTCGGCTCAGTCGGCGCCTGCCGGCAATGCGCGGTGAAGCAATACGCCAATGAGGATGATAAAACCGGCCACATGGTGATGGCCTGCATGACCCCCGTTACCGAAGGTGCCCGCTATGCGCTCGCCGACCCGCAGGCGGTTGAGTTCCGCGCCAGCGTGATCGAGTGGCTGATGATCAACCACCCGCATGATTGCCCGGTATGCGAGGAAGGCGGCGAGTGCCACCTGCAGGACATGACGATGATGACCGGGCATGCCTACCGGATCTACCGCTTCACCAAGCGCACCCATCGCAACCAGAATCTTGGGCCATTTATCAAACATGAAATGAATCGCTGCATCGCCTGCTATCGCTGCACGCGCTTCTACCGCGACTATGCCGGCGGGCGCGATCTCGACGTGTTTGCCGCCCATGATCACGTGTATTTTGGCCGCCATGAAGACGGCACGCTGGAGAACGAATTCAGCGGCAATCTGGTTGAAATCTGCCCGACCGGGGTGTTCACCGATAAAACCTTCTCGGCACGCTATGCCCGCAAATGGGATATGCGCGGTGCTCCCTCGGTGTGCACGGGTTGCGGGCTGGGCTGCAACATCACCGTCAACGAACGCGCCGGTGAAGTGCGGCGGATCGTTAATCGCTATAACGGGTCAGTGAACGGCTATTTTCTGTGCGACCGTGGCCGCTTCGGCTACGGCTTCGTCAACGCACCGGAACGAATTCGTACACCATTGATGCGCGGGACCGATGGCAAACAAACAGCGGTAAGCCGTGGGGATGCCGTGGCACATTTTGCCGCCCTGCTCAGCGCGGGTGGCCGGATCATCGGCATCGGCTCACCGCGCGCCTCGCTGGAATCTAATTTCGCGCTGCGCACCTTGGTTGGGGCGGCGAATTTTTATCCAGGGTTCAGCACGCATGAAGGCAGGCTGCTGAGTCTGATTGCTGATATTCTAAGTTCCGGTGCGGTGCATGTCCCCTCGCTGCGCGATGTGGAACAGGCTGATACCGCCTTGGTCCTTGGCTCTGATCTGCCGAACGCGGCACCGCGGGCTGCCCTCGCGCTGCGCCAGGCGGTGCGCGGCGCAGCCTTGGCGCTGGCCGCCAAAGCCAACATTCCGCATTGGCAGGATGGCGGGGTGCGCACTGTGGCGGGCGAGGCGCTGAGCCCGTTGTTCGTCGCCACACCGGCCGCCACCCGGCTCGATGATATTGCCCACACCGCCTTGCGTGCCGCCCCTGCCGATATCGCACGGCTGGGCTTCGCGGTTGCCGCCTGTATCGATTCCACCGCACCTGAAGTTGCTGGTTTGCCGGCTGACGTTGCAGCACAGGCCAGCATGATTGCCGATGCGCTGCTGGCCGCCGAACGCCCGCTGATTGCCTCCGGTGTTGAGGCGGGCGAGGAGAGCATAATTCAGGCCGCTGCCAACATCGCCTTTGCACTCCGTGCGCGCGGGAAGCCTGTTGCGCTGATGCTGAATGTTCCTGAATGCAACAGCCTGGGCCTGGCGCTGATGACAAACGGCCAGGCCGCCTTCCCGGCAGCTTTGGCAGAACCGGCCTCGCTGGTCATCGTGCTCGAGAACGATCTGTACCGGCGGGCGGACAATACGCTCCTCGACGCAGCGCTTGCGGCCACACATCTGGTGGTACTCGACCATAGCGAAAGCCCCACCACCCGGTGTGCCGGCCTCGTGCTGCCGGCGGCAAGTTTTGCTGAAACAGGTGGCACGCTGGTAAGCAGCGAGGGCCGCGCCCAACGTTTCTATCAGCCGATTTTCACCGAGACCGATGTCAGCGCCGCGTGGCGCTGGCTTGGCGCGGCTGGAAGTACCGCTGGAAACCACGACTGTGCAGGCTGGGCCACCGAGGATGATATTGTTGCCGCTCTGGCCCACGCGCTGCCACGTTTTTCAGCACTTCCCAGCGCCGCACCACCAGAAAATTTCCGCAACGCTGGCTGTAAAATTTCCAGCGAGCCGCACCGCTTTTCCGGGCGCACGGCGATGCACGCCGACCGCAATGTGCGCGAGCCGAAGCCGCCGGTGAGTGCTGACTCCCCCTTCAGCACCACCATGGAAGGCTATTACGGCAAAATTCCACCGGCGTTGATACCCTTCTTCTGGGCACCGGGCTGGAATTCGGTACAGTCAGTTAATAAATTCCAGAGCGAGATCGGCGGGGCGCTCGAAGGCGGCGACCCAGGCGTGCGGTTATTGGAAACCCGCACGGAAGCGGCGCTGCCGTACTATGCGGCCATTCCCAAAGCCTTTGCATCACGCCACGGTATATGGCAGGCGGTCATGCTGCCGCGGGTGTTTGGCGATGATGAGCAGAGCGCCCGTGCAGCCCCAATCCGCGACCGCACGGCAGCACCCGCGCTCGCCCTCAATGCGGAAGATGCAGCACTCATCGGTGCGGCGGCGGGCCAATGGCTTGCGTGCGCGCTGGATGGTGAAACCTTGCGCCTGGCGCTTGAAATTCACCCTGAGCTGCCGCGTGGTGTGGCGGGCCTTACGGGTCTCGCGGCCAAAGCCTTCGCGCTGCCGTCCTGGGTCCGCCTCACCTTAGCTGGTCCGGGTGCGTCATGAACCACCCGGGCAGCATCATCCCCGGCCTGCTGAACATCGTCCTCGGCCTCGCCTTCCTGATGGCAGCGGCAGCGTTGCTCACCTGGGTCGAACGGCGGCTGCTTGGTTTCTTTCAAGACCGGCCTGGGCCAAACCGCGCCGGGCCGTTCGGCTCGCTGCAGGTCGTGGCTGACGGCATCAAGCTACTGTTCAAGCAGGATTGGATTCCGCCGTTTGCCGATCCGGCCGTTTTTGTGCTGGCGCCCGCCATCGCCATGGTGACGGTGATGCTGGCGATCGCGGTGATCCCGGCAACACCGGTCATCGGCATCATCGGCAATCTCAATGTCGGTTTGCTGTTTTTCCTCGCCATGAGCGGGCTTGGGGTCTATTCGGTTGTGCTGGCGGGCTGGTCCTCGAACAATAAATTTTCGCTGTTGGGCGGTATGCGTGCAGCCGCGCAGATGGTCAGCTACGAGGTGTTCATGGGCCTTTCGCTGGTCGGTGTGGTAATGCTCTCAGGCTCGTTCAACCTCACCGATATCATTCATAGCCAGCGGCATCTGTGGTACGTGGTGCCGCAGTTTATCGGTTTTGTCATTTTCTTCATGGGCGGCATCGCTGAAACACACAGGCTGCCGTTCGACCTTCCTGAAGGTGAGAGTGAATTGGGTGCGGGATTCCACACCGAATATTCCGGCATGAAGTTCGGCATGTTCTTCGTCGGTGAATATATCGGCATCATACTGGTTTCCGCGATGACCACGGTGCTGTTTCTCGGCGGCTGGTACGGGCCGTTCCTGCCGCCGTTCATGTGGTTTGGCATCAAAACCGGTTTCTTCGTCGCGTTTTTCATCCTGTTACGCGCTGCCCTGCCCCGGCCACGCTATGACCAGTTCATGTCCTTCGGATGGAAGCTGCTGCTGCCACTCACACTACTCAACATCCTGGTTACCGGTGCGCTGATCCTTGGCCTGCCGGGGCCATCATAGAGGAGGACGCGATGCTGAGTTCAATGCGCACACTCTGGTACACCTTCCTGCATCTGTTTCAACGTAATGTTACGGTTTCCTACCCCGAGCAGATGCCCTACCTGGCGCCGCGCTATCGCGGCCGGATCGTGCTCACCCGCGACCCTGATGGCGAGGAGCGCTGCGTCTCCTGTTATCTCTGCGCGGTGGCTTGCCCGGTTGACTGTATCAGCCTGCAAAAAACCGAGGATGAGGGACGCTGGTATCCTGAATTCTTCCGAATCAACTTCTCGCGCTGCATCTTCTGCGGATTCTGCGAGGAAGCCTGCCCGACCTACGCGATCCAGCTCACCCCCGATTTCGAGATGAGCGAGTATAACCGGCAGAATCTCGTGTATGAGAAGCAGGATTTACTCATCAGCGGCCCGGGCAAATACCCCGACTACAATTTTTACCGCGTCTCCGGCCTGGCGATTCCTGGCAAGGATAAAGGGGAAGCGGAGAATGAACGCCAACCCATCGACATCCGCAGCCTGATGCCATGAACACGACCTTTGAGATTTCAGCGGTGGTGGCGGTGCTGGCAACCTTGATGATGATCACGCGCCCATCAGCAGTGCACGCGCTGCTCTACCTCACCGTTTCCCTGCTGGCGGCGGCGATGGTGTTCTTTGTACTCGGCGCGCCGTTTGCCGCAGCGCTGGAGGTTATCATCTATGCCGGCGCCATCATGGTACTGTTC
The DNA here is from genome assembly GCA_027308685.1 of Acidocella sp. Classification (GTDB taxonomy): domain Bacteria; phylum Pseudomonadota; class Alphaproteobacteria; order Acetobacterales; family Acetobacteraceae; genus Acidocella. Next base: position 80,149 of record DAIDEE010000030.1, read on the forward strand.
GTGTTCATCATCATGATGCTGAACATCGGCGACGCCGCCGCAGCGCTGGAGAGCACCTGGCTGCAACCATCAACCTGGATCGGCCCTTCTGTGCTGGCCCTGTTGCTGGCCATCGAACTTGGCTCGCTCGCCGTGACCGGTGGCTTGGCACGTCCCGCAGGCTCAGTGGTCAACGCCCAGGCGGTCGGCTTGGCGCTCATTGGCCCCTATATGCTGGCGGTCGAAATCGCCTCCTTCCTGCTGTTGGCGGCACTGGTCGCCGCGTTCCATTTGGGGCGCGCGGTTATGAGGGAGGAGTAGAGCGATGGCCAATGTGCCGCTCGACCAGGGTTTGCTACTCGCCGCGATCCTGTTCGCGCTGGGCCTGACCGGCGTTCTGGTCCGGCGCAACCTGCTATTCATGCTGATGTCGCTTGAGGTGATGCTGAATGCGGCGGGCATTGCCTTCATCGTTGCCGGCGCACGCTGGGCAGCGCCGGATGGCCAGATCATGTTCATCTTCGTCCTTACCTTCGCTGCGGCGGAGGTTTCCGTCGGCCTGGCGCTGATCTTGCTGATACACCGGCAAAACCCCATGCTCGACGCCGATGCCGGCGACCGGTTGAGGGGATAGGCAGATGCGCGAATTTCTCTGGCTGGTCCCGTTACTTCCGCTCATTGGTTCGGTCACGCTCATGCTGGGCGCTGGTCGGCTTACCATGCGCCTTGCCGGCACAATCGGCGCAGTCTCGGTGGGGCTTGCCGCGATTCTTGCCTTCACCATCGCCGCCGGATTTTTGACTAACCCGCCGGCGGGCTCTGTGTATCAACAAACCTTGTGGCATTGGCTCAATGTTGGCGGGGTCTCCGCTACCTTCGGCCTGCGCCTCGACCCACTCTCGCTGGTGATGATGCTGGTCATTACCGGCGTCGGCTTCCTCATCCATCTATTCGCCACTGAATATATGGAAGGCGAGGACGGCTATGGCCGGTTCTTCGCCCACCTCAATTTGTTTGTCGCGGCGATGTTGCTGCTGGTACTGGCCGATAATTTCCTCGCCTTATACACCGGCTGGGAAGGCGTGGGGCTCGGCTCCTATCTGCTGATCGGCTTCTGGTGGCGCGACCCCGCTAACGGCCTTGCCGCCCGCAAGGCCTTCATCGTCACCCGCATCGGCGATACCGCCTTGTTCCTCGGCCTGCTGCTGATCACCAGCCACCTCGGCACGCTCAATATCGCGGACGCCATGCAGCACGCCACGCAAAGCTGGCCTATTGGTTCGCCCATCGCAACATTGGCAGCCTTCCTCCTGCTCGGCGGCGCGGTGGGCAAATCCGCGCAGTTGCCGTTGCAAACCTGGCTGCCCGATGCGATGGTCGGCCCGACCCCGGTGAGTGCGCTGATCCATGCGGCGACGATGGTAACCGCCGGTGTGTATCTCATCGCCCGCACCCATGCGCTGTTTCTACTGGCCCCGGCGGCATTATTAACCGTCGGCATCATCGGCGGCGCGACATTGCTGCTCGCGGGTTTCAGCGCACTCGCGCAAAACGACATCAAACGCATCCTGGCTTATTCAACCATGAGCCAGATCGGCTACATGTTCCTCGCCCTCGGTGTCGGCGCCTGGGACGCGGCGTTGTTTCACTTGATGACCCACGCCTTCTTCAAGGCGCTGCTATTCCTGTCAGCCGGCGCCATTACCATGCGGCTGCATCACGAGCAGGATATTTTCAAAATGGGCGGCCTGGCGCGACGCCTCCCGGTGGCGTTCTGGAGCTTCCTGATCGGCAGCGCCGCCCTCGCCGCGTTGCCGCTGGTTACGGCAGGCTTCTACAGCAAGGAGGCCATATTGTCCGGCGCCTGGGCGGGGGGAACCAGCGGGCGCGTGTTGTGGCTGGCCGGTGTGGTCGGCGCCTTCATGACCGGGCTTTATATTTTCCGTGCCGTATTCATCGTATTTTTTGGTGAGGAGCACGGCCATGTCAGCGGCCGCTATGGCTGGCGCATTACCACACCACTCGCCGTGCTCTCGGTGCTGGCGGTGCTGGGCGGGCTGATTGAGGTGCCGCCGGTGTTTGGGCATGTAACGCTGCTCTCAAACCTGCTGGCCCCGGTGCTGCCCGCCACCAAGGAAGTGACCGACATCACGCCGCTGCTGCTGGCCAGCCTCGCCGCCCTGCTCGGTATTGCTCTGGCCGCTTTGTTTTATTGGCGCCCTACGCAGCGGCCAGCCGAAACGCCGCTCTGGCGCTTCTGGCACGCCGCCGGTGGGTTCGACTGGCTGTACAACCGCGTGCTGGTCCGCCCGGTGCTATGGGCGGCACGGGTCAATAGCGATGATTTCATCGACAGTTTTTACGACGTCATCGCTTGGGCGACGAAGGCGATTCATCAACAAGTGCGCCGCACCCAGAACGGACGTGTCCGCTGGTACACCGCCGGCCTCGCCATCGGCTCGGTATCCCTCATTGCCATCGCGGTGCTGCTATGACCCTGGTCTGGCTGCTTCTCATCCCTGGCATCGGCGGGGCTGTGGCCTGGATGGCCGGTGGGCGGCATCCGAATTTACCGCGCCGGATCGCACTGGCGGTGCTGGCGATCGATTTCATCATCGCATTGTCCCTCATCGGCCCTGCAATGTCGTCCGCCATCCCGGCAGGTCACGCCGCCTGGATCGCAAGTTTCGAGCGGCCCTGGATTCCCCAACTCGGCATTTCCTTTGAACTTTATCTCGACGGGCTGAGCCTGGTTCTCATCTTGCTCACCATCGCGCTGGGTTTCATTTCGGTGGTGATTTCCTGGACCGAGATCACCGACCGCGTGGGCCTGTTCCATGCCAACCTGCTCTGGTCCGTCACCGGCGTCATCGGGGTGTTCCTGGCGCTCGATCTGTTCCTGTTCTTCTTCTTCTGGGAATTGATGCTGGTGCCGATGTATTTCCTGATCGCCCTATGGGGCCACGAGCACCGCTTCTACGCCGCGATCAAATTCTTCATCTTCACCCAGGGTAGCGGCCTCCTCATGCTCGTGGCGATTCTCGTGTTGGTGTTCGTCCACCAGCAAACCACCGGCCATTTCACCTTCGACTATCTGGCGCTGCTCGGCACCAAGATGAATCCCACCATGGCGTTCTGGCTGATGCTCGGGTTTTTCATCGCCTTTGCGGTCAAGCTGCCGGCGGTGCCGTTCCACACCTGGCTGCCGGATGCCCATACCGCGGCACCGACAGCCGGCTCCGTGCTGCTCGCAGGCATTTTGTTAAAAACCGGCGCTTACGGCTTGATCCGCTTCGTGGTGCCGCTATTCCCCGATGCCGCCCATGCGTTTGCGCCCTATGCGATGACGCTTGGGGTGATCGGGATTCTCTACGCCGCTTTGCTGGCTTATGGCCAGAACGACATGAAGCGGCTGGTGGCCTATAGCAGTGTTAGCCATATGGGCTTCGTGCTGCTCGGCGTGTTCGCCTGGAACACACTGGCGCTACAAGGTGTGGTGATCCAAATGCTGGCGCACGGCGTCAGCACCGGCGCGCTATTTATCCTCGTCGGCGCCTTGCAGGAGCGTATTCATACCCGCGACATGCGGCAGATGGGTGGATTGTGGGGCAGCATCCCGCATCTATCGGCATTCGGCATGGTGTTCGCCATCGCCTCGCTCGGTCTGCCAGGGCTTGGCAACTTTATCGGCGAGTTCCTGATATTGCTCGGCAGTTTCCAGGTCGGCGTGCCGTTGACCGTGATCGCGGCCATCGGGCTGGTCGCCGGGGCCGCCTACGCGCTGTTACTGGTGCAACGGGCCTTCCACGGCAACGCCGCGCCGCATGATGAAACCGCGGCAAAGCCCTGCGACCTCACAGCCCCGCATCTGCTGGTAATGGCCGGGCTGTTTCTCGCCCTCCTTGGGCTTGGCCTGTATCCGCAACCGGTGTTCGACCAGGTGGCAGCAGGGCTGGCGGTGGTGCAACATGACGGCACGCCATCCACGGGACCAACCACGCAATTTGCGGAAGCGACGCCATGACCGCAGCCGCCTTCGCAGCCTTTGCACCTTTCACGCTGCTCGGCACGCTCACCATCATCGTGATGCTGCTGATCGCCATCCGCCGCAGCCATAAACTCGCGGCTTTCTCCACCATCACCGGCTTGGGGCTGTGCTGTATCGCACTGCCGTTCGCGGCCCCCGCATCCCCCGTCCAGGTGACGCCTTTATTCGTTATCGACGGCACCGCGCTATTTTATGCGGGGCTGGTGCTCGGCGCGGCGCTGGTTGTTGCCATCCTCTCCTACGCCTATCTCGACAGCACGGCGCACGGGCCGCGCGAGGAATATTATCTGCTGCTGCTCACTGCAACACTCGGCGCCGCCGTGCTGCCGGCAAGCGTGCATTTCGCCTCCTTTTTCCTCGGCCTTGAGACGCTTAGCATCTCGCTGCTTGGCCTGATCGCCTATGCCAGCCCGCGCGCAACAGCCGCTGAGGCTGGCATCAAATATCTCATCCTCGGCGGCGCTTCCTCCGCCTTCCTCCTGTTCGGCATGGCGCTGATCTACGCTGACCTGGGCACCATGTCGTTCGCCGACATCGGCACGCTGGCTCATGCCGGCAGCCCGCACGATCTCTACCGGCTGGCCGGTGTCGCCATGATTCTCATCGGTGTCGCCTTCAAACTCTCGCTGGTGCCATTCCACATGTGGACACCCGATATTTATGAAGCCGCACCAGCCCCGGTCACGGCCTTTGTCGCGGTGGTCTCGAAGATCGCTGTATTCGCGGTGATATTACGCTACTTCATCCTCGCCGAAGGTCCGGCCGATGCCTCGCTACGTATGGGCCTGGCCGTCATTGCGATCCTCTCGATGCTTGGCGGTAATGTGCTGGCGCTGCTGCAAAACAACGTCAAGCGCATGCTTGCCTATTCTTCTATCGCTCATCTCGGTTATCTGCTGGTCGCCTTTCTCGCAGCCGGGACATTAGGGATTGAAGCCGCTGCCTATTACCTCGCCGCCTATGCCGTTACCAGCCTCGGCGCTTTCGGCATCGTTGGCCTGCTCAGCGCACCAGGCGCGGGGCGCGATGCCGACCAGATCGATGACTATCGCGGCCTGTTCCGTACTCGCCCGTTTCTGGCAGCCAGCCTCGCCCTGATGCTGCTCTCGCTGGCAGGCATTCCGCCGACAATGGGCTTCTTTGGTAAATTTTACCTCATCGTCGCGGGCGTCGGCACCGGATTATTCTGGCCGGTGGCGGCGCTCGTCCTCGGCAGCGTAATCGGGCTTTATTATTATTTGCGCGTATTGGTGGTCATGGCGATGCCAAACGAATCCACCACACCCGTGCCCGTTACAGTACCATTATTCGGCACCGCCGTTATTGCGGTATTACTGGCCTTGCTGGTCGCCCTCGGTACCTATCCAGCGCCCGCCATCGCGTTGATCCGAATGGCTGTTGGCTGATCGAACCCGATATCTACCGCTGTGCATTTTGCATGGCTTGATAGAGACCTCCAGAATCAATGCGCTACATAGGGCGGCGCAAAAAGTGCATACTGCTAATTGGCATATTCGGTTTATCCGTCACAACATGCGGGGCAAGGACCATGACCACCATCCGCCATATTCTCGACCAGAAAGGCTGGGGATCAATCGTACTGAGCAGCCACCGGACAATTCCACAAGTGGCAAAATTTCTAACAGCCAAACGAATCGGCGCCGCCCCGGTCGTCGATGATCACGGCGTTCTGGCCGGCATGCTCTCAGAGCGCGACATCATGCGCTTTGTCAGCGACCTCGGCGAAGATACCAAAAAACAGACCGCTGCCGACCTAATGACGCCGCTTGTTGCCTCATGCACACCTGAAAGTACCATTCTGGATGCCATGCTGTTAATGACCAACAAGCGTTGCCGTCATCTACCCGTTTTTGAAGATGGCGCGCTGGTTGGAATGGTAAGCATCGGCGATCTTGTAAAAGCAAGGCTGGAAGAAGCCGAATACGAAGTCGCCTCACTACGCGCCTACATCACCTCATAGCGCGCTTTACCGGTCATAGCCGATGACGCCCGTCCGACAGTTACGAACAAATCGCCCGTGAAGAACGCGTAACCATCTGAACTACTTTTGGAATCTAATGTTTTGGTGCTGTTTGGATTGCCAGAAACGTCGTGTTTTCTGACTTTTTCTGGCAATTTGATTCGGCGCGGCGTGTTGTGATTCTCTGCCTTTGGAACGTTTTTGGGGACATGAATGCGACCAAAGGAACCTCGCCATAGCGGCCAGCATGACCTTTTGCGGTCACGGTTGGATCAGATCATCGACACGGGACACGCGCTCGCCAAATTGGCGCGGACCATCGATTGGGACTTTCCCAGCCAGCAACTCGGCGCCGTTTATACCGACCAGTCGGGGCGGCGCCGTTACCGACGCGGCTGATGGCGGGTTGGGAAATCCTCAAGCCCATGCACGATCTTTCCGATGAAGCCTTAAGCGACCCGCTGGCTGGAGAACCCGTATTATCAATATTTCTGCGGCCAAGAATTCTTCTGCCACAAGCCGCCGTTTGACCGCTCCTCGATGACCCGCTGGCGCCAGCGCATGGCCGAGGATCGGCTGGTAGCACTGCTGCAAGAAAGTCTGGCCGCGGCAACGCGCACGGGTGCCGCCAAGCCGGCGGACTTTACCCGCGTGATCGTCGACACCACCGTGCAGCCAAAGGCGATTGCCCACCCAACCGACGCCAAACTTTTGTTCCGCGCGCGCGAGCACCTGGTCCGCCAGGCCAAGCGGCACGGTGTGGTGCTGCGCCAGTCTTATCAGCGTGTCGGCAAGATCGCGCTGATCCGCCACCAACGCTACGCGCATGCCAAGCAATTCAACCGTGCCAATCGGACGATGAAAACTTTGCGAACGCAGCTCGGCCGGGTGCTGCGCGACATTCGCCGAAAAATCCAAGACAACGAAGATTTGACCGCCGCTTTTGCAGCAAAACTGGCGCTCGCCGCGCGCGTGCATGCGCAACAGCCCAAGCAGCGCGGCCAGAAAATTTTCAGCCTGCACGCACCGGAGGTGGAGTGCATCGGCAAGGGCAAGGCCCACAAACCTTACGAATTTGGCGTCAAAGTCTCGGTCGCCACACCAATCCAACGCTGCAGGGGCGGCCAGTTCGTTGCCCATGTTGCGGCATTGCCGGGCAACCCCTATGACGGCCACACGCTGGCCAAGGTGGTCCCAGACATCACCCGGCAAATCGGCGTCAGCCTGCAACGCGTCATCGCCGATGCCGGATACCGCGGCCATAACGCGCCCAAAGGCCGGGGCCTGAGCGTGTTCACCTCCGGCCAGAAACGAGGTGTCACCGACAAGATCAAACGAGAGTTCCGCCGACGCTCAGCAGTCGAGCCGGTCATCGGCCATCTCAAATCAAGTCACAGAATGGACCGCAACCACCTCAAAGGCCGCACCGGCGACGCCGCAAACGCCCTGCTCGCCGCAATAGGCTACAACTTCCGCCTCCTGGTCGCCTGGATCACCCTTCTTTGGGCCTTCATCCAGACCGTCATTCAAGGCAATGCGAAGACCCAATTCGTCTGAAGTCAGCGTTCTTCACGGACGACTATGTAGCGCGGCTGCGCCCGGAGCATGGGCGCAAGAGGGCTCTGGTGTTAGCTTGCGTAAATAACGAGCAGGCATCGCATACGGCCCGGATTTGCGCGGGGCGGGAGTTTAGCCTGGCCATTTTACCATCCATGATAATGAAGCCGAATTTGGCGGCGACCACCATCTTATAATGCACATTTTGCAGTGCCTCCCCCACGTACAGCCTGATCGTCACCGCCAAGATGAATAACATTGACCCGCAGGCTTGGCTCGCCGATGTCTGGGCACGGATAGCCAAACATCCAGCACATTGGCTTGATGAGTTGTTACCCTGGAAGTGGACAAAAGCAGGAATAGTTCAACTCGCCACATTAACGACCGCGGTGACCGCCGGATGGTTATGATCCGTTCGACCTGCTGCTGGAAACACCGCGCTCGACCAAGGCACTGTTGTAGGACTTAGCTATGCCGAAAGGTGCAACCATAAAAAATTAATAGTTGTACTATTATACAAAAAAGTGTAACCGCCTCCAAAAATAGGTATAACTTTTAGAGGGTGTTTTGGCAATTACAACGATTGGCGTGAAAATCGACGAGCATATTCGTTTGCGGTTGAAAGCCGCGGCCGAGGCGCAGGCGCGCACGCCGCACTGGGTCGTCAAGCAGATGATTATGGCAGGGTTGGAGCGGCTGGAGCGCGGTGAGAGCCTGCAAGGCGGTACCGAAGAGGCTGACGCCGAGGCTGCGCCGCAGGAAGAAGAAGTGGAAATTTTTACGCCTTTTTTGGAATTTGCCCAGGATGTGCAGCCGCAGAGCGTGCTGCGCGCCGCCATAACCGCAGCATACCGGCGGCCGGAGGAAGATTGTGTCCCGGCGTTGATCGCCCATGCCACGCTGCCCGCCAAACAGGCCGCGGCGGTGCAGGATACCGCGAAAAACCTGGTGGTGAAGCTGCGCGCCAAGCGCACGCGCGGCATTGTGGAAATCTTGTTGCAGGAATACGCACTCTCCAGCCAAGAGGGCGTGGCCCTTATGTGCCTGGCCGAGGCGCTGCTGCGCATCCCCGACAGTGCCACCCGCGACGCGCTGATCCGCGACAAGATCGGCGCAGGGAACTGGCAGAGTCATCTGGGCGGCAGCCAGTCGTTATTTGTGAACGCCGCGACCTGGGGGCTGCTGCTCACCGGCAAGCTCGCCGCCACCAATAGCGAAGCCAGCCTCTCTTCCGCTCTTACCAAACTGGTGGCCCGCAGCGGCGAGCCGGTGGTGCGCGGTGGCGTGCATATCGCCATGCGCCTCATGGGTGAGCAGTTTGTTGTGGGCCAGAGCATTGCCGAGGCGCTGGCCAACAGCCGGAAATGGGAGGCGAAAGGGTTTCGATACTCCTATGACATGCTCGGCGAAGCGGCGCTGACCGCGCACGACGCGGCGCGGTATCTGCGCGACTATGAGCAGGCGATCCACGCCATCGGTAAAGCGGCGCGGCGTAAAGGTATTTACGAAGGTCCCGGTATTTCGATCAAACTTTCAGCATTGCACCCGCGCTATGCACGCGCTCAGCGCGACCGCGTGATGAACGAGTTGCTGCCCCGCCTGACTGACCTGGCCAAGCTCGCGCGCTCTTATGACATCGGGTTGAATATCGACGCGGAGGAAGCCGACCGGCTGGAGCTTTCGCTGGACCTAATGGAGAGTCTATGCTTCGAGCCTGCCCTGCATGGCTGGAACGGGATCGGCTTTGTCGTGCAGGCGTACCAGAAACGCGCCCCTTCTTTGCTGGATTATCTCATCGACCTGGCGCACCGCAGCAAACACCGGCTGATGGTCCGGCTGGTGAAGGGCGCGTATTGGGATTCAGAAATCAAACGTGCGCAGCTTGATGGCTTGGAAGGATTTCCGGTGTTTACCCGTAAGGTGCATACCGATGTCTCCTACCTCGCCTGCGCGAAAAAGCTGCTAGCCGCACCCGATGCGATCTTTCCGCAATTCGCCACGCATAATGCGCAAACCGTGGCGTGCATCCACACCATGGCGGGCGAGAATTTCTACCGTGGCCAATATGAGTTCCAGTGCCTGCATGGCATGGGCGAGTCACTGTATGAGGATGTCGTTGGCCCGCAGTATTTGAACCGCCCGTGCCGCATTTATGCGCCGGTTGGCACGCACGAGACGCTGCTGGCGTATCTGGTGCGCCGCCTGCTGGAAAACGGCGCCAACACTTCATTCGTCAATAAAATCGCTGATCCCAAGGTCAATATTGACGAGTTGATCGCCGACCCGGTGAACGAGGCGCGCAAGATTGTGCCGCTGGGTGCGCCACATGAGAAAATCGCCCTTCCGCGCGCCCTTTTTGGCGCCACGCGCGCCAACTCGGCGGGGTTTGACCTCTCCAACGAACAGCGCCTGGGCTCGCTCGCCTCCGCCATGCTCGCCGGGCTGGCCACCCACTGGCAAGCAGGCCCGATTCTCGCCACCGGCGAAGTTGCTGGCACGGCGCGGATAATCTGCAACCCGGCGGATACGCGCGACAAGGTCGGCCAGGTGGTGGAAGCAGTGCCGGAACTTGTTGATACGGCCTTCACTTTGGCGCACGAGGCGGCACCGATCTGGCAATCCACCCCGCCGGAGGACCGTGCCGCCGCCTTGCAGCGCGCCGCTGATCTTCTGGAAGCGCGGTTGCCGGCATTGGTAGGGCTGATTATCCGCGAGGCAGGCAAAACCATTCCTGCCGCCATTGGCGAAGTCCGCGAGGCGGTGGATTTTCTGCGGTATTATGCCCACCAGATTGCAACAAGTTTCGATAACGATACGCATCGTCCGCTGGGGCCGGTGGTGGCGATCAGTCCGTGGAATTTCCCCCTCGCCATCTTTATAGGCCAGATCAGTGCCGCGCTCGCCGCCGGTAATGTGGTGCTGGCAAAACCGGCGGAGGAAACCCCGTTGATCGCCGCCGCAGCCGTGCATCTGCTACTCGAGGCTGGCATTCCGCCTGGTGCGTTGCAGATGCTGCCGGGTGATGGCCGCATCGGCGCCGCGCTGATTAGCGATACGCGCGTGCGTGGCGTGCTGTTTACTGGTTCTACCGAAGTTGCGAGGCTGATCCAGGTACAGCTTTCTGACCGGCTGGACGCACGCGGCCAGCCGATCCCACTCGTCGCGGAAACTGGCGGGCAAAACGCGATGGTGGTGGACTCCTCCGCACTGCCCGAACAGGCGGTTGTCGACATCATCGCCTCGGCCTTCGATTCAGCCGGGCAGCGCTGCTCGGCCCTACGGATTTTGCTGGTGCAGGAAGACATCGCGCCACGGCTGCTCATCATGCTAAAAGGTGCCATGGCAGAGCTTACCCTCGGCCGGCCGGATCATCTCGCCACAGATATTGGTCCGGTCATCAGCGCGCAGGCGCGGCAAAACATCGCAACGCATGTCGAGACGATGCGCGCGCGCGGCTATCATGTATTTGCGCCGGAACTGACAAAATTCTGCGCGCAGGGCTGGTTCATGGCACCCACGGTCATTGAAATTCCCTCGATTGATGTGTTGGGGCGCGAGGTTTTCGGCCCCGTGCTGCATGTGTTGCGCTATAAACGCAACGAGCTGGACAATGCGATAGATGCCGTGAATGCACTGGGCTATGGTTTGACCTTTGGTATCCATAGCCGGATCGAGGAGAGCATCACGCATCTGATTAATCGGACTCACGCCGGGAATATTTATATCAACCGCAATATTATCGGTGCAGTGGTGGGCGTACAGCCATTTGGCGGGCATGGACTCTCCGGCACTGGACCAAAGGCTGGCGGGCCGCTCTATCTGCGCCGCCTGCTGGAGCAGCGCCCTGGCGCGCATAATCTGCCCGTGGGCGATGCTTCAGAGACCCTGCTGGGTTTCATCGCGCATTTACAAACTCGCAATGCAGATACCGCTGATTTCGCCCATTACGCAGCCGATGCGCCGGCCCGCGCGGAGCTGACATTACCCGGCCCCGTTGGCGAGCTGAACCAATACCGGCTGTTGCCCAGGGGCAAGGTGCTGTGCCGCGCGGCAACGCAAAGCGGCCTGCTGCGTCAGATCGCCGCGTGCCTTGCCACGGGTAATATAGCGGCCGTGCCGAACCTCGCGGATTATCCAGCCTTGCAGAAAATGCCAGCAGCTTTGGCAAAGCACATTATGCCCGCCGACGCCGCGCCCGATGCCGCGCTGTTCGATGGTGATGCCACAATGCTGCGCGCATTCATGGCGAAACTGGCAGCGAAGAGCCACGCGATAATCGCCGTGCATAGCCTGCCGCGCGAGGGTGGGCACACCGGCGATTATCCACTGGAACTCCTGATTTCCGAGCAATCCATCAGCACCAACACCGCCGCCGCGGGTGGCAATGCCAGCCTGATGGCAATTGGTTGATTTCACGGAAAAACATAGCCATGCTCTCCACTCAATCCCCGCGCAGCATCGTCATGGTCCGCCCGCATCATTTCTCACCCAATGCGGACACCGCGCGCGGTAATAGCTTACAGGCCAACGACGCTTCCCGCACGGGCAGTTCAGCCCGGCGAATAATAATGCCCATCTTCTTGACGGGAACTAGTACCTCTGCACAGAGAGTTTGACGGGTTGCTGTTTGATTTCGGCGCAGAATTGGCAACGCCTCGGGTGCAATCATAAGTTGGATACTGCGGGCTATGCCCTGTTCACGTTTAATGAGGCCATTTCGTTCGAGGGTGAGCCCCATTTGGTGGACGGTGGGTGCGGTGACCTTAAAGTGCCGCTGGATATCTGCTTCAGCAGGTGGGCGCCGGAGCACGCGCATATAGGCATAGATGAAGGCAAGGTATTGCCCCATCAGTTCAGTCAGATGAGAAAATGCTCTAACGTCTCGAGTTGGGAAATCTATGAAGATGTAAACGTAAAACTTGATTTGTTTCAGATAATCTATTTCAATTTTGACTGCTTTATTTTGGCCACGGATAGTTTTTAATTTGAGCATCGAACATCGAGTCCCGAACCGCTTGATTAAAATCGATTAATCTTCTTTCGAGAGTTCCTAATGGTAATGTGGGGAAATCTGTCTTGTAGATGATAAGTATGAAATCCGATATCCAATACCTTGCCGTAGTCTGACCGTTCGGTGTCTTCAAAAGACTCAGATTTTCCGACGGAATTGGAAGAGGATAAACTGTTTTTGGAATAGTTAATTGCCAGCCTGGTTCTGAAGGATAAGGAATACTCGTGTGTGGATGCCCCCCGTTTTGCAAGAAGATTTTTCGATCATTTTTTGCGGTTGGCACTTGTATCGGTCGTGTGTCAGGCCTGTTTCGTGGCGTTATATATGCCTTGGCCGGTATGCAGTTCGAAGAACAGGGGCCACA
>DAIDEE010000038.1 GCA_027308685.1 Acidocella sp.
ATGTAAAGGCGGGCCTTCCCGCCGACGGAAAATAGTCGGCCATCCGCCATTGCCGGGCCGGGCCGCTTGCCGTCCGATCGCCCTCTAGAAGGCCGTGGGCCGCGGCCCTTTCAACGAAAGGTATTCATCGACCTAGCGTGCCATGCCGGTTTCGTAGCCGGACGCTATGATCCAGGCCGGTTAATCGGCGCAAAACTCCAGAATCGCGGCACATCCTCCGGGACGAGCTGCACGCGCAATGCTGCCCAAAGCTCATCCAGTCCAAGGTGCCGAAGATCGTCGTTGAAGTCCCGCAGCGCCGGCATCAGCGAAAATGCCTCGATCCCGGCTTCGGCTGCACGTTCGGCAAGCGCTGAATACGCCTTGTCGCCGGCGGGGTCATTGTCCCGCGCGACATAGATGCGCCGAAGCGATGCCGGAATCAGGAAGCCGCCGAGGTGATTGGCGGAAAGCGCTGCCGCCATTGGCATATTTGGCAATGCGGAGCGCAGTGAGAGAATGGTTTCGATGCCCTCGCCAACTGCCATGACGTCATGCGTAATGCCGAACCGCACGCCATGGCCAAGGAGATCGCCGATGGCGCGACGTGGCGTTTCGAGAGGTGCTTTGCCTCGGCCGGAGGGATCAAGCCAGGTACGTTGTACGCCGGTGATGGTGCCGCGATTGTCGGTGACAGCCGCGATCATGGCGGGCCAGGCCTCGGTGCGCGTGCCAGCGTCGGTTTCGGTGCGGTGGTAGCATTTTGGATGAAAGCGCAGGCTTTCGGTCCAGCGTAAATCCGTAATGTCGCGATGGCGCAAATACGCTTCGGCGATTGTGCCCAAAATCGGCTGGGACATGGCAAATAGCCGCCGCGCTGATTGCGAATATTCGGGCGGGCAAATTGGTGAACCCGGCAGTGTGGATATTACTCGCGTGTCAGCCTCTGCCAACCCCAGAAAGCGCCAGGCTTCGGCGGCAATATCAGGGAAGTTTGATAGGCCGCTTTGTTTGGCGATGATGTCGAGGAGATCACCATGTTCAGCGGTCGCGGCGTCGGTCCATTTGCCGGCAGCACCCTTGCCAGATTCCGGTCCAAAGAGCCGGACATACATGGATTGCCCTGGCGTATTCATGATGTCGCCAATCACCCAATACCGGCCGGAGCGACGGCCGTTCGAGAGATAGTGGCGGCAAACCGCTTCGGCATTTCGGGCGATCCGCCGCGCGAGATCATGTGCGCTGTTGCCCATGGGAAAGCCTTTCATGGCAAGAGGGGCTCGCGGTCGCCCGCGAGCCCCTCCAAAGCCGTCATCGGAGAAAATGCTTATTCGGCGGCGATAGCGTCGGCCACATCGGCCGAGTGATGAGTATCGTCTTCCAGCGCATCATCGCCTATGGCCTTTTCATCCGCCGAGGCCGCCATTTCTTCGACCGTTGGAGCGGCCTCATCGATTGTTTCTGCCGATGCGGTTGTCGGCTGATATGTGCCAGGTGTGCGCAGTGGCTCAGGCAACCAACCCGTGCCAGCCAGTAAGCCTTCCGCCTCGGTCGCCATTTCACCCTTCTTTAAGTGACCGATGCGGTCGGCGGCTTTCTGTCCCTTGGCCTCGCGCACGGCTTCGAGAATCCGCGCCTTTGGAACGCGGCCGAGATAGTTGTCGGCCGTGGGCGTCCATCCCACCTTTGCCAAGTCAAGCGAAACTGCCTTCGCAATTTTATCGGCATGGCCGATTGCCTTCGGGCGACGGTTGTAAGATTCGACCACCGCGTTAATCGTCAGCGACACGCAATGGGCGAACAGTGCGTCCCGGCTGTCCGTGTCAAAACTGCCGAGGACATCCCAAAGCTCGTCAGGCTCCTCCGGCAAATGCTCGGCCCAATTCCGATGGCGAGCATCAACGCGCGCCGCCAGCGGTGTATCAGCGAGCCCTGGCGCCTGGGCGCCAAACATCACGCTCTTGGGCTCAATTTCGAGGCAGGAATCCGAGCCGTAGCGGTAGAACAGTTTCAGGCACAGAGCGTGCAGCGCAGCCAGATAGGCGATGGCAGGCTCGTTTCCGACTGCCTCCCGCAAGGCCAGCGTGCGATACGCCGTCAGCTCGGTCAGCAGCTTGTCGGAGAGAGGCCGAATGCCCTCGTCTTCCTCAGGCGGCTCCGACGCATCGCCCGTGTTGCCGACGACAGCGCCGTTGTTTCCGGCGTTCGCGGCAAGTCGCATCGCCGAAGCGGCCGGCAATTCGGAATCGTGGCCCGTAGTCGCGAATTGTGCCATATCGGCCTCTGGCAGAGCGGGTTCGGGCTCTGGCGCCTCATCCTCCGGCCGCACGTAGCCGCGTTGCACGCGCAGCTTGCCACTGCCGTCGATGCTGACGAAAGCGCCAGCGCGCGCAATATCGGCCTGATCATAGAGCGCAGGACGCTCATGGATCGCCGCCAATTGGGCTTCGATCTCCTCCAGCCGTTGCGCGATTTCTTCCGGCAGTTCATCGGCGTCGGCTTAGCGCTCCTCGATTTCTTCGGCCTGTGCGCGCAACGCTTCGACCCTGGCGATTTCTTCCTCCGAAAGCGGAACGCGCTGGCTGGAGATAACCCGCATTCCATAGGTCTGACCGTATGGGAACTCGGGCGCCACCTCGATCCATTTCCAGCCCTCGGCTGCGATGACTTTGGCGTCGCGCTCCAGTTTCTCGGCCACCAGGCGGTCCAGCAAGCCGACATCCTGCAGCCAGCCGCCATCGTCGGGTTGGAAAAGGTCGCGGATGACGGCCCCGCCAGCCTGGACATAATCCTCGCCGGCATACAGCGCCCGCTTGTCGGCCGCGCGCACGGCACCTTCGGTCAGAAGGCGCCGGATCTGGTAGGGTTCCTTATTATAGGAGCGCTGAATTGCCTCCCACACCTGCTCCTGCCGCTCATGGTCGGGGCTGACCGAGAATGCCATCAACTGGTCGAGCGTCATGCCGTCTTCGGCATACACATCCAGGAGCGCCGGCGACACGGATGCCAAGCGCAGCCGCTGCTTCACCACCGAGACCGCGACGAAAAACACCGCGGCGATTTCTTCCTCGCTCTGGCCCCTCTCGCGCAAGGCGAGGAAGGCGCGGAACTGATCCAGGGGGTGCAGCGGCGCGCGCTGCACGTTCTCCGCCAGGCTATCCTCCTCGGCGATGCCCTCCGTGCGCACGATGCACGGAATGGGCACGTTCTTCGCCAACCGCTTTTGCTTGACCAGCAATTCCAACGCGCGGAAACGCCGCCCACCAGCGGGGATTTCGTACATGCCGGTCTCGGCGCCGTCCGCATCCAGCACCGGGCGAACGGTGAGGCTTTGCAGCAGCGTGCGCCGCGCGATGTCAGCGGCGAGCTCGTCGATAGAAACACCGGCCTTGACGTGCCGGACGTTGGATTGTGACAGTACCAGCTTATCGAACGGGATGTCGCGTGATGCGCTGAGGCTGATTTTCTGAACAGGTTTGGCCATAGGAAAAACTCCGCGACGGGCGGCCGGAGACTCTCTCTCGACCTCCAACCCGTCGAAAATTTTTCCGCCTCTCTCTTACTCTTCTCGGTCCGACATAGAAAAAGCCGTAAAGCCGCGAAGGCGGCTTTACGGCTTTGAAGAAATACGCACCAAAATCAACAGCGTTTTACACGGCACGCTCAAGCAGCAGCTTCGCCTTGCCCTCAAGCTCCAATCGCGCGTCCTGGTGTGGTTTGGTCCGCGCAATCGCCGTGATGCCCTGCACGAAGTCAAACACGCTTGCCGGGGGATGACCCTCTTCGTTCAAAACCGAGCCGATAATCTTCGCCGTATCGGATTTGCTGAAGCCACGTTTGCGCAGAAAATCCTCGCGGTCTTCGTCCTTGCGGGCGACGATCCGCTCACGTGCGGCTTTGACGCCGGCAATAAAGGGGGCGGGGGAGGAATTCGCAAAGCTCGCCAATGCCGGCGCCGCCTCATGGGCGAAGCGTTGCGTGGCAAACTTGCTATGACGGATGCTGATTTCCTGAAAATCTTCGACGCCCCATAGATTGCGATTCATGCAAACAGCACGCAGATAAAAGGAGGCAATGCCAAGGGTTTTCGACCCCACCTCGCTATTCCAGCAATAGAAACCGCGGAAATACAGGTCGGGATTGCCATTTGGCAGGCGCCCGGCCTCAATCGGACGCGTGTCGTCAACCAGGAACAGGAAGACATCACGGTCACTCGCATAGAGCGTGGTGGTGTCTTTCGTTACGTCGACAAATGGGTTGTGGCGCATCGTGCCCCAGTCGAGGATGCCCGGCACCTTCCAGGGTGTGTCGCCGATGCCATCACCGGCAATTTTCATCACCGCCGCGACCAGTTCATGGTCCCAAATCCGCCCATAATCCGGGCCGGTGACGGCGCGCAATTCCACCCGGCCATCCTCGGCCTCCAGCGTTTTGACCAGTTCCCCGCGATGGGAGAGCAGGCCGTGCTGAAGATTGATCGCGGCCAGCGGCGCCGGCAGGTCCCGCAGATAACCCGCAGGCGCGCCGACCAGGCTGCAAAGCTGACCGAAGCTCCAATGGGTTGGTACCACCGGCTCATCACGGCCCGGTACGATCAGGGTCATGCGCGCGGCATCGTCCCGGCTCGCTTCTACCCGCACAAGCCGACTTTCAACCGTCCGCGCAGATGCGCGGTCGGCGCGCGAGCGGACGGCGCCATAAAGTTCGGACAAAGACAAATACCGCTCGTCATCGGGTCGCGAGAACCATTCCGATGAAACACGGCCGACACGCTGGCCGCAAGAAATATCGACCTTGAAGCCAGGGGAAGCCTCGCCGCCCGCTATGAAACCGGAAGCCGTGATATTACAGGACGTCTTGATGTTCATTTCGAAAATCTCCGCGACGGGTGACGGAAGACTCTCTCCCGAACCAAAACCCGTCACGAAACCGCAGCCAGCCTTTAACTCTCTATTCGAGGCGCTTGGTCGCAAGAACGCACCGTTATGTGGCTATCGCCCTAAGCGCCTTGTCCATCGAAAAATTGCCGGTCGTTCCATCTCCGAAAGTCACGCCAAAACACCGAGTAGTATAACCTCGGCCACGATCATGCGCTGGATAAAAGGATGTCGGGGGAGACTGTGGTTTCCAGTCAGTTGCCGCGCAATAATCTTGATAAACTGCTAGAATTTCAGCTAGCTCATCTTTGCTAAACTCTTCCTTTAGCTCTCGGCTATTTAGTATCTGGGAGAAATATTGCTTTGCGGATGTTACCGTTGGGAAAACTCGCCCAGTTTTAAGAGATACAGACTTCGCCACGATTACCTCCTCAAAATGTTGATCGAACACTCAAACACGCGGCGTAATGCGAGCGGCAGTTCGAATATCAGCAATCTGCACACCAAGAGCCTGTAGATTTTGACGCATATCGTTGAATACTGGTTGTTCCGCGTCTGGATCGCTGATTGTAACGATAGCGGTGAAAGGCACACCTTCATCGGGCATGACCTCGCCGGCTCGGGTCAGATAATCAACAAATAACCGCCAGTTCGAAGATGGGCCGACACCTTGCGAGAACGTTTTCTCTAAAACCTTTACGGGACTCCATTTTAGCTCGTGTTCTATCCGTTCTGCTTCTATCGCTGGTGTTTGGCGTTCAGTCGGGAGGTAGAGCGGTTTAAGCTGTCCCTTCCAGCCACCACCTGCCTGCTCTTGCTGTAGAACAGCATTTATATTTACACGGACGAACTCGGAACCAAATTGCGCATTAAGCGGTGGCGTTGAAACAAGCGTGATCTTTGCTCGACCTCGACATTTCCCGCCTGGACCAACAAGTGACGCGGGCCACGGAAACCGAAAATTGATTTGTTGGTCACGGCGGATGCGGGATGCAAAGACGAGCGTGATCGCGTGGTCACCGGTTTCCAGAATCCTATCTGCAGATGGTGGCATACCGAAGCCGACCATGTGCCGGGCGATGGGAACAAGCGCCTTTACCTGCAATGGCAAAGGCACCTCCGCGTGGTGGACAAGCAGCCCGATCAGGGTCTCGCGTGAAACCTCTCCCTCGATCGCGTGATCAAGTACAGCCGCCGTTTTCGCAACAAGTGGAGAAGCGTAGCTCGTGCCGCAACCATCAATGATTGTGCCATCAGGCAGGATCGAAAACAGCCCATGCCCGAGCGGTGAGTTTGGCGAACCTGCACCGCCAACATGAGCGAGGTCGGGCTTTACTCCGGCGCGGAGGCCCGGCCCCCGCCGACTATAACGAGCCGGTGCAAATGGCACCCAGCCAGCATGCCCAGGCGGATTGAGGGCGGCCACGGTGACATTTCGTGCACTTTCAGCAGGGGTCAACAAGCCGTCATTGCGAACGTTCACCAGGGTCGCGAGCGCGGCAGTAGGGTCTGCTGGCCACTCGGCCCGTAGATCTTGAGCCTGCATGTTGCCGGCTGAAATAAAGATAACGGCGTTGTTTGCATCCGCAATCTGGTCGAGCCGAGCCGCATAAGGGCTGTATCGATCTGGCGCAGCTGGTTGCAAAACATTTAGGCTCATATTGAATATACGTACTCCATGGCGGGCGCGTGCATCCGAAATGGCTGACTCCATTTCGTCAAAAAACTGAGGTAGGCCATCCGGATAGTAGGAGGCGAAAGCTTCGGCGTTGCCCTGGTCTGGGAAGACAGCAACGTCAACCAGTTCAGTACCGTCAGGCTCCGGGCAGATTTCCGCGCCGTTCAATGCGCGGCCTATTGCAGCCAAACCACCGATGAACGTGCCATGGGCTAGATCAATATCTTCATTAGCGAGGACATCCCACCGATCGATCACCCAATCGGATAGTGCTTCACTGATTCCTCCGTCAATGACGCCCATTCGAGGATGGGTACGTCGGCTATCGCGGACTGGAATAGTGAGATCGTTTGGTCTTGTACGCGTCGGTAACGTGGATGGAATGGCAGCCCTAACAACGATCCCAGGTAGATCAATCCGTCGAACAAGCGGGTGATTGTCAAGAAATGCAAGCAGTCTAGCATGGCGATTGATGTCGGGATTAAACACAGCCAGCTCGCGACGACGCTCGCTAACGGGTGACTCATTTAACCGCAGGACGGGTTGATCGCTTGATTTGTCGAGCCGGATAGAGAGGGTTGGCTGCTTGTTCCGGCGACTGGACAATAGCTCAACTGAGACGCCGGTTTCTAGGGCAGTGAAGCCCTCTACGAAACTCTCAACTAGGCGGCGATGACCAGCGTCGAGGCGATCCCACTCAGAGCGCGGCGGTAGGCTGTCAAACAATTCTACTTGATACCCGCTCCCAGTCATCGGGTTTGAAAGCCAAGCAACTGCATCCTCAACCGAGAAAGTACGACGGTCAGACGAGCTAAAGAGCTGGATTCGATCAATAGCACCCGTCTCGCTCTTTCGTGAGGACGGGTGTGGTTCGTTTTTTTGCTTGTATTCGTTAAACCGCATCTCCGTATAAGTCTCGGCTCTTGCGATCTCAGTTGCGACTTGTCGCAGGGTGCCGGGTCTTGCTTCCACAATCATGACGCCAAGATCGCCGCCGCCGACTACCGGCGTACGATTGTTGCGAAAGAGACTCGCAACAGGTCGGTGACTTTTGGCCCATGCTTCACGGCGCAAAATAACTTTCACATAGCCGACATCTCCCTGCGACTGTGCGCTGAGCACGCCCGAGATTGTATCGAGCTGGCCTAGCAGTGCATTTTTGTGAGCTACAAATTCGGCATCACGATGAGCAAAAAAATCTTTGCGTCCGCCGCCCCCGCTAACTTCACGTGCTTCTTCGTAATTTTCTGGATTGAGGACGATTTGGATCGGGCTAGCCATTCACCACCTCGCCTTCACCGGACTTGGTGGCTCGGCCGAGCTGACGGCTCACCGTAGACTTGTCTTTACCTGCAATTTCGCCAATGTCTGCCATGGAGAAGCTGAGGATCGGATCGTCCCGCATCGCGCGAAACAAATTACTCGAATCTTCAAACAGCAATGCGCGGCGTTCACTTTGAACGCGGGCCGCATTTAACGTTGCAAACTGGCGCAAAGTGTCGAGCAGGCCTCGTTTGTCGTCCTCTCGAACTGTAGTAGCCTTCTTATAAGTGCGAACAAGAGACTCGATCTCCGCGCCCGTTGATCCCTCGGTGAACCAGGCAATCAATTTCAAATGAATGTCTGGTGCCTTCACTGGAGGCATGAAGTACGCGGCGATTGCCTTTCGCATCTCGAAGTCCGGTTTGGGGATTTCGAGCTGAACCTCAAACCGCCGCCAGACGGCGCTGTCGAGCAACTTGGGATGGTTAGTGATTCCAATTGTGAACCCAACATCCCTACGCGTGTCAAGGTTTTGAAGGAGCGCGTTTACAACCCGCTTTATTTCCCCGACTTCCTGTGGATCATCGCGCACTTTGGCAATTGCATCGAACTCGTCAAGCAAGAGAACGCAACGGTGGCGGTTAACGAATGTAAATAAATTGCCTATGTTTCGTGCTGTAGTTCCCAGGAAGGACGATACTAGGCCGTCCAATTTCACCAGCACAACCGGCAAATCGAGCTGCTGAGCTATCCATAACGCCAACCGCGTCTTGCCGGTCCCTGGCGCACCGTAGATGAGGCAGGTCTTCGATGGTCGAATATCAATCTCTGACAGTGCGTCGAAATTTGCCCATTCTTCAACTATGGTTTCGATGGCTTGATTTACTGTTGTGTTGAATAACGGCGCAGTTGGTTGAATGTCAGCCGGAAAAATCACGTCTGCAAGCGGTGCAGCCGTCTCTCTATCGACTGGAACGGGCGTGTTACGGGTCAAAATTTCGTTTGGAATTTGAGCTTTTGAGCGCTCGATGCGGCTCGGAGAAAGCTCCTTTGTCCGATCTGCCGTTGTCAGGATGCTCGTAAGCATGGCGGCCTGCTTTGATTCCCCGTCCTTGGCCAAAGCGTCGCGCAAACGCTCGATTTGTTTGCGCAAGGCCGGCGAAGCGTCGGCGATCGCCGAGCGGCAAAGCGCTTGCACTATTGGGAAATGATCCATCTCTATCCTACGCGCCCGTTGCATGGTTACGATATTTAGGTGCATATATACATGAAAATGATGCGGCACAATAGCAAAGCGTTGCGTATTTACGTATTTATGGTGCATCACTGCTATCGCCGCAAGTTCGCGCCCTTGGCGACGGCGGTGTTTCGAAACCCTGACCTCAACCGTTGGCTCATCCTGTCTGGGCAGATACCTTGACCCTAGTGGACGCGAACACTCGCCGCGCTGGCGATCCATGACCCAGATAGAGATACCGGAGGCGGCTCGCGACCGTGACGGCGGCTAGGCGTCGGTCAAAATGTGCTTGCCAGCGCTAATCGGAGCGAGTTCATCTGCGGCCAATTTGCTTATGAACGCGTTTATTTCGGACGCTTTAATGCCCTGCTGGGCGAGCTTTTCCATGAGAGAACGAACGATCTCGGCGATTTCCTCTTGTGATCCGTTCGGATCGTGGCTGTTGCCTGTTTTTCCTGCAAGTGCTGCAGCAATCTTTCCGCTAACTCGTTCCGCCGCTTGGCGGGAGGGATCGATTTGCACATGGGCGTAAATCGCGGTCGAGCGCGGGTTAGCGTGCCCCAAGATTGCGCCGGTCAAGGCCAACGCTTCGCCCGTTGAAGTTGCCGTCGATCCAATTGTATGCCGTAGGGTATGGGGGGTCGCTCCGGGCAAGTTAGCCTTCTTGATCGCTTTGCTCCAGGTATTCTTAATGCCTTGGAAGTGACCAATTCCTCGCTCGGCGGGAAAAACGAACTCTGAGTTGTGGGTTTTATTGATATTCCTCAGTAATGCGATGGCGGCGATACCGAGAGGACGTAATGATTTGCCGGTCTTGCTGTCAGCAAGGGTCAGCACGCCATCTTCAAGGCTAACCTCTGACCATTGAAGTCCGGCGATTTCAGTTCGGCGGCAACCAGTGAGCGCCCAAAGACGGGCTATGTTGACAGCCTTGATGTTCACGCCTTCCGCCTCAAGCTCATCCAAGGCGGCGCCTAGGCGAGTGACCTCGTCTAGGGTTAGGTAGCGCTCTCGCCGATTATCGGTTTTCCGAACCGCGGCCGTCTCGCAGGGATTGCTTTCCACGATCTCATTCCGCCGGGCAAAGCTGAAAACTGCCGAAAGATCTCGTACAACCTTACGCGCAGCACCAGCTCCGCCCCGAACGATAATCCGTTTGCGCGGGCCAATCTTCTCGTCCTTGGCGGTCTTGCCAGCCGTGACGTCGGCGACAAACCGTTCGATGTCGCCGGGATTTATCTCGGAAGCCCGGCGGGTGCCGAGCAACGGCACGACATGATGACGGAGACGCGCCAAGGTATACGCCTTTGTTTTGGTCTTCATCGGCTCCCCCTGGCGGTTACCGCGCTGGATTACGCACCCTTCTTTCTCGTAAACATCGATCAGCGCGGCTATTGTCATCTCGCGCCGCCGGGCTTGTAGTTCGCTCGCCGGGTCTCCGCCCGCAGCAACGCTGCCAAGTTTGGCTTTTGCGATCTTTCGAGCTTGGTCAGGGGTAAGCGCGCCAAAGCGTCCGATGACTAGCCAGCGCTGCTTGGCGGAGCGACCGCCACCCTCGGCCCGGTATTTGATTACAAAGGTCTTCACCCCAGTTGGTTCGACGCGGAGAGCAAAGCCCGTCAGTTCATCGTCCCAGATAAGGTAGCGCTTGCCCCTTTTTTCGGCGGCATCCACGACCTTCTTGGTCAGCGTTACGCCCTTTCTCTTAGCCATCGCGACCACCTCACAAACAACTTCGGGATACCACTAAGCTACCACCGAGAGCGGAAATTGCCGGATAACTGTAGCGTTGACGAGGCGGCCGCGTCAATATAACTTATTGATCTTAGAGTGATTTATCGTACTTTTGGATGTTGTGGCGTAGGCAGAGGGCAATCTTGCCAAGGTTGGGGTCGTGGGTTCGAATCCCATCGCCCGCTCCAATAATATATTGATCCTCGCGCAACAAAAAAACGGTCCTTCAGGACCGTTTTTCGCATACGTCTAACACGTCGCTGCAAGCCGGCCACGGCCGCAAAGGGTCGCGCCCAGCAGGCCGTGCCTATCCTCTGGCCCGGCCAAACGGCCTTCAATCGGCTCGTTGCTGGCTCATATTCTACGCCCGGTGCAATACCGCGCTGGTGCGCGCCTGCACGTCCTCAAATGTCACCCCGGGTGCGGTATCGCGCAACACAAATCCGTTTGGTGTCACATCAATCACAGCAATATTGGTATAAATCCGCGTCACCGACCCCAGCGCTGTCAGCGGATAGCTGCATTTCGTTACCAGCTTGGAGTCCCCCGTTTTGGTCGTATGGTCCATCAGCACCCAAACCTGTTTGGCCCCGGCACCTAAATCCATCGCCCCACCCACCGCCGGTCCGGCGTCGTTGGCACCGGTTGACCAGTTGGCAAGGTCGCCATTTTCAGCCACCTCGTAACCGCCCAGCACCGCCAGATCGAGATGCCCGCCCCGGATCAACCCAAAACTATCGGCGCTATCAAAGGTCGAGCCACCCGCCATCATGGTAATATATTGCTTCCCGGCATTGATCAGCCAGGGCTCCACATTCTCATCTTCCGGCTTCGGCCCAACCCCCAGCAGGCCGTTTTCTGAGTGAAAAACCACCTCCCGGTCCGCCACATAATTGGCCACCAGAGTCGGCGCCCCGATTCCAAGGTTCACATACCAGCCTTCCGGAATATCAGCCGCCAGCCGCGCCGCCATCTGCTCACGGGTCAAAGTTTTCAGTTTGGTTGCAGGTTCGCTCATCATATCGCTCCTCAGAGAACGGGGTCGCCGTACGGAATATGGACGACGCGGTTCACATAAATACCCGGCGTCATCACCTCATCCGGGCTCATTTCGCCAAGCTCAACCTTGTGCTGGGTCTGCACAATCGTCAACTTGGCAGCCCCGGCCATGATCGGGTTAAAATTCCGCCCGGCCAGCTTGTATGATAAATTACCCCAGCGGTCGGCTTGCCAGGCTTCCAGAAGCGCTACATCAGCGTGCAACGCCTGCTCCAGCACACACAACCGCCCATTGATCTCGCGCTGCTCCTTACCGGCTCCCAACTGGGTACCCGCCGCCGTGGGCGTAAAAAACGCCGGAATCCCGGCAGAGGCCGCCCTGATTCGCTCGGCCAGCGTACCCTGCGGCACCAATTCCAGCCCGATTTTACCGTCGCGGTACAAATCCACGAACAATGTGCTCTGGGCATTGCGCGGGTATGAGCACACCACTTTCTCAACCGCCCCGGTTTCCAGCAATGTCACCATGCTGCCAAACGCCGCCCCGGCGTTATTGGCAATCAGCGTGATGCCGCGCACGCCTTTGGCGGCCAGCCCGTCGAGCAGTTGGTTCGGCAACCCCACCGACCCAAAGCCGCCCAGCATAATGGTCACGCCATCGTGGACATTTTCAAGGGCAGCCTCGACATCAGGTACGAATTTATCGATCATTTGGACAACTCATTTTCAAGGTTTTGGTAATCTTCTAGCGCACACCGAACAAATTCGTCGATGGCCGGCGGCAGACCCTGGGCAGGCAGTAAGGCCAAGTGCTTCGCCATGGCTGGCGCAGATATTTCAAGCCCCGCCAGCGCCTCCGCCATCGCAGCAATACCACCACTGGCACACAGCATCAGGGCGGGCCAGGTGGCAGCTTCCGCCTGCCAGGCCCCGGCGGCGCGTTCATGCTCCTGGTCGGCGGCAGCCAGCAACGTGGCCACAAAACCCGGCATCCGCGTGGCCGCCGCGCGTGCCGCAATGCTCAGCGTCGGGTTGCGCTTATGTGCCATGGCGGAAGACCCACCTCGGCCCGGTGCCGCCGGCTCACGCACCTCGGCAACTTCCGGCTGCATCATCAGCGCGATATCCGTCGCAATTTTACCAGCCACCCCAACCGCGCCCGCAATCGCAGCGGCTAACCGCGCCAAAGGCGCCCGGCGGGTGTGCCACGGCGTTACGGCCAGCGGCAGGTTCAACGCCGCGCCAAAGGCTTTAAGAAACATCAGCGGATCCGCTTGCACGGCATCCAGCGTGCCCACCGCCCCGCCGGCTTGCAGCACCAGCGCCACATGCGCGGCATCGGCTATGGCGCGGCGCGAATCATTAATCGCCATCAGCCAGTTGGCGGCTTTCAAACCAAAACAAATCGGCATCGCGGCTTGCAGCAGGGTGCGCCCCAGCATCGGCGTCTGCACATGAAGTTCTGCCAGCCCCGCTGCCGCTTTCGCCATGGTGGCAAGGTCAGCCTGCAACAACGTGATCCCGCCGCGCAACTGCAGCACCACCGCCGTATCGATCATATCCTGGCTGGTGCCCCCCACATGCACGTGCGCAGCGTGCTCCGGCAGCGCCGCCTTCAACCATTTCACCAGCGGGATCACCACTGTCCCCGCCAACGCGCCATCGCAAGCCAGCTTATCAACATCAATATCATCGGCGTTGCAGGCGGCTTTCACCGCGCTCACCACATCCGCCGGCACCAGCCCCACAGCGGCCCCTGCGGCCGCCAATGCCGCCTCCACATCCAGCATCGCCTGCACGCTCGCCCGGGCTGAAAATACCTGCTGCATCTCCGGTGTACTGGCCATTTGTTCAGCCAGGAGCATCAAACTTTCTCAATCATCACCGCAATGCCCTGGCCCACGCCAATACACATCGTCGCAATCGCCCGCTTCCCACCAATGGTCTCCAGCCCGTTCAGCGCCGTCATGGCAATGCGCGTGCCCGAGGCCCCCAGCGGGTGGCCAATCGCAATCGCACCGCCATGCGGGTTCACCCGGGCATCATCATCCGCCAGCCCAAGCTGGCGCGTCACCGCCAATGCCTGCGCGGCAAACGCCTCGTTGAGTTCAAAAATATCAATATCCCGCATTGAAAATCCCGTGTTCGCCAGCAGCTTCTGGGTCGCGGGCAGGGGGCCCATCCCCATAATCCGCGGCGGCACCCCGGCGGTCGCCATCGCCACAATCCGCGCACGCGGCGTCAGCCCCTGCTTACGCGCCGCGGCCTCGCTCGCCACAATCATGGCGGCGGCACCGTCATTCACGCCCGAGGCATTGCCCGCCGTCACGCTGCCCGGATTCCGGAACGGCGTTTTCAGCTTGGCAAGACCTTCCAGCGTCGTTTCCGCCCGTGGATGTTCATCGGTATCCACCACCACATCGCCTTTGCGCCCGGCAATGGTAATGGCGGCAATCTCACGGGTAAAATACCCGGCAGCCTGTGCCGCCGCGCATTTCTGCTGGCTGCGATAGGCAAACAAATCCTGGTCCTCACGGGAAATCTGAAAATCCGCCGCGACATTCTCGGCGGTCTCGGGCATCGAATCCACACCGTGCTGCGCCTTCATCAACTTGTTTACGAACCGCCAGCCGATCGTCGTGTCATGCACTTCATTGGCGCGGCCAAAGGCTTCGGTGGCCTTCGGCATCACGAACGGTGCCCGCGTCATACTCTCCGCGCCACCGGCAATCATCAAACTCGTATCGCCCGCGCGAATCGCTCGCGCCGCCGACCCCAGCGCATCCAGCCCCGAGCCGCACAAGCGGTTGATGGTCGAACCTGGCACCGAAACCGGCAACCCTGCCAGCAGCAGCGCCATGCGGGCAATATTGCGGTTATCCTCACCGGCCTGATTGGCGCAACCATAAATCACATCCTCAACCGCCTCCCAATCCATCTGCGGATGACGCGCCATGAGCACACGCAGCGGGTGCGCCCCCAAATCATCAGCCCGCACGTCTCTCAACGCCCCGGCATAACGCCCAATCGGGGTCCGCACAAAATCGCAAATAAAAGCATCAGCCATGGTATTTCCCGTTTCGCTCACATACGTCATACTCGTGTAGGCGAGTATCTTCTGCCTTCAAATCTCAAAGAACACCGTTTCGGCGTCCCCCTGCAAATGAATATCAAGATGCCAGACCCCGGCCTTCGTCTGGCGGGCCATCAGCGTGTTACGCCGTGCCTTATCCTCGATCAACGACAACACAGGGTCATTCTCATTGGCGGGTTCTTTGTCAAAATACAGCCGCGTCGCCAGATGAAACATCAAACCCCGCGCTAAAATCGTCACCGCCAGATGCGGGGCCTGCAGCGTATTGCCAGGCCCACGCACCGGCCCCGGCATAATGGTTTTGAACGAGAAAACCCCTGCCTCATTGGTGGCGGCCCGGCCAAACCCTGGAAATTCATCGCAGGCCGTCGGCGAGGTCTGCCAGATTTCCACGCACGCATCGGCGGCGGGCGCACCAGCACCATCGCTAATCGTACCCTCGATGGTGATCACCTCACCGGTCGCACCAAAGCGCGTCAGGTCCGACCATGATCTATCCTCAATCAAATGCCAGTATGGCCCAATGGTCTGGCTAGTGGTGGTCTGCATGGTTATCCTCCATCGGCGTTGCGTTACGGCCTCGCAGATACATATCGAAGCGATACCCCAGCGCGTAATCCTGTTTGCCCACATCCAAATCGAATTTTGCAATCAGCCGGTTGCGCGCCTGCGCGTCGGCGGTGGCCAAAAATATCGGGTCCAGCTCCAGCAACGGGTCACCCGGAAAATACATCTGGGTGATCAGCCGCGTTGCATAGCCAGCGCCAAACAATGAAAAATGAATATGGTTGGGCCGCCAGGCGTTTGCATGGTTGCTCCATGGATACGAACCCGGCTTGATGGTAATAAACCGATACGCGCCATCAGAATCCGTAAAAACCCTGCCACTGCCTCTGAAGTCCGGGTCGAGCGGCGCATCATGCGTATCGCGCGGGTGATTATACCGCCCCGCCGCATTGGCCTGCCAGATTTCCACCATGGTATTGGCCACCGGGCGGCCATCTTCATCGCGGATAAACCCCTCAACGATAATCCGCTCGCCCACCGCCTCATGCGTGCCATTCACCGCGATGTTATCGGTCGGTGGAAAATGCGCCGGCGAAAATTGCGGGCCGGTCAGTTCCGTGATGGTCTGTGGAATTTTCAACAATGGCCGGGTCGGATGCCGCAACCCGGTGCTGCGATATTGCGGTGAGTCATTATCCGGCTGCGTGCCTGGCGCATACGCCCGGAATGGCGCGCGTATTTCATTCATGGGTAAATTTCCTTGAAAATTTCCTTCGCGATGCGAAATGCCGAGTTGGCCGATGGTACGCCGCCATAAACCGCCACCTGCATCAACACCTCGGCAATGTCCGCCGGTGTCGCGCCGGTATTCTTGCTGGCCCGCAAATGCAGCTTCAATTCCTCCTCATGCCCGAGCGCGGCCATCATCGCGATGGTGAGTAACGAGCGCGTGCGCTTATCCAACCCCGGCCGCGTCCAAATCCCACCCCACGCCGTGCGCGTAATAAAGGCCTGAAAATCCCGGTCCAGATCGGTCATGTTCGCAGTCGCGCGCGCCACATGCGCTTCTCCCAATACCTGTTTGCGCATATTCATCCCGGCGGCAAAATAATCGGTCGTGGCAGGCGTCAGGAAGTTGACAATCGCCTCGGTTATTTCGGCAGGTTTCTCAACCGTCGGAATATGCGCGGCACCCGGTACAACCACCAGCGACGACCCGGCAATGGCATTGTGCAACGCCTGCGCCAAGGCAACCGGCGTCGGCTTGTCTTCAGCCCCCACGATCACCAGCGTAGGCATTTGCAACGCCGCTGTGCTGGCTGATAAATCAGCCGCCGCAATCGCCTCGCACGCCGCCGCGTAGCTCTCCGCCGGTGTCCGCAACAGCATCGCCCGCAAGCCCGCGGTCTCTGGCGCCGCCAAAAATCCCGGCGTCACCCAGTTGGCAATCACCGCCTCCTCAATCGA
Organism: Acidocella sp.; assembly: GCA_027308685.1. Classification (GTDB taxonomy): domain Bacteria; phylum Pseudomonadota; class Alphaproteobacteria; order Acetobacterales; family Acetobacteraceae; genus Acidocella. The sequence continues at coordinate 16,836 of DAIDEE010000038.1, forward strand.
GGCCATTCCCTCGGCGCGCACCTTGGCGGCCCGCAAAATCCAGTTTTCAGCAGGCAAAATCGCTATCGCGGTGTCGCATAAAATTAGCGACGCCACCCGTGCGTTGTATTTCGCCGCAAACGCCTGCGCGATCATCCCCCCAATGGAAACCCCGCCAACATGCGTCTTGCCCACGCATAACGCATCCAGCACCCCAGCCAGATCATCAGCGAACAACGCCATACTATACGGCCCCGGCGTCCCCGTGGTCAGGCCATGGCCGCGCAAATCCGGCCGGATCACCCGATACGAGCGCGCCAGTTCAGCCATCTGTGGGTCCCAGATATGGGCGTTGGTCCCCAACGAATGCAGCAGCACCAAAGGTGGTGCCCCCGGCGGACCATCAATTAGCACATGGATATCAATATCATTGACGCGCAAAAACACCGGCATTCCCCTCCAGCATCGCGGTAGTTATTCGTCTGGTCCGCGTTTCCTGCTACTATTGGTTTGTTTTTAACTATTTGGTTACATATAATAGTAATGATCAATAATCAACAGAAAAATATCGCCGTCAGATAATTATTTTCAAAACGGCCAATCAAGGCCGGGTTGGCAGCCATACGGTAAAGGTTGTTCCTTGGCCTTCGACACTGTCAATCAACAAGCGGCCACGGTGGCGGTTTACCACATGTTTCACGATCGCCAGCCCCAGCCCGGTGCCACCAACAGAGCGCGAACGCCCCTTATCCACCCGGTAAAACCGTTCGGTCAGGCGGGGAATATGCTCACGGGCGATCCCGGCACCATCATCGGTCACGCTGACCAAAACCCCATTGGCTGCAAACCGGTCATCAGTGCTTGCAGTTGCGGCAATTACCTTAATGCACCCGTTGCGCTTGCCATACTTAATCGCATTATCCAGCAAATTGGTAAAAACCTGCGCCAACTGGTCAGCATCGGCAGGGATTCGCGGCAGGTCAGCCGGGATGGAAAGTTCAATCCTGGTGTGGTTGGTCTGCAACATCGGCTCCATCCCGGCGGCAATGCGCTCGAGCAGGGGCGGCAAAAACAAAACCGTCTCCGGCGGCTGATGCTCATTAATCTCAATCCGCGACAGGCTGAGCAGATCCTCGATCACCCGCTGCATCCGGTGCGCCTGCTCGGCCATAATCCCCAAAAACCGTTGCTGGGCTTCCACATCATCCGCAGCCGGGCCGCGCAGCGTTTCAATAAACCCGATCAGGCTGGCCAGCGGGGTCCGCAGCTCGTGGCTCGAATTGGCAATAAAGTCGGCCCGCATTTTCTCAACATTGCGCTCGCGCGTCCGGTCCGCGATCAACACATAAGCCAGCCCGCCCACCGGGATAACTGTGGCATCCAAATGGCGCGGCACCGGCACGGTCAGGGCGATACTTTGCCGTACCGGGGTGCCGCTGCTGGTCGCTTCGCCCAAAGCAGCCCGCAAATCCGGGTGCCGCAGCAGTGCGGCGGTTTCCATGCCGAACGTGGCAATCGCGCTGGCATTGCGCCAGATCACCGCACCGCTGTCGTTCAACCGCAGCAGCGGGTCCGGCAGGCGCTCCAACAGCGCGTGGTCAGCCGCACTACGGTCACTGGCCCGCGCCTGATTCAACCGCTCGGCACGCACCAGATTAATCGCCTCCTGCCCCAGCAGGCGCATCCCGGGCACTGCCAAATTGGTCGTTTTGGGCAATTCATCGGGGCTCATTCGCAGGCTGCGCACCAATTGCGCCATCACCGCCATGTCGCGCCCCAGCAATATGCCAAACCCCAGCGCTACCGTCAGACATATCCCCCAGCTGATCAGCCCGGGCAGCAACGCCAGTTCATGAAACGCCACCAGCAATCCAAAAATAATCGTCGGCAAAGCGCCCAACGCCAGAAAAAACGCCAGTGCCGCCGGCCAGGCTTTGTCGGAAAGCGCCTTGTCGTTGAGGGTTTTCGTGGTCAGCCCGGCATCAGCCATCAGCTATTCGGCGCGTTCAGCGTCGTCGGCGCGGGCGAGGTAACCACAGGTGAACCAGGTGCAACCTGGAACACCGCCAGCCCGCGCTGCACTTGCCCATCCGGCAGCAACCGCACCACGCCATCGGTACCGGCAAACCCGGCGGGGTCAGTCAGAGCCGCACTGGTATAGCCACCCTGGCTTGCCACCAGCCGGGCAATCGCGGCGGCATCAAACCCCACATATGAAATCGCCGACGGTGCCGCATTGTAAGCGCTTTGGTATTTCTGATTAAATCCAGCGGCGGCGGTCAGGTCGGGTGCGGCATAGAGCGCCCCCCGGTAAACCGAATTGGCGCCAAGTTGCGGCGCAATTCCGGCCCACAACGCCGGTCCCATCAACTGAACCTGCGGCTGGTTCACCGCATAAAATGGCAGCAAGGTTGCAATTTCAGCCAGCGTGTCATTGGCGGTGGCTCCGATGAACATAGCGTTGAATGACGGCGGCGGAATTTGCTGATGCTGCAACTGCTTGGCTTTCTCGCGCCCAGCAGCCGTATCCAGAGCACGCGCGGCCTTGATCTGCGCCTCTAGCCCTTGGCCACGGTCAGCAAAATCAGAGAGCGTGCGAACCGTCTGGTTCAGGCTTGGAAACCCATCCTGGTAGAAGGCAATATTGGGGCGCGGCTCACTCAACGCCCCTGTCTCGGCTTGCAACGAGGTTGCCAGCGCATGGCCAAAATCATTATCAGGCAGCAGGGCTGCCACTTGCGTGCGCCCGGCGGCGGCGGCGGCGGCCACCACCCGCTTCACTTGCTGGTCGGGCGAAATGCCTAGCGCCCACAACCCCGGTGCCGCCACAGTGGGGTCATTGGTGAAGCTCAGCACATTCACATTGGCCGCCTGGGCAATCGGTGCCACCGCCTTTGCCTCGGCAGCGGTCAGCGGCCCTAAAATCATCCCATCGCCCGCGGCGATCGCGGCTTGCGCGGCCGTTGCAGCCCCGGCCGGGGTTCCGCCAGTGTCGCGCACATCCAGCGCCGGGCCGGAATGATCGGGAAATGCGAGTTTGGCAGCGTTTTCAATCGCCTGACCCGCCGGTGCCAGGCTACCGGTCAGTGGCACCAGTAGCGCCACCGGCCCGCTGGTCTTGCCAGAATTTGCGCCTGGGGCCGGTATCAACCCCGCCCCGGCAATCGCGGCGGGCAGGGCGCTGTTATATGCGCCAGACTGCGGGTACTCTTGCCCACAGCCGACCAGTGCAATGCTGAACGGCAGGAGTACCAATGACCGAGCCAGATATTTCTTCAAACGCCATCTCCTCAACGCGGGCAGGTCGCCAGACCGTCCCAGCTCTTTTGCTGGTTTCCACGCCGATCGGCAACCTCAGAGATATGTCATTTCGGGGCATCGAGGCGCTAACACAAGTAGATGCGATACTTTGTGAGGATACCCGCACCAGCGGCGTGCTGATGGCGGCGCACGGCATCAAAACCAAGCTGATCGCGCTGCACGACCATAATGAGGAAGCCAGAATCCCCGGCCTGATCGCGGCCATGCAAGGCGGTGCCCGCTATGCTCTGATCTCCGATGCCGGCACCCCGCTGGTGTCCGACCCCGGCTTTCGCCTCACCCACGCCGCCATCGATGCCGGCTTGCCGGTCGGCGGCATCCCGGGTGCCAATGCGGCGGTGATGGCGCTGACCCTCTCGGGCCTGCCGCCGCACCCGTTCCTGTTCTCGGGGTTTTTGCCGGTGAAAGCCGGGCCGCGGCAGAGCGCTTTAACCCGTCTCGCCAACGCTGAAGCCGCCGGGCTGGCCGCCACCCTGATTTTCTACGAAGCGCCGCACCGGCTGGCCGAAACCTTAGCCGATGCCGCCGCCATTTTCGGCCCCCGCCCGGCGGCTGTCTGCCGCGAGTTGACCAAGCATTTCGAGGAGGTGGTGCGTGACAATCTGCCCAACCTCGCCGCCCGCTATGCCGCCACGCCGCCACGCGGCGAAATCACCCTGGTGATCGGCCCCGCCACCGCCGAACCAGCCAGTGCCGAAACACTCGATGCCGCTTTGGTCGCCGCCCTGGCGCAGCTCAGCCTGAAGGATGCGGTTGATGCTGTCACCACCGCCACCGGCCTGCCGCGCCGCCAGGTGTACGCGCGGGCTCTAGGGCTCAGCCGCGACACGTGACCCGCCCGATGATAAAAAACCCGGCCGGGCAAGTCGCTATATTACGATTATTTTATTTCATGGCCGGAATGGGCGTCTCAACCTGGGCGATCATTGTGCCCTTCACAAAAATTCGCTTCGCCCTCGATGACGCAACCCTAGGGTATATTTTGCTGGCCCCCGGAGTCGGCGGCATCCTGGCCATGCCGGTGGTGGGGGTGCTCATCAAACGCTTCGGCAGCCAAACTGTCCTGCTAACCTCCGGCGCGATATTTGGCATCGTATTACCATTGCTAACCATCGCGCCCGGCAGGCTGGCGTTCACCGCTTTGCTGTTCATTTTCGGCATCTCCTTCGGCGGGATCGACATCGGCGTGAACGCGCAAGCGGTGGTGATTGAAGGCCGCAGTGGCCGGCGTCTCATGTCGTCATTTCACGCATTGTTCAGCTTTGGAGCGCTGACAGTCGCGCTGGCGACCAGTCTGCTGTTGAAACTGGGTCTCTCCAATCTGCTTTGTTCAGTTTGTTGCGCTGCGGGTATAGGCCTCATTTTGCTGCAAGGCCGCGCCCTGGTGCCAAAATCGCAGGACCTCATCTCTGAGGGCCCGGCCTTAGCCTTACCGAATCGCGCCACACTCGCATTAGGGCTTTGCTGCTTCGCCTGCTTCCTTACCGAAGGTGCGGTCACCGATTGGAGCACCATATTGCTGCGGTTCTCACGCGGGGCAAGTTTCGTCACCGCCCCGTTCGGCTACGCCGCATTCGCGGTGATGATGGCGTTTGCCCGCTTGGGTGGCGATACGCTGGCGATGCGCCATGGCGCGGTCCGGTTGATGCAAGTTGGTTGTCTGCTGGCCGGCGCTGGCATGTTGCTGGTGGCATCGTCACCGTCGGTGGTGGCCGATATCCTCGGCTTTGCCTTGGTTGGGCTGGGAACCGGCAACATCGCACCACTGGTTTTCAGCGCCGCCGCCAGAATTCCCGGCATCCCACCCACAGCCTCAGCCCCGGCCGTGATCAGCCTGGGTTACGCAGGGTTCCTGTTGGGGCCGGTGGTCATCGGCTTCATCGCCAACCAATTCAATTTGGCCTTCGCCATGGGGCTGGTGGCGGTTTTGCTCATCGTCATCAGTTCAGCCGCCCGTGCGGTTGAACCCGGCTAGGTCGGGCTCAGGTTGTCTCGAAGCTGGGCTCAGCCGGCGCCAGCGACTTTAACAAATCAAACACGCGCTTGCGGACCGCCGGGTCGGTAATCCGATAATACGCCCGCACCAGTTCCAACGTCTCGCGCTTACTCATGTTATCATCAACGCCCGCCGAGAACGGCTCCTGCGCTTCCGCAAATCCATACATGCGTCCACGCGGCCCTGAAACCGGCGTCTCGCTCATGCCTTCGGGCATGTCATCAAAAAAATAACTGATCGGCACATCAAGCACGCGCGAAATATCAAACAGCCGCGACGCCCCAACCCGGTTAACCCCGCGTTCGTATTTTTGCACCTGCTGAAAGGTCAGGCCCAGTGCATCACCAAGCCGCTCCTGGGACATGCCCAGTAAAGTGCGGCGCAAGCGCACGCGGGAACCGACATGAATATCAATCGGGCTCGGGCGGCTATCGCGCTCTGGCCGCTCGGTGATGTCTTCGGGCATTTAAAAAACCATCTCCATAAAACGGGCCACATTGTAGCACCGTCAACAACCGTAAAATCAACCTACCGTTTTGGTGGCTAAAAAATAATTTCTCAACGTACTGAACGTGCCGAAATAGCTTCGCCACCATACCCTACGCGTTAGAAGTGTAACCAAACTTGAATAAAAATACCAGAGGTTAACCGAATAAACAATACAAAAACATCGCGTATGGTTTATTAAATAGACATACCTACGAAAAATTAATGTTTATGAAGCGAATAGCCTGCTCGGGCGCGTGTCAGCAATAGACCGGCAATTATTAACAAAATGGACATAATTAAGGGAATTTCCAACCCGAAGCGGGCATAAGGGGTCGGCGGCAGGGCGCCCGGTAAAGGTGCCACCAGCACGCCATTCCGATTCAAGCCGAGCGAGGCTGTCACCCGGCCAAACGAATCGATCATCGCGGAGATGCCTGAATTCGCATCGCGCGCCAACGGCAGGCCCTCCTCCACGGCCCGCAACCGGGCATCGGCAAAATGTTGGCGCGGCCCCGCCGAGTCGCCAAACCAGGCATCGTCAGTCACGTTCACCAGCCAGGCCGGGCGGTCGGCTTCATCAACAATCTGGCCAGTAAAAATCGCCTCGTAACAAATCAACGGGCCCACCGGCGGCAGGCCGGGAATATGCAGCGTCGCCGGGCCGGTGCCGGGCGTAAAACCACCGCCGGGGGTTATCTTCACCGGTATCCAGGCCGGGCTATATTCGCCGAACGGCACCAGCTTCCATTTATCGTAATAGGCCACGGCGGGCCCTGGCCCATCCGTCACCACCAGGGAATTGCGGTAGTCATTTGGCCCACCCATGCGGATGCTGCCAGCCAAAATAGGCGCGGTTCCGGTAACCGCCGCTAATTGCGCCCGCGCCCCGGCATCACTTTGCAACAACCATGGGCTAGCCGCCTCCGGCCAAATTACCGCGCTGGCCCCGGCATGGAGAGCTGCCTGGCTCATCGATTCAAGCCGTTGCCAGCGCGCCAGCAGGGCAGCGCGCTCAAAACTGCCCGGTACCGGAAAATCCGGTTGCACCAGCGCCAGGGTGACCCCGGTTGGGGCCACCGGCGTTGCTAAATGCGCCACACCAAACCCGCCCCAGGCCAACAGCGCCACCATTGCGGCGGCCAAGCCCCGTTTGCCAAACAGCGGCAGTCCCGCCAGCAAAATCGTCGCCAGCGTCATGCCGTGCACGCCCACCAGGCTCGCCAACTGAATAAACACATCGCCAAGCGTGCCCGGAACCGCCCAGTCAGTGCCCCACAGGTTCCAGGGAAAGCCCGAGAACGCAAATTGCCGGAGCAGATCCGAGAGCACCCAAGCCCCGGCAAACACCAGCAGCCGCCCCAGCCCCGGCTTCGTGTAATACGCCGCCACGGCGGGAATAATACTGTAGCAGGCCACAGCGAATGCCAGCAGCGGGTCGGCGAACGGCACCAGCCACCAGAAGGTATCCACCTCGGTCAAAATCGGCTCGGTAATCCAGTATAGCCCGGCCAGATTCAACCCAAACCCAAACAGCCACGCGATAATCGCCAGATCCTTCAGGGTCCGGCTCGCACCGATCAGCCGCAAAAACGCCGGAACGCTGAACAGCAGCACCGGCAGCAGATGCACCGGCGGCAGCGCCAGCGCCGAGGCCAGCCCCCACAAAAACGCCCGCGCGCGAGGTGTCGCGGCATGGCGGCGCACCCCAGCCATCAACCGGCTCATGCGAGCTTCGGCAGCCCGAATTGCTTTGCCACCTCGGCAAAATCCGCCGCCACCGCGTGCCGGGTCCCGGCCACCGTGCGGTCCTGCGCCCGCACCAACTGGCAGGTCCGCAAACCAGCCTGCGCTGCGGCATCCAGTTCGGCTTCCACATCCGAGAGAAACAAACACTCATCCGCTGAAACATTCGCGCCCCGGCAGATATCAGCATAACTCTGCGGGCTGCGCTTGGTACCTGCACGGGTATCAAAAAACCCCTGGAACAAGCCTTTTAAGTTGCCCGCACGACTATGCCCGAACAGCAATTTCTGGGCGTCCACCGCGCCTGATGAATACACATACAGCCGCACACCGGCTCCGGCCCACCGCCGCAGGGCAGGGGCCACATCCTCATATAAATCCCCCATAATCTCGCCCTTGGCATAGCCCTCCGCCCAAATCATCCCCTGGATGGTTTTCAGCGGCGTGATTTTCTCATCGCGGTCCATCCAGCCCAGCAGCGTATCCACAACCATTGCACCCGGCGCCAGTCGCGCCACTTCGCCAATCACCGGCGCATCGCAATGCACCTGGCACCAGCCGGGCAGGCGCACCCGCGCATACGGAAATAAAACGTCATGCACAAAGGCAATCGGCGTGGTGGTGCCTTCAATGTCGGTCAGCACCGCAGCGGGGGGAAGCATCTGGCTTAAGCTACAGGGAAGCGTTCGGAGATCGTGTCGCCGGTAAAATGCGCCACCCAGCCCGAAGTATCGGTGAATACCCTGAGCGCCGTGAAAAAGGGCTGTTCACCGGCATCGAACCAATGCCGGGTATTTGCCGGCACCGAGATCAAATCACCGGCCTCACAATGGGCATCGTACACGCGGCCATCCACATGCATCACAAAATGCCCGCTGCCATGCACAAAAAACCGGATTTCATCCTCGGTATGAACATGCTCGGCCAGAAACGTCTGCCGCAGAGCCGCCGCGTTGGGGTTGTCAGGTGTCAGCTTGATCACATCAGCCGACCCCGCACCCTTGGCGCCCATCAAATCATCCAGATACGGCTTATAGGCTTCCAGAATCACCGCGGCGCTATCCGCGGGCGACAGCGTTACCGGGCTGTGCCAGCGTTCAAACTGCACCCCAATCGCAGATAACTCTTTTGCCATCACATCCGCATCGGTGGTGGCGATCATCGGCGCGTCTGGTTTGGCATCGCTAAATATCTTCAAGCCGCTCATTTCAATCGTCTCCGTTCCAGCTCGCAGGCGAGTAAAAATTCCAAGGCCTCCAGGCGCCAAAAAGCATGTTCCACGCTGGTGCCCCAGGCATATACACCATGCCCACGAATCACATAACCAATTGGCGGGTCAGCCACCAACGCCGGCTCAATCACGGCGGCCAGCCGGGCGATGTCCTGGTCGTTCTCAAACACCGGCAGCGCCACATTCACCGCGTGGCTGGCAAATCCAAACGCCTTGATAATTTCATAATCAGAAAACGAAATATCACCGGCCATCGAGAGCACGGTCGCCGCCACCGAATGACCATGCAGCACCGCTCCTACAGGCGGGAACAGCCGGTACAACTGGCAATGCAGCAACGTCTCAGCACTGGGTTTCTGCCCCGCTGTGGCGGCAGACCCATCCAGCCCGACCTCAATAATATCATCCGCATGCAGCCGGCCCTTATGAACACCGCTACGGGTGATGGCCAGGCTCTCGCTATCCAGCCGCGCCGAGAGGTTCCCAGCCGACCCAGGAACCCAGTTACGCGCATCCATGCGGCATCCCGCCTCAACCAGCGAGGCGGCGACGGCAGCCAGACGAGACATTTAGCCGTTATTGACGGTGGTGTTGGTGTTGCTGGTCTCGGGCAGCGGGGCGGTCAGCGTGCTGGTGGCGGCCATCGAGGCGTCCTTGGTCTTTTTGCCGTCATCATCGGCGATGTTCTGCTTGAAGGACTTAATCCCCTTGCCAAACTCACCCATCAGATTGCTGACCTTGTTGCTGCCAAACAGGATCAAAACCACTGCCAGAACAATCAGCCAATGCCAAATGCTGAAACTACCCATAGAAATTCTCCAACCCGGATTCGTGTATGCTTAACCTTAAGCGCCATCTTGTACGCCCAACAGCGCCCAAAGCCAAATGAAGCATCATCAATGGGCCAAACCGGCCGCCAGCATCAACCCGGCATTATAGAGCACATGCAGCAAAACCCCCGGCTTGATGGAGGCAAACCGTACCCGCATCCAGGCCGCCGCCGCGCCCACCAGTCCCACATCGATGAACCCGGCAGGGTAGTGAATTTTCTCCGGCGCATGAACCGCCACAAACAAAAGCGTGGTGATCACCCCGGCCCATAGCGGTGAGACGCGGCTGGCCAGGGCTGAAAAAATCCCGCCCCGGAATACATATTCCTCCACCGGCGGGGCAATAAACACCGCCAGCACCAGCAAACCCAGTTTCCACGGACCCGGCGTTTCAAACAATTTCGCCGCCTGCAGCTTCTGTAAAGCCGCCATATCGGGCGGGAAAAAATGCATAATCACCACCACCAACATTATAATAAGCCCGGCAAACAACCCGGCGGTCACGTAGGCATCAGCCGGAGCTGGCCGCCACCCAACCCCGCTCGGGCTCCCATCATGCAGTTTCAGCGGGCCAAGCCGGTTGATATACCAAACACTCCAGAGCGATGCCGTGAGGTAACCGGCCAGCGTGGCTGCGATCGCATTAAGGTGCGGTTGCGGGTGGATATGGGCCAGCACGGCGCAAAGCCCCACCACCAGGGCCATC
>DAIDEE010000040.1 GCA_027308685.1 Acidocella sp.
CCATCCCCAATCGTCAATTCCCCCTTCGCCGCCACCATCGCGCCTGAAGGCACCCTCATCGTCACCGGCCCTACCCAGGCGCAGGTGAATTCCGCCCGGTTTTTCCCCACCAAGCCAGACGCCATCATCAACGCCGCCCCACAAACCCTGGAATTCACCAGCACTGGCTTCACGCTGCATTTGCAACCCGGCCCCGGTTTCACCCCTACCGGCCTTACCGGCCTGCTCGAACTCACCGACCCCACCGGCACGATGCAGGCCCTAGCCGTCACCGCCACACCTGGTGCCACCCCCGTCACCACCGCCGCCATCGTCTGGCTGGGCTTGGCCTTCCTCGGCGGCATCATCCTCAATTTAATGCCCTGCGTGTTCCCGATTTTGGCGATGAAGGCGCTGGCCATCGCCCGGCTCGGCGGCCAGGGCCATGCCAGAATCCGCCATGAGGCATATGGCTACACGCTCGGCGTGCTGGTCGCCTTCACCTTCATCGGCGGGCTGCTCCTCGGCTTACGGGCCCTGGGCGACCAGATCGGCTGGGGCTTCCAATTACAATCGCCCATTTTTGTCGGCGTTCTGGCGCTGTTGATTCTCGCCATCGCCCTCAACCTCGCCGGTTTATTCACCATCTCCGGCCTCGAGAATGTCGGCAGCTCGCTAGCCAGCAAAGGCAGTTTTTTCACCGGCCTGCTGGCCGTAGCCGTCGCCACACCTTGCACCGCGCCCTTCATGGGCGGTGCCATCGCCGCCGCCCTGGCCGCGCCTTTTTATGTTGCTTTCGGCATTTTCCTGGCCCTCGGGCTCGGTCTCGCCGCCCCGTTTTTGCTGCTCGCGCTGGTCCCGAGCCTCGCCGCCATGCTGCCGCGCCCCGGCGCCTGGATGCGCAACCTGCAACGCATCCTCAGCCTGCCGATGTTCGCCACGTTCATCTGGCTGGCCTGGGTGTTCGCAACGCAACTCAACCCCACCGCCCCCGCATTATCCCTGCCAAACGCCCAGCCTTTTTCCACCGCAGCACTCACGCAGGACCGCGCCGCCGGCACGCCGGTGTTCATCGACCTTACCGCCGCCTGGTGCGTCACCTGCCTGGTGAACGAGCACAGCTCCCTCACCAACCCCGATGTGCAAGCCGCTTTCAACGCCGCCCATGTCAAAACCCTGGTCGGCGACTGGACCAATCGCAACCCCGAAATCACCGCCTTCCTGCAGTCCAACCACCGCGACGGCGTACCCCTGTATATCTACTACCCGCCCGGCAACGCCGCCCCGGTCACGCTGCCGCAAATTTTAACGCCGCAAATTGTGCTGAACGCGCTTAAGTAAACTAAACCGCCACCCAACCCTCATCTCGTCATACCCGCGAAGGCGGGTATCTTCTTGCGTAACAAAATACACTTAACATCGAGATGATCCTCGCCTGCGCGAGGATGACGGATACGGCATTTCACCCGCGCAGCGCACTCGCCATCTGCGCCAGCGCCCGCGCGCGATGGCTGATTTTATCCTTCACTGCCGCCCCCAGCACCGCGTAACTCTGCTCATACCCCACCGGCACAAAAATCGGATCATAGCCAAACCCGCCGACACCTTCAGGGGCTTTCGCAATCACCCCATCCGCCTGGCCGATATAGGTAGCCGTCTCGCCGTCCGGCTGCGTATAACACAACGCGCAAACAAACCGCGCCCGCCACTCGTCCTTCTCCGCACAAACCGCAATGATTTTTTGAAACGCCGCCGCATAATCCCCGCCAGCATACCGCGCCGAATAAATCCCCGGCCCGCCGCCAAGTGCTGCCACACACAACCCGGAATCATCCGCCAGCGCCGGCAGCCCCGACGCCAAAGCCGCAGCCCGCGCCTTGAGCTTCGCATTCTCCGCAAAGCTGGTGCCGGTTTCCTCCGGCTCCGCCAGCCCCAGTTCCCCGGCCGAGACTACCGCATACCCCAGCGGCCCCAGCAGACCAGCGAACTCCGCCAGCTTCCCTTTATTATGAGTCGCCACCAGAATCCGCTGCATATTACTCAACCTTTCAAAATCGCATCCTGAGCCGCGAACAACTCCGCCGTGCCCTTGCGTGCCAGCGCCATCAGTGACGCAAATGCTGCATCATCGAATGTCGCCTTCTCCGCCGTCGCCTGAATCTCAATAATCCCGCCGCCGCCGGTCAGAATAAAATTCGCATCGGCATCCGCCGCGGAGTCCTCGGCATAATCCAAATCCAACACCGGCACGCCATTGTAAATCCCGCACGAAATCGCCGAAACCTGCCCGACCAGCGGGTTCGCCTTCAAAACATGATTCGCCTGCAATTTGCGCACCGCCAAAGCCAGCGCCACATAAGCCCCGGTGATCGACGCGCAGCGCGTGCCGCCATCGGCGTTCAGCACATCGCAATCCAGCGTAATGGTCATTTCACCCAGCAATTTGCGGTCCACCACGGCGCGCAGTGAGCGCCCGATCAATCGCTGAATCTCCTGCGTGCGGCCTGATTGTTTGCCACGCGCCGCTTCGCGGTCGCCACGCGTATGGGTGGCGCGCGGCAACATGCCATATTCCGCCGTCACCCAGCCTTCGCCCTGGCCACGCATGAAACCAGGCACCTTGCCCTCCACGCTGGCGGTGCACAAAACCTCCGTCCCACCCATCTTGATCAACGCCGAGCCTTCGGCATGATGCGAGAACCCGGTGGTGATGCTTACGCTGCGTAGCTGGTCAAAATTCCGTCCTGAAGGCCGCATGTCTCTCTCCTGTAAATCCTGTCGTGGCCGTGCTATTAGACGAGGCTGTGCCCATGGACCATAGGAACCGCCCGCCGCCGAAATCGCCACCCCGCCTGCCGCTGGGCCTCGATGTCCGTTCAGCGGCGGTGCTGCGTGAAATCGTCGAGCAATATGTTGAAACCGGCGAGCCGGTCGGCAGCCGCACACTTTCACGCCGTCTCCCCCTCAAACTCTCGCCCGCCACCATTCGCAACGTCATGGCGGACCTCACCGACGCCGGATTATTATTCTCCCCCCACACCTCCGCCGGGCGTTTGCCCACCGACCGCGGCCTGCGCTTGTTCGTCGATGGCCTGCTGCAATTTGGTGAATTATCGGAAGATGAGCGCGGCACCATCAACGCCGCCCTCGCGCAATCCGGCCGCTCCCTGCAGGACACGCTGGCGCAGGCTTCCACCATGCTCTCCGGCCTGTCCGCCGCCGCCGGCCTGGTGCTGGCCCCCAAAGGCGACGGCCCGGTGAAGCATATCGAGTTCGTGCCGCTCTCGCCGGGCCGCGCCCTGGTGGTGCTGGTCTCCGCCGACGGCCAGGTGGAAAACCGCATCATCGAAATCCCACCCGGCCTGCCGCCCTCGTCCCTGCAACAAGCCAGCAACTATCTCAACGCCCAACTCTCCGGCCTCTCGCTTGCCGAATTACGCAGCCACGTCACCGCCGACATCAACGCCGACCGCACCGCGCTCGACGATCTCACCAACAATGTCATCAATTCCGGCCTCGCCACCTGGAGCAGCGAGGGCAGGGCGGGCTCGCTGATCTTACGCGGCCAGGGCCGTTTGCTGGCAGATGTTGACCAGCTCGAAAAACTCGGGGCCATCCAGGCATTATTTGAACGCCTGGAGACCGAGGAAACCATGCTGAAACTGCTCGACCTCGCCGAAACCTCCGACGGCGTCCGCATTTTCATCGGCGCGGAATCCGGTCTGTTCGGTGCCGCGGGTGTTTCTATGGTCGTCGCCCCCGCCCGCAACACGCAAGACCGCATCGTCGGTGCCATCGGCGTCATCGGCCCCACCCGCATCAATTACGGCAAAATCATCCCGGTGGTGGACTACACCGCCCGCGTCATAGGCCGCCTGCTGGGCTAACCCACCCCCGTCATCCTCGTTACCCCGTAACCCCGTCACCCCGTAGTCCAGTCATCCTCGTCACCTCGTCACCCCGTCATCTCGTCATCCCGTCACCCCGTCATTC
>DAIDEE010000034.1 GCA_027308685.1 Acidocella sp.
GCCGGTGGTGGAGCTAAGCGGAATCGAACCGCTGACCTCCTGCATGCCATGCAGGCGCTCTACCAATTGAGCTATAGCCCCGTAACCGGAGGGCAGCCTATAGACCGGCCTTGCGTTCCTAATCAAGGGGTGGAACTCCGGCGGCGTTATGTTAAAGACACGGCGTCGCCGGATTAGCACAGTGGTAGTGCAGCGGTTTTGTAAACCGAAGGTCGCGGGTTCAAATCCTGCATCCGGCACCATCCGTTTCGGGGTCTCATGATTATTTCCGCACCACGGCTTTTTGTTGATGGTGCCTTCACCGGCCCCGGCGCCATTGCGTTTGAAAATGGCGTGATCACCCGCGTGTTCGCGGAAATTCCAGCGCATGTGGACATTTCCCTCAGCCATGGGTTTCTCAGCGCCGGGCTGATCGACATTCACAATAACGGCGCATTCGGCGTCGATTTCGCCAGCGCCAGCCCTGCGCAATGGGATGATGTCATCCCCAAACTCGCGGCCTCCGGCGTGACCTCGGTGCTGCCCACCATCATCACCGCGCCCCTGGCCGCACTGCACGAATCCGCCCGGCGCGTAGCTGCTGCCATGGCCATGCATGGCGGCATTCTGGGCGTGCATATCGAAGGCCCGTTCCTCGCCCCCGCCAAACGCGGTGCCCATCGCGCCGACTGGCTGCTGCCCCCGGATGCCGCGGCGTTACTGGATTGTGCAGCGCTGCGGCTCGTCACTCTGGCCCCTGAACTGCCCGGTGCGCTGACCGCCATTAAAAAATTCGTGGCCGCCGGTGTCGCGGTCTCGCTCGGCCATACCGAAGCCAGTGCCGCCCAAATGCGGGCCGCCGCTGAGGCGGGTGCCACCTTGGTAACCCATGTATTCAACGCGCAATCCCCGCTTGGCCATCGCGAGGCAGGGGCACCGGGTGTGGCGCTGACGGATGAACGCCTGTGGCCCTGCCTGATCGCCGATGGGCTGCATGTGGACCCTGCCATCCTCACCCTCGCCTTCGCCGCCTGCCCGCGAGCGGTGGCTGTCACCGATTCGATCCTCATCGCCGGGCTGGCCACTGGTGCCCAAGGCGAATTTGGCGGGGCGCTCGCCCATCTCGGCGCTGACGGGTTGGGCCGCCGCACTGACGGCACCATCGCGGGGGCGGGTATCACCCTCGATGCAGGCGTGCGCCGCCTGATCGCCGCCGGAGTCTCGCCCGCAACCGCCCTGGCCGCCGCCACCGCCCGTCCCGCTGCCGCACTTGGCTTAACTGACCGAGGTGAACTGAAGGCCGGGCAGCGGGCGGATATCGTCTGGTGGGATGAAACCTTCACCGTCCAGCGTGTCTGGCAAGCCGGTGACGCCGCACCCACCGCGCACCGGCCACGCGGTACTGAGACCGTGCGTACCGCGCTAATGGGATTGGAGACCAAACCCACTTTGGAGATCGTGCATATTTTCCTCACCCAGGAACGCGCCGCGCAAATTGCGCTGGCGTTCGCCGCGCCCCAACTTGCTGAACTGGCAGAAGCCGTTGCCGCCAAACTCGTAGCCGGCGGGCGGCTATTTTATGCCGGGGCTGGAACCTCCGGCCGCCTGGCGCTGCTCGATGCGGTGGAATGCGGCCCCACCTTCGGGGTGCCGGAGGGGTTGATCATCCCGCTGCTGGCTGGCGGCGACATGGCATTTTTACGCGCCGTGGAAGGGGCAGAGGATAACCGCGCCGCCGCCATCGACGCTCTGACCGCCGAGAATTTTTCCAGCGCCGATGCCCTCATCGGCATCGCCGCCTCCGGCGCCACGCCCTTCACCCTGGCCGCCGTCGAGCACGCCAATACGCTGGGCGGCCTCACCGGCGCGATTGTGAATAACGCCGCCACGCCGATCGCCGCCGCCGCGCAGATTGCGGTTGAAATCAATTCGGGGCCGGAAATCATTGCCGGTTCCACGCGGCTCTCGGCCGGTACCACGCAGAAAATCGCGCTGAATATTTTATCATCGACCGTCATGATCAAGCTCGGCAAAACCCACGGCCCGTACATGATCGATGTTCGCGCCACCAACGAGAAATTGCGCCGCCGCGCCGCGCGAATCACCGCCGCCATCGCCGGTGTTTCAGTGGAAGAAGCCGCCGGCGCGCTGGTAGCCTGTGGTTACGAGGTGAAAGCGGCCATTGAGCGTTTGCGCACCTTGCCCTAGCCCTTCATCTGCGCTTCTCTGTGGTTATTATTTTCAACGGAGAAGAAACATGGGGCAAAGGCTTGCGGGCAAAACCGCCATCATCACCGGTGGCGCCAGTGGCTGCGGGGCCGCCGCTGTGAGGTTATTCTTAGCCGAGGGGGCGAAGGTTGGCTTCATCGACAAAAACGCTGAACTGGGCGCCGCACTGGCCGCCGAACTCAACGTCGCCTTCGCGCAGGCCGATGTTGCCGATGCCGCGCAAGTTACCGCCGCCGTCGCCAAACTGCACGCCGCCAACGGCCCCGCCAACGTGCTGTTCAACCACGCCGGCACCATCATCATCAAACCGTTCCTGGAGTGCACTGAAACCGATTGGGACTGGCTGATGGCGGTGAATGTGAAATCGATGTTTTTGGTCACGAAGGCTGTGCTGCCCGGCATGTTAGCCCAAGGCGGCGGCGCGATTGTGTGCACCGCTTCCATCTCCGCCTCTGCCGCCACGCCGATGGAGGTGATCTATAACACCTCCAAAGCCGCCTGCCTGATGTTTGCCCGCTCCATCGCGGTGGAATTCCGCGATCAAAACATCCGCTGCAACGCCGTCTCGCCCGGCTTCATCGCCACCCCGCACGGGCTGAACGAGGTGACGCAACTGCAGGCGCTAGGCATCGACGCCTCGCCCGAAGGCATTGCGATTCAGCAGGGCCGCATGTGCCAGCCGGAGGAAGTGGCGCAAGCTGCGTTGTTCCTCGCCTCCGATGACGCCAGCTTCGTGAACGGCACAGAACTATTGGTGGATAACGGCTTTACGGCGGTGTAGTAATTAGTCCGCTGCCAGCAACGCCCGCACGGTTTCGGCATCCGGCGCTTCCAATGCGGCGGCAGCCAGTTGCAGGCAGTATTTTGAGCTGACAGCGCGGATGGCACGTTTAACGCGGGGGATGGCGTTGCCGTGCATCGAAAATTGCCGGATGCCGAGACCAAACAATAACGGCGTGGCCTCCGGGCGGCTGGCGAGTTCACCGCACAGTGACACCGGTATTTTGGCAGTAGCTGCAGCCACCACCGTCTCGTAGATCAGCCGTAAAATCGTCGGCTCCAACGGGTCGTAAAGTTTGCTGCCCACCGGCAGGCTGCGGTCCGCCGCCAGGGTGTACATGGTCAGGTCGTTGGTGCCGATGGCAAAAAAATCAGCATGCTTGGCCAGATGCCGCGCACTCAACGCCGCAGCGGGTGTTTCGATCATGATGCCAAGCGGCGGGCGGGTTTCCGCCATCCGCACATTGCGGCGCTTCAGCCGCCGCCAGACTCGGTCGTATATTTCCCAGGCGGCGATAATCTCGGCGCGGAACCCCACCATCGGCAGCATGATCCGCACCGGCCCGGCCCCCGAGGCACGTAGAATCGCCGCCAACTGGGTTTCAAATAAATCAGGATGACGCAGCAACAAACGAATACCGCGCAACCCCAGCGCCGGGTTCGCCTCGGCGGTATCGGGGGTATAGTCCGCCAGCGCCTCAACCTCCTTATCGGAGCCCCAGTCCAGCACGCGGATGGTTACCGGGTCGCCGTCCATCGCCTCGATGATATCGCGGTAAATCTGCGTCTGGGTGTCTTCATCGGGCAGCGCTTCGCGGTTCATGAAAATGAACTCACTGCGCAACAACCCAATACCGTGCGCCCCGGATTCCGCGATCATCGGAATCTCGAACGGCAATTCCAAGTTCGCCTGCAACTCCACGGCCACATGGTCGGTGGTTTCAGCCGGGGCGCGTTGCAGCCGTGCCAACGCGCGCAAGTTACGCGCCCGCTCAGCCAGCCTGGCCTGCGCGGCAGCCAGACTGCGGGCGGTCGGGTTGAGAATGATCTCCCCGGCTTCACCATCAATAATCGCCAGCATGCCAGGCCGGGCGGCTTCCAGCACACCGGTCGCGCCCAGCACGGCGGGCAGCCCCAGGGCGCGCAGCATCACCGCCGTATGGCCATCGGCGCCACCTTCGGCGGTGATGATGCCGGCGAAGTTGGTCGGCTGGATAAGTGCTGCATCAGCCGGGCGCAGCGATTCCGCCGCCAGAATGGTGCCGGGCTTGAGTTCGGTGAAGTTGCGGAACGGCAGACGCGTTAAATTGCGTAAAATTCGCCGGGAGATTTCCCGCACCTCCTCAGCGCGGCGTTGCCGCCCCACCTTATCGGAACCGGTCAGCGCCAAAATCGCCTCGGCCTGCGCCTCGGCCTCGTCCATCACCGCCGCTTCCGGCGCCAGCAATGCATCACTCACCCGCAACCGTGCTCCGCGGATCAGCCGCGAATTGCCCAACATATGCAAATAGGCATCGATCAGCGGGTCGATCTCGGTCTGGCTCTGCTCGGGCAGGCTGGCCAACTTGGTCTTCAGCTTGATCAACTGCTTGCGCGACAGCGAAATCGCATCTTCCAGCCGCGCGGTTTCGGCGGCAATATCAGCCGCGGCGATTTTTTTATGCTGGAAGTTTAATACCGGCTCTGACGCCTCATAAACCGGCCCAATGCCGATCCCCGGCGAGATCGGGTGCCCGGAGAACCGCATCTCGCGGCGGCGTGCGGGCCCGGCTTCAGTCGGTTTCATGGAAGCCTGCCTCGATCAACGCGGCAATGGCATCCAGAGCTTCCTTGGCATCGAAGCCTTCGGCACTGAGGGTGACGGTACTGCCGGGGGCAGCGCCGAGCATCATCAGGCCCATGATCGAGCGGGCGGAAACCATCTGCCCATCCTTCGCCACATCCACAGCCGCGGAAAACCGCTCCGCCAATGTCACCAGCTTGGCGGCAGCCCGCGCGTGCAGACCGCGGCGGTTGATAATACCCACGTCGCGGGTGATGACGGCGCTGTTATCGCTCATCATCCGCCCTACTCAGCGGCGCGGCAGGTGCCGTTTTGCCCCAGTGCCGCCTGCTGAATTTCATGGCCGGAGGTAATATATTTGCGCCCCGCCATCTCGGCGCATTGCACCGATTCCGCCAACCCCTGCGAGCCGCGCACCTTCGCCAGCTTCACCAGCATCGGCAAATTCACCCCGCCGATCACTTCGACATCCGGCTGGTTGAGCATCGACATTGCCAGGTTGCTCGGCGTGCCGCCGAACATGTCGGTGAGCAAAATCACCCCGTCGCCGGAGTTCACCTCCGCCATCCGGGCCGCAATCTCAGCCCGCTGGCCTTCAATTTCAGCGTCTGATTCAATACACACCGTGGCGAGCGCAGTTTGCTTGCCCACCACATGTTCCATCGCATCGCGCAAGGCATTTGCCAGCGCACCGTGCGTTACCAGCACCATGCCGATCATTCTGTTGGTCCGCTCATCGGCTCAGTGTGGTCCTCGTCAAATGTATATCCAAGTCTGTTTCATTCCATTTTGGCTGCTCCCGGTGGGTTACAGCCACTCGCCAGCCTGCGGCACTTAATTTTGCCGCCAGCCTTTCCACAAGGTAAACCGAGCGATGCTGTCCACCCGTACAACCAATCGCGATCGTTGCATATTTCTTTCCTTCCTGCACGAAGCGCGGCAATAAAAATTCTACCATCTGTGATATTTGAGCAAAATATGGCGCACAGCCCGGGTCGGCTTCAATATAGCGGGCGACCTTCAGGCTCAGTCCGGTCTGCTTGCATAACGCGCCATCATAATGCGGATTGCGCAAAAAGCGTGCATCAAACACCATGTCAGCCTCGCGGGGCAGACCAGCCGGGTACGCAAACGAAACCAACGATACCGCCAGACCCGGCGATTCCGCGCCAAAACGCTGCTCGATCATGGTGCGCAGCCCGTGCAAGGGGAGGGTTGAGGTGTCGATTACCAGGTCGGCCGCCCGGTGCAGCGCCTCGGTCAGGTCGCGTTCCAGCGCGATGCCGTCCGCCACCTGCGCGGTTTGCGCCAGCGGGTGCCGGCGGCGCGTCTCCGTATAGCGGCGCAGCAAAAACTCATCCCCGGCGGTAACGTAAACCAGTTGCGGGGCAAAATGCGGGTTCAGCCGCAGGCGCTCCAGGGTTTCCAGCACTAAAGTGGCGTCAAACCCGCGCGAACGCGCATCCACCCCAATGGCGATATTGCGCTCACCGCCCACAATCAGCGTTTCCAGCGACGGCAGCGGCGGGTTGTCCATTGTCTCGAATCCAAGGTCTTCCAGCGCCCGCAACACCGAGTTTTTGCCCGCCCCCGAAAGCCCGGTGACCAGTACCACGGTGAGTTTACGGGAAGCCTCACTC
>DAIDEE010000046.1 GCA_027308685.1 Acidocella sp.
GCATCAAACTCATCATCAAGGGCGCGTTTTGGATCCACATGCTGATATGCCGGATGCTCAGCATTTCCTCCCGCAGGTAGATCAGCCACATCCGCAGGCACCGCAGCCCCGCCCCCAGGTCATACAGCCGCGCCCGCAACCGCCGGAATTCCACCCGCAGGTACAACAGCCACATCCGCAAATGCAGCCGCCACAACCGCAGCAACAACAACCGCGCCCGCAGCCGCAAATCCAGCGCCCTGCGCCACCGCCACCCCAACCGGCCGCGCCGCCACCACCACGCCCGGCCCCGCCGCCACAGAAGGAAGACAAACCTCAGCACCCATAGGCGAAGCAGCTTACATGCTGTTAAATCCCGCCTATGGATGCCCTGACTCATTTAGCCAAAGTTGACCGTAAGCTTGGCCGTTTGATCGCCCAAATCGGGCCGCTCAAACGGCGCAAGCGTGAATTCACCGAACCTTATGAAGCCTTGATCTCAGCCGTCGCGCACCAGCAACTGCACGGCAAAGCCGCCATGACCATTATGGGCCGCTTCCGCGCCCTGGCCGATGGCAACATGCCCGCACCCGAAGCCTTAATCGCCCTACCCGACCAGGCGCTGCGTGCCTGCGGCTTTTCCGGCAACAAAACCCGCGCCTTGCAGGACATTGCCGCCCATGCCGCCCGCGGTGTCATACCCAGTGCTGCGCAAGCCAAACGGCTCAGCGACGCCGAACTGATCAAGCGCCTCACCCTCATTCGTGGCGTCGGCCAATGGACCGTGGAAATGCTGCTGATTTTCACCCTACGCCGCCCGGATATATTCCCAGTCGATGATTTCGGCGTGCGCGAGGGCTACAAGGTTCTGCACGGGCTGGACGAACAGCCCAAACCCAAACCCTTCGCCATCATCGGCGAAACATACGCCCCCTACCGCTCCACCGCTGCGCTATATCTCTGGCAAGCCGCCGACCGCGCCAAGGAAGAAAAAACTCAACGCTCTGCCAAGGCAAAATAACCTAACGCCAGAAGCGGTGCGACGACACCCGCAGCACAAATCCCGCCCCAGCCATAATGCGTAAAAATCGGGCTGGTAATCGCTGAACCGAGGGCGCCGCCCAAAAACAGCATCGCCAGAAACACGCCATTCAGGCGCGCCCGCATTGAGGGAGCCAACGCAAAAATTGCCCGCTGCCCGAACACCAAATTGGCCTGCACGCCACAGTCCAACAACACGCAGGCAACCGCCAGTATAACCACTGAATGCACCGCCAGGCCGCCCCAGGCCGCCAGCCCAAATGACAGCGTGATGGAGATCAGGGCCGTAATCGTCCCGATCCGGCCATAGCCACGGTCCGCCAGACGTCCGGCAACCGGCGCCATCGCCGCGCCTGCCGCCCCCACCAAGGCAAACATTGCAATGCCAAACTGCGAATAACCAAAATCCTGCATCAGCAGCAGCGGCACGGCGGTCCAAAACAGGCTGAAACAGCCAAACGCCGCCGCCTGATACACCGCCCGGTGCCGCAACACCGGCGTGTTGAACGGCAGTTTCAACAGCGACACCAACAGCAAAACGTAATGATGCGTTGAATTCGGCTGCAGCCGGGGCAGCGTTGCCCGCAACACAACGGCCAGTGCCAACATCAAGCCGGCAGACATCCCAAATACCGCCCTCCAGCCGAACGCCTGCGCCACCAGGCTGGCCACCGGCCGCGCCAGCAACACGCCCACCAGCAGGCCGCTGACCACCGTACCCACAATCCGGCCTCGCAAATGGTCAGGAGCCAGATTAGCTGCCAGTGGCACCAGCATCTGCACGGCCACGGACGTCAGCCCAATCGCGCCCGCCGCAGCCAGAAATACCCCAGCGGACTGCGCAAACGCCGCCACCAGCAGCGGCGGAATCGCGGCTACCACCATGATGGTCAGCAATAGCCGGTTCTCGATAATATCACCGAGCGGCACCAGCAGCAGCAACCCGGCGGCATAGCCAAGCTGTGTCAGTGTCACAATCAAGCTCGCCGCATGTGCCTCAATACCAATGGCCGGCGCAATCAGCCCCACCAGCGGCTGCGCATAATAAATATTTGCCACAATAATGCCGCATGACGCAGCAAGGAGAAACACCAGAGCAGGTTTGGGCGCGGTTACTGTCGTATCGTTCATATGGCTGACTTAACGCGCCACTTATTTTGTGCAATGCACCGCCAAGCGCGACCGCATTGCGCCAGCCAATTACCGGAGTCTCCATGGATTTTCTGCACGCTATCATGTTCGCCATCCTGCAAGGGGCGACAGAGCTATTTCCCGTCAGCAGCCTTGGCCATGCGGTCATCGTCCCGGCGCTCCTGAAATGGAATATCGACCAGGCTGCCCCCGGCTTCCTGCCATTCCTCGTCATGCTGCATTTCGGCACCGCCGTCGGCCTGCTGGCCTATTTCTGGCAGGATTGGATCGCCATGCTACGCGGCGTGCTGGGCCGTGGCTACGCCGTGGAAGTATCCGTCCAGCGCGGCATTCTGGCCCGGTTGGTGGTTGCCACCCTGCCCGCCGTGGTGGTCGGCTTCGCGGTCAAAAAACCCGTGCAGCATCTCTTTGCCAGCCCGTTGATCGCCTGTGCATTTCTTGTCGCCAACGCCGGGCTGTTGCTGTTGGGTGAAACCATGCGCACACGCGGCGTCAAGCGTACCGATAACCTCACCTACACTGATGCCTTCATCATCGGCCTGTTCCAATGCCTCGCTTTCCTGCCGGGCATTTCCCGCTCCGGTGCCGCCATCGTCGGCGGCTTACGCCGCGGCGTGCCGCACGAAGCCGCTGCCAAATTCACCTTCCTGATGGGCACACCTGTCATCTTCGCCGCCAGCGTGCTGGAAATTCCAAAATTGCTGAAAGGCCATGAGATTCACGCGCTGTTCGGCGTGGCCAGCATTGCTGCCATCGTCGCCGGCATGGTCGCCTACGCCAGCACCGCCTTCCTGATGCGCTATTTCCGCGACCACGATGCCTGGGCCCTAAAGCCCTTTGCCTGGTATTGCGCCATTTTCGGCGCCGCCAGCTTCCTGCTGATTTCGATTGGTCTGTAAAATGTTGAAGTTTTTCCTGAGTGCTTTGATTTTACTATCGCCATTGTCAGCCATCGCCAAAACCAACCCGGCGATCAATCCGCTAGACCGCAGCAATCTGCCCTGGTGGCACAAGCGCTTCGAGCAAAGCATCACCGAAGCCAAATCCAACCCGCTGGCCCGCATTATATGGTTG
The DNA here is from genome assembly GCA_027308685.1 of Acidocella sp. GTDB lineage: Bacteria > Pseudomonadota > Alphaproteobacteria > Acetobacterales > Acetobacteraceae > Acidocella. The sequence continues at coordinate 3,247 of DAIDEE010000046.1, forward strand.
GGAGACTCCATCACCCAATATTGGCAACGCCAGGGTACCCACGGCTACGACAATGTCCTGCCGGTCTGGCAAAAATACTACGGCCCCTACGACGCTCTGAATTTCGGCTTCATCGGCGACACCACAGCCAGCCTGATCTGGCGGCTCGACCACGGCGAAGTGGCGCGTCTCGACCCCAAACTTGCCATCATCCTGATCGGCGCCAACAACTTAGGGCTCGTGCATTGGGATTCCACCCTCACCATCCCCGGCATTGAAGCCGTGGTGACCAAAACCCACGCCGACCTCCCGGATGCGCATATTTTACTGCTCGGCATCCTGCCCTCGATCCGCTCAACCTGGGTGGACCAGCAAACCCACATCATCAACAAGGCCCTGGCGGCGCATTATGCCAACGATCCCCTGGTCACCTTCATCGATGTCAGCCCCGTGCTCACCATCAATGGCAAGGCCGACGGTAGAACCGACGCCAGCCTCTACGTGGACCCGAAAATGACGCCGCCGGAACCAGCCCTGCACCCGGATGCCGAAGGCATGGCCCGGATTGCGGCGTTTATTGAACCTTATGTGAAAAAATACGCGCATTAAGCACAAATCGCCGGATCATCTCCGTCGATTTCACACCAGGTGAAGTTTCCACCCCCGAAGACACATCCACGCCAGGTGCCTTGCTGATTTTAATGGCTTCGGCCACGTTGTCAGGCGTCAACCCGCCAGCCAGCAGCCAGGGGGCGGCAGCTTGCCAGTCGGCGATGATCGACCAATCGAACGTCAGGGCATTACCGCCGGGTCTGGTGGCATCCTTCGGGGCCGCCGCCTCTATGACAAAGCCCGCCTCTACTGGCGCATGAAGTGGCAAATCATCGCGCGTCTTCACCCCCACCGCCCGCCAGACCGGCAAACCAGTCACCGCCGCCATCTGAGCGCAAAGATCCGCATCGCCATAAATCTGCAAAATATCGAGATTCACCTCGGCCAGCACCGCCAGCACGAAAGCCGCATCGGGCTTCACAAACAATCCCACCCGCTGCGGGCCGCCGACATGCCGCGCCGACAATGCCGCCGCCTGCGCCGCCGTGACAAAACGCGGTGAGCGTTTGAAAAACACGAACCCCAGGTAATCCGCGCCCGCCTCCACCACCGCATCGAACGCTATTTCACTGTTAACGCCGCAGATTTTAACCTTGGTCACAATATAGCTTCCGCAATCGCCGCCGCCGCCGCCGCCGGGTTGGCCGCTTCGGTAATCGGCCGGCCCACCACGATATAGCTGGCCCCCGCCTTCACGGCCGCCTCGGGCGTCATCACCCGTGCCTGATCGCCCATATCGCTGCCGGCAGGACGAATCCCCGGCACCACCAAAATCGGCGCTTCGCCAAACGCATCGCGCAACGGCGCCAACTCATGCGCCGAACAAACCAGCCCATCCGCCCCGGCATCCAGTGCCAGCTTGGCCAGCCGTAACACCTGCTGGGTGGTGCCACCCGAAACCCCGATGCTGTAGAGCGCCGACGCATCCAGGCTGGTCAACACGCTCACCGCCAGAATCGCCGGGCGCGTCCGGCCTTTTGCTTGCGCAGCGGCCACCGCCGCCGCAATCATCTTGGCCCCACCGGCCGCATGCACTGTCAGCATCGCCACATTCAAAGCCGCCAATGAACTCACCGCCTTGCCTACGGTGTTCGGAATATCATGCAGCTTCAGGTCCAAAAACAGCGGAATATCGCCAAACGCCGCCACCCCCGCCGGGCCATGCTTCAAAAAAAACTCCAGCCCCAGCTTCACCCGCCCGCAATACGGCCCCACCTGACAAATCAATTCAGCCGCACGGGCAGCATCGGCGGTGTCAATCGCCGCGATCAAACGTTGCATGGTCTGGGTCATCGTATGGTGTTCGACGGCGTTGCCGCCAATTTCCCTTCAAGCTCGGCGACGCGCTTCTCCGCCCGGTTGGCCCGCCGCGATGCGCTGATGCGCTTTGGCAGATGTGCCAGCAGCCCAACAACGAACCCCAACAGCAACCCCGCCAGCACCACCGCCCCAAACGGCAGTGAGACCGCCACATCCAGCGGCCAAAATCCCACCGAGACCGGCAAACGGTTGGAGAGTAAAAAAATCACCAAGGCCAGCAAAACCAGAAACCCGATGATCGCCCGTAAAATTTTCAGCTTTTAGCTCCGTTCTTTTTCGCAACCGGCGTAGAGGTGGGCTTGTTGATGCGCTCCCGCAACTCCTTGCCGGCCTTGAAAAACGGTACTGATTTTTGCGCAACTTCCACAGCCTCGCCGGTGCGCGGGTTACGTCCGGCCCTGGCGTTGCGATGCTTCACGGTAAACGCGCCAAAACCGCGTAATTCCACCCGCTCGCCGCGCGCCAGCGCCGCGGTCATCTCGTCAAAAAACGAAGCAACAATTCTCTCCACATCCGCCAGCGTTAAATGCGGATTATCCTCAGCCAATCCTGCAATCAGTTCCGAGCGTGTCATAAAACTCTCCCAATCAGTCATAACGATGCCAGCACGGCACGAGTTGGTCAATAACTTATTGTGTTGAAAGGCTTTTGTTCCACATCGCCCCAAAAAAAACGGCCCTCCGAGGAGGGCCGCTTCACATCTCCCAAACTTAGGGAAAATTTTACTCTTCGGTGGCTTGGTTCCGGCGGCGGATCGCAGCCCCCAGAATGTCGCCCAAAGAGGCGCCGGAGTCGGAGGAGCCAAATTCAGCCACGGCTGACTTGTCTTCATCGATTTCCTTGCCCTTGATGGTCAGCTGCAGCTTGCGGGCTGCACGGTCCACCGCGGTGATCTTGGCATCGATGCTATCACCCACCGAGAAACGCTCGGAGCGCTGGTCAGCCTTATCGCGGGCCAGCTCAGCGCGGCGGATAAAGCCGGTCAACACATCGTCAACCTTCACTTCAACGCCATTCGCTTGCACGGCGGTCACAATACAGGTGACAATCTGGCCCTTGTGGATTTTGTCCAGAACGCCGGCAGCCGGGTCAACTTCCAACTGCTTGATACCGAGGCTGATGCGCTCTTTCTCGATATCGATATCAAGAACCTTCGCCTTCACCATGTCGCCCTTGTTGTATTTGGCAATCGCCAGCTCACCGGTATCGTCCCATGAAATATCGGACATGTGGATCATGCCGTCGATCTCAGCGCCAATGGCGATGAACAGCCCGAATTCGGTGATGTTGCGAATTTCGCCTTCAAGAACAGACCCAATCGGGTGCTCGTCCTGGAACTCTTCCCACGGGTTACGGGTAACCTGCTTCAAGCCCAGCGAGATGCGGCGCTTGGAAGCATCCACATCGAGCACCACCACGTCAACTTCCTGGCTGGTGGAAACGATCTTGCCCGGATGCGCGTTCTTCTTGGTCCAGGACATTTCGGAAACATGCACCAGGCCTTCAACACCGGCTTCAAGCTCCACAAACGCACCGTAGTCAGTGATATTGGTGACGCGGCCTGAAGCCTTCACGCCTGGCGGGTACTTGGCGTCCACACCTTCCCACGGGTCAGCTTCCAGCTGCTTCATGCCAAGCGAAATACGCTGGGTGTCGGCATTAAAGCGGATCACCTGCACCTTCACCGGCTGGCCGATCACCAGAGCTTCGGCAGGGTGATTGATGCGCTTCCAGGCGATGTCGGTCACATGCAGCAAACCATCAACGCCGCCCAAATCAACAAACGCACCGTAATCGGTGATGTTCTTGACCACGCCATCGAGAATCTGGCCTTCTTTGAGGCCCAGAATCAGCTCAGAGCGCTGTTCCGCACGGGTTTCTTCCAGCACGGCGCGGCGTGAGACCACGATATTGCCGCGCTGACGGTCCATCTTCAAAATCTGGAACGGCTGCGACATGCCCATCAGCGGGCCAACGTCACGCACCGGACGGATATCAACCTGGCTGCCAGGCAGGAACGCGGTGGCGCCGCCAAGGTCAACGGTGAAACCACCCTTGACGCGACCATGGATGATCCCGTTCACGCGGGTCTGGGCTTCAAAGGCTTTCTCAAGCTGGGTCCAGGATTCTTCGCGGCGCGCTTTCTCGCGCGACAGCACCATGGAGCCGTCTTTATCTTCATAACGCTCGATATACAGATCGAACACGTCACCGATATTAACTTCCGGCTTGGCGCCCATCGGGGCAAATTCACGAAGCGGAACACGGCCTTCACTCTTCAGGCCGACATCGACGATAACGAAGTCATCATCAATCCGCAGAACGGTTCCGGTAACGACCGAGCCTTCAAACCCGGCATTCATGCCAAGCGAGGATTCGAGGAGGGCGGCAAAATCATCGGCGCCAGAATAAACAGGGGCGTCGTGTTGGCGAACAGCAGTTGCGATGGAAGCCATGTGGCTGGATGTATCCTTGAATGGGAGCGCGATTAGCGCCCCGGGGGTATGCGCCGCGTCTATCAAACGCAACGGCTGAGCCATCCCGCTTGGGGATGCCCGGTTAAGTCAATGGGCGTCTCTTAATCCCGGATACGCAGAAGTCAACCATCCCGCCCCTCAAACCCGCAGATTGCTTAGGCTACGAAAAACTCGGCCGTGGCCCGCCTGGGCGAGTTTCCAAACCGACCCTAAGTGCTATAAGCCGTTCGCAATGACATATTTCACCTCCGGCTTCGCCCGCTCCGCCCTGCTCGCCCTGGCTCTTGGCCTGGCTGCGTGTTCCTCCCACGATGCGACCGACGTTGATCTGTCAGGCCCCAACCTGCCACCGGCGGATAAACTCTACGCTGACGGCATCGCGCAGATGAAGGAGGGGCATTACGAAACCTCAGTGAAAACCTTTGATGCGGTGGAACAAAACTACCCTTATTCGCTGTGGGCCACCCACGCCCAGCTCATGCACGGTTACGCGCAGTATAAGCAGCAGAACTATGACGAGGCGATCAGCGCCCTCAACCGGTTCATCGGCCTGCATCCGGAAAACGCCGACATCGCCTATGCCTATTACCTGAAGGCGCTCTGCTACTACGAACAGATCGACGATGTGCAGCGCGACCAGACCTCCACCTACGAGGCCATTCAAACCCTTACCGACGTCATCAACCGCTTCCCGGACAGCGCCTACGCCCGCGATGCGCGTATCAAATTGCGCCTAACCGACAACCGTCTAGCCGGGCATGACATGACGATCGGGCGCTATTACGAAAAACAGCATCTCTACGCTGCCGCCGTTGGCCGTTACCAGGACGTGATCACCAGCTACCAGACCACCACCTACGTACCAGAAGCCCTGGAACGCCTTACCGAAGTTGACCTGCAACTGGGCCTCACCACCGCCGCCCAGCAAACCGCCTCGGTGCTGGCCTATAACTACCCCGGCAGCACCTGGTATCAGGCCGCCTACGATAAATTGAGAGCCCATAACCTGCTGCCGGCTGCTTCCGCAGCCGATACGGCTTCCGGTAAACCTGCCCCGGCGCCGAAGAAATCCGGTGGCTTCTTCGGGCTGTTCTAACCCAGCCCCATGCTGACCAATCTCTCGATCCGCGATGTCGTGCTGATCGAGCGGCTGGATTTGCACTTTGCCGCCGGCCTCACCACCCTCACCGGTGAAACTGGCGCGGGAAAATCCATCCTCCTTGACAGTCTGGGCTTGGCTCTGGGGGCTCGGGCCGACGCCGGGCTGATCCGGACCGGTGCCGAACAAGCCGTTGTTTCGGCTGTATTTTCAGTAAATAACGCGCATCCCGCTGCCGCCTTGCTCGATGAGCAGGGGCTCGATGGCGGTGATGAAATTCTGCTCCGGCGAATCGTCAGCAAGGACGGCCGCTCCCGCGCCCTGGTGAACGACCAGCCGGTTAGTGTGACGTTTTTAAAAAAATTAAGCGCCCTGTTGATCGAAGTCCAAGGCCAGCACGAACAGGTCGGTTTGGCCGATCCCGCCAATCATCTGGGATTACTGGACGCTTTCGGCGTGCCGCTGGAAGCCCGCATGGCCACCGCCACCGCCTATAAAGCCTGGAATTATGTGGCCGGACGCCTCGCCGCCGCCGAATTGAAAATCGCCGAAGCCGCGCGCGATGAGGATTTACTCCGCCACGCGGTTTCAGAACTCACAACCCTCGCCCCGCAACCCGGCGAGGAAGAAGCCCTCGCCACCGAGCGTTTGCGCTTGCAATCAGGTGAACGCCGCGCCGAGGCGATTGCCGCTGCCCTCGCCGAACTCACCCCAAAGGACCGCCGCTCACTCGGCCCCGCCTCGCATTTACGCGCCGCCGCCCGCGCCCTCTCGCGCCTGTCCTCCCCTACTGGCGAACACCCCGCCGCCGCTGCCATGGCGGCCATCGAACGCGCCGAGGAGGCTCTGGCGGAAGCCGAAACCATGCTCACCCGCCTAGCACATGAGGCCGAGGACGACCCGCGCGCCCTCGAAGCCACCGAGGAGCGGCTATTCTCGCTCCGCGCCGCCGCTCGCAAACACGGCGTGAATGTGGTTTCCTTGCCGGAATTTCTCGACCAACTGCGCGAAAAACTCGCCGCCTTAGAGACCAGCACCGCCGACATCGCCGCTTTGACCCGCGAGACCGCCGCCAAACGCGCCGCCTACATCGAAGCCGCTGCCGCCCTCTCGGCCCTGCGCCAGCAGGCCGCCGGCCAACTCACGCAGGCCCTGGCGTTGGAACTGCCCCCGCTGAAGCTGGAGCGCGCCCGCTTTATTGTGGAGCGCACCACCCTGCCCGAAGCCAACTGGGGCGCGCGCGGCGCTGATTCGGTAAAATTCCTGATCGCCACCAACCCCGGCGATGCCCCCGGCACCTTGGATAAAATCGCCTCCGGCGGTGAATTATCCCGCCTGATGCTGGGGCTGAAAGTGGTCCTCACCGGCGGCGCCTCGGTTGAAACCCTGATCTTCGATGAGGTCGATTCCGGCATCGGCGGCGCCACCGCCGCCGCGGTGGGCGAGCGCCTCGCCCGCGTGGCCGATGGCGTACAGGTGCTGGTCGTCACCCACTCCCCGCAAGTCGCCGCACGGGGCGTGGCGCAAATGCGCGTCTCCAAGCGCATCAGCGCCGACCGCGCCGTAACTTTCGTAGAAACCCTCACGCCAGACGAACGCCGCGAAGAAATCGCCCGTATGCTGGCCGGCGAATTCGTCACCGACGCTGCCAGAGAAGCCGCCACAAGCCTGCTGGGTGCGGCTTGAAAGACCGCCTCACCACCCTGCTGACCCGCATCGCCGCCGCGAACGAGGCGTACCACGCCAAAGACGCGCCGATCATGAGCGATGCTGACTATGACGCCCTACGCCGGGAAGTCGCCGACCTGCTGGCCGCCAACCCGGAACTGGGAGACCCAACCGAACTTGAACAAGTGGGCGCACCCCCCGCCTCCGGCTTTGCCAAAATCACCCACATCGTGCCGATGCTCTCGCTGGATAATGTTTTCTCCCCCGAAGATTTCGCCGAATTCTGCGCCCGCATCCGCCGCTTTCTCGGCCTCGATACCAGCCCGCTGCATTTCGTCGCCGAACCGAAAATCGACGGGCTCTCCATCTCCCTCACCTACGAGCACCATAAATTCACCCACGCCGCCACGCGGGGCGATGGCACCCAGGGTGAGGACGTCACCCGCAATCTGCTCACCATGGATTGCTTCCCCCGCAAGCTGCCACCCAACGCACCTTCGCGCATCGAAATTCGCGGCGAGGTTTACATGACCAAGCATGATTTCCTGGCGCTCAACGAATCCCAAACCCGCCAATTCGCCAACCCGCGCAACGCGGCGGCTGGCTCGTTGCGGCAGTTGGATGCCGGCATCACCGCGCAGCGCAAACTCTCATTATTCGCCTACGCGCAGGGCGATGCCACAAGCCCGGTTGCCGCCACCCATTGGGCGTATTTGCAAACCCTCAAAGACTGGGGCTTCGATGTCAATCCGCTTTCCCAGCGCATCAGCGAAACCGGCGCGGCAGTATTCCAGGCTAGCATCGGCCAAGCCCGCGCCACATTGCCCTACGATATCGACGGCGTGGTCTATAAAATCGACGATATCGCCCTCCAAACCCGCCTCGGCTTCGTCGGTCGCGCGCCGCGCTGGGCCATTGCCTGGAAGTTCCCTGCCGAACGCGCCACCACCATGCTGGAAGATATCGAAATCCAGGTCGGCCGCACTGGCGCCCTTACACCGCGCGCAAAACTCACGCCGGTCAATGTCGGCGGCGTGCTGGTGCAATATGCCACGTTACATAACGAAGATGAAATTGCCCGCAAAGATTTTTGCCCCGGCGACGTGGTGGAACTGCAACGCGCTGGCGACGTGATTCCGCAACTCATCCGTGTAGTCACCCCTGGCCCGCGCCATCATCCCTTCGCCTTCCCCACCCATTGCCCGGTATGCGCCAGCCTAGCGGTGCGCGATTCCGACGAAGCCGTGCGCCGCTGCACCGGCGGGCTGACATGCCCGGCGCAGATCATCGAACGCCTTATCCATTTCTGCTCGCGCGGCGCCTTCGACATTGAAGGCATGGGCGATAAAACAGTGCAGGAATTTTACGAAGCCGGCTTACTGAAATCCGCCCCCGATGTTTTCAAACTCCCTTCCCATGAAGCCGAGATTGCCACCCGCGAGGGCTGGGGCAAACTCTCGGCGGCCAATCTGACAGCCGCCATCGAAGCGCGGCGCAGCATCGCCCTGCCGCGTTTTATTTTCGCGCTCGGCATCCGCCGCATCGGCGAAAACAACGCCAAGCTGCTGGCCCGCCATTACGGCAGCTACGCCAACTGGCGCACGAATATGCAAGCCGCCACTGAAATCGGGTCAGACGCGCGGCTCGAACTTGGTTCGATCTCCGGCGTCGGCCCCACCATCGCCACCGACCTCGCCGCCTTCTTCGCCGAGCCCCACAATATCGCCACATTGGACGAACTCGCCGGGCTGCTCACCATCACCGACGCACCAACCGCCGCCACCTCTACCTCCCCTCTCGCCGGCAAAACCATCGTCTTCACAGGCACCCTCAGCATGGCCCGCCCGGAAGCCAAAGCCCGCGCCGAGGCATTGGGGGCCAAAGTTACAGAATCCGTCTCGAAAAAAACCGATTACGTGGTGGTGGGCGAAGACGCCGGTTCCAAAGCCAAAAAGGCAATCGAGTTAGGGCTGGTGATTTTAACTGAAGCCCAATTCCGCGAAATGGCAGAATTAGTTTAACATCGCACGCAATCGCCGCGCCCGTTCATCATCAACCCCCGCCAAATCCTGTGAGAGTTCGGCCGCAACTTCGGCAAGATCATAGCGGGCACGATGAAAATAAAACCCCGGCCCCGGTGGAATTGGTCTCGCCATGCAGTCGCTCTCATACAAAATCGTTCTGGGCAGCGTATGCCAAATAATCCGGTGCTTATAGGTCGGCCAGAAATCTGGTTCCAACATCTCAGCTATAATCCGCGCTGTTTCAAACAAACGCATGATAGGGCGGGGTTGGCCAATAAAATAACGGTCGCCCATCCCATCTACATATTGTGCGGCTGTATCGAGGTCACAGAATACCGTCCTCTCCTGCCCCGACTCAGATGCGCGACGGACAACATCAACGATCGAACCAGACGTGAAAATCACATCGGGTCTGATCAACGCATAATGACTGACCGGAACACCGAATTTGGCCTGCGCCTGGGCCGACAAACCGGCAAACGCCGCGATTCGATGAAACATCCGGCCTTGATTCAGGACCATCCCGTAATTTCCAAACGCGGCTTCCATCTTCAACCCAAGCTCGGCCATGAAATTGGCTTCCGAACAGAGGTCAATAAATAGGGTTTCGCTATCGAAGCTGGCTTCGTCAAATTTCTGATTGATGTAAGCCGCATCGATCTCCTGATATTGCCGCGACATCGCCATAATTTTATCGCTTGTTTTAGGAAACCGTCTGCTAAAATCCGCAAAGTTCCCAAATTCGGCGGCCGTGACAACATCCGCAAGTTCACTCGGCAACCGTGGGCCGAATTGCGAATACGAATTTCCGGGTTCAATCGTTTTAGCGCCGGTTTCTTTCCAGGTTGCGACACCAAAACTGACCAAATTTCCCTCGGCCAGCCATGATTCAAGATCTTTGCGCAAATATTTCAATTGCGGTGGTAACGCTTCATTGGGGGCCCGCATCTGGCCAAACAATCCGATAAACAGATGCTTCCGCGGCCCCCGTTCCGGCGCAACCCGTTTGGCCTGGGATAAAAACGTCAGTCGATCGCGCGCGGCCAACGGCAAGCGGTCGCGATATCGCGAACAAATCTCCAATGCTGTGGTGCCCGCAACATGAGACTCCGCAAATTCAAACGCCGCACTATGCCCCAATACAAACTGCTCCAAAGCGGCACTACGTAAAAATGCCGCGAGGCTTGTCTCAAAGAGCATCGCTAATTCGCCGGTTCTTTGAACAAATAAATCAAAATCCTTTACGAAACCTGGGAAATGCAAAACAATCGCAAGCCGTCGCTGGTTCGCAACAAACTGCCGAACAGCGTCATCCTTACAATGCGACACGATCGCGTGAAAAAATACGACCTGCTGCACACTGTCCAAATTATCCAGATGTTCGAATATAAATGCCATAATCAATTTTTGAAAATCGAAACCCGGAATTATCGTATCCAGGCAGCGTTTTAATTGCTGCTCAAACACGACCGGCGATTTTCCAAACGGGTCCAGAAAACCAACCAGCAATGCATTGGGAATCTCCCCAAGCGGCCGTGTCTTCCACGTTCCGTGCGCCCAACCCGCGCTTAAATTACGCATAAGGCCGACCGTATAAAGCGCAACATCAAAGCTGATTTCAGCCCAAACAGTCTCAAACGGAAAAAACCAGATCGGCGACGACACCAGACGGATATATGAATCCATCATTCTCGGCCCATCACCAAGCCGCCGATAACATTCGGTCTCCCAGAACACCATCCACGGCTCACCGCTCAACGCTGGATTATCTCGGATATGGTCCAGCGCCTCCGTCATTCGGTTCTGATTCAGTATAAGAATAACAAGTAATTCTCGATGGATTTGTAAAAATAGTGGGTTGAGTTGCAGCGCTGATTTTAATAACTGCACCGCCTCCTCATGGCGTCCCCCATCACGTATCGTAACGGCAGCACTAATAATTCGCGTCAAAAATACTGCTAATTCATCAGGTACGGTTGTTAAAAAATAATCCCGGCCGCTTGCAAGCCTTTGCATAACTGCAATCGCAGCATCCACTTTACCCGACGATACCAAAGTAAAAACATCATCACGCGCTGCCCAATCAACCGGGCCGGCACCCACGCGCACATCGCCCAATTTTCCAGGCTCAACGTTCATCAACAGCCTTACCTACATTGTCAAACGTCCCTGGATATTTATCATCTTTCGACGAAGGCAACTTCACGACCACTGTCACTGTATCGCTCAGCGCCCGATAATCGGTCGCCTCACCCGGTTCGATGACAATGATATCGCCGTCTCCCCATTCGCGCCCCATCATCTGCACACGGCCTGAAACGATCAACGTAATCTCGGTGGCCACCCGATGATGATGCGTCTCCTCATAGTCCCCGGCTTTGTAATGCTTTACGGCAACCTCACACGCTGTCGAGTTCATCACAGCCGGATTGAAATCGCCTACAAACCAGCCCTTGACCATGTCACCTAATTTTGCCTGCCTCATGCTGCAGTCTCCGGGTGAGACTCACCTTCATAAATCGAAATCTGATGTCGCGACTTGAGCGGCTGATACTGCCGGCTCTCAACTTCCCGCACGCCCAGCTTCTTTTGCCACAACACATATTGATTCAAAGTCAGGCTGATATAAAATCGACCATCCACCTGTGCGTCCTTGCGCATCATCTCCTGCGCCGCCGCCACAAACTCCGCGCCCCGGCGAAACCAGTAAAAACCCGCGGTTGCCAAACGCGAAATCGGCCGCTTCTCGGCCGCTTCAACAATGTTTCCGTCAGCATTCAATGCCACATAGGAATAACGTGGGTGCAGTGAAGGAAACACCACCGTAGCCGCATCAAGCCCTCGCGTCCGAAAGCCTTCGACTGTTTCATTATAGTCGATATCAAGCAATTCATTCGAGGCCAGGATCAGCAATTCATCGTTCATATCAAAATGCTCGATCGCAAGCAGTGCCGTGCACGCAGCACCACCCGTCTCACCTCCCACCAACACCACCGACGACCCAGGGGCAGCCAATCTGATCACACTATCAATATGCAAACGCTTCTGGTCCTCGGCGCGCACCACAAAAATCAACTTCGCATCCAAACCCTGCAGAAGCCGAACAAACCGCTCAACCAACAACTCACCATTCTGCTCGGCCAGCAACACCGGCGGGCCATCGGCTACCTGGCCAGCACCAAGTATCAACACCCGCATGGTCATGCCACCAATCCTTGTTCAATGTCGCTGATCCGCTTGATGATATTATTATAGGTTACGTCTGTGGTTTCACGTACCGCCATCACATGCGCCCCGGCTGCTATCGCTGCCTTGATCCCATTGTCATGGTCCTCCACAATCAAACATTCAGAAGCAGAAAGCCCCATCTTTCCAATCGCCAACGCATACATCTCGGGGTCGGGCTTCGGCCGCGTCACATCCTGATTCGAAATCGTCAGTTCCAGATATTCCAGCAATGCGGATTTTTCCATCATCACATCAATGGTACTCCGAACCGAATTTGAGCAAACGCCCAGCCGGTATCCCTCGGCCCGCAACCTCGATAACGCATACTCATGATTAAACTGCGGCTTACAATGGGTATAAATAATCTCCATCGTATAAAGCTGCTTCATCTCATTTATAAAATCATGCAGCATCACCGGTAAATCATAAACTGCCGACAACATCTGCAATTTTTTCTTGGTTGGCAGACCATCAAAGGTCGTCAGATGATCATAGCGGCTGATCTCATACCCAAACAACCGTAAGGCACGGTTCAACGCTTCGTAATGCCAATCCTTTGCCTCGATCAGCACGCCGTCCATATCGAATATGACAGCTTTTATCATGGGATCACTCCAAAAAACGCCACCGCTGCCTCAGGAATATCCGTACACAACATCAACCCGGGCGCATCCACCAATCCATCCTGACGTAGCGCAGCCCATAGGGTCTGCGGGTCACGTTTATGCAATTCCGGTGAGACGATACAAACCTGCTTGCCGTCCGCCAAAAACGCCCGAATATCAGAGGGTCGAACCCAGTTCGCGCCAAAATCATCCACCCAGACGCCCACCGCCTGGTCATAGCAAGCCGGCGTGCGCTCATACTCGCTGGCCCGGGTGAACACCGGCAAACCCATCCGCAACTGCACCAATGTCTCAGGAACCGACATATCAAATGTAAACCAGCGTGTTAAACCCCGTGCCGTCATGGCCTCTGCCAATGGTTTAGCCAGGCCATCGGCCTTGATGTTCATCGCCATCGGCAAATCACGCCCCGACAGAATATCCAGCATATCCTCCAAACTTAACTCATCGCCCCGTGGCATATCATGCGAAATAACCAACTTGCCCGCTACATCGCGCACATCGGTTTCGGTGCCAAAACCTAAGTCGAACGAACGCCCAAACGCCACCGGCAGGTTCTTCTCCGCAGCGTCTTTCCAGTAACCGCGATGACTAAGAATAATCAAAGCCCCACAATCCCCGCCGTAGCCCGGCGCGAAAGTTCCAGCCCGAGAAACAAATTCAGGTCATCGGGTATCCCAAGCCCATACATGCCAGCCGCTTCCGAGCCGATGTTATAAATTCCAACCCGCGCCCCCAGTGCGATCATCTCATTATAAATCGGCGCCACGTAAAATTCGTTGTTGATCCGTAAATTTTTAGTAATCATCGCCTCAGCGTGCCGAAGAAATTCAGTTCCTGACCTAAAATTATATATCCCGACCGTCGCGTGGCTGGAAATAACTTCCTTCTCAACCACCCGCGTAACCAAACCAGACTCATCTAAACCCGCAAACGACCATTTCGGATCATCCGCCTGCATTGTCATAATCAATCCATCCAACGCGCGGGCTTCCATATCAGCCAGATAATCGTCAATCGCGATATCGACATATTGATCAGAATTCACAATCATAACGGGCTCAGCCGTGTCAAAAAAATGCTTTGCCAATAACACTGTACAAGCAGCGCCGTCGGTCAATCCATCAATTTCAACCACCTCAGCTTGCGGTGCCCACTGCGTTAATTTATCGCGTAAGCCAAAATCCTCAACATGCGTTCGCTGACAGATAAAAATAAACCGATGCGGACAGGCTGGCCGCACATTTTCAATCACCAACCGGATCATCGGAACGCCATGTACCGGGATCAACGGCTTCGGCAAAACATACCCAGCCTTGGCAAACCGGCTGCCGGCCCCTGCCATCGGCACAACGATATTAAGCATCAAAACGCATCCTCAATCCGTTCAATCCCACGTCACCTACTCGTCAACCGAAACTCGATCCGCCTATTCTGGGCATAATCCTGCGCCGTTTTGCCCGGCGCAATCGGGTTGGTACTACCAAACGCCGTCGCCGCAATCCGCCCTTCAGGCACGCCATCCTGCACCAGCAAATGCAATACCGCCAATGAACGCGCCGCCGATAAATCAAAGTTCGACGTGTAAGGCCCGCCCGTAATCGGCTGCGCATCGGCATAGCCATCCACGCTCAGTACCCAGTTGATATTCGCTGGAATTTTCGAGGAAATTTTAAGGATCGCCTTCGCCACATCGGCAATCTCCGCCTGTCCCGCCGGCGTCAGGGTCGCCTGGTCCACGGGGAACAGCACATCGCTCTCAAACACAAACCGGTCGCCCACAATTTTAATATTCGGCTCATTGGCCAATACCTGCCGCAACGTGCCAAAAAACTCACTGCGATATTGCTGCAATTCTTCAACCTTGCGGGCCAGCGCCTCATTTAACTGCTTGCCCAAGTTCACAATCTGCACATTGTCTTTTTTATCGGCTTCTTGGGCCGCATCAAGCGCTTGCGCCAGCACCGCCATCTGCAACCGCAGCGCAGCCAATTGCTGATTCAACAAATTCACCTGGTTGGTTGCCGCCACCGACAATTGCGTCTCGGTTTCCAG
>DAIDEE010000048.1 GCA_027308685.1 Acidocella sp.
CAATGTCATGACCACCGTTGAGCGGGAGATTGGCCGCGCTTCAATCGGGGATGCGGCTAAACGGGGTTATGAGGCCGGTTCCATTGGCTGGGTTTCGTTCGATCATTACGCGGCCCGGCCGACGGTTGAGATCGTGCGGGAAGACGAGCACGGCCAGCCGGTGACGGAGTTGCACACGCTCACCGGCACGCAGGGCCGCGCACCCGGCGACATGCAGATGCACACCCATGTTGCGGTGTTCAACATCGTGGAAACACCGAGCGGGCGGGTGGGCAGCATCAATCTGGCACTGCTCGAGGGGCGCATTCATGAGTGGGGCGCGCTGTATCAGGCCTATCTCGCCAATCATCTGCGCGCCCATGGTGTAGTGGTGGAACTCGATGCCCGCACGGAGATGGCGAAACTCTCCACCGTGCCGGAAACCGTTGTCGCGCAATTTAGCAAACGGACCATGGGCGGGACCGAAGCGGCGCGGGCCTATGCCAAATCGCAGGGACTGGACTGGGAGACCCTTACCCCAGCTCGGAAAATCGCATTGCTGAAAGCCGGGGTGCAGAACCCGCGCGAGGCCAAAAGCGATGATGTCAGCGACCTCGCAGCCTGGAAGGCGACGGCGGCGCGGCTGGGTTATCTGCACCGGAGCGTGCTGCGTCCGGATGATATTACGCCTCTTCCCAGCCGTGAGCAGCGGCTGGAGACCGCCTTCCAGGCTGCTCTGCCGTTGCTGGGTAAGCAGTTCGACCGTCGGGCTGTGATTGATGGTGCGGATGCTCGGATCGCCGCCGCCAAGGGGCTGATCGCGGCCGGGATTGGGGAGGCTGCTGACATGGATGCTCTCACCCAAGCTTTCCGTGAACGTGGTGTTCAGCGCCGGGGTGAGGACGCCGCGTTGATCTGGGGGCGTGTGCCGGGGCGCCAGGGCAGGGACCGGATGGCGGTGACCACGACGCTCGAGGTTCGTGAGGAGCAGACGCTCATCGCGACGGCGCGGGCTGGGGCGCGTGACCGCAGTGCCGCGCTCTCGCGCAAAGCCATCGCGGCAGCGGTGGCCTCATTCCCGGAGATCGATTTTACCAGCGCGCATGGCCGGGCGCAGCGGCGGATTATCGACCAGCTTGGCGCTGGCGGGCGGGTAGGGCTCGCCATCGGCGTGGCGGGCTCCGGCAAGAGCACCTTGCTGAAGCCACTCGTTCGGGCTTGGCAGGCGGATGGCAGGGCCGTCCATGGTATCGCTTTGGCATGGCGACAGTCGGATGATCTGGCGGAAGCCGGGATACCGACAGCAAACACCCGCGCTGTGACGGCATTCCTGCGGGATTTGGAGCGGGGAAAGCTGGTTCTCGGCCGCAAATCCGTGGTGGTCGTTGATGAGGTGGGGTTGCTTGGCACACGTCAACTGAACGCGATCATGGCGGCGCAGGCGGAGAAGGGCTTCCAACTGGTCATGATTGGTGACCCTAAGCAGATGCAGGCGGTGGAGGCCGGGCCGGTGATCGAGCTGCTGCGCCAGGCCCTGGGCGCCGACAAGGTGCCGGAATTGGGCTCTTCGGTCAGGCAAAAGGCGGAGGACGAGCGCGAGACCGTGCTGATGTTCCGCAATGGCCAGACAGAAGAGGCCGTACGCCGGAAGGATGCAAACGGCACGTTGCAGGTTGTGCCGGGCGGGTATGAGGAGGCGGTGGCGCAAACAGCATCTCTATGGCGGCAGCGGCTTGAGGCGAACCGGGATCGACCGGACTTCAGCATTTCGGTGAGCGCGCCGAGTAACGCGGAAGCGTATGATATCAGCCTCGCCATCCGTCAGCAGCGCCGGACCATGGGAGAAATCGAGGCGAATCAGATCACGGTCAAGGCCACCGATGGGGCGGGTGAGCGGGAGTATGAACTGGCGCTTGCCGTGGGGGACCGCGTGCGGTTGTTCCGGCGTACAAATGCCAAATTCACCGAGACCGGCACGGTCGGGAATATCGGCCGCAACGGGTCAGTGCTGGAAATTGTCGAGGTCGACGCCGCCGGGCTGACTTTGCGAAATGCCGCGGGCAGGGAAGGCGCTGTTACCTGGGATACATTGCGGGGTGAGGCCAGCGGCAGGGTTCAATTGGCCTATGGCGATGCGCTGACCACAAATACCGCGCAGGGCACCACCGTGACGGAGCATATTCATGCGATGCCGGGCGGCACGAAACTGGTCTCGGCGTTTGGGGCCTATACATCAGGCAGTCGGCATCGAGAGCAGAGTTTTATCGTGACATCGGAAGGGGCGGAGCGGGCCGAGGTGATTGCGCGGCGGCCGTTGGGCGACCAGCGCGAAATTGGGCGCGGTGATCTGTTGAACAACATCATCCGCAATTTTGCTCAAGCGCCCGAAAAGGAAGCGGCGCTGGCATTGATCGATCGTGCCGTTGGCTTGCGGCGTGGCGCGGTCCAGGCGGTGCAGAAGGTTCACCAGGCTGCTGAAGCGCGCGGCGCGGCGCGGGATCAGCCGTTGATGCTGGCTGAGGCGTTGACGAGCCGCCGG
>DAIDEE010000035.1 GCA_027308685.1 Acidocella sp.
TTTTTACACCCGCCGATGTGCAACATTTTTTCACCGGCTACCCCAGCTTCAGCCAAATCGCCACGGATTTACGCACCGGCGATGTCCACCCACCTCTGTATTTCTGGCTCCTCAATGAATGGCGGCACGCAACCAGCCCTAACTGGTTCGTTGCCCGCCTGCTCTCGGTACTGATCTCGCTGGCGGGCCTCGCCACCCTGGCCAGCAGCGCCCACCAGATGAAAATCCCCGTCATCCCCAGCATTCTCATCACATTGCTGGCCTACGGCTTCGCCTACACCAGCATCACCGCCCGCGGCTTCGCCCTCGCCCAATCCCTCAACCTGCTCGGCTTTGCGTTAGTCTCCCGTCATGCCGCTGAAGACAGGCATCCAAAACTGGCGTTTCTCGCCGGCCTCGCCTTCGGCGCCGCCAGCTTCACCAATTACCTTGCCATCTTCACCCCGCTCGGCCTTTTCATTGCCCAGGTTTTCACCCGCCCCCGGAAAATCTTCATCACCGCCCTCGGCATCGCCATGTTCCTGCCCGCCGATTTATATTTCTTCCTCGCCCAGCGCACGTCCCGCACCGGCCAGTTCACCCCTTTCCACCTCACCCACGCGCTCACGCTCTTGGCCAAAGACCAAGCCGCCGCCCTATTCGGCGGCCTGCCGCTCTACGCCGGAAACCTCGCCCCGCTGGTCATCATCGCTCTTGCCACTCTTAGCCTCATGTGCCTCATCGCCATCCTCAAACACCGCACGCCCGCCACCACCACCCTCGCCCTCACCGCCGCCGCCACGCCGATTGGCCTGCTCACCCTCGGCATCATCTTCAACAACACCCCCATCGAAATCCGCTATTGCGCCTTTGGCCTGCCGTTCATCGGCTTACTTTGCGCCCAGATAAAGCCAACGATGTTACGAAACACCCTAATCTTCACGGAAGCCCTCGCCAGCATCGGCCTGGCGCTCGCCCCAAGCACCGCACAGCCACAAGCCGCCGCTGCCACGCAAGCCCCACCCCGCATTTTAATTTTATTGCCCACCGGCAACGACAGCGTGGGCATCCCCGGCCCCTTCATCGCCGCCGCCCGGCCGCACCAGCGCATCATTTTAATTCACGGTGACATCTTACCAGATTTATCCGCCGATCCCCGCATCACGCTGGCCACCCTCACCATCGACAATGAGAGTAAACAAGCCATTCCAAACATCGAGGCTGCACTCGCCAAACACTGGCAGTTAGTGGGCGAGACGCCGCTAACGCGAACCTATCAGCAGCGCGGTCTTCACCAGCAGCCATAGCGCCGCCAGCAGTTCCAGCCCGTCCAACACCGTGGAGAGCATATGTCCGCGCTGAAACGCCGCCATATTCCCGGCCTCACGCAGCATATTCAAATAAGGAATCACCCAGAACCACGCAAACAACGTGGCCAGCACCACAAATGTCAGCAGCACCACCGCCATTATCTGCCCGCGCAAACCAAACCCAATCGCGGCCAGCGTCGCACTCACCACCATAAACCCATAATAACGCGGAAACGCCGCCCGGATCAGCGTCCCGGCGGCATCAGGTGGCAAAGTGGTAAAAATCAGCGGCGCCATCACCGCGCCAAAAAATAACATGCCACCGGCCAGAGCGCTCAGCCCCAGCACGGCAAGCACGTTACCGGTGGCTTGCATCAATAACGATACAGCTCATGCTTGAATGGACCCGACTGCGGCAGGCCCAAATAATCCGCCTGCTTCTTGGTCAGCGGCGTCAGTTTCGCGCCCACTTTTGCCAGATGCAGCGCCGCCACTTTTTCATCCAAATGCCGCGGCAGCACATACACCTTATTCTCATACTTGCCTGCTGGAGCCGTCCAAAGTTCAATCTGCGCCAGCACCTGGTTGGTAAAGCTCGCACTCATCACAAAGCTCGGATGCCCCGTCGCATTGCCCAAATTCACCAAGCGGCCTTCCGAGAGCACAATCAGCTTCTTGCCATCGGAAAATTCAACCTCATCCACCTGCGGCTTGATGTTGTTCCACTTGTTGTTGCGCAGCGCCTCGATCTGAATTTCAGAATCAAAATGTCCGATGTTGCATACAATCGCACGGTTCTTCATCGCCCGCATATGGTCGATGGTAATCACATCCACATTGCCAGTTGCGGTCACGAAAATATCGCCGCGTGGTGCCGCATCATCCATCGTCACCACCTCGTAACCTTCCATCGCCGCCTGCAACGCGCAGATCGGATCAATCTCAGTCACCATCACCCGGCAGCCGGCATTACGCAGTGAAGCCGCCGAACCCTTGCCCACATCGCCAAACCCCGCGACCACGGCAACCTTGCCCGACATCATCACATCAGTCCCACGGCGGATCCCATCCACCAGGCTTTCACGGCAGCCGTATAAATTATCAAACTTCGACTTCGTCACGGAGTCATTCACGTTAATCGCCGGAACCGACAATGTTCCCGCCTTCGCCATCTCCCACAGCCGATGCACGCCGGTCGTGGTCTCTTCTGAAATCCCCTTAATATCCTTCAACATTTCCGGATATTTATCATGCATCAACTTGGTCACATCGCCGCCGTCATCCAAAATCATATTCGGCGTCCAGCCATCCGGCCCGCGCAAAGTCTGCTCGATGCACCACCAGAATTCCTCCTCGCTCATGCCCTTCCAGGCAAACACCGGAATCCCCGCCGCCGCCATCGCCGCCGCCGCATGGTCCTGCGTCGAGAAAATATTGCACGACGACCAGCGCACGGTCGCACCCAGTGCCACCAATGTTTCCATCAGCACAGCGGTCTGAATCGTCATATGCAAGGAGCCCACAATCCGGGCCCCTTTCAAAATCTGCTCCGTGCCAAATTCTTCCCGCAGCGCCATCAGCCCCGGCATCTCATCCTGGGCCATTGCAATTTCCTTGCGGCCCCAGGCTGCCAGAGAAATATCCTTAACTTTATAATCCTCAGTCGCCACGTTTACATCCGGCATCTCAAAAAAACCCTCTATTAAACCACTAAAACCGCCATCCTCGCACAAGCCAGGACCTTCTTTAAGTATTCATCGCTTCAAAAAAGTCATTATTGGTTTTGCTGTATTTCAGCTTATCCAGCAAAAATTCCATCGCATCCGTCGTCCCCATCGGGTTCAATATCCGCCTGAGCACCCACATCTTGGAAAGTGTTGCCTTATCCACCAGCAACTCCTCCTTACGGGTACCTGACTTGGTAATATCAATCGCCGGGAAGGTCCGCTTATCGGAGAGCTTGCGATCCAGAATAATTTCCGAGTTACCGGTGCCCTTGAATTCCTCGAAGATCACCTCGTCCATCCGGCTGCCGGTATCAATCAGCGCCGTTGCAATAATGGTCAGGCTCCCACCTTCCTCAATATTGCGCGCCGCGCCAAAAAACCGCTTCGGCCTCTGCAACGCATTGGCATCCACACCACCGGTCAGCACCTTACCCGAGGACGGCACCACCGTATTATAAGCCCGCGCCAGACGGGTAATACTATCCAGCAAAATCACCACATCGCGCTTATGCTCAACCAGCCGCTTGGCCTTTTCCAGCACCATCTCGGTCACCTGCACATGGCGCGTCGCCGGCTCATCGAAGGTCGAGGCCACAACCTCGCCCTTCACACTGCGCGACATATCGGTCACTTCTTCGGGCCGTTCATCAATCAGCAATACGATTAAAAACACTTCCGGGTGATTATGCGAAATCGCCGCGGCGATGGTCTGCAACATCACGGTCTTGCCGGTGCGCGGCGGCGCTACAATCAACGCCCGCTGGCCCTTGCCAATCGGTGCGATCAAATCGATCACCCTGGGCGTATTATCCTTCACCTGCCCCTTGGCCGGTAATTCCGCCGTCTCATTTTCCATCTTCAAGCGTGACGTGGGGTAAAGCGGCGTTAAATTATCAAAATTAATCCGGTGCTTCACCGCATCCGGCGCCTCGAAATTGATCTTCTCAACCTTCACCAGCGCAAAATACCGCTCGCCTTCCTTGGGCGCCCGAATTTCACCATCCACCGTATCGCCGGTCCGAAGCGAAAACCTGCGCACCTGCGCCGGCGAGACATAAATATCCTCTGGCCCTGGCAGATAATTGGCTTCCGGGTTGCGCAAAAACCCAAATCCGTCCGGCAAAATCTCCAGCGTGCCGTCACCTGAAATCGTCTGCTCATTTTCGGCAAACGCCTTCAAAATGGCAAACATCATGTCCTGTTTGCGAAGGGACGAGGCGTTTTCAACCTCCAACTCCTCCGCCAGATTCAATAAATCGGTGGGAGACTTAGCCTTTAATTCGGCGAGATGCATCGTAGAGACGTCCAATTCTAGGGAATCCCACTGAAACCAGGGTGTAAAAATACCAGCCAGGGGAAAGGATACCGGACACGAACGGCCGGTGAGCGCTCAATGCCGGATGCCTGCGGTAACGTCAATACGCAGATTTTTTAATACGTCATCAACCGGCGCTGTGTCAGCACCACTTTGCCCTTCATTCCCGGCGCATTGAGGAAATACCACGCCACATATTGCTCATCATACAACAGACTCGACGACATCCCGGCCACCGGCACCACCGCCCTCAGCCCCTCACGCATCACCGCATCGGTCACGGTCTGCATCACCGCCCCTTCCGCCGCCGTGCCCGTAACCACCACCGTCTTAATCCCGTGGCTGGCCAGAATTTTCGCTAAATCCGTGCCGATGAACTTATCTGGCCCGCTTTTCACCACCGGGTCGCCCGGTTGCGGGGCAATATAATGGTCAATATCTTCCGGCCCGCCGGCGCTTGTCACGCTGTAAACCACCAGCACTCCCGCCGCCCGCGCCGCTGTCAACATCTTTTTTACCGCCGGCAACGACGACATACAGCGTGGCCGCGTGATATTGCACGGTCCCTTCTTTGGATCATCGCCGCCGGTAAAATCCAGCGCCAGAAACGCCGTAGTCTTGGGGTCCAAGGTAATCTTTTGTGCGGCCGGCGCCGGCGGCGCGGTTGCCAGTCCCCAATCTTCGAGAATGCTTTGCGCCGCCGCCCCATGCGCCAAGCCCACAACCAAACCCAAAACAGTCAGAACGCCACAACGCCGCATTTTATAATCCCCTCCGCGCGTCAGACCACCACACAAAGCACAATTATCACCATCAAAATCGTCGGTACCTCATTGGCAATCCGGTAAAACCGCTCCGGCTTCACATTGGCATCTACCAGAAAATTTTTCCGCCATTTGCCACAGGCCCCGGTAAACCCACTCATCAAAATCACGCATATAAATTTGGTCCACCACCAGGCTGCTGTCCAATCCACCGCGCCGGGCGTTAAAATCAGCAATATCCCAAACAACCAGGTCGACATCATCGCCGGAATCGTGATGTATTTCAGGAGCTTATACTCCATCACCTTGAACCGTGCGGATTCCGCCGTGCCCGGTATCACCTGGCAATGGTACACATACAGCCGGGGCAGATAGAACAGTCCGCCCATCCAGGCAGTGAACGACATAACATGAAACGCCAAATCCCAACGGTAAAATGGCAGCAACCCGGCTATCGTCATGCGGCCTCCCTGGTCAAATGCTGGAATAACTCATCCAACCCATGCAGCACCAATACGGCACCGGCTTCGCGCAGTGCTTTGCCCGGCCCATGCAAATCAAACCCATAAACCGTCATCCCAGCCGCCACCGCACCGCGAACCCCCAGTAAACTATCCTCAATCACCAAACAATTTTGCGGCGCCACTCCGGCATCCGCCGCCGCCGCCAGATACACATCCGGTGCTGGTTTTGGCCGGCCGCATTTCGCCGAGGCAAAGGTCAGGCCAGCAACCAATTGCGTCATCCCCACCCGGCTGAATTTTGCCGCCATTTCGGCGTTTGATGAGTTCGACGCCACCCGCCACGGCACCCCCATCATATTCAACCGCTCCAAGGTCTGCCGCGCCCCGGCAATCGGCTCGGCTTGCGCCGCCAATGCCACAAGCAAATCCTGCGCTAACGCATCTCGCCAACCTTGCGGCATTTTATGCCCCAGATGCGCCTCCACCATCGGCTGCATATCCGTCATCGACATACCTAAAAACAACGCCTGATTTTCCTGCGCCGTCATCGGCCAGCCATGTTGCGTGAGATTCTGCGCAATCAACCGCGCGGCGATCCCCTCGCTGTCGATCAGCACGCCATCGCAATCAAATATAATCAACTCAAGCGGCATGGCGCACCCCATAGCGCGCCCAAGGGCAATCGGCATGACTCACATCACAAGCGCGCCCGCCTTTGTGGCTGCACAGCCCATCCCCATGCGCCACCGCCCGCCGCGCCAGCCCAGCCAACGCCGCAATAAACGCCGGGTCGGAGTTTGGCACTTTAGCCCTGAAATACCCTGGCACATGCTTTTCATGGGCAAGCTCGGCATTCTCAATATCCAATTCCACCAAAGTCTCGATATGATCTGAAACAAACGCGATCGGCACCAGTATCACCGCAATCTGGTCCGCACCGGCCTGCTCAATCGCCTCAATCGTGCTGGGTGAAATCCATTTTTGGGGTGTCGCGCGTGATTGATAACAAACCAGATGCTCAACGTGCTTATCAACCAGCCGCGCCATCACCGCGGCTACACTCGCCTCAACCTCAGCCTGATAAGGGTCTCCGGCTTTCACAATAGATTCTGGCAACCCATGCGCTGAAAATAGCAGCCGTAATTTGGCGCCCGGTGCCAAAGCTGCCCGCGCTTTGGCAATTTCCTCGTCCACCAACTTGGCAATTGCCGCCGCATAATCCGCATCATCATAAAAACAACAAAGGCTGGTGGTGGGTGCCACCAACCCGCCTTTTGCCGCCTGCTCGTGCCAATCACGTATTGAACTACCAGTCGTGGTGGTTGAAAATTGCGGATACAGCGGCAGCAGTAAAATCCGGTCCGGTGCGTAGGCTTTCACCTGCTTCACCGTCTCCGCCGCAAATGGATGCCAGTAACGCATCGCGATAAAACATTTCGCCCCGATATCACCTAATGCTGCCTCCAGCGCTTGCGCCTGCTGGGTGGTCAAATCCAGCAATGGCGACCGCCCGCCCATTCGTTCATAATTGGCCACCGCCGCCTTCGATGAACTCGCCGCAATCAGCCGCGCCAGCCAGAATCTGATAAAAATCGGCGCCCGGATAATGGCAGGGTCAGAAAATAAATTAACCCGAAACGGCTTAATCGCCTCGGGTTCATCCGGCCCGCCCAAATTAAACAATATAATGGCAGTTTTCATAAGGTGGCAGATGAGGTTTGAATCACATTCATCAACTGCGCCACCGTCTCGGGCTTCACATCAGGCGTAATGCCATGGCCTAAATTAAAAATATGCCGGTGACCCCGGAACCCATTCAGCACATCATGAATCCCATTTTCCAATGCCAGACCGCCCACCCGCATCAACAACGGGTCCAAATTCCCCTGAAACACTGTTCCAGGTGGACAGGCAGCAATCGCACAAGCAGGGTCTGTCACGCTATCCAACCCCACCGCATCAACGCCGGTCCCCCTAACATACGCACCCACCAAAAGCCCGCTCAACCTCGGAAACCCTATAATCTTCACAGCCGGGTTGCTGGCCCGCAAAGCCGCCACAATCTGCCGGTTCGGCTCGATCACCAGTTTTTTAAACAACCGCGCCGGCAAAATCCCCGCCCAGCTCTCAAACAGCATCACGCAATTCGCTCCGGCAGCAAGCTGCGCTTGCAAATATAAAATCGTCGCCTGCACCAGTAATTCAATCACTTGTTCAACCAGGGCGAGGTTTTCATAGGCCAGCATCCGCGTACGTGGAAAATCCCCACCGCTACCTTTGCCATCCAGCATGTAACAAGCCACCGTAAATGGCCCGCCGGCAAAACCAATCAACGCTGTCTGATCCGATAATTCCGCCCTGGTCAGGCGAACCGTCTCAATAATCGGGGCAAAGCCAGCCACGGCTGCATCCACACGCAAGGCCGAAACATCCTCACGAGACATAATCGGCGGCAAAATCGGCCCTTCACCTTCGCCAAACCGTAAATCTTGCCCCAAAACCATCGGCAAAATCAAAATATCCGAAAATAAAATCGCCGCATCAAACCCAAATCGGCGTACCGGCTGCAATGTCACCTCGGCGGCCAATTTCGGGTTCATGCATAATTTCAAAAAATCCCCGGCCTCGGCCCGCAATTCCCGATACTCCGGTAAATACCGTCCGGCCTGACGCATCAACCACACCGGCGGCGGCCACACCGCCTGCCCATTCAGCACATCAAGTAATTTCATACACCCGGCCTACCCTTAAAAAAGTATTCTTAAAAGATTGTTGTAGTGATTGTACCCTGTGGATAACGGGGGTTAAACATTTCAAACCGCCATCCACAGCCTTATCCACACCCGTATTTCACCAACAACATGTTGATTTTACTTAGTCTATTGCAGTTACACACACCCCGCACAAAATACCACCATCTGTCATCAACCGTTCGTCAAATTGTCACTCTGTCCCCACGATTCTAAAAACATAGCGTGCCCTGGCATTTTATCCACGCTATTGTTTCTCGTATGGACAGTTCTAAGCTAAATATACATCTCATTTCCGATGCCACTGGCGACACCCTAAGCGCCATGGCGCGGGCCGCAATCGCCCAATTTGACCAACCGCAGGTGAATTATCATCGTTGGTCGCTTATCCGCACGCGGCTGCAACTGCACCGGGTTTTTGAGGGCATTCAGGCTGAACCTGGCCCGGTTTTATGTTCCTTGGTCGATGCCGCGCTGCGCACCGAGATCGACGAATTCTGTGCTCGTTCGGATACTAAAATTATCCATGTGCTCGACCCCGTAATGACGCTGTTACAGGAAGAGCTGGGCCTGCCCACGAAACACCGCCCCGGCCGGCAATATGTTCTCGATGCCGATTATTTCCGCCGCATCGATGCCATGCACTATGTCATCTCCCATGACGATGGCCAGGCTGACCGCGGCATGGCTGAAGCTGATGTCGTGTTGGTCGGGGTGTCGCGTTCCTCAAAAACCCCCACCTGCTTCTACCTCGCCAACCGCGGCATCAAAGCTGCCAATGTGCCACTTGTGCCCGGTATCGAACCACCTGAACTTCTAAAGGACCCCGGCTGCCCGGTGATCGGTCTGACCATCGACCCAAAATCTCTCATCGACATCCGCCGCCATCGTCTGCAACTCATCGGCACCGGCGCCCAGCCTGGTATCATCAAAACCGACAAAGGCGATTATGTTGATTTTGAAATGGTCGAAAAAGAATTATTATGGGCCCGCCGTTTATGCAACATGCGTGGTTGGCCCACCATCGATGTCACCCGCCGCTCGATTGAGGAAACCTCAGCCGCCGTGCTGAAACTCATGGACAACTGGCACCAGAAGCGCGAGAAAAAGCCCGCCGAGTAACCGTGCCACCTCGCCTCGTCATGCTCGCGCATGCGAGCATCTTCTTGCTGTCTTTTTCACCCCGGCAGATAAATTAAATCCTCACCCCGCCGCCGCATAATCTTGCGCCGCGCCCGCGCGGCCTCGACCATCTGTCCAAACAAATCCCTTAACTGCACCGGCTCCAAACTGCGCCGCTCCAACGAGCGCAAACAAAAATGCACCCGCGCCATCTTCTGGTAATGATCGGTAAAGGCATAATTCAACGCCCCACCTGAAATCGCCCCCACCACCGGCACCGCCTGGGTTAAAAATTTCTCCGACAAAATAATCCCAAACCGCCCCGCTGCTGATTTGATCAACAGCGACACCGCCATATGGTTCAACCCCAGTCGCGCCGCCCAATAGCCGGCCTCGGCGTCATCATCGGCTTGCCCCGGCCCGCCGAACGCCAGCACCTCCAGGCAGGCCCGCCTGGTATCCTCATCACTCAATTCCTCACCAAAATCACGCGCCACCGCGGCGATGCTGCGTAAAATTGTAGCGGTGGTAAACGGAATATCCACCAGCACCCCCGGCAGTCCCACAAATCCTGAAGCAACCCCACTGGTCGTCACCGCCAGCCGGTGCAGCCGGTTCCCACGCCCTTTATCGACGCGCATGAACTGCGGCGCCGCTTCCAACCCAAAAGTCGCAAATTCATATGAATTCCAAAGCACATCTTCCACGGCGGCCTGCGCCCGGCTGGTCAAATCCTCCCAGCCCGCGCCGCCAAACCGCGCCCCGGCCTGAAACACCCGCGCCCGCAGCGCCTCCACACGCCGGCCGAACATGCCGGTCAGACGCATCAATAACCCCCGGGAATCCGCCATCAGCACCGCCGCCTGCCAAAGCTGGGTTTGCTCATACGCGGTCAAAAACGCTGCGGCGTCAGCTAAATTTTCGGGCAACGGCGGAATTGATTTCATCATCAAAACCTGGGGTTTTTTGTGCCCATATGCAAGCCACATAAAAAAACCTCCAAGGCTGCCCCCGGAGGTTTTTACATCGTCATCGCAGGTTAATTTAACCGGCGTCTTTAACAGCCTTCACCGCCTGCACGATCTCGGCAAACGCCGCCGCATCGTCAAACGCAATGGCGGCCAGAATTTTACGGTCCATCTCAAGGCCGGTTGCCTTGAAGCCGAACATGAACTGGCTGTAGGTCAGCCCATGCTCACGCACGGCGGCGTTGATGCGCTGGATCCACAGGCTGCGGAATTCACGCTTTTTGACCCTGCGATCGCGGTACGCATAGCGCAGCGCTTTTTCCAGGCGCTCCAGCGCAATCCGGTAATTGGTGGATGACCGGCCAACGAAACCCTTGGACTGGTCAATAATCTTTTTATGACGAGCATGGGTCGTCACACCCCGTTTTACACGTGCCATTTATTTCGCTCCTCAACCAATACCATAGGGGGCCCACTGCTTGACGGTGATACCATCAGCATGGGTCAGGGTTTGGCTGCCGCGATTGCTACGCTTGGATTTTTGGCTGCGGGCCATCAGGTTATGGCGCTTCTTGCCCGGACCGGCGAGAACCTTGCCGGTGGCGGTGATCTTGAAGCGTTTTTTGACCGATGACTTGGTCTTTAGCTTTGGCATTTTGATCTCCTATACAATACACGGCGGCCGGGCATGCCTAATGGCCCGTCGCGCACGCTTCCGCCATAAATCAGCGGAACCCGCTCTTTAGGGGCAGGGCCGCCATAAAGCAAGGCGCACCCTCGCATTTTACAACCAAACTCGCTAAACCCCAGCCATGCGTTATGATGTCATCATTATTGGCGGCGGCCATGCCGGCTGTGAGGCTGCTGCTGCCTCGGCCCGCATGGGGGCGCGTACTCTGCTAATCACCCACCGGGCCGACCGGCTGGGCGAGATGTCGTGCAACCCGGCCATCGGCGGCATCGGCAAGGGGCATCTGGTGCGCGAGATCGATGCGCTCGACGGGCTGATGGGCAAAGCCGCTGACGCCGCCTGCATCCATTTCAAATTGCTGAACCGCACCAAGGGTCCGGCGGTGCGTGGCCCGCGCGCCCAGGCTGACCGCAAACTCTACCGCAACGCCATTCAGGCGCTACTGGCAGCCCAAGCCAACCTGACCATTCTGGAGGGCGAGGTGTGTGGTTTGGGGCGAGATACCACCGGCAACCTCAATGCGGTGATGACCGCCGATGGCAAAACCATAAATTGTGCTGCTGCGGTACTGACCACCGGCACGTTTTTGCGCGGTGTTCTGCATTTTGGCACGCGCACCCAGCAAGGTGGCCGCATTGGCGACGCCGCCGCCACCCGCCTGGCTGATGATCTGCTGGCTTTGGGGTTGCCATTGGGCCGCCTGAAAACCGGCACGCCCGCTCGGCTGGATAAAAACTCCATCGACTGGGAAGGCCTAGCGCCTGATGTGGGCGAAAATCCGCCCGAGCCTTTTTCGGCGATGACCGCGCGCGTCACCAACCCGCAAATCGCCTGCCGCATCACCGCCACCACCGAGGCCACGCACGCCATCATCCGCGAGAACATCCATAAATCGGCGGTGTATGGCGGCGCGATTTCCGGCCGCGGCCCGCGCTATTGCCCCTCGATCGAGGATAAAATCGTGCGCTTTGCCGAAAAGGGCGCGCACCAGATTTTCCTGGAACCCGAAGGTCTGGATGATGACACCATCTACCCGAATGGCATTTCCACCTCGCTGCCGCAGGATGTGCAGGAGGCGTTTATCCACAGCATTCCCGGCCTTGAGCATGCCAAATTGCTGAAACCCGGCTATGCGGTGGAGTATGATTATGTCGACCCGCGCGCCCTCGATCATGCACTGCAGTTGAAGGCGTTGCCGGGATTGTACCTCGCCGGCCAGATCAATGGCACCACTGGCTATGAGGAAGCCGCCGCCCAAGGCCTGATGGCCGGGTTGAACGCCGCAAGGCGGGCAGGTGGTTCGGCGCCGGTGCAGTTATCGCGCTCCCAGGCCTATATCGGCGTGCTGATCGATGATCTGGTGACGCAAGGGGTGACTGAGCCCTACCGCATGTTCACTTCTCGCGCCGAATACCGCCTGCTGCTGCGGGCCGATAATGCTGAACTCCGGCTCACCCAACTGGGCCTCGATTGGGGTTGCGTGGGCGCGGCGCGGGCAGGGGTGTTTGCGGCGCTCACCGCTGAAATCGCCGCCTTCGATGGCAAGCCCGGCGATGCCACCAGCCGCGCCGCTGAAATTCTGCGGGCCGATATCCATTATTCGGGCTATTTGCGCCGCATGAGCAGCGAAATTCATGCCCGCGAGGCTGATGAAGCGGTGCGGATTCCGGAAAACTTCGATTTTGCTACCGTCGGCGGCCTTTCCAACGAACTGCGCGAAAAGCTCAACCGCGTCCGCCCGGCGAACCTCGCGGTGGCGGGGCGCATCGAGGCGATGACGCCGGCGGCACTTGGCGCGATTTTCGGGGCGCTGAAGAAGGCCCGGCGGGCGGCTTGAGCGAGACGAGGTTACGGCAATTCGCGGCCCTGGTGGCGCGCTGGTCCGCCAAAATCAATCTGGTCAGTAAATCCGACATCGCGCATCTATGGGAGCGCCATATTCAGGATAGTCTGGCGATTGTGCCTTACATCCCTGAAAACATCCCCTTCGCCATCGATATCGGCTCAGGCGCTGGCTTTCCCGGCATGGTGCTGGCCATCGCCACCGGCATTCCCTTTACCCTGATTGAATCCGACAAGCGCAAAGCGGCGTTTTTGATGGATGCCGCCCGCGAACTAAAAGCCCCGGTGAAAGTGCTTAGCCTCCGCATCGAGGACGCCAAAACGCCGCCCGCGATGCTGCTCACCGCCCGGGCTTTGGCGCCGTTGGACAAATTATTAGGCCTCGCCGCTCCCTTATTGGCCCCTGGCGGCATTTGTTTGTTCCCCAAGGGCAGGAATCACGAACTTGAGCTAGCCCCCGCTTCAGCGCTCTGGCACATGGAGGTCGAGCGTTGCAAAAACCCGCTCGACGACCAGGCCTGCATTCTGAAAGTGAGCAATCTTCGCCATGTTGGACTCCCCGGCTGACCCGCTAAAGCGCCCTAAAATCATCGCGATTGCCAACCAGAAAGGCGGGGTCGGCAAAACCACCACGGCCATCAATCTGGCCGCGGCTCTGGCCATCGGTGGGGAAAAAATTCTCCTGATCGATTCCGACCCGCAAGGCAACGCCAGCACTGGCCTCGGCATTGCCTCCTCAATTCGCCAAGGCGGCACTTATGCTCTGCTGGCGGGTGAAGCCAGCCTGGCCGCATTAACCTTGCCGACCCAGGTGCCGAACCTGAGCATTGTGCCGGCGGTGGGGGATTTGAACGGGGCGGATTTAGAGTTCGGCCAAATGGACTCCTGGCAGTTTTTGCTGCGTCAGGCCATCGCGGAGGGCGCGCCGGATGTTGATGCGATATTTATTGATTGCCCACCCGGCCTTGGTTTGCTTACTCTCAATGCCCTGGTTGCCGCTGATTCAGTTTTGGTGCCGCTGCAAGCCGAATTTTTTGCCCTGGAGGGGATCTCGCAACTGATGCGCACGATTGAGATGGTGACCAAAAAGCTCAATACCGCGTTGACCTTGGGCGGCATCGTGCTGACCATGACCGATAAGCGCAATAACCTCTCCGAGCAGGTTTGCAACGATGTGCGGGAGCATTTCAAGGAGAAGGTGTTTGAAACCAGCATCCCCCGCAATATTCGCATTACCGAAGCGCCCAGCCATGGCATGCCGGTGCTATTGTATGATTTCCGTTCCGCCGGGGCGCAGGCGTATTTGAACCTGGCCTCGGAATTTCTAAAACGTACCCGCGTTTCCTGAGCGCGCAGCCTGAAAGATAAATCATGAGCCTGACCCCCCCCCACAAACGCCTTGGCCGTGGCCTGGCCGCCTT
>DAIDEE010000051.1 GCA_027308685.1 Acidocella sp.
TACCCGCATCGTCGACCCCGGCAAAAGACCATTTCGGGTCATCGGCCTGCATAGTCATAATCAACCCATCCAACCTATGGGTTTCCATATCAGCCAGATAATCATCAATCGCGATATCAACAAATTGGTCGGAATTCACAATCATAATCGGCTCAGCCGTATCAAACAGATGCTTTGCCAACAAGACTGTGCAAGCTGCACCGTCAGTCAGCCCATCAATTTCGACCACCTCGGCTTCGGGCGCCCACTGCGTCAATTTCTCGCGCAAGCCAAAATCCTCGACATGCGCCCGCTGACAAATAAAAATAAATCGATGCGCACAACGAGGCCGCACATTTTCAATCACCAACCGGATCATCGGAACGCCGTGCACCGGGATCAGCGGCTTCGGCAATACATACCCGGCCTTGGCGAACCGGCTGCCAGCCCCTGCCATCGGCACAACGATATTAAGCATCAAACTGTATCCTCAACCCGTTCAATCCCATCTCACCTACTCGTCAGCCGAAATTCAATACGTCGGTTCTGGGCATAATCCTGCGCCGTGTTACCGGGGGCAATTGGGTTGGTGCTGCCAAATGCCGTCGCCGCAATCCGCTCTTCGGGCACACCGTCCTGCACCAGCAGATGCAATACCGCCAATGAACGCGCCGCTGATAAATCAAAGTTCGACGTATAGGGCCCGCCGGTAATCGGTTGCGCATCGGCATAGCCATCCACGCTCAGCACCCAATTGATATTCGTAGGGATTTTAGTAGAAATTTTAAGAATCGCCTTCGCAACATCGGCAATCTCCGCCTGCCCCGCTGGTGTTAAGGTGGCTTGGTCCACCGGGAACAGCACATCGCTTTCAAACACAAACCGGTCGCCGACAATTTTGATATTCGGCTCATTCGCCAACACCTGCCGCAACGTACCAAAAAACTCACTGCGATATTGCTGCAATTCCTCAACCTTGCGGGCCAGCGCTTCGTTCAACTGCTTGCCCAGATTCACAATCTGCACATTATCTTTTTTATCGGCTTCCTGGGCAGCATCAAGCGCCTGCGCCAGCACCGCCATTTGCAACCGCAGCGCCGCCAATTGCTGGTTCAGCAAATTCACCTGGTTGGTGGCCGCCACCGACAATTGCGTCTCGGTTTCCAGCTTCGCTTTGGTGTCGGTTAATTGCTGTTGCAGGCTTGGGCTGGCTTGCGCGGCATTTTGCGCCTGCGTTGCCAGTTGCGCCTGTAACGCGCCAATCCGCGCCCCCGCTGATTGCGCCTGCGCCTGCGCATCGGAAAGCTGCCCGCTTAAATTTTGTATCTGCGCCGCCTGCGCGCTCTGCGCCGCCGTGGCCGAGCCTAATTGCTGGGTCAGCGTGGCATTGGCAGCCTTCACGCTGGCCAACTGGCTATTCAACGCCGCTAGTTCCTGCTGCAATGAAACATCATTCGATTTTTCAAGTGACAAGGCCGATGATAATTCTGAAATCTGGTTACGCAACTGGTTAATGGTGTTGTCACTGCCGGTCAGCGCCGACGACAAAAATGCTTCAGCCAGCACAAACACCAGCAGCACAAAAATAATCACCATCAACAGCGTAGAGAGCGCGTCCACATAGCCGGGCCACGCATCCAGCCCGTTACTGCCGCCGCGCCGCCGCAAGGCCACTTAAGTCGCCCTTGTGCCGTCGGCGAGCGCGGCGATGGTGCGGGTCAACACCTTCAAATCGCTGCGCAATTCAGCCGTACTCTGGATCCGCCACGTTTCATTTTCACCCAGCAAACGGCTCAAAAGCAATTCAATATTCCGCAAATGCGCCCGTGAAATATCATCATGCGCATCGCTCCGCACCGAGGCTAAATTATTCAGCGCCGGGCCAATCGCTACCTGCGCTTCTGCCAGTTTCAGCATCAATTGCTGGTTGGTCCGCAACGTCTCGGCTAAATTGCCCATCCGCTCGCTCAGGGTTTGCAACACATTATTGGCCTGCAACCGCGAATCCTCACCGCGGGTCAGCACACGCTGCAATGATTCCATGTTCTCGGCCGTTTGTTCCAGCAGCGCCTGCACATAAACCGGCACCGAACTCTCGCCATCCCCACCCAGAGCGCCCGAGGACAAACGCGTCAGCCCGGCCAGCCACTCTTCCAGCTCATTATAAAACCGGTTCATCGCCTGGCCGGCGGTTAAATCCAAAAACCCCAGAATCAAAGCACCCGAGAGACCAAACATTGAGGATGAAAACGCCGTGCCCATACCGGCCAGCGGCCCCGCCAGCCCGGCCTTCAACTGCGCGAACATGGCGTTCACATCGCCGCCCGAGAGGCTCATGCCGTTAATCACCGCCGCCACCGATGATACCGTATGCAAAAGCCCCCAGAACGTCCCCAGCAAACCCAGAAAAATCATCACGCCGGTCACGTAGCGCGACAATTCCCGGCTCTCATCCAAGCGGCTGGCGATACCATCCAGCAACGTGCGCATCGCCTGCCCGGAGAGCGTAATCCGCCGCTCGCCATCGGCCCGGCCCGCCAGCATGCGTGCCATCGGCGCCAAAAGTGCCGGCGGCTTGGCTTGCTCTAACGGTTGGCGCGAGCGGCGGAAATGCTCCACCCACACCACTTCCGGATAAAGCCGCTGCACCTGCCGTAAATTCCAGAACACTCCAAACAGTTCGACCAACACAATCACGGTATTGATCACCGGGTTCGCCGTGAAAAAACGCTCCAGTTGCGGCGAGACAATAGCCGCGATGCCATACACCACAACAATAAACACCAGCATCCGAACCAGATAATTCGTCGGTTTGGTCATTATTTACTTGCTCCAACACCAAGCCCTACAATCGCCGTATCTGGGCCATGCCCTGCCACAGCGCCGTCAGCCCGCGGAATGATATGTGAAGGCGGCACCCCACAGGCAACCAAGGCATCCCGCACCGCCATCGCGCGGCTTAATGAAAGACGCATGGGCGCTGACTTGTCCGATGAATCAGCCGGCGCATAAGCATCAATTGCCACCAAGCCACCCGCCCCGGCTTGCCGGCACAATAGCTGTAAGGCAGCCGCAGCACCTAACGGCAAGTCAGCACTATGTGGCGCAAATCCAACACTCACCGGCGCCAGAGGCGCTGGCACAACCACCGGCGGGGCAACGGGCGGCAATGCGGGGGCCGTTAGCGCCGGCGCAACCGGCGGCTTTGCCACCACCGCAATCGGTTTGGGCGCCACATGTTTATGAACAACATGCGCAACCGGGCGAACCACTGGCGCCGACACCCGCTCAGCCGTCATTGACGGCATAACGCCTGCCAACTGCTGCAACGCATCCTGATGAATAATAACCTGCGCGGAAGCCAGCGCGGGAGCCAAAGTGAGCAGCAGGGCAAGATATATAGGTTTCACACGGAAACCTTAACGTTATCCCCGCGCCGCCGCCAGACCATCCACCACAACTTCGAGCAACTTCCCATGCAAATGCGGGTTTGCCGCCACCACTGTCGAGGCCACCACATCTTTGCCTTCAGAATCAGTCGCGTAACCACCGGCTTCCCGCACAATCAACATGCCCGCCGCGATGTCCCAAGGGTGAATACCACTCTCCCAATAGCCATCATACCGGCCCGCGGCCACCCAGGCCAAATCCAGCGCCGCCGAACCAAACCGGCGAATCCCGGCAACCTGCGGCATCAGCGTGCTCAAGGTACGGGCAAACGCCAGACGGTTCGCGCCCGACGTGACAGCAAACGGCACGCCGGTAGCAAACACCGCATCCTTCAACTCTCGCCGCGCCGAAACCCGCAGGCGCTTGTCATTCACATAAGCTCCAACGCCCTTCTCGGCCCAGAACATCTCATTATTCACCGGCGAATAAACCACCGCCGCCGCAACTTCACTGCCGCCATCCGGCAACCGCCGCTCCAGCGCGATCGAGATCGCCCAATGCGGAATCCCATGCAGAAAATTCGTGGTGCCATCCAGCGGGTCAACCACCCAGCGCCAGGCCCATTTATCGCTGCCAGAAGCCCCGCTCTCCTCCATCAGCATCGCATAACCAGGCCGCGCCTTCTCCAAATCCTCGCGCAAACTGGCTTCCGCCCTGGTATCCGCCTGAGACACAAAATCCCCAGGCCCCTTCATGGAAACCTGTAAATTCTCAACCTCATTAAAATCCCGCAGCAACCGCTTCGCCGCCTTCTGCGCGGCGGCGTGCATCACCGTCATATGGGCCGAAAGACGTGGCATCATTGGCGTAGAGTCCTAAATAATCTGAGCATCTAAAACTCGTTATCGTGAGTCAGATGGAGCGGCTTTCGAGAACCGCAGCGAAGCGAGCGTATCGTAAGCATAGCGCGCATTTGCTGGGATACGTGAGCACCGGAACAGTTTTTACCCCTTCGCCCGTTCCACGTAGCTGCCGTCTTCAGTCCGCACGACCACGCGTTCGCCGGCTTCGATGAAGGGGGGGACGAGGGTTTTAACGCCATTGGAGAGTTTGGCGGGTTTGTAGGAGGAGGAAGCCGTTTGGCCTTTCACCACCGGGTCGGCTTCCACAATTTCAAGGGTAACATGCGGCGGCAAAGTCATGCCGACTGGATCACCTTCCACCAGCGCCACGGAAACGGCCATATTATCCTGTAAAAACGGCGCGGAATCGCCCAAAATAGCGGCGGGAACCATGAATTGCTCAAAGGTCTCAGGGTCCATCAGAACCAGGTTTTCACCGTCCGCGTATGAATAGGTGTAATCTCTATCCTCGGTGGTCAGGCGTTCCACGGTATCGGCGGTGCGCCAGCGCTCGTTGGTTTTGTTGCCGGTCTTGAGATTACGCATTTCCACCTGGATGAAAGCGCCACCCTTACCGGGGGTAATGATTTGCTGCTTCAGCACGGTCCAGCGATTGCCGTCATGTTCGATCACCTGACCGGCGCGGATAAGATTTGCCTGCTGTTTCATAGAGCACTCTGCTTTGTGTGTGTGGGTAACGAAAGGGAGGCCGGGGATTACGCCCCTGGCAGCGTTTGGGCAAGCCATGTGGACTACAGAGGTATTTTCCCCAGGCCGCCGGGCCGGTCGTAAATATAGGTCGGCAGCGCGGTGCCGCTGATCCTGCCACGCAAATTGGCAAGAATTTCCCGCCCGCGCTCCGGCGCCACATGAAACCGGGCGGTGCCGGGGGCGGCGTCCAACTGGTGCAAATAATAGGGTTTCACCCTGGCCCGCAGCATGGCGCGGAACAAATCGCCCAGCACCGCTTCGCTGTCATTCACCCCGGCCAGCAGCACCGTTTGCCCCAGAATAGGAATCCCGCGCCGCTGTAGCTTTTGCAGCCCCACCCTCACAGCCTCGGTGATTTCGCGCGCATGGTTGGTATGCAGGGCCACAAACAACGGCGTCGAGATATCCAGCGCCTCGGCTAGCTCATCGGTCATCAACCCAGGGTCCGCCACCGGCACGCGGGTATGAATTCGCAGAACCTCGACATGCGCAATCGCGCTCAACCGGTCCAAAATCGCCCGCAACCGCCGCGGCGATAAAATCAGCGGGTCACCCCCGGTCAAAATCACCTCCCGGATTTCCGGGTGCGCCGCGATATAGCCGTAAGCCACCTCAAGCTCGGCCTCACCCAGCACCCCGCCATCCGGCCCCACCTGCTCACGCCGGAAGCAGAAACGGCAATACACCGGGCAGGCCAGCAATGGTTTCAGCAAGGCCCGGTCCGGGTAGCGATGCACGATGCCGGGCACTGGCGAGAGCGCCTCATCCGCCACCGGGTCGCCACTCTCATGCGGGGCCACGCTCAATTCAGCCGCATCGGGGATAAATTGCAGCCCGATCGGATCATCGGGGGTGGTAATGAGCTTTTGTAAAGCTGGCGGGATTGCAATGGCATACTGCACCGCCACCGCCTCCAACCCAACCCGCGCCGCTTCGGGCACCAGGCCAGCATCGATCAGGCCATCGACATTCCGAATACTGCGTTTGGGGGTTACAAAACCATCGGGCATAAAGGCTGCTGTAGAACCGGAGCACAAATGTCTCAACCCTTGGATAGCGCCTTGGATATCGCCCCGGATAGCGCCTGGGAACCAGAACGCCTGGCCGCCCGCCTGCCGTATTTGCGCCGCCGCGCCCAACTCACCGCCGCCACCAGGGCGTTTTTCACCGCGCGAGACTATATGGAAGTGGAAACCCCTTACGCGGTCCCATCCCCTGGCGAGGAGGTACATCTGCCGGTGTTCGCCCTCGCCCCACCCGGCCTGTACCTCAACACCAGCCCGGAATTTGCCATGAAAAAGCTCCTCGCCGGCGGAGCTGGCAAAATTTTCCAACTCGCCCGCGTCTGGCGCAACGAACCCGCCAGCCCCACCCACACCCATGAGTTCACCATGCTGGAATGGTACCGCCCTGATGCCAGCATGGCGGACCTTATGGACGAAACCGAAACCCTGCTGCGCGCCATCCTCCCCCCCAGCGTCACCTGGGGCGGCGTCACCACCAGCCTCGCAACATTCGAGCGCCTCACCGTTGCCGAAGCCTTCACCCGCTATGTCGGAGCCGACGTGCTGGCCACCGCCGAAGACGCTGCAGCCCTGGCCGCCGCCGCCGGTTGCACGTTGCGCGACAATGAGACGTGGGAGGATTTATTTTTCCGCCTGCTGCTGGAACGTATCGAACCCCATATCGGCCGCACGCGCCCCACCTTCCTCACCCACTGGCCCGCCGCCCAAGCCGCCCTGGCCCGGCGCGACCCCGCCGATGCGCGTGTTGCCGAACGCTTCGAGCTCTATGCCTGCGGCCTGGAACTCGCCAACGCGTTTGTGGAGCTCACCGACGCCACCGAACAACGCGCCCGCTTCATGTCAGACCGCATCCGCCGCCATGAACTCTACGGTTCCGGCTGGCCGTTGGATGAAGATTTTTTGACAGCCGTCGCGCAATTACCACCCTGCGCCGGCATCGCCATGGGGTTCGACCGTCTGGTGATGCTCGCCACCGGGGCACCACGCATTTCCGACGTTTTATGGCTACCGGCACACTGACAACCCGGCTAAAAATACCTATATAAAAAACTCATCAAAAAATGAGATAGGCCATGCGTAAACTTCTCTACCTCACCGCTCTGCTTAGCGTTTCAGCCTGCACCACCGGGCCCAGCCTCCAAAGCCGAATGGCCGCTTACACCGGCGCGTCCGCCGAGACTCTGGTGAAAAATCTCGGCGTCCCGGACAAGCAGATCACCCTCGATGGTGTGCAATATTTTGCCTACGACCAACACCACACACTCGTCAGCCCCGGTTTCTATGCGTTCGGCGGGTACACGCCCTTTTATGACGGCCCGTTCTACGACGCCGGCTTTCCCCCCACCGTCACTGAACAAGGTTGCGAGACCACATTCACGCTGCGTGACAATAAAGTGGTCAGCTTCACGCTGCGCGGTAATGATTGCAGTTAACCTGGTATAACGCTCGCGTGAGATCCTTCCATCTCACTGCTTCGTGACAAAAGCTAACCTTATAATTCTTGCAGCTATATCCTTGTCTTTTGACACACGCAGCAATTTTTCCTCACAGCTGCGTGATGAGGAAAGGCAAGATCCATGAAACTCAAACACGCTCTGCTCACCGCCACCCTGCTCATCGGCACTACCGGTTTGGCCGCAGCGCAATCCATGAGCCCTATGTCCAGCAGTGCTATGTCCAGCGGCGCGATGTCCAGCGGCATGGCAGCCGACCCGATGGTCGGCGGTGCCGCCATGTACCCCACCAAAAATATCATTCAAAACGCCGTGAATTCCAAAGACCACACCACGCTGGTCGCCGCCGTAAAAGCCGCCGGATTAGTGGATACTCTGGAAGGCCCAGGCCCATTCACGGTGTTTGCGCCGACCAACGAAGCCTTCGCCGCGCTGCCCGCCGGCACGGTCGATACTTTGCTGAAGCCGGAAAACAAGGCGACACTCACAAAAATTCTCACCTACCATGTGGTCGCCGGTCATTACGACATCAATGACCTGAAAGCCCTGATTGCGAAAGGCAACGGCAAAGCCATGCTGCCATCCGTTGCAGGCCCAGACTTAACCTTTACCGACACGCCCAGCGGTATGGTTGATGTCACCGACGCCAAGGGCGATGTCGCGGAAATCACCGTGCAGGATGTCAATCAATCCAACGGCGTGATCCAGGTGATCAACAAAGTTCTGCTGCCCGGCTAAAACTCAGGCATTTTCCATTGCCTGCACCATGGCTCTCACCCCGGCGGCTGGTCCGCCGGGGTGGTTCCATACCGCGCCCACCACTGCCAGAAAATCCGCGCCTGCTTGCACCAAAGGCGCGCAATTCTCTGCCGAAATACCGCCAATCGCCACACAGGGCACTTCCATCACCTGCGCCCACCAGCGCAAAGTTTCGATATCCGCCAGCTCCGGCGGCGCTTTGGTGGTGGTCGGGTAAAACGCCCCGAACGCCACATAATCAGCGCCATCCTCACCTGCCTGCATCGCCAAATGGCGTGAGCCATGGCAGGTCACACCCAGCGTTAAATCCTTCAGAATTTTCCGTGCCGCTGGCGCCTTCATGTCGGTCTGGCCCACATGCGCGCCATCACAGCCCAGCTTCACCGCCAGGTCAGGCCGGTCATTGATCAAAAACGCTGTACCGCGCGATTGCACCACCGGCCGCAACCGCTCGATGGTTTTTTGCAAATCGCCATCACTTAGGTCCTTCAACCGCAGTTGCACCGCTGCAACCTCACCGGCATCCAGCGCTGCCGCCAGCAAGTCGGCAAAATTCTCCGGCAATACCGGCGGCGTGATCAGATATAGTTGGCAATCGTTCGTCACACCGTTGTGCCGAACAGCGCACCAATTCCCGCCGTCACCGCCATCGCCAAGGCACCCCAGAATGTCACGCGGATGGTGCTGCGCAGCACCGGAGCGCCGCCGGCCTGGGCGGACAAGGCCCCGAGTAATGCCAGAAACAATAATGAGCCCGCAGCCACCGCCATCGGCAGCACCGTAAGCGGTGCCAACGCACTTACAATCAGCGGCATTCCCGCCCCGACCGCAAAACTAGCCGCCGATGCCATCGCAGCCTGCACCGGGTTGGCGCTGGTGGCCTCGATGATTCCCAACTCATCACGCGCATGGGCACCAATCGCATCATGCGCCATCAGTTGCTCGGCCACCTGAAACGCCAGCTCAGGCTCCAGCCCACGAGCGACATAAATTCCCGCCAATTCCTTGTGCTCGGCTGCGCTGTCAGCCGCCAACTCGGCCCGCTCCCGCGCCATGTCAGCTTTTTCGGTATCCGCCTGCGAATGGACCGAGACATATTCCCCTGCGGCCATCGCCATCGCGCCGGCTGCCAACCCGGCAACCCCCGCCACGATAATAGCATGATGCGTACCGGCCGCAGCCGCCACCCCGAGCACTAGGCTGGCGGTGGAAACAATCCCATCGTTGGCGCCCAGAACCGAGGCCCGCAACCAGCCGGTATTGGCGTTACGATGGCCCTCATTGTGCATCGGAAACATATGTTAAAACTCCCAAAGACTAAGTCCTAACAGGCGAGGCTCAGGCCTTGCCTTGATAGATCTCAATAATTTTTGCCAACATCGCCAGCGCTTCCTCGCGCGGGCGCTGGAAGGTGTTGCGCCCGATGATCGAGCCATTCGCCCCGCCATCGCGCAGGCCCCGCACTTCTTCGTACAACCCGTCCAGCCCCTTGGCCTCGCCGCCTGAAAATACCACAATCCGCTTGCCGCCAAAGCACGACTGCACAACATGCTCCACCCGCTTGGCCAGCGTCGAGCCATCGATGTTGGCGTAGGATTTCTTCGCGGCTTCC
This sequence comes from Acidocella sp., assembly GCA_027308685.1. GTDB lineage: Bacteria > Pseudomonadota > Alphaproteobacteria > Acetobacterales > Acetobacteraceae > Acidocella. The sequence continues at coordinate 9,833 of DAIDEE010000051.1, forward strand.
AGCGAGATCGCAGCCGTCGGCGGCTTCACCTTAATAATATGGGCACCCAGCAGCGCGGCCATATGGGCGGCGTACGCGCAAATATCGAAGGCAGTTTCGGCAACCTTATCTAAATTCGGCCCGCGCGGGTACGACCATACCACCACCGCCAGACCAGCCGCCTTGGCTTCCTCAGCCATTTCGCGGATCTCTTCCATCAGCTGAAAGGCATATTCGCTCCCTGGATAAATCGTGAAGCCGATGGCCGCACAACCCAGCCGCAGCGCATCATTCACTGAACCGGTAACCGCCTGATCCTTATCAACCGCCAGGCTATTGGAGGAATTCACCTTCAAAATCGTTGGGATCGCCCCGGCAAATGTATCAGCCCCCGCCTCGATCATGCCGAGCGGCGCCGCATAGGCTGAAAGCCCGGCGTCGATCGCCAGTTGGAAATGGTAATGCGGGTCATATGCCGCCGGATTCGGCGCAAATGACCGCGCCGGGCCATGCTCGAACCCTTGGTCAACCGGCAAAATCACCAGCTTACCCGTGCCGCCCAGCTTACCCTCCATCAAAATCCTGGCCAGGTTGCCCTTGGTGCCAGGATTGTCGCTTTCGTAATGAGAGAGGATTTTTTTAACCCGCTGGGTGACCCGCATGTTTATCTCCATTAAATAACTTTGCCGCGTTTAATCCAACAATCCGGCGCTGTCATCCACCCAACCAGCTGATGAGCGCCCGTGAAGCCGCCGGATCAGCCATGTCCAAAGCCGCGGGCGCCGTCCTTAAAATCAACACATTCTCAGCGGCGGCATTGGCCACCGCCTGAACCAAATCGGGCGGGCTGCGCAAGATAATCCCCCGCACCCCCAGCCGGATCGCCTCAATCGCCCGGCCCGGCGCATCCGCACAATCCAACAGCGCGACCCCATCGTACGCTGCGGCCGTCAAAAGCGCCGACCACCACAGGCAACCGCCATAAAGTGCCGCCCCTGGCGCCGACATCAGCGTCACCGGCAACCCAGGCCGCATCGCCAGCTTGGCCTGTTCAAGACTGTGGATAATAACCGCTGGTGGAAGAACCATAACTTGACCTTAAAGCGGTGCGTCGGCTTGAGTAGTGTGGTAAGGATACGAAGTCATGACCGAGTCTGAAACCGAAGACGAAACCCTTGAACGCCTGGAGAGCGCATTGCGCCGCATTGCCGAATTGGCGAATGCCCCCCGCCAGGCTCACGAAGCCCTCGAGGCACACGAGGCACACGAGGCCGGTGAACCAGGAATTGACCGCCAAGCCGTACTGAAAACTCTGGATACACTGATCGAGCGCTTGCGGACAGGCTTAAAAGCCCCCAATGCCTCACATCAGTTCAGTTTGGAGTAACCGGCCCGATGGCGCAGGTCACAATACGCATAAACGGGTTCGCCTACACAGTCGGCTGCGAAGACGGGCAGGAGCCGCATCTGGAGTCGATGGCAGCCGAGATTGAACAGCGAATCACCAGCATCAAAGCCATCGGTGGCCAGTCTGGCGAAGCCCGGCTGCTGATGTTGGCGGCTCTGCTGCTGGCCGATGAATTGCACGACACCCGCAAGGCCGCCACCCCAGCTCCTGCCGCAGCTTCTGAAAAACCCTCCAAGGCCGCTGCTGAAAAACAAGCCAGGCTGCGCCGCCTCGCCGCCCGCGCGGAAGAGATTGCAGCGGACCTTTCAGACGCCTAAGTAGAGGGCGGAGCTGCCCGGTTCGTCAGGCATATCATCCCCAGGGCCGTAAGCATCTCCCTCGGGAACTGGCTCTGTCGGGACCTTGGTCCCGGTATCTGGTGCCCACCTGCACAAGCAGGCCTTGGGAGGATGTAAAAAGCCAACGGCCAGGGCGGCTCCGCTTGCAACTCTGCTATTAACATTCTGAAACTTAGTGCTATACGGCAATAATGGCAGATGATCCTTACCGTATCCTTAAAGTGAGCCGCAACGCGAGCCAGGCAGAAATCCGCGTCGCTTTCCTCAAGCTCGCAAAAAAATATCACCCCGACCTCAACGCCGGCAATGCCAAGGCCGAGGAGCGTTTCAAAAAGCTCAATGCCGCGCACGCGGAACTGACAATGCGCGGGGAATTTGCCCTCGATAACGACCCCCTGCTCGGACCAAACGGTGAAGTTCTGCCCGGCGGCGATTCAGCCCGCCGACGCCCGCGCAAGCGCCGCTCGCCGGTCGCTGATTTTTTCGCGAATATTCTTTATGGGTTTCTGGGGATATTCGTCGCGATCTTCAAATTTATCGATACGATCCTGACATCAATTTGGACCGGCGTAAAAATTCTGTTCGCAATCCGATAAGCGGCGCAGCCGATGGATTTAGAGTCAGCAAAATCCGCCGCCCGCGCCATCGCCCTGGCCAACCGCGCCGCCTGTGACCCCGCCGTTGGGGCGGCTATGGCCCGCCACATCATGCGCGATTGCCCGCCGCCGACCGGCGCCACCGTAGCGGCTTTCGCCTCGCTTGACGGTGAAATTTCTACCGTGCCGCTATTAAATTTACTGCATCACGAAAAATTCAACATCTGCCTGCCGGTCACGCCCAAGCGTGGCGAACCTCTGCATTTTCGGCAGTGGCTGCCAGGCGATACCATGGTCAGCGGCCGGTTTGGCACCAGTCACACCAATGGCCCCGCAATGGTCCCAAATTTTATCCTGGTGCCATTGCTGGCATTCGACCGCCAGGGCAACCGCTTAGGCTATGGCGCTGGCTATTACGACCGCACACTGGCGCAACTTCCCAACGCATTTCGCCTGGGCTGCGCCTTTGCCGCCCAGGAGCTGAATGAAGTCCCAACCGGGCCCGATGACGTGAGGCTTCACGCCATCGCAACCGAGTTGGGGGTTAGACTGTTTTAAGCCGCTCGCTGGGCGGGACGGCGCTGGTTGTTCTGCGGATTACCACCAGACTTCGCACCATACTGCACCCGCTTGGGCTTACGCACGATCAAATCCGGATGCGGGGCCGGCTTTTTGGTCGCCGCCGCATGAGCAGGACGAACGCCACTCGCCACGGTCAGCTTCACATTGGTCAGCTTCTCAATCGAATTGAGGTAAGCCAACTCGGTCGCATCACACAGCGCCACCGCAATGCCCTTGGCGCCGTTACGCGCGGTCCGGCCAATCCGATGCACATAGCTCTCCGGCTCGTTCGGCAGTTCGTAGTTGAACACATGGGACACCCCGGCCACATCAATGCCGCGCGCCGCGAGGTCAGTTGCCACCAGCACCCGCACCGAGCCTTCCTTGAAGGAATCCAGCGCCCGCTGGCGGGCGTTCTGGCCCAAATTACCGTGCATGGCGGTGGCGGAAATCTTCTCCTGGTTCAACTGCAACGCCACGCGGTCGGCGCCGCGCTTGGTGCGGGTGAACACAATGGCACGGGTTACAGCGGTTTCGCGCAGCAGGCTGGCCAGCAAATGGCGTTTGCCCGAGGCATCCACAAAATGTACGGTCTGCTCAACCAGCACCGGCGTCGCGATGGTGGTTTCAATCCGCACCCGCACCGGCTCACGCAACAGGCCCTCGGCCAGACCAGCAATTTCCTTCGGCATGGTCGCCGAGAAAAGTGCCGACTGCCGGCGGCTTGGCAACGCTGCCACCACTTTGCGAATATCAGGCATAAAGCCCAAATCCAGCATCCGGTCGGCTTCATCGAGCACAAAAAACTGACACTGGTCGATCAGCAAATGCCGGGTATTCATCAAATCACAAATCCGCCCCGGCGTGCCGACAACAATGTCAGCCCCACGGGACATTTTGTTCACTTGCCCGGTGCGGCCCACACCGCCGACCACCAACACGGTATTCAGCCCAAGCCCGGTGCCAAATTTACGGAATTCCTGCTCGATCTGCACCGCCAATTCGCGGGTTGGTGAGAGGATCAGGGCCCGCGTCGCATGGCGGCGCGGCCGCATCGGCGAGGTCGCCATCGCCTGCAAAATTGGCAGCGCAAAGGCCGCTGTTTTGCCGGTGCCGGTCTGGGCAATGCCCAAAACATCCTTGCCAGCCAGCCCAGCCGGCAGGGCGCCAGCCTGAATCGGGGTAGGAATATTAAAGCCGCTATTCTTCAGCGCCTGCAAAATTGGCGGCGCGAAGCCAAAGGATTCAAAGGTAGTTGTCGTCATAAAACATAGCTCTCCGGCGCTGCAACCTTATGGTTTGCAACGATAATGTCCGGTTTCCACGCGCGATTTTGGAGTGGACGGGTAAAAAAATGCCCGGGAGGGCGTCCCCGCCCCAAAAGACAATTCAGATGCCAAGGCCGGAATGAACCGGTCGCGCATTCGCATCCAATGCAGCCTTCTACGCATGGTGCACCGCAAAACGCAAGAAAAACCAGCGGGTAGCAGCCCTGCGACGAGAAAAACGCCTTAACCCTGTTTCCAGGGCAGGCCTTCGTGCTTCCAGCCGGCCACCATGCCGCGGTGGTTGCGCGCATCCGGCGGGCCTTCAAACCCGTCCTTGATGTTATACACATGCTTATAGCCGGCAGCCTTGGCCGCCTGCGCTGCCGCCATGCTGCGGGCACCGCTGCGGCACAGGAAATAAATGTGATGATCATGCCCAAGATGCGCCTGCTCCAACGCTTCCATGAACTTCGGGTTCGGCTGCATGGTGGGGTAAACCTGCCACTGAACCAGCACCGCCTGCTTACCGGTCTGGCTCAAATCCGGCACCCCCACAAAACTCCACTCAGCATTGGTACGCACATCGCACAACGCGGCATCCGGGTTGCTCATCAGCGCTTCCCACACCTGTCGCGGCGTCAAATCTTCGATCATACTGCAACTCTCCCCGGCTGGTGGCGATAACGGTTATATTGGCCTTGGTTAAGGGGAGCATAGCGAGGAGTTTTGACGATGGAAACAGCTAACATGATCGCAAACGGACTATTGGGCGCCATCGGCAACACCCAACTCATTAAACTGCAACGCGCCTCCGCCGCCACCGGCTGCAATATCCTTGGCAAAGCCGAATTCATGAATCCCGGCGGGTCGGTAAAAGACCGTGCCGGGCTTGCGATTATTGAAGCCGCCGAGCGCGACGGCACGCTCAAACCCGGCGGCACCATCGTCGAGGGCACGGCTGGGAACACCGGCATCGGCATCACACTGGTCGCCAATGCGCGGGGGTATAAATCAGTCATTGTCATGCCGGAGACGCAATCCAAAGAAAAAATCGAATTTCTGCGCATGATCGGCGCTGATTTACGGCTGGTGCCGGCCAAGCCCTACAAAGACCCCGGCAATTACGTGCATGTCTCGGAGCGCCTGGCCGCCGAGCTTGGCGGGGTATGGGCCAAACAATTCGACAACATCGCGAATCGTGAGGGCCACCGCCTCACCACCGGCGCCGAAATCTGGGCGCAGACCGGCGGCAAGGTGGACGCCTTCACCTGTTCCTGCGGCACCGGCGGCACGCTGGCGGGAGTCGGCATGGCGCTGAAATCCCACAATCCGGCGGTGAAAATCATCCTGGCGGACCCAGACGGCAGCGGGCTGTACGGCTGGGTGAAAACCGGCGACCTCACGCCGTCAGGCAGTTCCATCACCGAGGGCATCGGCCAGTCCCGCGTCACCAAAAACCTCGAAGGCGCGCCAATCGACGATGCCCTTCGCATCACTGATGCCGAGGCGTTGGAGCAGGTGTTCGATTTGATGATCCATGAAGGGCTTTGCGTTGGCGGCTCGGCCGGCATCAATGTCGCCGCCGCCATCCGCATCGCCCGCGCGATGGGACCCGGCCACACCATCGTAACAATTTTATGCGACGGCGGGGCGCGTTACCAATCCAAATTATTCAACCCGGAATTTCTGCGCGCCAAAAACCTGCCGGTACCCGCGTGGTTGAGTTAAGCGTGGCTGACCTGAACCCGGCCCTGCTCGATGCCGAGGAGTTGTTGCAGCATTACGCTGCCAAAACTCTAACCCCGCTCGAAGCCCTGCAAGCCATCCTGGAGCGAATCGCCCGCCAGAACCCCGAGATCAACGCCTTTGCCGTGCTAAACCCCAGCGCCTTGCAAGCCGCCCGCGACAGCAGCGCCCGCTGGAAGGCCGGCACCCCGATGGGTGCGCTCGATGGCGTGCCTGTCACGGTAAAAGACCTGATCGACATCGACGGATTGCCCACCCGCCGCGGCAGCAAACTCACCAGCCCCGCCCCTGCCCTCACCGATGCCCCTAGCGTCACCGCGTTGAAGAAAGCCGGAGCCATCATCATCGGCAAAACCACCACCACCGAATTCGGCTGGAAAAGCCCCGGCGACTGCCCACACACCGGCATTACCCGCAACCCCTGGCACACAGACCACACGCCGGGCGGTTCATCCTCCGGTGCCGGCGCCGCCGCCGCCGCCGGGTTTGGGCCGTTACATATCGGCACCGATGCCGGCGGCTCGATCAGAATTCCCGCTGCCTGGTGCGGCGTGGTGGGGCTGAAGCCTACCTTTGGCCGGGTCCCGCAATGGCCGCTGGGCGCTTTTGGCAATGTCGCCGTCGCCGGGCCGATCACCCGCACGGTGCGCGATGCCGCCCTGATGCTCAACACCCTGGCCCGGTTCGACGCCAACGACCCGTTTTGCCTGCCCGATGACCCACGCGACTGGCGCGACGGCATCGAGGATGGCGTGGCGGGCATGCGAATCGGCATCCTGCAAAACCCCGGCTTCGCCGCACCGGTGGATGACGACGGGCTGAGGGCGTTGGAAGCAACCCGAAGCCTGCTGGTCAAAGCTGGCGCTTCTGTTATAGTTGCTAATGTGCAACTACCTGACCCGTCGCGTATTTTCACTAAAATCTGGGGCGCCGCCCTGGCCCGCCTGGTGAGTACATTTGCGCCTTCGCAACGGCATTTTCTCGATGCCGGACTACGGGAGGTGGCCACAAAATTTGCCGGTGTTACCGCATGCGACATGATCGAAGCCGAGGCTCTGCGCCTCACCGCCGCCAACGCCATGGCCGCGCTGCATCAAACCTTCGATGCGGTGATCTGCCCCACCGTGCCCGCCTGCGCCCCGTTGGCCGATGCAAAACAGCACGACCCCGTCACCGCTTTATGGCAGGACTGGGCACCCTGGACATTTTTATTCAACCTCACCCGCCAACCCGCCATCGCCATTCCCGTGGGCGTCAATGCTGCCAACCTGCCCTGTTCAGTGCAAATTGCCGCGGCTCTGTACCGCGATGATACCGTGCTGCGCGTGGCCCGCAGCCTTGAGAAGGCGCTGTGAAACGCATCGTTCTGGTCGGTGCCGGGCACGCCCATATCGTGGTATTGCGGCATTTTGCCTTGCACAAACCAAACGCCACGCTAACCCTTATCAATAATGGCGCGTATGCCTATTACACCGGCGCACTCCCAGCTGCGGTGCGCGGGGATATCGCACCGGAGCAAGCGCGCATCGATGTTCAAAATCTCGCCACCGCCTGCGGGGCGCGCTTTATCAACGCCAGATACGCTGGATTCGAGAATAATGTTGTTAATCTCGAAAATGCCGCCTCGGTTCCCTTCGACACCCTGGCAATTTCCATCGGTGGAACATCGGTGCCAGGCGGCATCAAACCCATCGCACAATTTTTCGATCGGTTGTGGCGCTGGGAGCGTCTGCCCGCCGCGCGGCTGGGGATTATCGGCTGTGGCGCTTCTGGCGTCGAGCTGGCGTTAGCGCTGCGGATTCGGCTCAACCGCAACGCGAAGATTTATCTACAAACCGGCGATGGGCCGGTGCTGCCCCATGCGCCACGCCGGGTGCGCGAGGTCGCGCTGAAAACCCTTGAGCAAGCACGGATCACCTTAAGCAGAGCCGTGCCCTACCCGCTTGACGACGTCATCCACGCCTACCCGCCGGTGCCCACCATCGCGGTGCGCGACACCTTGCAGTTGTTAGACCGAGACGATGTATTTGCCACTGGCGACTGCGCGGCATTTCCAACCCCGCTGCCACACTCAGGCGCCATCGCCGTGCGCCAGGGGCGGGTCCTGCTGAATAATCTACTCGCCGCTAAAATGGAAAAATTCCGCCCGCCGTCGGCAACATTGGCAATTATGAGCCTCAGCTCCCGTAAAGCCGTCGCGTGGTACGGCACTGATTGTGTCTCCGGCCGGTTGCCCATGCTGCTTAAAAACTGGCTGGACCGGCGCTGGCTGCGCAATTAACTTGAATCGCGTTCCACAATTAACTTGAATCGCGTTCCACGCGGACCCGCTCGATTCGCCGCCCATCCATCACCAAAACCTCAAACCGCCAGCCGCCGAATAAAATCGCATCACCCTGGCGCGGCAGCCGCATCAGCAGCGCCAATATCAAGCCGCCAAGCGTGTGGTAGCTGCCTTCATTGGGTAAATCAGGCAGATGCAGCCGTGCCTTGGTTTCATCCACTGGCATCAACCCATCGAATT
>DAIDEE010000053.1 GCA_027308685.1 Acidocella sp.
CCCCATGGCCGGCCGCAATCCGCGCACACCGCACCCCCGCCGAGCCACCGCCAATGACAAAAAGATCGAAATCCATGTGGGTCTCCAAAATAAGTTAATTGCGTATATGGTAGCCGATACACAGGCTTTACCATACCGCCCCGGCATGCCCCCTCTGCCGCAATCGCGCCCATCCACGCCTTGGTGGGGTTGGCCGTCAGATGAGGGTGTGTTGGACCGGCACTGTTACAGGTGGGGCCGCGTGATCATCGAGCACCTGGGCCCCACATCTCAATAAATAAGCTGCGGTATCATTAAACAATGTGGGCTCACGGGTTGGGTCTTCAGGCACGCCCTCAGGTATCCAAATAATCGTATCATAACGCGCTCGCGTCAGCAGAACCCTGTAGGTGTTGATCCGAAAATCAATCGCATCTCGTCCCGCGGGCGTCTGCCATTTTGTGCCCACAAATTTTCGAACCAGCCAACCATTCCGCCAGACCAGATCGCCGCCCCAGCAAAGCCCGACGTAGTCAAGCTCCAATCCTTGGCAGGCAAATTGCGTCGCCGGAATTTCCAACGCATCGGAGGCCCGCACGTCCGGCCAGCGATTAAGAAACCAGTTGGCAATCGCGTCGTTATCCAGGTGTGGAAAGTCCGGCCAGATACCATCTGCTACCAGACGACGAGCCCCTGTGCTGCAAACGAGGCCTGCACGCCGTTCACCACGGGCGCGTAAACGTAACGCATGGCGCATGGCCCCGAGTGATCGGGTAACGAAAAAAGGCACGTCATTTTGCGCGTGCTGTCGTGCCTCATCTGTTGCGCCACGGAGTACGGCATCAACCCACGGTGCACCGGCGGCAGATCGAATAGCGCGAATGGGAACATTAAGATGCAATGCCTCTTCAATCAATAAGTTTGCTGGTGCTTGCGCGAAAAGTCGCTGCCGCGACTCCAGCGTTGTGAGCACGCTTTGGGCTGCGCGAACTTGCCAGTCGGGCCGCCGGATGAGTGCACGTCCCCACTCACCCAGACCAGCTTCTCCTGTGTTAATTTCTTGGCCATTGCCTACCAGTGCAACAATAACAGCATAATCGTGATGCTTGCGCATAATATCGAGAAATAAGGCAGCTTCGCTGTCGTTCAAATCAAATTTGCGCGCTGCGTAGGCGGCATCCCAGGCGCGTTGGGCTTCATCAAAAACCACAACATGCTCATGCGGTGGTTCGGTTCGATCAACATTATCCCGCACAAAGCCGGTTAGGCCTTGAACAGCACTTTCAGTTTTCTGCCGTGCCTGCCGAATAGACGTCTTAGGATCGCAAGCGGCATCGCGTGCCAGTGCTTCCCGCAACACATGCACAAGCGGCAAATTACCCGTGAGGAACGCTGCTCCGGTATCCGCGCCAAATACGGCATTCAGGCCGCATAACGTTTTGCCCGCACCGGGAATGCCGGTGACGAATACGATGATATGAGTGTTGGTGTCACGCGCTGCGTTAATGGTGTCGAGTATGGTTTGGGTCGTGCGGGTGAGGTTGTTGACATCTGCGCGGGCGGCGGCGATCTCAGAGACACCATGTTTTGCATAGAGTGTCGTTGCGGCTTCGACGATCGTTGGAACGGGACGATAGGGGGATTGTTCCCAGCGTTCGATATCGATTTGGTTGCCTGGAATACGCTCAAAAATTCCGGCCAGCAGGTCTGATAATGAGGACGCTGAGGCGGTGAATGTAGGAGTGACCCCGTGCCACAGCAGGACCCAAGCTGGAGACTGCGCTGGGGCATCACTCGCCACCAATACCGGGATAATCAATTTGTTTCGGCTGGCCGCGTGGAAATCTTGCAGATCGAGAGCATAATCTTCGGCTTGCCGGAGTGCTGCAGCATCAAACGTTCCCGCGCCAACTTTGAATTCCATGACGATAATCGCATGATCGCAAATGAGCGTGACATCCAACCTCCTGCCAAGGCGCAATAGTGGATATTCAAATAGGATACGCCAGTGATCGGGTAGATTTTTCGTGCTAGCGCGTAGGATTTCCAGTTGCGTCCGCCACGCCAGCAACTGCGTCGCGTGATTAAGCGGATGGGATTCAATAAGCCGAAGAGCAAGGCGCTCGACGATGCTCTCGTCTTGCCGTGACCGAAAATCCTCCAGTGTGGCCGACCACCAAGCTTTATGAGGCACGCTGGTTGTTGGGGCTATGTGCATAATAACAGATTTGCAGGGCTCCAGTCTTTAAGCAATCTATGGTTGTTGATTTTGCGAATTTATTATTCAACTGAACCCCGTCATTGCGAGCGGAGCGAAGAAATCCATTTGCCTATCTGCATTATCGGATTATCCGCCTTCCCCTCGTCATTCCCGCGGAGGCGGGAATCTTCTTGTGACGCCAGAAGATACTCGCCTGCGCGAGTATGACGGTTAAGGGGGCACATCACCCAAACTCCCCTCAAAACCCCAAAGTTTTCTCCTGCCTCATTCCTGAGATTATATTTACTAACATAATGTTATATCAGCAAACTACCCCGGCATGTGCCACGTGTCACATCGCCCATAAAAAAACGGCCCCAAACCGGGGCCGTTTTTCTGGGCAATCAACGAAAGGCCTAATCCCCAGCCGCCGGGTGGAAAACGCCCATCCGCACCGGCTCCTTCGCAGGGGCCGCAACCTGTTTGGTAACAGGTGCCGGCATCGCGGCCAAAATCGAGACGCTTACCGACGCCAGGTAAGGTAGCGACTGCGTGAACAACACCGCACACCACAGCCGGGTTTCCAGCGTCGCCCAATGGTGGGTAAAGCCAACGCCCAACAGCGCCGCCCAGGTGAGACCCAGCAGCAAAAGCTCTTCCCGCGCCATCACCAAACCCTGCACCAGCGCTGGCGCATTCTTCATCTTCGGGGTGCGCAGGAAGGGCAGGGAGTTGGTAAACAAGCCTTTCCAAACCGCCTTGCCGATGCTGTGCGACAATGCCAGCCCCGCCACCGCAGCGCCCAACCGGTCGGCCAATCCGCACGGCACGCGGTTCGCATAAAGTGCTAAAATCTGCACGATCTTGAAGAAGAACAACCCAATCGAAGGCAGCATGAACAAGGCAATCGGGAACTCAAACCGCACCGGGTCCATAATCAACCCAAGCGACCAGGCCAAGCCCATGCCAAGGAACATCAAGCCCAGCGCATCGCCCATCCAAGGCAACCAACCGGTGATGAAGTGCCATTTCTGGCCCAGCGTCAGCTCATGGTTGAACGGGTTGAACAACGCATTGGCATTGGCGCGGGTGATCCGCATGGCGCCATATGCCCAGCGGTAGCGCTGCTTGCGGAAGGCGTTGAAATCATCCGGCATCACGCCCTTGCCAAAGCTCTTTTTGGAATACACCGCCTCATAACCAGCGCGGAACAGCCGCAGGCCCAACTGGCTATCCTCGGTGATGCACCATTCGGCCCAGCCATTTTCGTTCACCAGTGCGGCCTTGCGCACCAAGGTCATCGTGCCATGCTGAATAATCGCATTGCGCTCATTGCGGGTCACCATGCCGGCATGGAAAAACCCGGCATATTCCCAGAACATCAGGCGCTTGAAGAAGCTGCCGTCATTGTCGCGGTAATCCTGCGGTGACTGGGTGAAGCCAACCTTCGGGTTGTCAAAAGCAGGCGCCATGCTGCGCAGCCAATCTGGCTCCACAATGTAATCGCTGTCGATCACACCGATGATTTCGGCATCCGGCGCAGTGTTGCGCAGGCCAAAGTTCAGCGCGCCAGCCTTGAAGCCTTTATACTTGCCCAGCGTGAAGAAGCGGAATTTTGGCCCCAGGCGGGCGCAATGCTCAGCCACTGGCTCCCAGATATGCGGGTCCATGGTGTTGTTATCGATCACCAGCACTTCAAAGTTTTCGTAATCCAGGTTCGCCAGTGCATCGAGCGTCAAACGCACCATCTGCGGCGGCTCATTGCAGATCGGCAGATGAATAGAAACCTTCGGCAGCTTGGCCCCAGCCGGCGCCGGGATCGGCTCAAAATGGCGCTTTTGCACGCGGCCAAAAATGGTTTCCACAAGGTCGAAACTGTCGGCGATCAGCAAGAACAGCAGCAGGCCCTGGCCCAGAGCCAGCCCGCCCCAAACCGCCGCGGCGGTCAGCGAGAGATAGGTCTCGCCCATCACCATCAGCAGCATCGCCAACGCCGCGCCAAAACCCTGCACCAGCCCGGCAAAAATCAACTTACCGGCAACCCGCATATCCGGGCGGCGGCTCAACAGCGCCATGGTGGCGGCCAGCATCAGCGCCACGCTGCCCAGCGCGTAGAAAATCCAGGCCGGGTTGTTCTCAACCGGGCCGGTCAGCGACCATTTCTGGTGACGGTCCAGCGTGAACATGCCCCAATAACCGGCGGCGCGGCCCTCGAAGGCGGTCTTCCAAGGCTGGTCGAAGGCTTCCATGACGAAGTAATTGATATGGTTGGCCTGCGCATAGTTGAAGAAGTCGCGCATGAAACGCGCCTGGTTCACCGTGCTGGCGCGGGCGGCACCGATGTCGATCCCATCCGACGGCCAGCCGATCTCACCGATCACAATCTTTTTGTTCGGGAACGCGGTGTGCAACTGCGCCAGGCGATGCTCGGCATCAGCCAATGCGCCTTGTTCGGGAACACCCTCCCAGTAAGGCAGCAAATGCACGGTGATGAAATCGACCGACTTCGCCAGTTCCGGATGAGCCAGCCACACATGCCAGGGCTCGGCGGTGGAAACCGGCACATGGGTTTGCGACTTCACCAGCTTGATATCCTGGATCAATTCCGGCACCGCCACATCGCCGCGCAGAATGGTCTCGTTACCCACCATGATCTGCTTCACATCGGGGTTGGCGTTGGCAACCTGCACAACTTTGGCCAGTTCCGCGGCGTTAGCGTCATCATGGCGGTCCAGCCAGGCGCCGAGCGTCACATTCAGCCCCATGCCTTCGGCCAAAGCCGGGATGGTGCCAAGGTCGCCCTCAACCGTGTAGGTGCGGATGTTGTGGGTGTATTGCGCCGCCAGCTTCAGGTCGGATTTGATCTCGGCTGAGGTGGGGTAAACATTGGCTGCGGGGCTTTCGCCCGCATGGAACGGCGAGAACGCAAAGCCGCCGATTTCGCCGGTATAGGGCGCAATATTGGTCACCGGCTGGTTGGTGCTGGCCCAAATGCCAAAGGCGATGATGCCCGCCCCCAAAGCAGCGGCCCATGAGCCGGGGCTCATCAGCCCGTTACGGGCCTTAACGGCAGAAACCTTGGCTTTTTGCGGTTGAATGGGGGACTGATACGTCATGGGCAGCGTCCAAACTTCTCCGGGATCATTCCCGGTTAACAGATGTTATGAAGACGCACTGAGGCACGGGCTGGGCGTGATTGTGTCGCGATTGTGTCAAAGGATACATTTTGACAGGTTCGGGTTGCGTGTCTCGCGTGTCATTTTGGGCCAATCCGGGTAAAGGAGCCTATGTCTATCGCGCTCCAACTGTTGATCCTCGCCATCCTCATTCTGCTGAACGGCGCCTTTGCGCTGAGCGAACTGGCATTGGTTTCGGCCCGCCGGGCGATGCTGACCCTGATGGAACGCCAGGGCTTGCGCGGTGCCGCCATTGCCCGCGCCCTGGCGGATAACCCGCAAGCGTATCTGCCGGCGTCGCAATTTGGCATCACCTTGATCGGGATTTTAACCGGCGTGTTCGGCGGCAGCGAGCTTGGCGAGCACCTAGCCGGTCCGATTGCGGAAATTCCCGCCCTCGCGCCCTACGCCAAGCCGGTTTCGCTGGGGCTGACAGTGCTGCTGATCACCTTCGCCTCACTGGTGTTTGGCGAACTGGTGCCCAAGCAATTGGCGTTGCGCCAGCCGGAGCGGCTGGCAGTGATCGTGGCGCGGCCACTCTCCTGGCTGGCGATTGCGGTTAGTCCAGTTGTGTGGCTGCTGGGGCTGGCAACAAAACTGGTGCTGAGCGCGTTTGGCCCCCCAGGTGCCGACCGCCGGGCGATGAGCGAGGAGGAACTCAAAGCCATGCTGGTAGAGGGCGCTGAAACCGGCGTGCTGGAAACCGAGGAGCGCGACATGATCGAGCGGGTGCTGCGACTCGCGGACAAGCCGGTGCGCGCGATCATGACGCCGCGCACTGAAATCGCCTGGATCGACCGCACAGCCTCGCGCGCTACCATTATTGCCACGCTGCGGGCCGCGCCGCATTCGCGCTTTGTGGTGTGCGACGGCGCGATTGATAATGTGGCCGGTGTGGTGCAGGCCAAGGATATTCTGGACCGCGTGTTGGACGGCAAGGAATTTTCATTGGCGGCTGCGTTGCGCCAGCCCATTGCGATACCTGATTCGGTTTCAGCCCTGGAAGCGCTGGAGCGGTTGAAAACCGATATGCTGGGTATTGCGATCGTGCTGGATGAATACGGCAGTTTTGAGGGCATGGTCACCGCGGCTGACGTGCTGGAAGCGATTGTGGGCGACGCTGATGACGCCGGGCCGAAAGAGGGTGCGCCGGAAACGCCGGATGACATGTTTTAATTCGATGGGTTGATGCCAGTGGATGAAACCAAGGCACGGCTGCATCTGCCTGATTTACCCAATGAAGGCAGCTACCACACGCTTGGCGGCTTGATATTGGCGCTGCTGATGCGGCTGCCGCGCCAGGGTGATGCGATTT
>DAIDEE010000059.1 GCA_027308685.1 Acidocella sp.
GCCTAGCGTGACGGGGAGGGTGGGTTTGCCTTCGGCGCGGAGGGCTGAAACTTCGGTGGCGCGGGATTGCAGGGCCTGGTTGGCGGGGTCTTGCGCGAGGGCGAATTTGGCGTTGGATTCGGTGTATTCGTGGCCGGCGCAGACCAAAGTGGCATCGGGCAGCGGGGCGAATTTTTGGAAGGCGGCGAACATGTCGGCGGCGGTGCCCTCGAACAACCGGCCGCAGCCGAGCGAGAAGAGGGTGTCGCCGGGGAGGAGGAGGCCGCCATCGGGGAAATAATAGGCGATGTGGCCGATGGTGTGGCCGGGCGTGTCGAATACCTGGGCTTTCGCGGCGCCGAAGCTGACGAGGTCGCCCTCGCGCACCGCGATGTCGAGTTTGGGCAGGCGGTGAGCGTCAGCGGCGTTGCCGATGATTTTTGGGTGGTAGCGCTCCACCAGGGCGGGGATGCCATCAATATGGTCGCCGTGGTGGTGGGTGATGAAGATGGCATCAAGCTTGCCGCCGGCGGCCTCGATGGCTTCGATGGCGGGGGTGGCCTCGGCGGGGTCGACGATGGCGGTGGCGCCGGTGATGGAATCGTGCAGCAGCCAGGAATAATTGTCGGTCAGCATGGGAATGGCGGTGGCGGTCACAGTCACGTTGGGTGCTCCTGGCAGGGTTTGGTGATATATAGGGCGCATGGCGATTGATGCGCGAGATGCTGCGGCATTTTATGAAACTCCTCTGGGCGGCCTGACGGGCAAGCTGCTGCGGCGGATTTTGCTTGATATCTGGCCTGGGTGCGCGGGGCTTTCGGTGCTGGGGCTGGGGTATGTGGGGCCGTATTTGCAGTTGTGGCGTGAGCAATCCGCGCGCTGCATTGCGCTCTCGCCCGCGCATATGGGGTGCCGGGCCTGGCCGGAGGGGCGGGCCTCGTTGGCGTGTTGCGCCGAGGAGGAGGCGCTGCCGTTTGCGGATTTGTCGTTTGACCGGATTTTGCTGGTGCATGGGCTGGAGCAGGCGGATCATGCGCGCCGGACGTTGCGGGAAGCCTGGCGGTTGTTGAAGGACGACGGGCGGATAGTGATTATTGTGCCAAACCGTCGTGGCATGTGGGCCTATGCCGAGAGCACGCCGTTTGGGCATGGGCAACCCTATAGCCAGGGCCAGTTGGCGCGGCTTTTGGAAGGGTTGTTTTTCACGGTGGAGCGCCAGCAGCCGGCGCTGTTTGCGCCGCCGGTGCAGTGGCGGCTGAATTTGCGGATGTTCGACAGGCTGGAGCGGGCCGGGCAGGCGCTAATGCCGCAATTTGCCGGGCTGACGGTTATTGAAGTGACCAAGGATATGCATGCGGTGATGCCGCTGAAGCGTAAGCCGGCGCGCCGCCGGGTGCTGGTGGATGCGGGACGCTAGGCGGGCGGCAGAACGAGCATATTGATAAGAAAAAAAATTGCTTGCAAATTACAAAATATACCCTTAAAGAAACTTTAATAAGCAGCAGGAAACCATGGTCGCGGTTTATTCTGACGCAAAAAACGTCTCCGGATAACCGGTGATCAACAGGGGCTACGCAGGCGCGCGGTGATTTTTCCAAATCACCACGGGGAATTTTTATGTCGGAGCTACGCAAGGATAGTCTGTCGTTTTTTGAGGCGTTGGGGCAATCGGTTGCCAATGTCTCGCCTACCCTAACACCGGCTCTGGCGGTGGCGGTGGTCGCCGGGATGGCGGGCACGGCCTCGTGGCTGGTTTACCTGATTGCCACGGTGGCTCTGGTGATTGTGGCTTTAAGCATCGCCAAGCTGGCCGGGCGGATTCCGGCGGCGGGCTCGTATTTCATTTATATCTCGCGCAGCCTCGGGCCGTCGTACGGGATGCTGGCCGGGTGGGCGATGCTGGCGGCGTATATTTTCACCGCGATGGCGCTGACGGTTGCCACGTCGTTATTTATCAAGACATTTTTCGCATCGCTCGGGATCAATTTCGCGCCGCCGAATTTTGTGCTGTATATTGTTATATCGTTGGCCATCTGGTTGTTCGCCACCCGTGATATAAGAATTTCATCGCGCATCGGTCTCACGCTGGAAGTGATTTCGGTGATGATTATCGCGGCGGTGGTGGTGGTGACTTTATCACACTACGGCTTCCAGCCGGATATGAAACAGATTACGTTGCAGGGGTCGAGTTTTGGCGCGATTGCGCAGGCCATTGTGTTTGCGATTTTCTCGTTCGTCGGGTTTGAGAGCGCGGCGTCGCTGGGCAAGGAAACGCGTAACCCGAAGGTGACGATTCCGAAGGCGATTTTATCGACGGCGATTTTTTCAGGCGTGTTTTTTATCATCACCACCTACGTGATTACGCAAGGGTTTGGCGATGATGCCTCCAAGCTGGGGAATAGTGCGGCACCGCTGGGTGATATCACCAATGCGATCGGCAAATGGATGACAGCGCCGGTGTATTTCGGCGCCACCATCAGCTCGTTTGCCTGTGCGCTGGCCTCGTTGAATGCGTTTGGGCGGATGCTGTTTTCGCTTGGGCGGTATCAGTTTGTGCATAGTTCGATGGGCATTGTGCATGACAAGCGCAAGACGCCGTTTATCGCGCTGACCTTGGGTGCGGTTTTGAATGTGCTGGTGTGTTGTGCGTTTGCGGGGCACCCCAATGAAACCGATACGTTTGGCTGGTACGGTACGCTGGCCTCGTTTGGGTTTATTATTGTGTATTTGCTGGTGTCGGTGAGTGCGCCGGTGTTCCTGAAAAAAACCGGCGAGTTGAAGATGGGCGATGTGGTGATCGGCGGGCTGGGGGCGGTGCTGATGTTCCTCTCGCTGGTGGGCAGCGTTTATCCGGTGCCGTCAGCGCCGTATAACTACTTCCCTTACGCGTTTGCGGCTTACATGCTGGTGGGTGCTGGCTGGTTTTTTATTATCAAGGCGAAAAACCCGCAGGTGTTGACCGGGATTGCGCATGATATGGAAAGCACGACGGTTGCGAATATGAAGTAATATTTTCTACGGCGTAGCTTTCGGGGCTGGATCATTGGATGGTCCGGCCTCGATTTGTTTTTGCGGTTTGGGTGGCAGGCTGGCGAGCGCATCAGAGCGCATATAGGTGTAGTAGGGCATTTCGATATGTTCGTCTTCGAAACGTTGTTTCAGGCGGGCGTAATATTCGCGGCGCACCGCCCAATGCTGGCCGGGGCCGGTGCGGATCTGGCCGGTGATGACCAGAGCGGAGGCGCCGAAGGCATCGAGGCCGAAGAGTTGTAGATCGTCGCGCATCATGGCGCCCCAGCGCGGTTCGGCGCGCATGGTTTTGGCGATGTCGGTCATCACGGCATACACGCGGGGGAGGTCTTCGTCGTAGGCGACCTGTATGGAGATTTGGGCGTAGCCGAAGTCGCGCGTCATGTTGGTGACGGTGGTGACGGCCGAGAAGGGGATGATGTTGAGCGAGCCGTCGCCGCCGCGCAGGCGGATGGTGCGGATCGAGAGGCGCTCGACGGTGCCGGTCATGCCCGCCAGCGAGATGGTGTCGCCCACCTGCATGGCGTCTTCGAGCAGCAGAAAGAGGCCGGTGATGATGTCTTGCACCAGTTTTTGGGAACCAAAGCCGATGGCGATGCCGAGCACGCCGGCGCCGGCCAGCAGGGGGGCTGCGTTGACGCCGATTTTGGACAGGCTGATCAGCCCCGCGACCAGCCCGATGGTAACGCCGATGGTGGCTTTGAGCATCGGCAGCAGGGTGTGCAGGCGTGAGGCCTGGCGGATGCGGCCGCTGGCGGAGAGGCGGTCGATACGTGCGGTGAGGTAGGCGTTGGCGGCTTCCCAGAGCAGCAGCGCGATGGCGATGGTGATGATGATGGAGATGGCGGCCGAGATGAGGATGACGCTGAGCGGATTGGCCAGCAGCCAGGGCAGCACGCTGACGCCCCAGCCTTCCAGGATGAGCACCACCACCATCACCCCGATGAAAAGCCGGACCAGCAGCTTGAGCAGTGGGCTGTAGGATTTGGCGCGGGCCCGCAATACCGGCAGGCGGGTGGCTTCGGAGTCGGGCTTGTTGAGCAGCAGGTCGAGGCCGTGGACCGAGCCCAGCCAGAGCAGGCGGGCGGCGATGAGGGTGCCGAGGAAAACCCCGACGATGCGCAGCAGCACCACGAAGGCATTTTGCACACCGCCCGCATAGGCGATCCATAAGGCGAGAACATAAAACAGCGCGATGATGTGCCAGATGGCGGCGAGGCGGGGGCGCAGGCCGAAGTTTTTGGCAGTGGCGTCTGGGTTGCCGCGGATCCAGCCGGCCACGATGGCGCGGCTTTGCCAGATCAGGATGGCGAGTTCGAGATGGCCGACGAGGGCGAAGAGGCGGCCTAGAACCTCGGCACCGTCACGCGGTAGGCCGAGGATTTCTCCGCTGGTGATCGCGACGTAGCCGAGCGCGATGGTGATGATGATGACCATCAGCCAGCGCACCAGCCAGCGGGCGCGCTCATCGGTGGTGTGGATGAGGCGTAAATCGGTGGTGTTGGGGGCCATGACGAACAGCAGGGCCTCGTTGCTCAGGCGGCAGAATAAATAGGCGTTGCCGGTGCCCACCACGATCAGGCGAGCGGCGGGGATGCTGATGAGACCGGCGCCGATGAGGAGGCCGGAGGCGATGGCGAACCCGGCGATGGGGAGCAGGGCCAGCAATATGTACCCAAAGGCCAGGCCAAGGCGGGCGGTCCAGCCGCGCAGGGTGAGCCAGCGCTCAGGCGATTTTTCGGTCTCACCGGCTTCGGCGTCGGCCAGCCCCTCGGCGTCGGTGTGGTGCGGTAAATCCAGCAGGCGGCGGGCGAGGGCGTGGCGGATGATGGCGGCGCGGGGACGGCGCAGCAGGGCGCGCAGTAAAACTTCGAGGATAATGGCGGGGACGATGGTTTCCAGTAGCCCGCGCAGGGCGGCGCGGGCGTGGTCAGCGCGGCTCGCGATGCTGGTGAAGGTTCTCAGCCAGGCGGTGACCGGGGTGAGGCGGGTGGATTGGCGTACCGCATTGGCGAATTCGGCGATGCTGCTGGTGGCGTCATCGGCGATGTGGCCGATGATCGAGAGGCCCATGGTGTTGGTGCCGAAGGGGGGTTGGGCGGTTTCGTCAGGGTCGGTGGGGGTGGCAGCGCCGGTGAGGGCGGCCAGCGGTGAGCCGGGGATGATGGCGCCGGCCAGGCCTTTGGCTGGTG
>DAIDEE010000063.1 GCA_027308685.1 Acidocella sp.
CCAGGTAGCAAGCCCGCCCGCCCCGGTGAGCGCCCCAACGCGCGTGGTGGCGAGACGCCGCGCGGCAGCGGGGCCAAACCGTTTGGTGAGCGTGCCGGTGAGCGTGCCGGTGAGCGAACTGGCGAGCGCCCGAAATTCGACGGCCCGAAACTAACCCTGCCCGGTGGTGGCCGCCCGAAGCCGCAAGGTGAACGCGCCAACCAGGAGCGCTCCTCAGCCGAGCGCCCGCAGCGCGAGCGCAACCCGCATGACCGCGCCCCGCAGAACCGTGACCACGGCTCGCGTGGCCAGCGCCAACCGGCGGTGCCGAACGGCGCGGTGTGGCTGTATGGCCTGCATGCGGTGGCCGCTGCTCTGGGCAACCCGGCGCGCCGCCTGCGCCGCCTGGTGATCACCGAAGACGCGCAAGCTACCCTCGCCGCTGAACGCCCGCTGCCTTGGGCCGTGCAGCCTGAAATCGCGCCGCGTGATAAAATCGACCAACTCCTCGGTGCAAGGCAGGGCAGCGGCATCGTGCATCAAGGTGTGGCGCTGCTGACCGACCAACTCGCCTCGCCCGCCCTGCTGGACGCGCTGGCCCGCCCCGGCCCGATTTTGGTGCTCGACCAAATCTCCGACCCCCGCAACATCGGTGCCCTGATGCGCACCGCCCAGGCTTTCGGCGCTTCGATGGTGATCGCCCAGGAACGCAACGCGCCTGAGGAAACAGGTGCGCTTGCCAAGGTGGCCTCCGGGGCGCTGGAGCTCATCCCGCTGCTGCGGATTGTGAACATCTCCCGCGCTTTGATCGTGCTGAAATCCGCCAATGTGTGGGTGGTCGGGCTCGACGGCACCTCACCCACCCAACTTAACGGTCCCGCCTTCAAAGGCCGCCGCGTCGCGCTGGTGCTCGGCAATGAAGGCGAAGGCATGCGCCGCCTCACCCGCGAAACCTGCGACGAAATCGCCGCCCTCTCCATGCCCGGCGGGATGGAAAGCCTCAATGTGTCAGCCGCCGGGGCGGTGGCCCTGTACGAGCTGACCCGGCCCTTTTGAGGGCAGCAAGGCCCCGGGCCTTAGGGCGTTACAACAGCCACCCAGCGCGGGCCGGGGTCGGTGCCGGTGGCGTCGTCGCCGTCGATCAGGAGGGTGGCGGTTTGCTGGTGGGTGGCGGCCAGTTTGGCGAGGGCTTCTTTGAGGTCGGCGGCGGAATTGACGGTGATGGCCCCGACCGCTTCCACCACATCGGCGGCCACGATACCGGCTTTGGCGGCGGCGCCGCCTGCGATAACCGAGAGAATATGGGCGCCGTCCTGCGATGAGGTGGCGGCGATGGAGACGCCGATTGAGGTAAGGGTGATATTGGCGGCAGTCGCGGGGGTGATGGTGCCAGGCGCTGGCTGCGGTGGTGGCACGGCGATGGTGAGGTCGGCGGTGGCCTGGCTGCCGCTCCGGTAGAATTGCGCGTGGGCGACCTGGCCAGCCGGGATTTCAGCGGTGCGGATGAGCAGCGAGCGGGTGTCGGTGATCGCAGCGTTGTTGAGCGAGGTGAGTACATCGCCGGGTTGCAGCTTGCCGCTGGCCGGGCTGTTGGCGGCGACGCTGGCGATCAACGCGCCATCGGTGCTGGGGAGATCGAGCAGTTTCTGGATTTCCGGGGTGACATTTTCGGTGCTGACGCCGAGCCAGCCGCGCTGCACGGCGCCGTTGGCTTCCAGCGAGGCGGCGATGGGCTGCACCATGGCGGAGGGGATGGCGAAGCCGATGCCGATGGAACCGCCGGAGGGCGAATAGATGGCGGAGTTGACGCCGATCACCTGGCCCTGCGCGTTGAACAGCGGGCCGCCGGAGTTGCCGCGGTTGATGGTGGCGTCGGTCTGGATAAAATCGTCGTATTTACCCTCGCTGATGTCGCGGTGCAGGGCCGAGACAATGCCGGCGGAGGTGGAGCCGGCCAGGCCGAAGGGGTTGCCGATGGCGAGCACCCAGTCACCCACGCGCAATTTGGTGGAATCGCCGAAGGTGACGGCGGGCAGCTTGTGTCCGGCATCGACTTTCAGCACCGCGAGGTCGCCGTCCTTGTCGGTGCCGACGACCGAGGCGGGCAGGATAGTGCCGTCCTGGAAGGTGACGGTGACGCTGGTGGCGCCGTCGATCACATGGTCGTTGGTGAGGATGAAACCGGCGGGGTCGATGACGAAACCGGAGCCAAGTGCTTCCTCAGCCTTCGGCGGCGGCAGCACTGAACCGGAGGTGGGGTCGGCGGCCTGGTTGGGTTGCAGGCCGCCGCCGGCTTTGCCTTGACCAGGTGCGGCGTTAGGCGCGGCGTTCGGGTCTGCCGGGGGGCTGGCATTGTCAGTCACCGGCGCGGTGCTGGCGACGCTGACCACGCTGGGCAGCAGCTTGGCGGCGAGGTCGGCGAGGTTGGGCGGCATTGGCGGGCTGGCGTGCGCCGGGCTGAGCGAGGTTGTGAGCGCGGCGGTGAGGCAGGTGGCGGCGAGGAGCAGCGGGTGCTGGATGTTCATGGGCAAACTGTGCGATTGCTCCGGCTGGTTGGCAAGAGTGCTCTTGGATAGTGCGGGCAGCGGGGTTACATCAGGGTTATGACCGAAGAAAAAATCCGCGCCGCTTTGGCGAAATATAATTTGGGTAAAATGCTGGATGGCGTGCACGCGCATGAGGGGCTGGTGCAGGTAACGCTGGCGATCAAGCGCGAGGAGGCGACGACCTTGGAGCCGCTGCGCGCCAAGATCGAGGCGGAGCTGAGCGCCATGGCGGGGGTGCAGAATGCGGCGGTGGTGTTTACCGCGCATCGCGAGGCGGCCCCGCCGCCGCCAAGCCCGGTTGCGAATATTCTGCCGGGGGTGAGAAAAGTGATCGCGGTGGCTTCCGGCAAGGGCGGGGTGGGGAAATCCACCGTGGCGGTGAATCTGGCGGTGGCGCTGGCGCGGGGCGGCTTGAAGGTGGGGTTGCTGGATGCCGATATCTACGGGCCTTCGTTGCCGCGGATGCTGGGGCTGAGCAAAAAGCCCGAGGTGAAAGACGGCAAGATGCTGCCGCTGCAGGCGTGGGGCGTGGCCTGCATGTCGATTGGGTTTTTGGTGGAAGAAGAAACCGCGATGGTGTGGCGCGGCCCGATGGTGATTGGGGCGCTGACACAGATGCTGACGCAGGTGGAATGGGGGACGCTGGATGTGCTGGTGATCGACATGCCGCCCGGCACCGGCGATGTGCAATTAACGCTGGCGCAGAAGGCTTCGTTGTTCGGGGCGGTGATTGTTTCCACCCCGCAGGATATTGCGCTGCTTGATGCCCGGCGGGGCGTGAAAATGTTCGAGCAGGTGCGGGTGCCGGTGCTGGGGATTGTGGAGAATATGTCGTATTTTTCATGCCCGAACTGCAACCATCGGACCGATGTTTTTGGCCATGGCGGGGCGCAGGCGGAAGCGGCGCGGCTGGGTGTGCCGTTTTTGGGTGAGGTGCCGCTGCTGATGGCGATCCGCGAGACCGGCGACGAGGGTGCGCCGGTGACGGCTTCAGATCCCGGCGGTGAAGCGGCGATGGCGTTTATGGCGGTGGCGGCGCGGGTGGCTGAGATGCTGCAAGGCGCTGCCATAGCGGGCCCGAAAATTTCAATCGCGTAATGGCCGAAATCGGGTTTTATCATCTGACCCGGACTGATGAGCTGGCAGCCCTCCCGGCGCTGCTGACGCGCACGCTGGCGGCGGGTGAAAAGGCGCTTGTGCTGTGCGGCTCGGTTGAGCGGGTGGCGGCGGTGGATGCTGCGCTGTGGCGGGTGGAATGGCTGGCGCATGGCACCGCAAAAACCCCGCACCCTGAGTGGCAGCCGGTGTTTATTACGGCGGAGCAAGCAAACCCGGCGGCGGCGCGGTTTTTGTTTTTGCTGGATGGGGTGGCGGCGGATTTTACTGACTTCGCCAGAGTGTTTGATTTGTTCGATGGTAATGATGAGGCCGCCGTGGCGGCGGCGCGCGGACGCTGGACATTGGCCAAGGCGGCAGGCCACGCCATGAGTTATTGGAAGCAGGGTGAGGCCGGTTGGGCGAAGGCGGGGTAGATTTGAAGAAACGCCTTTATCGTCATACGCGCCTGCGTGCGCATGACGGGGTGGAAACGCACACTTGATCTTTGATGCTCTGGTAAAAACTTAACCGAAATGAACAATGAGGATGGCGATGCAGCGGATTGGTTTCATTGACATGGTTCTGGCTCTGGCGGCGTTAGCGGGCAGTGGTTTGGCGGCGCAGGCGCAAACGGTGGGGCATTATGAGGCGGTGGTGCAGATTACCCTGCTGAGCGATGGCGGCACGCACCAACTGGCGCAAGGCACTGTCACGCCCGGCAACCCGCTGGAGGTGAAGCAGAAGGCTGGAACTTTTGGCGTGCCGAGTGCTTTGGATGTGGCGGTGGGGTTTGAGGGTTGCGGCGATGGGCAGTTGAGCGTGCGGGTAACATCGCGCACCGGCGATGCGAATTCTCAAAGTTACCAGCAGGCGACTGATGAGTTTTGCGCCAG
Source organism: Acidocella sp. (assembly GCA_027308685.1). Taxonomy (GTDB): domain Bacteria; phylum Pseudomonadota; class Alphaproteobacteria; order Acetobacterales; family Acetobacteraceae; genus Acidocella. The sequence continues at coordinate 4,517 of DAIDEE010000063.1, forward strand.
CCTGCCCGCTACCGGGTCCGGCCATCAGCGTGTCGGGCTGGGCAATGGCAATGCGGTGGACGTGACCATGACCGGTGGGATTGGGAGTTAAGGCGTTTCGCCTTTCAGGGTTTTCCAGAAAGCTTCGGTGGAATTGCTGCGCGGAAACCCGGTGGCTGGCATCGGCACATTAAGGAAGTTGCAGAGCGGCGCCCAGCCTTGCACCACATTGAACACCAGCAGGCGCTCGGGCGGGATGGCGGCGCGGCCCTCGGCACTTGCGCTGGGTTATGCAGCACCTCTTCCATATGGTGACAAGGGCCGCGATTGAGGGTTTCCAGCGCGGTTTTCAGTGAGAGCGTGCCGGTGCGGCCAAAGCCGGAGCTAATGGTGCGAAGGGTTATGGGGCCTGCTGGGGTTGGTGAGCGGGTGTTAGTCGTTGACCGAAAGCACCATGATCGGGTCGGCGATTTTTTCGGGGGCGATTTCCTGGTCGAGGGGTAAAACCGCTGTGCCGATGGCAAAAAATTCGATGACGTGGGTTTGCCAGCCGTGACTGCCTTCGTGGATGTCGACGCCGACCACGCCTTCAGCCTTGGCGGCGGCGGCTTCGAACTGCATGCGCTCGATGGCGATTTCGCGGGCCTCATACATGGCGGCGGTGAAATTTTCCATTTCCACGTTACGGCCCATCGTGCCGAAGCCGGACATCATGCCGCGATGCGCGACGTGATAGACGCAACTGCCCATCACCATTTCAACCGGGCGGTAGCCCGAGTGAAGCAAAGACCAAAAATCCTGGCCGGAGAGGTCGGAGGTGAACGGCCCGCCGTCGTGGGCGCGGAAGCCTTTGTGGCCCTCGCCATGCACCACGCCGGTGCCGATGGCGATGAATTCCAGCAGATGCTCGTCCCATTCCAGGCGTTTGATGGTGAGTTTGACACCAACGATGCCATCGGCCCCCATCGCGGCGGCTTCGGCGCGCATGCGTGACATGGCGAGTTCGCGGGCGTGGTACATGGCTTTGGAGAGCACATCGAGCTCCTGGCTTTTGCTCCAGGAGCCGTATTGGATGCCGACATGATAGACGCAGGTGCCGACGCACAGGCCGATGGGCTCGAAACCTGCTTTGCGCACCAGCAGAAATTCATTGACCGAGAAATCGGAGGTGAAAACGCCGGTGGAGTGCAGTGAGGTGCGCAGGCCCTTCAGGCGTTCCTTGGCGTGGGTGGGGATTTCGGATGGCATATTAAATAGCTCCCTCAGACTCATTGCTGGCATAGGATTGATGGTGGCGGGCGGTGCCGGTGAGCGGGGTTTTACCGTCGTGGATATCGACCACCATTTTGATGTCGTGATTAAAGGGCGTGCCACGCCGCGCATCAACCACCGTGGCGACGACGATGTGGCGGGCAAGGTATTCCTTGGTCTCGTTGGCCTCGCGCTCGAACATCTGGCTGAAATTGAGGTGCGCTAACACACCGTTACCTTGCGCGAGCGCGTGCTGGCGCAGATTGGCGTGGGCCTGCTGGCGGACACTCTCCCACAGGCGGCTGAGCGCCCAGGATTCGGTGTTGCCTTGCCACATCTGGTTGGTGGCGCCGCGCCAGTCGTTCAGCCATTCATAATGCGCGCCGATGGCAATACCAGTGGGCACCACGTCAGCTTCCAGGAGTTTGACGAATTCCAGGGCGGGGATGGTGGCGACGATCGGGTCGGGGCTGGGAGGGAGACCTTCGACATGAACCGCTGTGCCGATGAGTGTAAAATCCATCGAGTTTTCGACGGCGAGCGGGATGGTGCGCATTTTGACATCGAGCACGGCATTCGCGCCGGCGGCTTTGGCTTCCGCCTTGAGCCGCGCCAGCGCGAGGTCCCAGCCTTGGGCGTGGCCGAGGGTCCATGACCAGCCGTAGTGCAGCCAGCAGGTGGCGGAGACGGTGGAGATGGGTTTGAGGCCGTGGCTGCGCACCACCATCAGTTCGGCCGGGGTGAGGGTGGCGATCCAGGGCAGGGTGCCGGTGCGGGCCTGTTGCAGGCGGCCCATGGTGCTGGACGGCGGGCGGTTGGCGCGGATATTCATCAGGATGTCGGCCTGCCGGCGTGCGCTCTCCTGTTGGGATTGTTGCTGCTCCGGGCTGGGGCCTTTGAGGAAGTCGAACAGGCCCATCAGCTTGCCATGAAGTTTTGTAAGGATTGGCTGAGCGCCTGGGCGTGCGCGGTGGCTTTCTGGGTTTCCTCAGCCAATCTTGTAAACCACTCGGCGGGGTCGAGGGTTTTGGTGTTCAGGGTGATGCCGCGCACGACCATGGCGATGGATGCGGTGAGGCGGGCGTTCTCGATGGTGAGGCGGTATTGATGCTCGCCGAGATTGACGGTGACGCCGGTGATTTTGGCAGACTTACTGAAAAAGCCTTTGGATTCGTGAATGGTGACGAGCTCCGGCATGGCTTCCCTCAGGCGCAATGCGAAGGCGCTGAGGTTGCTTTCGGCGTCGGCTTTGAAGCGGCGCAGCCAGGCGGCTTGCGTATCAAAATCGAGGCTCATGGCTGCACCGCGCGGGCGTTGACACCTTGCATGCCGATGACGAGTTTGTCGCGGATTTGCGCGAGCTTGGCTTCGCGCTCGCGGTCACCGGCGGCGATTTCGCGTTCGATGTCCATCACCTCGTGCATGGTCTTGATGGTCTCATCGGCAACTTGCGCCAGCACATCGATATTGCGCTGGTCACCGCCCAGGCTGCGGGCGGCGGCGGTGGCAGCGTCGTGAGCGCCTTTGGAGGCCAGCAGGGTGATCTGGCGGGCGGCTTCGTCGAGTTTTTCGCTCTCGGCGGCGGCGCGGGCGATATCGACCTGCACCACGGCCTGGGAGGCGACGGCCATCAGGCGCGGGATGACCACCAGCATGCCGTTGGAGATTTTCATCAGGCGGGTTTCGGCGGCTTGTTTGTTTTGCGCGATGATCGGGATGAGGAGCGCCGAGCCGACCAGGGATTCCCGCATCTCGGCGACTTTGCCGCGAAAGTTGGCGAGGGTGGCGCGGAAGACCATGACGTCGGCGGCGTCATCGGGCGCACCGGTGGCGAGCGCGTGCTGGCGCAGGGATTCCAGTTCGTCGAGGCCGCGGTCGAGGGCGATCTGGCCGGCGGCGATTTCGATTTTCAGGCCGTGCAGGGATTGGCGGATGGCGAGGGCTTGTTGGTCGAGCAGTTGGATGGCCACCGCGAGGTCGGCTTTAGTTTTGCGGGCCTTGGCTTGCTCGGCATCCATGAGGTCCAGGAATTTTTTGCGGTTTTCGGCGAAGGCTTTGAAGGCGGTGTGGGCGTCGGCCGCCATGCCCATGAGCTTGCCGAAGACGCCGCTGCGGGGGGTGAGCTTGCCGGCGGCGGATTCGGTTTGCAGGTCCGAGATGCGCAGGATTTTGACGCCATCGATGACGGCGGCGGCGATGCGGCCCACCTCACCCGCATCGCCCAGCCTTACCCCGGCGAGGAGCTGGCGGGAGGCTTGGGCGATGCCCGCGAGCACGCCGTCGCCATGCGCGAGCAGGCTGGTGGAGTCGCGGAAATTCAGGCGGTCGGCGGAGGCTTGCGCCGCCGCGAGGTCGTCAGGGCTGAGGTTGGCGACCTCGACCAGACGCTCGGGCGGCGGTTCGGGGGTTAAGCGCGGATCCGTGAGTGCCTGGCTGGCGGCAACCACCACCGGCTGTGCGGCGGGCGGCTGCGTGGGCGGCGGCTCCAGATTGTCGAAGATGGAGAGGTCAAGCGGTGTGGCTGGCTTTTCGTCCGGCAATTTGTCGCCCTCGGGTTGGTTTATGTGGCGAGGTTAATGCGGATGATGGGCGGCGTATAGCGGGGGCGCTAACCAGCTTCGGGCGTGAAGTTCATCGCGACACCGTTCATGCAGTAGCGCTGGCCGGTGGGGGGCGGGCCGTCCTCAAACACGTGGCCGAGATGGCCGCCGCAGCGGCTGCAATGGGCTTCGATGCGGATCATGCCGTGGCTGCGGTCAATGGTGGTGGCGATGGCGCCGGGCAGGGGGTCGTTGAAGGAGGGCCAGCCGGTGCGGCTGTCGAATTTGGTGCCGGAGGTGAATAATTCCTGGCCGCAGCCGGCGCAGGAGAAGGTGCCGGGGCGTTTTTCATGGTTGAGGGCGCAGGTGCCGGGGCGCTCGGTGCCGTGACCGCGCAGCACATGGTATTGCTCGGGGGTGAGCAGTTGGCGCCACTCGGCGTCGGTGTGGGTGATGCGGAATTCGGTTTCGGTGGTGCTGGACATTTTATCGGCTCCCTTAAAGTCGCTCGCGCAGAGGTGACTGCGATTGGTCTTACAGGCGTCTATATAAGGGACGCTGAACGGCAACCCAAATTAAGGTAACGTAGGATGAAAAAATTCATGAAGTTGCAGCGTCTGGCCGGGTGGAGCCTGGCGGCGGTGCTGCTGGGCGGGATTTCGCTGGCGGTGCTGCGCGTGTTGCCGGCCCATGCCGATGTGGGGGTGGTGGTGCCGGCGCCCGCGTTGAACCCGCAGGATACGGCTGTGAGTGAGACGGCGTTGCTCTCAGGCGGCTGTTTTTGGGGGCTGCAAGGGGTTTATGAGCATGTGAAGGGCGTGACCAAGGTTTATGCCGGTTACGCAGGCGGTGCGGCGGATACGGCGCAATATGAGGTGGTGAGCACCGGCAACACCGGCCATGCGGAAAGCGTGCAGATTACCTTCGACCCGAAGGTGATTTCCTACGCGCAGATTTTGCAGATTTACTTCTCGGTGGCGACTGACCCGACCGAGCTGAATTATCAGGGGCCGGACACCGGCACCCAGTACCGGGGCGAGATTTGGTATGAGAGCCCGCAGCAGGCGCAGGTGGCGAAGGCCTATATTGCCCAGTTAAGTGCCGCGCATGTGTATGGTCAGCCGATTGTGACAAGGGTGGACCCGGCGGTGCCGTTTTACCAGGCTGAGACCTATCATCAGGATTTTTTGGTGCGGCACCCGGATTATCCGTACATCGTTTATAACGACATCCCCAAGGTAGAGGCGTTGCAAAAACTGTTTCCGGCCTGGTACCGCACCACGCCGGTAACGGTATTGGGGGCGAGTTAGGCCGTCTGGCTGGTTTGGCGGGCGACGGTCTTTTCGATCGCCTGGGCGCGCCAGCGTTCCAACGTGGCTTCACGGGCGGGGGTGGCATCGCGCAGGCTGGCGGCGATCAAACGGTCGATGACAGCGTGGCGCAGCTCGGTCTCGGTGGTCTTGTTGCGGTTCATCATGGGGCTCCGACGCGAAAGTTGGGGGGCTTAGGCTTGTATGAGGGACACTATCGCTGCCGAGAAAGGCAAGATTAGGGCGGGATTGGTGTTTGATTGTGGTTGGGCGAAAATATTTTGCGCCGCAGCGGGAAAAACCGGCTTTCAGCAGGGAATCGGGCTTTCAAAAAAACCACGGCAGGGTATAGATCGGCTTGGGTAATTTTTAACGATCTGGGGCCAGGTGGCACGAATTTATGTGTCTGTTGCAATGCCGTTTCTGGCCCTTGCGGGGCTGGTTGGATGCGCGCCGGTGCCCGCCCAAACGTCTGATAATTCCAGCTTCATTCAGGCGCCTTCGGACCCGCAGGCTTTGGTGGGGGCGACCCCGGCGGTGTTGAGCGCCGAGTTCGGCCAGCCGGCGTTGCGGCGGGTGGATGGCACTGCGCAGGTGTGGCTGTATCATTCCACCGCCTGCGGGCTGAATTTGGTGCTGTACCCGGATGCGTCAGGCACGCCGCGGGTGGCGATGGTGGAGCCGACCGCCGACAGCGGCACGGCTTCCGGCTGCACCACGGCGCTGCAACGCGCCCACGTGGATGCGGCACTAGAGCACCCCTCCACCTCCTGATAGGCTGCCCTCAACTGAATGATTGAGGGGCAGATGCCGAAGCTAAATGTGGCGGTCCAGATGGACCCGATGACGACCGTGGATATCAACGCAGATTCAACCTTTGCCCTGATGCTTGAGGCGCAAGCGCGCGGGCATGTGCTGTGGCATTATGAGGTGCCGCAGATGTGGCTGGATGGGGCGGTGCTGAAGGCGCGGGTGCACCCGGTGCGGGTGCAGAGGGTGGCGGGGGATTTTTATAGGTTCGGGCCGCTGGAGACGGTGGATTTGAGCGCCATGGATGTGGTGCTGATGCGCCAGGACCCGCCGTTTGATATGGGCTACATTACCGCCACGCATTTGCTGGAGCATATTCACCCGAAGACTTTGGTGGTGAACAACCCGGCTGCCGTGCGTAACGCGCCGGAGAAATTGCTGGTGGCGCATTTTCCGCAGTTGATGCCGCCAACGATGATCGGGCGGGACCGCGAGGCGATTAAGGAATTTCGGGCGCTGCATAGGGATATTATTGTAAAACCGCTGTTTGGGAATGGCGGCATTGGGGTGTTCCGGGTGAAGCCGGATGATGAGAATTTGGGCTCGCTGCTGGATATGTTTTTTGCGGCCTCGCGCGAGCCGCTGATGATCCAGCGTTATGAGCCGGCGGTACGGGCCGGGGATAAGCGGATTATCCTGATCGATGGCGCGCCACTGGGGGCGCTGAACCGAGTGCCGGCCGAGGGGGATAGCCGTTCCAACATGCATGCGGGCGGAAGGCCGGAGCCGACCAAGTTGACGGGCCGCGAGTTGGAGATTTGTGCGGCGATTGGGCCGGTGTTGAAGGAACAAGGGCTGCTGTTTACCGGGATTGATGTGATTGGGGATTATCTGACCGAGATTAATGTAACCTCGCCGACCGGGTTGCAGCAGATAGAGCGGTTTGACGGGGTGAATTTGGCGACGGTGATTTGGGAGAAAATTGAGGGGATGCGGGGCTAGGGGGTGTTCCGCTCGAGATTGAATGACGCGGAGAGCGGACGTGGATTTGTCAAATTGACAAAACCAGGAAACCGGGACTAGCGCCTCTGTTTATGGATCATTTACTCTCGCACACAGATATCCCCTCAGCCGCAGCCTCGAAGCAGGCCGAAAATCGTCCCTTGGCGCTGGGCTATTTGTCGTTGCTGGCGCTTGTTGTTGGCGTTGTCACGGGTTTTGGCGCGGTTGGGTTTCGCGCGCTTATCGGGTTGATTCATAATATATTTTTCCTCGGACGATTTGCGGTTGGGTATGATTCCTCGCAATTTACCACCGTGGGGCACTGGGGCGTGCTGGTCATTCTGGTGCCGGTGATCGGCGGGTTGGGGGTGACTTTCCTGGTCTCGAATTTTGCGCCTGAGGCCAAAGGCCATGGCGTGCCCGAGGTGATGGATGCGATTTATTACAAAGGCGGCAAAATCCGCCCGGTGGTCGCGGTGGTGAAATCCTTGGCTTCAGCGCTGTCGATCGGCTCGGGTGCCGCCGTGGGGCGGGAGGGGCCGATTATTCAGATTGGCTCGGCGCTGGGTTCCACTCTGGGGCAGATTATTAAAATGCCTGCCGCGAGCCGGATTATTCTGGTTGCCGCCGGGGCGGGTGCCGGCATTGCCGCGACGTTTAATACGCCGATTGGCGGGGTGATGTTTGCCATTGAGCTGATGCTGCCGGAGGTAAGTGTGACCAGCTTCCTGCCCGTGGCGCTGGCAACCGGGGCTGCCACCTTTGTCGGGCGGTATTTTTTTGGTCCTGCGGCTGCCTTCGCGGTGCCGCCGCTTGGTTCCACCAGCGCCGACCCGCAGGCTGCCGTCTCGCTATTGCTGTTTGTGGTGCTTGGCGCCCTGACCGGCGCCGCCGCGGCTTTGTTCGTGCGCAGCCTGCATTGGATGGAGGATTGGTTTGAGCTGATCCCAGGCCGTTATACGCGCCACGCTGCCGGCATGGTGTTGGTGGGCATGCTGATTTACGCATTGCAACTGAGCTTCGGGCATTATTATGTGGAGGGCGTGGGGTACGCCGCCATCGAGGCAATCCTGAATGGGCAACTTTCCGTTTGGCCGCTGTTGCTTTTGCTATTCGTCGCAAAGCTTGCCGCAACAACCACGAGCCTTGGTTCAGGTGCCTCGGGAGGAATTTTTTCGCCCTCGTTGTTCATGGGGGCGACCATCGGCGGCGGCTTTGCTGCATTGTTGCAGGCGTTGCATCTGCCGCTGCCAATTAGTGTGCCGGTATTTGCCATGGTTGGCATGGCGGCGATGGTGGGTGGCGGCACCGGTGCTGTGATGACCGCCGTAACCATGATTTTTGAGATGACGCGTGATTATAACATCGTGATGCCAATGATTGTGGCTGTGGCTGTAAGTGTGCAGGTGCGCCGGATGCTGTCGCCGGAGACGATGTACACGCTCAAGCTGGTGCGGCGCGGCCACCCCATTCCAAAAGCCCTGCATGCGAATATGTTTTTGGTGAAACGCGCCGCTGAAGTGATGAACAGGGCCATTGCCGTACTGCCAGCAGACATGAGCCTCGATATTTTTTTGCAACAGGTGGCAGATGATGAGGCCGTGCAGCATGTGGTGGTGACGCGTGATGGTCATATTGTTGGTGTCATGCGGCTCAACCCCGGCATGCGTCGCGGCCTGGCGCAGACCGATACGGGTTTGACGCTGGGTGAGGCAGCGGGATTAAAATTTACCATGGTACGCGATACAACGTTAGTGTTCGACGTTATCCGCCGCATCTGGGCGAAGGATGCGGTACTGGCTGTGGTCGTGAAGGGGCGCGGCGCACCACGCGGGGGCGATGTGTGCGGCATTATCGGCAAAGAGCAGGTAGCAGATTCAGTTGCTGAGAGCGTGCAGAATTATCCTGATTAGGCCAGCCGGAGCCGGCCAAGCTGACGGTGCGGGAGCGAGAGATTTGTGCGGCGATTGGGGATTGTCTGACCGAGATTAACGTGACCTCGCCGACCAGGTTGCAGCAGATTGAGCGGTTCAATGGGGTGAATTTGGCGAAGGTGATTTGGGAGACGATTGAGGGGGTAAGAAGCTAGGGGGGCATTCGAGGGTACCCTCGGTAAAAGTGGACCATCCGCTTTTGGCGAGGATGGGCCGTAAGGAGACTGGCGGGTTTCGGGCGCTAACCAAATAAAGCGGATGTTGGCCCGGCGCATTACAGTTTTGGGGCGATTGGTTCGGCCAACCCTGAAGTCTCCTCGTAAGACAGGCTCATGCGCTGGAGTGTTGGTGTTGGTGTGTACGTGCTAAATTATGTCTATTATAGCCAAAATTACTGCACTAGCATACATCATATCAGTTTATGGCTGTTGATATCTCGCACTCATAGTTTGACTTAAACGTAACAAACTCAAATGCTAGGGGCTACCCATGCCATCGAATACCAATATCAACGCGCCCAAAGTCCCAAGCCACCTGGACGGTATTGCCCTGCAATTTATCCTGAAAATCGCCCAGGCGACGCAGATGGCCGAAATCGCAACTGAATTGGAGATGATCATCGCCCCCCTCGGCATAACGGCGGCGGCCAGCGGGTTTGTCTCAGGCCCCAAAGCCGCTTCAGGGAACCCGTTCCATTTCACCAATTGGTCGGAGGCTTGGATCGCGCGGTATATGGAGAGTAATTTTCTTCTGGTTGACCCGCTACCGCGCTGGGCACGCAGTTCAGGCCGGCCCATTACCTGGAGCGAACTGTTCCGCATTCTCCCGCCCCGGGATGCCGGCCGTCTGGCGATTGAGGCGGCAGCCAGCTTTGGGTACGTTGAAGGCATGGCCATTCCTGTGCGCGCTGACAATAACGCACTGGGCCTTGTTGCCTTTGGCAGCAGCAGGCCAGCCATTACTCCGGCTGAACAGGCTTTTCTGACCATCGTGGGCCGTGCTGCGTTTGAAGCTGCGGAGCGTATTGAACGCGGGGCTGATATTAGCCGGGTTGCCCCGATTATGACGGAGCGCGAGATTGAGTGCTTGGCCTTGCTGGTTCATGGTCATTCTGACCGCGACATCGCGTCCATCCTCGGCGTTTCAGAGCCAACAGTGCGCTTTCATATCGGCAACGCACGGGAAAAAACCGGCGCCGTATCGCGTACTCATATGGCGGCATTGGCCGTCATTCAGGGTTATGCTTCGTTCTCGGTCACGAAAGCCTGATTTAATCATGGAATTTATTGTTAAAACCCCCTCATCCTATCAGTTCTGATAGTTCCCCCTCCTGCTGCGACTGCATACCATACGACTAACGGATATCTGATCCGGGTTAAATCGTTTGGGAAAACTGGGGGCTTGGGTGCATCGAATTAATCTTAAGGGGGTTACCCTGGGTCGTGCGTTTCACCCGGCCAGACTGCTGGGCCTCACCACCTTGCTGACGCTGAGTTTTACGGGGGCGGACAAGGCGTGGGCGCAGAATGTAATAACGGTTTTACCGACGGACCCGTTTACCAACCCGAATCCAGGCACGCCGTCTGTATTCACCACAACAAATAATGAGGCATTGCAATTTGCCCCCGCCACCCAAATCACCAATCAAGCGACCGCAAATGCTACAGAAATCATTGGTACGTTGAATGGCGGCTCCCCGCTTTATGACCAAAGCTTCAATGCACTGTTTAACACACCAACGGTACAAAATGGTGTGGCGGCCGCACGGGCTGTTATTACCAGTTCGGGCGGTCCAGGCGTCATAATATCAACACCTACGCTAACCTCAACAGCCATATCCAGCAGCAGTAATGCGAGTTCAATTTATACATTGGATTCCTCTACACCTGTTAGTAATACTTTAGGGCCAAACACAACATTTGTGACGACGAGTTCATTTGGTCCTGACGTTATCTTCGCCACCGTTCAAATTACCTATAATGGGACAGCGTATAATGGTAACCCTAACAATCCAAACGCTGGCGTTTATTCATCTTGCAATATCGCCACCTTGCCAAGTAGCACGAAACCAACCTGTGCTTCCATCAACGGGGGGCAATTCGATTTACTTAACGGTCAAGCCGAAACAAATGTCGCCAAGACAACAACCTATTTAATCGACACAACAACGACAACGACGGTGACGACCACCACCACCCAGATTTACACCCTGAACGGCACCACGGAGCAAAGCATCAGTGTGCAGCCGATCGGCGGCATTCATAGCGCGGTGCCGGAAGCCGGATTTGACCAGGTGATGAATTTTGACCGCCGGTTGCTCGATGCCGGGTTGGGCAGCGATTCTGAAAACATCGGCCCCGCATTTGTCACTTATGCCGATAGCGCGCTCTCGGATGCCGACCATATTCCGTCGCCAAAAGCATCACTCTGGCATCTATGGGGCGAGACTTATGGCTATGTTGCCAACACTGCCAGCACCAGCAACGCTTTGGGGAATAACCGGAGCACGGTGGGATTTCACGGTGGCCTTGGCTACGATGTTACGCCGTCGCTACGCCTAGGCGTTGCGTTTGACTATGGTGGTACGAATATAAGCCAAACCAGCGCTAACGAAGTTGGCAGCACCAACCTTACCGAAATTGGATTATACGCCGCTTGGCATCAAGGTGCCCTGTTTGCCAACATCACCGGTACAGATAGCTGGGGCGATGCCAAAACCAGCATCACACCGCCGGCCGGCACTTTGGTTGATACCGCCAATTATCGTCTTTCAGTGCAGAGCGTGGCGGGGGAATCAGGCATTCATTTGCCCTACCAAATATTCGTCTTCACGCCTTCAATCGGCGGCTCGTATATTGATGTGAACGCAGGCAGCTTTACTGAAACAGGTTCGGCACTGGCACTCCAAGGTGCCGCCACAAATTACCACCGGTTTGAGGGTTGGCTGGGGTTAAAGGCCGAAGCAAAATATACGATTGGGCACAGCCTGTTAGCGGTTGAAGCTTATGGCAGGGCCTTGGCGCTTGGCGGCGACCAGCGGATTAATGTGCCTGTCAACTTTGTTGGCAACACAACGCAGCTCTCAATCAGCGGTGCACAAACCGGCACTTTTGGCGGTGATGTCGGCGCGGCGGCGGCTTATATTATCGCCCCCAATGCCAAACTCTATCTGGCGTACGATGCAGGCTTACGCAGTTCCTACACGTCGCAAGCCGGGTCGGGCGGTGTCGCGATCGCGTTCTAGCACGAGATAGTGCCGGCTAGTCGGCATATAGAATATGTATCGAGAGTATTTTGGATCTCAAAAATTCGGCTTGCAACTCGGCACAGCCGGTGAAGAGCTAGGTAGTAAGGTTGGAAACGACTGCTTTCTGGAAGTCTCCCGATGATGATTGGTGACCGGAATGCAGTGCTTTTCGGACATCATCCATGATTAGATGCGTAATGGTTTCGCTAAAAAGCTGGATTGCTTTGCCACGTCTTCGCGGAGGCGCGACATGACGGCGGGGGTGTTGGTTGGCGTTGTTGAAAAAGGCGTGGATGGCCGGGTCAAGTGCCGCCATGGCGGTGTGGGTGGCATCGGGAGCGGGCCATGCTGGGCTTTGCGGGGACATAAAAAGATACGCGCCTTCGCGCGTATGACGGCTAACCAGAAAGCTTAGAAGCCTTCGCGCTCGATGCGCTTACGCTCCATTTTACGGGCGCGGCGAACAGCTTCAGCAGCCTCACGGGCGCGGCGTTCGCACGGCTTTTCGTAATGCCGGCGGAGTTTCATTTCG
>DAIDEE010000064.1 GCA_027308685.1 Acidocella sp.
CGGTGCCGCAACCGGTCCCCGTGCCGCCACCAAAGCCGATTCCTAAGCCAGTGATGCGTAAATTATTGCCCCATAAACCGCCGCCGCCGGCGACTGCGCCGGTATTCCAGACGCCGCCACCGCCACCACCGGTCGCGGCTCTACCGGATGCCGAGGTACAGGCGTCTGCTGAGCAACTTTATGCCGCCGAATTGAATGCGCGCGTCCAATCAAACTTGGTGGTGCCTGCTTCCGTGACGATGATGGGGTTGTCGGGCAAAACCCATTTGGCGGTAACAGTGGCGCCGGATGGGTCGGTAATTTCGGTTGTGGTTACGCTAAGCTCAGGTGCACCACCCATCGACCAGGCGGCTGAAGCGGCAGTCCGGGCCGTTCCTTTACCGGCCTTCTCGGCTAAAATGCCTTCGCATGCGATGACGTTTAATTTGACCGTGCGACTGTCCACGACCCAGAACTGATGGAGCTATGCGGGGCGTACCTAAAATGCGCCGCCAGTTCAGGCTCCGTGAACTGCCCCGCATAGCGTCGCGGTGGATGCACGGCAAAATGCCGCGGCGGCGCGTGCGTGCTGTCTCCAGCAGGGCCACATGAATGACGCCTGGGTTAGCGGCATTTTGTGCTGTAACATATTTCTTGGCGGCCAGGTTTATGCCATCACGCAATGGTGTAACCAAACCGATCCGCGCGGTGCGGTAGAATTCGGCGATCAGCGCTATGCGCGCTGTTAGCGGTTTGTTCAGTGCGGCGCCCTGCAAGTGCCAGCGCGTTGACATACAAAAAAATACATAACAAAAACGCAGTCTCTGGTTTGCCGAAATCACCGGCATCTTCATCACGCATCACGAAACCGTCGTGCATCAGCCGCGCCGCGACCATGTCGAGAGCCGCCAGAAATTTTATCGATGAAACTCTGGCCCGTTAATTGCTGCTTTCGCCGGATGGGAATTCTAAGTGCATGAAAATACTGGTCGCCGACCGTGATGGCAGGCACGCTGAGGAGCTTTGTGCGCAATTACGTTCGCAAGATGATGGTTTTTTGGTCATGCTGGTCAGCGCTGGTGAGAATTTGCTCGACGCTGTGCGGCGCATCGGCCCGGACGTAGTAATCGTCGACATGGCCAGGCCAGACCGTGACGGCCTGGATTCTGTGCTCGCCCACAACGCCCAGCAGATGGTGCCGGTGCTGATGTTTGTCGATGAAGACGACCCGGATTTTATGGAGGCGGCGATTGCGGCAGGGGTAAGTTCCTATCATGTTGGCGGGGTCGCACTACCGGCGATTAAGCCAATTTTACGCACCGCTATGGCGGTTTTTGAGCGTATGCGGAGCTTACAGAATAAACTTAGTGAGGTGCAGGAGCAGATTGAAGCCCGCCAGACCATCGAGGCTGCGAAACGGCTCCTGATGGCACATGATAAAATGAGTGAGCCGACAGCGCATCGGTTTTTACAACGCCGCGCGATGGATCAGCAAAAGAAACTGGCGGAGGTAGCAGCGGTACTGCTGCGTGACCGCAGAACAGGAGAAAACTGATGGGAACGATCCGGCTGGGGCTACTGCGGCTGTGCGATGCTGCACCCGTGATTTTGGCCGATAATGAGGAAATGTTTGCCTCTCACGGCGTGCGCGTTCTACTTTCAGTTGAACCTTCCTGGGCAAATATTGCGGATAAGCTGAGCTATGGGTTGCTTGATGGCGCGGTAATGCTGCCACCCTTGGCGATGGCGTGTGCTGCCGGATTACGCGGGCGCAAAACCGACCTGGTGGTGCCGATGAGCCTGAGCGCCAATGGCAATGCCGTTACACTGGCATCTCGCTTACAAGCCGACTTTTCTGACCGTGGGATCGCCGGCATTGTCGCCCGGCGCAAACTGCGGCTGGCGGTGGTACATGGATTTTCAACCCACGACTTGCTGTTGCGCTACTGGCTCATTGCATCGGGCGTGGCCCCCTCCACGCAAGTTGAAATTACCGTTTTACCACCGGCGGAAATGGTTAGCAGCCTGGCTGCTAACGCCATCGATGGATTTTGCGCGGGAGCACCATGGGGCCAGGTGGCAAGCCACGCGAGGCTTGGGTTCATCGCCGTGGAGTCACGAGAGATTTGGCGCGATCATCCGGAAAAATGCCTGGCGTTACGTGCAGATTTGGTGGAGCGGGACCCAGCGGGCGTTGTTGCGATTTTAAAAACCTTACGCAAAGCTGGCGTGCTTTGTTCGGCTGCCGACAAACGCGGGGCGCTGGCGGCATTATTGTCGCAAATTGAATATCTCGACCTGCCGGCTGAATTGATTGAAATAGCGCTTAATCCCGAAAAAGGCGGCCCGGTTTTCAACGCGCAATATCCCAATATCGAGCATGCGAAATGGTTTGCGGCGCAAATGGCGCGGTGGCATCAGGCGCCGGTTGGGGCCTTTGACCATGCTGTTAATATATACCGGCCAGATCTGTTCATCGCGGCCGGTGGTACTGAGCCGATCCATCATGCCGAGGTGTTTTGCGGCGATGTACATCGTCGCATAATGCATCAGTAAGTGATTACAAGTTAGTCGTATCGATGCATTTTTAGGCTTTTATGGCGTATTGCCGTGAAATAATGCGTAATTTGGCTCTTATTTCTGCTGGCATGGTTGTTGCTGCATAGAATTTGAACGGCGGATGCTGTTTGCAGGGCAGTCAATGGCGACTGTGTTTGCGAAATGGGGGTCACCCCAATTTTATTCTGCGCGGGCCAAGGGACGGTTCGCAGATGGTGAAGCCAACAGGCTCACCGTGGAGTTTGCGACATGTCCCTCTCGGATGAAAAAAGTTTTTTAAAGTCCGGCCATTTGCCGACCCTCTTTGCAGCATTCATGTATTTTGACGCTAGTTTCATGTGCTGGGTGTTGCTTGGGCCGCTTGGCATCCAAATTTCTAAAGCGCTTAATCTTGATCCCGCTCACAAAGGGCTGATGGTTGCGGTGCCGGTATTGGCCGGTGCATTTTTGCGGATCTTGAACGGCGTATTGGTTGACCATTTTGGCGCTAAGCGCACCGGTGTTGGTGCCCAGGTATTTGTAATTCTTGGGCTAACCGCAGCTTGGTACTTTGGTGTGCCGAGCTTTGCTGAGGTGTTGCTGCTTGGCGTGGTGCTCGGCATGGCCGGCGCTTCGTTTGCGGTGGCGTTGCCGATGGCGTCGCGCTGGTATCCACCACAACACCAGGGCAAGGCGCTTGGGCTTGCGGGTGCTGGCAACTCCGGCACTGTGATCGCCGCATTGTTTGCGCCGGCGCTTGGATTATACTTCGGCTGGGTCAACGTATTTGGTCTCACAGCGTTATTGATGTCGTTGATATTGGTGGCGTTCATTGTGCTTGCGAAAGAAGCCCCCACACAGCCGCCGAAGCAATCATTGGCTGGCTATCTCAAGGTATTGGCGATAGCTGATACGTGGTGGTTCATGCTGTTTTACGCGGTGACGTTTGGTGGCTTCGTCGGGCTTGCATCCTCGTTAGGAATTTATTTTCACGCGCAATATGGTCTTGCGCCCGTGCAAGCTGGTTATGCCGTGGCAGCCTGCGTGTTTGCTGGTTCCATGTTTCGCCCGATTGGCGGATTGATTGCGGATAAATTTGGAGGCATCCGGGCTCTCTCTATCTTGTATCTCGTCGCGGCCGCCATGCTCATTCTGGTGAGCGTTGGTCTGCCTACCCTGACGATGGCGCTCAGCGCCTTCGTGGTTGCCATGCTGGCGCTTGGCACCGGCAATGGTGCGGTGTTCCAATTAGTACCCGTGCGTTTTGGTCGCGAGATCGGTGTCATGACGGGGCTGGTTGGTTTTGCCGGTGGCATCGGTGGTTTCTATCTCGCCTCGTCGCTCGGCTATTCAAAGCAATGGACTGGATCGTATCAAGCTGGTTTTCTTATATTTGCTGGTTTAGCCTTGGTCGCTTTCATCGGTATCAACGTCGTTAAAAAAAGCTGGCGCGCCAGCTTCTCAAAGGGTGTCACTGATATGGATCAGGTACGCATTTAACGCGCTTTGAGCAGGGGATACTTTTTCCCTGCGCAACCTCCCTAGTCATTTCATAAGGAACGGCATCAATGAATATGATGAGCAGTGCCCGCAAAAAACTAGTCGTTGTTGGCAATGGTATGGCAGGCATGCGAACGGTAGAAGAAATTCTGCAACGTGCGCCTGGTATGTTTGATATTACCGTATTTGGTGCGGAGCCGCAGCCCAACTATGACCGCATCATGCTGTCGCCGTTGCTGGCAGGCGATAAATCCTTTGAGCAGATCGTCATCAACAGCCTTGCGTGGTATCAAGCCAACAATATCAAACTTATCACTGGTGAAGCAGTACAAGATATCAATCGTTATTCGCGTACGGTGACGGGTGAACATGGAAGCGTAAGCCGATATGATATATTATTGCTGGCAACCGGGTCTAACCCGTTTGTTCTCCCGCTTCCCGGGGTAACACGCCCGGGCGTGATGACGTTTCGTTCGGTGGCCGATGTCGAACAAATGCTCAGTATTGCAGCGCCTGGCAAAAATGCGGTGATTATTGGCGGTGGCTTGCTAGGACTTGAAGCAGCGCATGGTTTGAACTTGCGTGGTATGAGTGTGAGCGTGGTGCATCTCATGCCAACTCTGATGGAACGCCAACTTGACGCCTCCGCCGCTCATCTGTTGGAACGCAAACTTGGCGCGCGTGGCATGAATATCTACATCAGCGCCAACACCGAATCCTTCGACGGTGCGGGAGACAACGGTCATGTACAATCGGTAACGCTCAAAGATGGCCAGTGCCTCAAGGCTGATCTTGTGGTGATGGCAGTCGGCATCCGTCCTAATGCAACGCTCGCCAAGGCGTGCGGTCTCGCAACAGACCGCGGCGTGCTGGTTGACGACACGATGCGCACCTCCGACCCTGATATTTTCGCGATTGGCGAATGTATCGAGCATAACAAACAATGCTATGGATTGGTGGCGCCGATCTGGGACATGGCAAAAGTTGCCGCCGATCATATTTGCGGTGTCGCGCAACCTGTTTTCTCACCGGTGGCAGCCGGCACCAGGCTTAAAGTTTCTGGAATTGAAATGTTCTCGGCGGGCGCCTTCATGGGTGATAAATCAACCGAGGATATAGTGCTGCGCGATGCCGCCCGCGGCGTTTATAAGCGCTTAGTGTTGCGTGAGGATAGGCTTGTGGGCGTGGTTTGTTTTGGTGATACCCGAGATGCCGGCTGGTATTTTGAATTACTGAAAAATGGTGATAGCCTCGGAACGTTGCGTGACACTATGATCTTCGGCCCCGCCACCGCGACGGGCGATCCGGATACGGCCCTCGCAGCGTTGGCTGACAGTGCCGAAATTTGCGGGTGCAACGGTATAAAAAAAGCCACTATTTGTAATGCCATCGCCGAGCACGGCTTAACGACGATTGAGGATGTGCGGACCCGGACCAAGGCTTCGGCGTCGTGCGGGTCGTGCACGGGTCTCGTCGAGGGGTTATTAAAGCTCTCGCTTGGTGCGGATTATGCGCCTGAAGCCGCGAAGCCGATGTGTAAGTGCACGCTGCATGGTCATGATGAAGTACGCCGACGGATAAAAAATGCCGCATTGAAAACAATCCCTGCAATAATGCAGGCGATGCAATGGTTAACACCGAATGGCTGCGCATCATGCCGCCCGGCCCTTAATTTTTATCTGCTCGTGGCGTGGCCGGGCGAATATGTGGATGACGCCCAATCACGCCTCGTGAACGAGCGTATGCATGCCAACATTCAGAAGGATGGCACTTACTCTGTGGTGCCACGAATGTGGGGTGGTACCACCAGTGCGCAGGAGCTCCGCGCCATTGCTGACGTGGTCGATAAATTCAGCATCCCCGCCGTTAAGGTTACGGGTGGCCAGCGTATCGACATGCTGGGTGTCAAGAAGGAGGACCTGCGGGCCGTCTGGCAGGATTTGAACGCTGCCGGTCTGGTCTCTGGCCATGCTTACGGCAAAGCGCTGCGCACGGTAAAAACCTGCGTTGGCTCGGAATGGTGCAGATTTGGCGTGCAGGATTCTACAGCCTTGGGTGTTGCGCTTGAAAAAGCCACCTGGGGATCGTGGCATCCCCATAAAGTTAAGCTCGCCGTTTCTGGCTGCCCTCGAAATTGTGCTGAAGCCACCATCAAGGATTTTGGCGTCGTGGCAACGGACGCTGGATGGGACCTACATGTCGGTGGCAATGGCGGGATCAAAGTTCGTGCCACTGAGTTGTTATGTAAGGTCATGACGGAGCAGGACGTAATGGAGTACGCCTGTGCTTTCCTGCAACTCTACCGCATGGAAGCACGTTATCTAGAGCGTACCGCGCCCTGGATCGAACGCGTCGGTCTTAAGTATGTACAGGAGCGGATTGTTGACAACGCTGAAATTCGCACCGCGCTGTTCGCAGATTTTCTGTACGCCCAAAAATTCGCACAAACGGATCCATGGGCTGAGGAAGCCTCTGACAAAACGTTGGGTCGGAAATTTAATGCCATCGCGGAGTTGGTATAATGGATGGAATGCGGGTCGTAGAGAATTTCGATGATATCGGCGCACTTGAGGATATCCCACGCCTCGGGGCACGCACGGTTACAACCACCCTGGGTGATGTTGCCGTATTTCGTACTGCCGATGATACCTTGTACGCATTGCGCGACCAATGCCCGCACAAAGCCGGGCCGTTGAGCCAAGGCATTGTGCATGGCGATTCAGTGACCTGCCCGTTGCACGGTTGGGTGATCTCGCTGCAAACCGGTCATGCAATGGGTCTCGATAAAGGTTGCACACCGCGTTTCACAGTGAAGGTTGAAAATGGCCGGATTTTGCTGGCATCCGGTGTTATTGCGTGAAAACCACTTGCCCGTATTGTGGGGTTGGGTGCGGCGTTGCGGTGAATGGCGGCAGCATCACCGGGGATATGTCTCACCCTGCTAATCAGGGCCGCCTTTGCATAAAAGGCTCCACGCTCGCTGCCACGCTTGATGATAGTAACCGCTTGTTGGTACCGGCGGTTGGCGGCAAGCAAGTGACCTGGGATGAGGCGCTGAATGAAATTGCTTCAAAATTCATAGCTATCATCGCCGAGCATGGGCCGGATGCCGTGGCGTTTTACGGCTCCGGGCAATTTCTCACTGAGGATTATTACGTCGCCAACAAACTGATGAAAGGCTTTATCGGCTCAGCAAATATCGATACCAATTCGCGCCTTTGCATGGCCTCAACAGTTGCCGGTCATATCAGGGCCTTTGGCGAAGATATCGTGCCTGGATGCTACGATGATATTGACGCAGCGGATTTGCTGGTGTTTGTGGGCTCCAACACGGCGTGGTGTCATCCGGTATTGTTTGAGCGTGCGTTGGCGGCCCGTGCGGCGCGTGGTACCAAAATTATCGTGGTTGACCCACGGCGCACAGCTACTGCCGCGCTGGCCGATTTACATTTGCCCGTTCGCCCTGACGCTGATGTCGGACTATTTCTGCGGTTATTGACCGCACTTGATGAGCGCGGACATATTGATGCCACGTTCGTTGCGTCATACACACAGGGTTTTTCTGGTACCTTACAGGCGGCGCGCGCCACCGCGCCCACTGCCGCGACGCTTGGTATTTCAGAGTCTGATCTCGAAGTATTTTTAGACTTGTTTTGTAATACGCCGCGCAGCGTAACGTTATTCAGCCAAGGGGTAAACCAATCCACCAGTGGCACCGACAAAGTCAACGCCATTATCAATGTGCATCTTGCCAGCGGGCGCATAGGCAAACCTGGCACGGGACCATTTTCGCTTACCGGCCAGCCGAACGCTATGGGAGGGCGTGAGGTCGGTGGATTGGCTAATCAGCTTGCCTCACATCTGCGGTTTGACGATCCTACTGATCGCGCCGCACTGGAATCATTCTGGTCCACGAACACGCTGGCCAGAAAGCCCGGACTCAAGGCAGTCGAGTTGTTTGACGCGGTATTAGCAGGCCGGATCAAGGCTATTTGGATTGCCGCTACCAATCCAGCTGAGAGCCTGCCCAGCTCAACGCGCGTGCGTGCAGCCTTGGAAGCCTGCCCGTTGGTGGTCGTGGCGGACTGCTGGCCCACCGAAACCACACGGCTGGCCAACGTCGTTTTGCCTGCTGCCGGTTGGTCGGAAAAAGATGGCACCGTCACCAATTCTGAGCGTTGTATTTCACGTCAACGCGCCTTTCGTTCACCCCCTGGCGAGGCCAAGCCTGATTGGTGGATGTTCGCGCAGGTTGCCAAACGCATGGGGTTCGCCGCGCAATTTGGCTATACCAAACCGGCAGATATTTTTCGTGAACATGCCAGACTTTCCGGTCATGGCAACAACGGCACACGACTGTTCAATATCGCGCAATATCAGAACCTCAGCGATGCCGAATATGAAGCTCTGCAGCCTTTTATTTGGGGAGTGCCGCGGTTTTTCGCGGCCGGCAAATTCCCGACACCAACGGGTCTCGCAAATTTTGTAGCTGTCACGGCCTTTGCTTTCAAAAAAAATGATATATCTTTTCCTTTCATTCTGAATACTGGGCGGCTGCGCGACCAATGGCATACCATGACCCGCACGGGTTTTGTGCCGACATTGATGGAAAGTTCAGTCGAGCCGAATTTTTCAGTCTCTCAGGCTGACGCTTCAAAATATACTCTTGACGCTGGTGATCTGGTACGCGTCACGACCCGCCACGGTAGCGCAGTTTTGCCCGTTGCCATTTCAGACGCGCAACGTGAGGGCGAAATTTTCGCAGCTATGCACTGGACCCAGACCCATAACGCCACTGGCAATATCAATCAACTCGTCGGCCCGGCGCGCGATCCGCATTCCGGCCAGCCAGCTTCTAAATTCGAACATGCCGCCATCGAGCGGCTGCCGGTGTTCTGGCATGGTATCTTGCAGACCCGTAAACTTAGCCGTCCCTCTGGTCAGTTTTACGCATCGCGCGTGCCACTGGCAGGCGGTATGCACCGCTTCACCATGGCGGGTTGGAAGCCGCTGGCCTTTGGCGATGAGTTGTCTGACTGGGCGGCGCGTCTTTGTGGTGCTGATGCCGATGCGGAGCGGGTCGAACTGCTCGATGCCGGGCGCGGTACGTATCGGCTGGGCATTTTGCAGAATAACCGCTTGCTTGCGTGTTTTTTCATGGCCCCGCGAAAGCAGTTGCTGCCGGGCAACCAAGGGCTCGCCGCGTTATTTGGTGTTCCCCACTGGCAAGTCAATCGCATCGGTATTCTGATGGCTAGCGCCAAGCCAATGGTGGACTCCGGACCCATCGTGTGTGTTTGCCACCGCGTAAGCGAGGCAGCAATCCGCACCGCGATCCGTGAACGCCATTTGGATGATATTGCCGGCATCGGGAGCGCCCTGAAGGCAGGTACAAATTGTGGCTCGTGTAAAGGCGAGCTTGCCGAGATTTTACACTCTGAAATTGCACAATCTGTAACCTCGCAGGAGTTAGTGACATGAGCCATGTATTTCTTATCGGCGCCGGGCCTGGCGACCCCGAACTACTGACCATTAAAGCGTTGCGTCGGTTAGCCAGTGCTGACGTGGTGCTGCATGACAGCCTGGTGGATGCGCGGATTATCGGCATGGCGCCGCCGGCCGCACGCCGTATCGATGTTGGCAAGCGCTGTGGCAGACACTCAGCATCGCAGAGTGAAATTTGTAGTTTGCTCGTCGCGGAAGCACTTTCGGGACAAGTTGTGGTGCGCCTGAAAGGCGGCGACCCGATGATGTTCGGCCGCGCCACGGAAGAGATAGATGCGCTGCGGGCGCACGGCATATCCTTTGAAATTATTCCCGGCATCACCGCCGCAACGGCGGCCGCCGCAACGCTTGAACTTTCGCTCACCAAACGCGGTGTGGCACGCTCGGTGCATTTTCTCACCGGCCACGGGGCAGAAGGCGGGTTGCCAGCGCATGATTGGGTTTCGCTGACCAAATCCGGCGGCACAATAGTGGTCTATATGGGCGGCCAAACCCTCGGCGGCATGGCAGCCCATTTCATTGAAGCCGGTATGGCACCCAATATGCCCGCGATTGCGATCGAAAATGCCAGCCTGGGTAGCCAACGAACCTTGCGCGGCACCATTGCCTCGCTGCCACGCCTTGTGGAAAGCGAAGCACCAACCGGACCAATCCTCATCATGATCGGCGAAGCCATGCACGAGACTTATGATGCCAGCGCTCTGGACGAAATCTCGAATAAAGTTGCAGCGGCCAGCGACCTATGTTTTTCATAAGCGGTGACGGGTTTGCGGGGCCGTCCAGATCATTTTTGGCCTGAGCCACTTTGCATCGCCTGCCACAATCGCTCGGCGGTGCAAGGCAGTGCGGGGAGTTCAGCGCCGATCTGAGCTAAGGCGTTGGCAACGGCGTTCGTTACCGCGGCCAGCGCGCCCGTGGTGCCGGCCTCGCCAAGACCTTTGACGCCGAGTGGATTGTTTGGCGAAGGCGTTGGCCGGTCCAGCGTGATGAAGCTGGGCACATCGGCAGCGCGCGGCATGGCGTAATCCATGAAGCTGCCGGTCAGCGGCTGGCCGGTTTCGTCGTAACGCATCGCTTCGCTAAAAACCTCGCCCACCCCTTGCACGATTCCGCCATGAATTTGTGCTTCGGCGACTGCTGGATTGAGAATGGTGCCGGAATCATCAACGGCGATATAGCGGGTTAGTGTGGCGGTGCCGGTATCGCGGTCGATCTCTATTTCGGCGATGTGACAGCCTGAAGGAAAACTAACCGAGCTTGGCGTTGATCCGACCACGCTTAAGCTGCCGCCTTCAGCCTGCACCGCTTGCACAATGGTCATCACCAGGCTGCCATCGGCGCGGTTGATCCGTCCAGCGTCGATGAGTAAATCTTCCGGCGGCGCGTTGGCGCGCAAACCTGCCTGCGCCAGTAACATCGCACGGATTTTGGCACCGGCATCAGCAATCGCGCTGCCGGCATTCTGGGTAGAGCGTGAGCCGATCGAGCCGCTGCCAGTCAGGTTTGAATGAGCGGGGCTGGCGTTCAAAACAATATCGGCAGGGTCAAGGCCAAGCAATGGCGCAAGCACAAACGCGTAGGTCTCAGCCTGGCTCTGGCCGCTGCCGCCGGAGACGGTTTCCATAACCGCATGAACCCGGCCCTCACTGACCTGCAAGCATACCAGCGCCTGGTCATTCGCCGACGCACCGGCACCGGCGATTTCAGTGAACAAAGCCACACCGCGCCCAAACAGACGATTGCGCTGTGCGGCCTCGCGCCGGCGCGAGGACGAATTTTGCCATGCGGCGACCTCGCGCGCGGTGTTGAGCAATGTGGCGTAATCGGCATTATCGTAGGTTGAACCAGCGGCGGTGCGATAGGGAAAGGCATTTGCCGGAATGATATTGCGGGCGCGCAATTCCAGCGGGTCAGCGCTGAGTTTGGTGGCGGCCAGATCAACCAGGCGCTCAATCAGCAACGCGATATCGGGCCGTCCTGCTCCGCGGTACGGGCCGACCGGACTGGCATTCGAGAAATATTGGCTGAACAGCACCGAGAGCGCCGGAATGGCATAAGTGCCGCTGGCGCTTTGCAGCGGGTTGTGAACATTCACCAGCGCGCCAACTGTGGTGACATAGGCGCCAAGGTCGGTGGCGTAGGCAATTTCCAAAGCGGTGAATCGACCATCCGGATCGAGGCCAAGTTTGCCGGTCAGGCGCGTGCTGCGGCCATGGCAGTCAGCCAAAAAGGTTTCGCTGCGCGTTGGCACCCAACGGATTGCTGCCCCGGTTAGCTTAGCAGCCAGCAGCAAAGCGGCATGTTCGGGGTAAGCTGGGCTGCGCGCCCCAAAGCCGCCGCCCACGTCCGGCAAATCGACCATGATCCGGGTCTCCGGCACGTTAAGTACCGCGGCAAGGTCAGGGCGGAATTCGTTAATCCCCTGATGCGGGGTGATCAGATGATAAGTCTCACGCGCCGCAT
The DNA here is from genome assembly GCA_027308685.1 of Acidocella sp. Taxonomy (GTDB): domain Bacteria; phylum Pseudomonadota; class Alphaproteobacteria; order Acetobacterales; family Acetobacteraceae; genus Acidocella. Next base: position 11,986 of record DAIDEE010000064.1, read on the forward strand.
CATAGCGGGCAATGGCGCCGCCTGGCTCCATTGTAACCGGCGCGATGCGCGGTAAATCCACGCTGGTACTCACCACATGGGTTGCGCTGGCCAGTTCCGCCTGTACCATCGGCGCGTCACCGGCCTGATGCAAAAGTGCCAGATTCCCCGGCGCTTCATGATAAATTGGCGGCGTGGCGGTGTCGGTGCCAAACCATGTCACCGCTGGTAGCGGGTTATAGTCAACGATCACCGCTTCGGCGGCGTCCAGTGCCTGCGCCTGGCCGGTGGCGATAATGCAGGCCACAGCTTCGCCCGCATAACGCACGCGATCAATCGCCAGCACGGGGCGCAACGGCACCACCATCGGGCGTGGGCCGTTCATACCGTAGCGCATCAGGGCCCTGAAATTTCCAAAGCCGGCCGCTGTGCAATCAGCACCAGTGATGATTCGCACCACGCCGGGCATGGCGCTGGCCTCGGCCGCATCCAGCCGGGTTATTTCAGCATGGGCGTGCGGCGAGCGTAAAAACACCGCGGTCAGAGCGCCCGGTGCGGCAATATCCGTCACGTAGCGCCCCGCCCCGCTCACCCAGCGCGTGCGATCCCGTTCAGATTGGGTGAAGCGGTGGTGGTGCTGGTTATCCATGCTAGCTGATCGCCTCCAGGCGGCGTTGCCGGGTCTCGATCCCCAGGCTGACCACCGCGATGATGAGTGCCACCAGCAGCCCCACCATCAGGACCAGCACGCCGCCAACCCCGTAAGTGCCGAACAGGCTGATTACCATGAACGGTGTGATAATGGTGGCGCCGCGCCCGAACATATTGGCGATGCCCGCTGCCCGCAGCCTGATCTCAGTCGGGAACAGTTCAGGAATATAAATGGCGAACAACATCGCCACCAGAATATAAATCGGCACGGTTAGGGCAAAACCGATCGCCGACAAAAACACCGGGTCACGCACGAACGGATAAATAATGCCAAACACAATGGCGAGCAGCGACGCCCCGATGATCGTGGGCTTGCGGCCCCAGCGGTCGGCCCCAATGGCGCCGATGAACGAGCCGATTGGTGCGCCAAGTGACATCAGTGCGGCGTAGCCAAAGCTGTGCGCTACACTCATCCCCTGTTTTACCATGAAGGTGGGCAACCAGGTGATGAAACCGTAAATCAATGTGTTGATCACGATCAGCGCCACGCATCCTAAAATCAGGCGGCCCAGCAGTGGCGGCGCGAACAACGCGGAGAACGGCAGTACCGTGACCGGCGCTGCCATCACAGGTTCAGGCAAGGGCTCTCCATTGCTGGCCTCGGCCTCTATTGCGCTTAGCAGCGCCTCCGCCTCAGCGTAACGGCCAACGGTTTGCAGCCAGCGGGGTGATTCCGGCAGCGCCTTACGCAAACGCCATACGAACAGGGCCCCAATACCACCGAGCACAAACATCACGCGCCAGCCCAGCAGTGGCACCAGCGCATAGCCGAGAAAGGCTGAGGCAGGCAGGCCCATCACCACCACCACCGCCATCATGCCTAACCAGCGGCCACGTTCGGCAGGCGGGATGAACTCGGTGAGCGTTGAGTAGCCAACGACATTCTCCGCCCCCAGGCCAAAGCCCATGACGAAGCGTAGAATGATCAGAATGCTCATGCTGGGCGCGACGGCCGCGGCCAGTGATGCGATGCCGAAAATCGCCAGATTGGTCTGGTAGGTAAAGCGCCGCCCCAGCCGGTCTCCCAGAAAGCCGGTGACGACCGAGCCGAGCATCATACCGACGAAGGTCGCTGAGACGAATGCAGCGCCCTGCGGCAACGTTGCAAAGCCGCTACGGATGGTGGCGCCGAGCACAATGGCGGCGATGTAGATGTCAAACCCGTCAAAAAACATACCCACGCCGATCAGGAACCTGATCCGCTGATGGAACCGTCCAATCGGTAAACGGTCGAGACGTGCGCCGGCTGAGACGCCGCTATATTCCTGGTCCATTTTTTACTCCCCCGATTTGTTTTGGTCTTGGTTGGCTCTAGTATTTAATTTGTCACGATGGGTTGCCGACGCAGAGCCGCCAGCACGCGGGCTTCGGCGGCGTCGATATGGGTACGCAGTAGCTTTGCGGCGGCGCGGCCGTCCCGGTTAACAATGGCCGCGACGATCGCCAGATGTTCACCGACCAACCGCCCCGGCTGACGGCCTTCAATCTGCCCTAGGCTGACCCGCACCAATCGGTCTGATTGCTCGATGCAATCAACGCAGGTGGCCGCCAGGCGACGGTTGCTGGCGGCACCGGCGATCATGCAATGGAAACGGCGGTTACTGTCGATGAAGTCGGCACCGGGTGGATGTTCAGCCGCGCGCTTCAACAGGGCCAAAGTGGTTTCATCAGCGTTCTGCGCAGCATCACGCGCGGCTTGCGGTTCCAGCAGGCGGCGCATGTGGAACAGGTCGGTGGCGTCGCGCAGAGAAATCGGGGCTACCCGGTAAAACTGCCGCGGCACGATCTGGACCAGCCCGTCCGCCTCTAACCGCAGCATGGCGTCGCGTACCGGTGAGCGGCTGACACCATAGCGCGTGGCGATGTCAGGTTCGCGCAATTCGGCCCCCGGCGGCAGCCGGCAGGCGATGATATCGGACTTCAAGGCAGCGTAAACGCTGGAGCGCATCAGCATAACGGAATCCTCTTTCCACGTATCGTGATATATCAGAGAAAATAAATCAAGAGAGATCCACTATTGAAACTCTCTTATTATCGGGTAAGAGTTTCAACGTTGATATATCTATTGTAAAGAAAAGAGGCGGGGATGACGCAGGTTCCATTGGGTGGGCAGGTGAGGCTGCATGACGGCGGCGCTGGCCGGCCACTAATTTTACTGCATTCCCTGTTGGCAGATGCCGCCAGTTGGGCTGAACTGGTACCAATTTTGCGCCACCAAGCCCGGGTGATTGTGGCCGACCTGCCTGGCTTCGCCGGGCTACCGCCGATCACAGGTGGGCTGGCCCCGGTAGCGGCAGCCCTTGGCGATGCCATCGCCGCTCTCAAGTTACCCGAGCCGCCGTTGCTTGTTGGCAATGGCTACGGCAGTTTCCTGGCGCTTCGTTTAGCGCTTGACCAGCCTGACCTACTAGGTGGGCTGGTGCTCATTGGCTGTGGCGCGGCATTTTCAGAGCCCGGCCGGGCAGCATTTTGGGGTATGCGAGAGGCCGCGGCCACTCGAGGGTTAGCTGCGATTGCGGATACCGCGATGGCGCGACTGTTTGGTGCGGCCTTCCGCGAAGCGCATCCGGCGCTGATGGCGGCGCGGCGGGCAGCGTTTTTACAAACGAACCCGGAAACCTTTGACGCTGCCTGCATGGCGCTTGCGACGCTGGATATCACCGCTGAGGCGCCGCGAATTATCAAACCGGCGTTGTTGATGGTTGGCTCAGAAGATCAGGCAACCCCAACAGCCATGGCGCAGGACCTGGCACAGCGGCTCCCGAAGGCGCGGCTTGAGATACTGGAAGGGCTGGCCCATGTGCCACAACTGCAGGACCCCAAGCGAATTGGCGATGAAATTCTTCACTTTATTGAGAGTACCAGAAAACCTGCTGGAATATGAGGCAATCGCAGTTGATGTTCGATCATGTTCATAACGCGACACGCCCAGCTTGACACAGCCGCGCCTAGCCGATCGCGCTGTAACTGTTTGGTAACAGGCTGAGCACTACGCTTAGGTGACGCGCAGCGCACGATATTTTCACCCAGTTTAATTTTAGCAGCATCATCTTGTGCCATATGATGACAATTATGTTAATTGACATGCCGGTATTATGTTGAATTTGCGGGCTGCCGTGGCCAAAGGCGCAGAAAATAACGTACTAACGAAGATTAAAACGGCGTACTCTCGGCAAGTCGGCGGCTTTTGTAACTTGCAAATGCCACATAAAATAAAAATCAAGTAATCGGCTTACAAACTTGACCACAGATTCGAGGCGAGGGCGACCGCTTTGCGGTGATATGTTCATAATCGCGGTTATTTTACCTAACGGTGATGAACAACGAAATAATATTAGTTTGACTGGGCGTATTTTGCATTGCGGCTGACCGGATTGCCTGCTTTAACATCTTGTCATGTGGTTCAATAATGTGTGAAAAACTCATTGTTGAGGTTATTGTTGCGTGCGCCGGAAAGCTGATGAAACCGGCTTTGTCTAAAAAATTACTCTAATCATTTAGTTTTTGGGAAGTTCACTATGGAAATCGTCACTTACTCACCGTCCGGTAAAATAAACGGTCAGTTACGCATGGCTCTGCTGGCCGGCGCTTCCATTCTTCCCTTGGCCGTGGTGGGAGCTTTGCTGCCGATGAGCCAGGCCCAGGCGGCGGCCTGCACGGCGCTCGTATCCTCCTCCGGCCTGGGCCAATCGCTTATATCCAATCCATGCTATTCAGCGGCTTCGAATATTGTGATTTCCAGCACCGCCACAGCGCTGACCTCAACAGGCTCCATCGGTACGTTGTCCAACAGCGGGACCGTCACTGGCACGGTTGCCGGGTTAAATAACAACTTTCTCATCAGCACCATCACTAACACCAATCAAATCATCGGGGGCGCTAGCGGCATCAAGGGCAATGGCACCATCAACCTGCTAACCAATAGCGGTACCATTCAAGGGCTGAACGGGGTTGGTGTTGCCAACGGCAGCATTGGCTCTGTGATCAATACTAGCCTCATTACCGGTGTAACTACCGGCATTTCCAATAGCTTCGGCACTTCAACAATTTTGAACTCAGGCACCATTCTGGCCACCTCCACGTCAAATATCGGTCGGGGGGTGTTTTTGAACGGTGGCGGCGTGGTAGACAATCAAACCTCGTCAGCTTTTATCTCAGGCTCGGTCAACGGCGTTGATATTGTGAATGGGGTCGGCACTGTCACCAATTTCGGCACCATTCTGGCTGGTGCGCAGTCGAGTGCTGATCATGGAATTTTTCTCGGTAGCGGCGGTACTGTAACCAATATCGGTGCTTCAGCGACCATTTCCGGTTACGACGGTGTGGCAGGCTCCGGGACGATCGTTATTGCCAACTCGGGCACCATTATCGGCACTGTTGGGGACGGCGTGAACGCCGGAGGCTATATCAGCCTTGTCAGCAATAGCACTGGTGGCTTGATCGCCGGGGCTCAGACCGGTGTGCGAGGGGTCTCGGGCATCGGTACGCTCAGCAATAGCGGTGTTGTTTTTGGCCACACCAATGGCGTTGTGGCGGGCGGTAATAGTGGAGCCTTTGCCAACAGCGGGTCGATTATCGGCCTTACTGGCGTTGGCGTTGAAAATAATTCCGGCGGGACGATTGCCGATATTTTTAATTCCGGCACAATTTTTGGTGCGGTTGCCGGCGTTAGCAATGCCGGCCTGATCCGTACCATCACCAACACAATTGCGGGCACCATTTCCTCGGTGGTCAATCTGGTGGGCGCCACCATCGGCTCGGGTAACACCGGCATCATCAACCAGGGCAGTGTTGGCACGGTAAGCAACAGCGGGCTGATCATCGGCACCAAATCTGGCATCACCAACAATGGTAACATCGATAATCTCAGCAATCTCACGGGGGTTGCCACCATTGTAGGCGCAAGCTACGGGATTGGCGGCACAGGCACCATCACGCTGCTGAGCAATAGCGGCACCATTGAATCCACCAATACGTCGCCCTTCCAGGTGTCCACGGGCATCCAGCAAGGCTCTATCGGCGCCCTCCATAATAATATCGGTGGTTTGATCTCGGGCTTTAAAACCGGCATCAACGCCGCCAATGGTATTGGAACATTAACCAACGCGGGCACCATTTCGGGTGGCTTCGGTAATGGCGTATCCACCAACGGTACCATCGGCTACCTCTCCAACAGCAACCTTATCAATGCCTCGAACCTCGACGGCGTGAAGGCAATTGGGATCGGCACGCTGGTAAACAATACCGGCGGCGTGATTACAGGCGGTAAAACCGGTGTGGCGGCGGTGACGCAAGGTGGTTTCACCGCTGGTATTGGTACGTTGACAAATATGGGTCTCATTAACGGCGGGGTGAATGGTATTCGCAGCGTCGGCGCCATTGGCAGCATCAGCAACATTGGGCAGGTTCTCGGGCAATCATCCGGTGTTTTAACCAACAGCACCATTGGTCTGCTCACCAACACAGGCACCATTTCCGGCGCTGCCAAAGACGGTATTCATGCCTCTGGCATTCAAACCATCATCAATACCGCAGGTTTCATCTCTGGCGGGTCCACCGGCATTTACAGCCGTGGTACGCTGGCGCAGTTGACCAACAGCGGCACTATTTTGGGCAATAAATTTAACGGTGTGGCTGCCGGAAACATCGGGTCGATCAACAATATCAACGCTATTGTCGGCAACACGAATGCGGTGATCACGGCCGGGACTATTGCGGCTCTCACCAACACTGGCACCATCATTGCCACCGGCACGTCGAACACCGGCAGTGCGGGCGACGGTGTGAAGGCTGGCCAGATCGCCCTTCTGGCAAATAACGCCGGGCTGATCTCAGGCGCTAACACCGGCGTTGCCAGCACGGGCAGCATCGGCACGCTGACCAATGCCGGCACCATCCACGGCGGGATTGACGGGGTCACCGCTGGAACCTCAATTATCAGCCTGGCAAATACTTCAGGCGGCCTCATCGTCGGCGGTACATCCGGCGTGGTGGCCACGGGGTCCATCGTTAGCCTCATAAATAACGGGACCATCACCGGCTTGCTCGGCAGCGGCGTAAAGGCTAACAACCTCGGCTCACTCACCAACGAGATTGGCGCCACCATTGCCGGCAGGGTCACCGGGGTGAACATCGCCGGTTCGATTGCATCGCTGTCCAACAGCACCAGCGCGGCGCTGATCTTAGGCGGCAAGGTTGGTGTGAACATCTCCGGTTCCATCGGCACATTGAGCAATAGCGGCAGCATCATCGGCGGCACGTCCGGTGTGCTCGCCAACGGTTTGATTGCATCGCTGTCCAACAGCGGCACCATCATCGGCACCAGCACTGTGGGTGTGAGCGCGGCTGACATCGGCAGCCTGACTAACAACACCAGCGCGGCGCTGATTTTAGGCGGCAAGATTGGTGTGTACAGCTCGGGTTCCATCGGCACATTGAGCAACAGCGGCAGCATCATCGGCGGCTCGTCTGGTGTGCACGCCTGCGGCTCGATTGCATCGCTGTCCAATAGCGGCAGCATCATCGGCACCAGCGCTGTGGGTGTGCGCGCGGCTGACATCAGCAGCCTGACCAACAGCACCAGCGCGGCGCTGATTTTAGGCGGCAAGGTTGGTGTGTACAGCTCCGGTTCCATCGGCACATTGAGCAATAGCGGCAGCATCATCGGCGGCACGTCCGGTGTGCTC
>DAIDEE010000068.1 GCA_027308685.1 Acidocella sp.
AACCAAAACCAAAACCATCACCCTCACCGTCAACGGCGAAGCGTTGGGCCTGCCGGGACCGCAAAATGTCGCCGCCCTGGTCGCGCACCTGGGCCTTGATGTCCGCAAAGTGGCCGTGGAGCTGAACCGCGAGATCGTGCCGCGCTCCACCTACGCCGCCACCGCACTGGCCGACGGCGATGTTCTCGAAATCGTCCACTTCATCGGCGGTGGTTGAGCCATGGACAGTTTCACCCCGGCTCCCGACCCCTGGATTGTCGCCGGTCGCAGCTTTACCTCTCGCCTGATCGTCGGCACCGGCAAATACGTTGACCTCCCCACCACCGCCGCCGCCATCGAGGCGTCCGGCGCTGAAATGGTCACTGTCGCGGTGCGCCGGGTTAATTTGTCAGACCCCAAAGCCCCGATGCTACAGGATTATGTATCCCCCAGCCATTATACGTACTTACCCAACACCGCCGGCTGCTTCACCGCCGATGACGCGGTGCGCACCCTGCGCCTGGCCCGCGAAGCCGGCGGCTGGAACCTGGTGAAACTGGAAGTTCTCGGCCCGCCGCCTACCCTCTACCCCGACATGCAGGCCACCTTTGAAGCCGCCGACGCCCTGATCAAGGACGGCTTCGAGGTGATGGTGTATTGCTCCGACGACCCGATCGCCGCCAAACGCCTGGAAGACATGGGCTGCGTTGCCATCATGCCGCTCGGCGCTCCCATCGGCTCCGGCCTGGGCGTGCAAAACCCCCTGATGATCCAGATGATCATCGAGAACGCCAAGGTTCCGGTGCTGGTGGATGCCGGGGTCGGCACCGCCTTTGACGCCACCTTCGCGATGGAACTGGGGTGCGACGCCGTGCTGGTCAATTCCGCCATCGCCATGGCCCAAAACCCCATCCTCATGGCCCGCGCCATGAAGGCCGGCGTTGAGGCGGGGCGTCTGGCCTTCCGCGCCGGACGCATCCCCAAACGCGCCACCGCCAACCCCTCCTCCCCCACCATCGGGTTGATTCGCTGAAAAAACTGTTCCGCATGGCGCCTGAGCTATGCGCCAACTTCCTCGCCCCCTGGGCTGTCTATCAGGGGCTGCATGACCAATATGGCGATGTCGTCGCCCTGATCGCCTCGGCCTTGCCGCCGCTGCTCTGGAGCCTCTATGAACTAGCTAAAACCCGCCGGGTCGATGCGCTTTCGCTCCTCATCATCGCCAGCATCCTGTTCACGGTGGGGGCCACGTTCTTGGGCGGCTCGGCCCGCCTGATTCAGGTGCGCGAGGCGCTGGTCACCGGCCTGGTCGGCGTGATGTTCCTGGCCTCGCTAGGCCTCAAACGCCCGATGATCTTCTACCTGGCCCGCGCCACCATGGCCCGCAACACCGCACAAGGCGCCGCACAATTCGAGGCGCTGTGGGCCCGCGCGGGTGTGCCGCAACTATTCCGCCTGCTCACCCTCGTCTGGGGCACCGGGCTGGTGGTGCAAACCGCCATCATGTGCTGGCTGGCCATCATCTGGCCGATCAGCCGCTACCTGCTCATCGCCCCCCTCATCGGCTACGGCATCATCGGCGTATTAATGGCCTGGAGCCTCTGGCACATGGCCAACCGCCGTGGCGGCGCGGTGCTGCTTGGCGCGACTAGGCCCGAATAAACAACCCTACCGTCAGCGCCACGCCGATTGCCGTTATGCCCACCCGCAGCAGCCTTTCGTTGATCCGCCGCAGCAGATAAACCCCCAACTGTCCACCAATAATCGCCGCCACCCCGACCAACAGCACAATCCACCAATCCACTTTGGTCTCGGCCAAAAACAGCACCACGGCGGCGGCGTTACACACCCCCGCCAGCACATTTTTGGTGGCCCCGGCATGGCGCACCAGCAGCCCCGCCGCGGTCAGCGCCGCCAGCATTAAAATCCCGATGCCGCCACCGAAGTACCCGCCGTAAACCGCGATAAAAAATTGCGCGACCCCGGCCATTTTCGGCGATAATTCCGGCGTGGCATCATCCGGGCGCGGCTTTTTAAAAAAGCTCCCCCAGGCAAACACCGCCGTGGCAAACAGCACCAAATACGGCACCAGATGGGTAAACACTGCAACCGGCGTCGCCAGCAGCAGCACCGCCCCCACCAAACCGCCGGCAAGCGAGATGATAATCAGCGCCCGCACCGAGAGACCCGCCACCCCCATCACCATGCTGCGCCCGGCCAGGCCGGTGGTAATCTGGCCCGGAAACAGCGCAATCGAGGACGTGATATTGGCCGCCCTGGGGTCCAGCCCGGCATATAACAACGCCGGAAACGTCAAAAACGAGCCGCCACCTGCCAGCGCATTCTGCGCCCCGGCAAAAAACGCCACCGCCACCAGCACAAGGTCTGTGAGATTCACCCCACGAGGCCCCGCAGCATCTCCGCCGATGGCCGCGCCCCAATCTGGCTGATCGCCAAGGCTGCCGCCCGCGAGCCCAGCTTACCCGCCTCATGCACCGAGCGCCCTTGCGCGTAAGCGGTCATGAATCCCGCCGCATAGGCATCACCGGCGCCGGTGGTATCCACCACATTGACCGGCACTGCCTCAACCTCGATCACATTCACATCCTGCACGATCACACTGCCCGCCTCAGAGCGGGTCAGCACCGCCAGCTTTACATCCGCCGCCACCTGCGCCTGCGCATCGGCAAACGCATTGCATTCATACAGGCTGCAAATCTCCGCCTCATTGGCGAACAGAATATCCACGCCCTGCTTGATCAGCCGGCGAAACCCATCGCGATGCCGGTCCACGCAAAACGGATCGGAGAGCGACAGCGCCGTCAGCCGGTCAGCCGACTTGGCAATCCGCGCCGCCTCAACAAACGCCGCCTGCGCCGCCGGCGGGTCAAACAAATAGCCTTCCAGGTACGTGATGGCGGACTCCGCAATCACGGTCTCATCCAAATCACCCAGCGAGAACTCTCCGCCCGCGCCTAAATAAGTGTTCATGGTGCGCTGGCCATCGGGGGTCACAAAAATCAAACAACGTGCGGTCGGCGCACCGTTATGCAGCGGCGCGGTGGGGTAATGCACCCCGATTTCACTTAAGCCCGCCGCAAACGCCGCCCCCAGATCATCCGCCGCCACCTTGCCTAAAAACGCCACATGCGCCCCCAATGAGGCCGCCACCGCGCAGGAATTCGCAACGGACCCGCCCGCCGCCGTCTGCCCGCCCGTCATCAGCCCGGTCAGCCGGGTGGCGGTATCCGCGTCAATCAGCGTCATCCCGCCCTTGGGCATGTCATGGCGCGACAGGAACGCATCATCGGTGCGCACCAGCAAATCCACGATCGCATTGCCAATCCCGGTCATATCAAAACGCGCCACCGACATCTCACTCTCCCGTTAAATGATAGCCCGCGCCTAGCACCATGTCCGTATTTTCACCAAACTCAGCATTGTCCCGCCGCGACGCCGCGTGCTAGCCACGTGGCCGAGTCATCGACTCGTCATGAACCATGGAGGCAGTGTGTCAATTTTTCGTAAAGCAAATGACGCTAAACCCGAAGCTGCTGCGCCGCCCCACGCCCCGGTCTCACCACCGGACCAACCAGACTTCCTCGGCAATAATCCGCCGCCGGAATTTTTGCGCCACTCGCTTGACGAACAACCCACCGCCGCCCCTCAGGAGACCAAAATGGCCCGTTCCCCATTCGCCC